>JAWXUS010000023.1:0-23495 GCA_044426235.1 Peptostreptococcaceae bacterium | reverse complement strand
ATATACATTCCTTTCACTAAATGCAGGAGATACTATTGATTTAATAGGAATACCTGCACAGTACGAAAAAGAAGGATTAATAACAGATACAACAATTCAAGTTATAGGAATTGGAACAGATTTATCATATCCCTTAGTATCAAATATACCAGAAGCTACAAAATTAATAATAGGTGATACATTATCAATGCAATTATTCTTAGTTACACCTATGGTATATGCAACTCCAAGTGATGATACCTTTATAAGCAATGGCGGTTCATATACTTATGAAAATATATTAAATAGCTTTAATGTATTTTCTTTTAATGATGTTGAAGGAACTCATATAGTGGGTCCAATAGTAGCAAAAGAAAATGCATACTACACATTTGATAGAGATGATAATTCTGAAGCATCAACAGTAGCATCAATACTTACAATTAATCAAGAAGCAGCTGATTATATTCCAGGATCAACTTATAATAGTGGAGATCTAGTTAAGTATGATGGAAAAACTTACAAAGCTAACTGGTGGACTACTAGCATTCCAGGAAGTGATGATTCTTGGGAAATGATAGTTGAACCTAATGAAGATGGAAGTATAGATTATCCAAATGGAATGCCATATAGTGCTGGAGATATAGTTAATTATCAAGGCAATCAATATGAAGCTAAATATTGGACTAATACTGTTCCAGGAAGTGATGGTTCTTGGGAATTATTAAATTCAGTAGGATCAGTATCTGGAAATAGTGGATTTGGAGGAACAGGAGTTCTTATTGCATCAGATTATAGTAATGGCATATCATCATATGTTGGAAACTTATTAGAAAATAAAATTAATGTTTCAAGTTTCAATATAAACTATGATTTTGAAAACCAAATTGATGAAAATGGTAATTTAGTACTAGATGAAAATCCTAAACCTAATTTATATACAAAGTTAACTGGAAATACAGTTACCGTTGAAAAAGAAGCGGATAATATAACTGATAATTATTATTTCTATAGTAATGGTAATAAAATAGTTGGACCAAACAATTATGGTAAATCACCAATTATGACAAATGATAACTATATTGACTTTGATTTAGCAAAAAAAGATATAATAGAAAGTGCTAGTAAGTTAATAGAAGGTCCAACTATAGAGTTTCCAGAAGAAACAGAAAAATTAAAGCAAGGATATAATCACATAGTAAAGCCAGATGAAAATGGATATCTTAAGCTACAAGTTGGTTATGATTATATAATAAAAGATTCAGATAAATTAAATATAATAGATTTAATTTATCCAGAAGGATATGATCCAAAAACTAGACCATATCCAGTACCAACTCATATAAATATAGTTGGAGATTCATTACCTATTAGTGGTCAAAATTTTAATGGGTTTGATTTACAACCATACGGATGGCTTGGAGAAAGAAGACTTGGACAAATAAACGGAGAATATTTCCAATTTATGCCGATTATTTTTGTTGATAGTATGCCATTTAATGCAGGTGGTGGTCAAGGAGAAGGTAGTGAGTTTGGATATATAAATAATATAGTATTCAATTTACCAAATATAAAAACTGATAATGGTGGCCATAAAGTTAATCTTAGAGATTTAATTTCAGGATTCTTAGGACATATTATAGCTCCGAATGCAGAGTTTTATATGTATGATAGAGCAAATGGTCAAATAGTTGGTGGAGATATGAATGGTTCTGCTATAGTTGATTCTTGGCATAGTGGAGAAGTTGAAGTTCATATGTGGCCGTATCAACCTCAAGATAATAAGATAGAATTTACTAAAACAGATGCCACTGGAGATAATCCATTAGCTAATGCAGAGTTTAAAATAGAGCAAGTTGTTAGCAAAGAAGATTTAACTTATAAACCTTCAGGTTATTATTTAGAAATAACTACTGAAGAAGATGGTATATTATCATTCCCAGGAATTATTCCAGGGGAAGTATATAAGTTAACAGAAACTAAAGCACCAGATGGATATGAAATACCTACTGGTTATTGGATAATAGAAGTATCTAATAATATGCAGATTACGATAACTACTGTTCAAAGTGGAGAAGTTTCGACACCTGATATAGTAAATAATAAAATAGCAAATGTTATGCCTGGTGAAGAACCAGACATAGAACCTGAAGAAGAAGAGGAAGAAAAAAATATTGGGTTTAAGATAGTTAAAAATGATGAAGCTACTGGAGAATTACTTGAAGGAGCTGAATTTGAATTATATCTTGCAGATGAAGATGGTAAACCAACTGGAAATGTACTAATAACTAATTTAGTTAGTGGTAAAGATGGAATGATAACTGTTGAAGAAAATGAATTATTACAACTTGATACTCTGTATGTTTTAGTTGAAACTAAAGCACCAGATGGTTATATAATAGGTCAACACAAATTATTCTATATTAAAGGTACAGAAGGTTTATATGAAGATTTAGTTAATGTTGTTATTTCAAATAATGAAATTATAACAGTTGGTAACGTTAAGGAATCCTATATATTACCAGAAACTGGTGGTGTGGGAGTTCATTATAATATATTAATAGGAATGACTAGTATGATTAGTGCAGGAGTTCTTATTAAGAAAAAATACAAATAAAAGAGAGGGAGAAATAAAAATGAAGAAATTATTAAGTTTAGTTTTATCATTTGCTATGGTGATTTGTTATAATATAACAGCTTTCGCAACTAGTAAAGGAAGTATTACTATTAGCAATAATCCAAAGTCTACTGGTATTACTTTAAGTAAAGTATTAGATGAATATGATAATCTTGTACGTGAAGCACATGAGTTTAAAGCTTACAAAATATTTGACTTAGTTTTAAACCCAAATGATAATGAAAAAGGTAGTTACACACTAAATGGAGAATTCGAAGAATTATTTAGAAATGACTCAGAATTCATTAAATTCATTGAAGATGAAAAAGAAAAAACATTGAGTGACTTAATTGATTTAAGTGAATTTGCAGTTGAATTTATATCTGAAAAAACGCCAGAACAGATGACAGATTTAGCTACTACAATAAAAGATTTTGTAGAAAAAAATAAAATAACTGCAGATGCTAGCAGTAATGAAGTTACTGTAGATAATGAAGGAATAGAGACAGTTACTTTAACTGTTGATACAGGTTACTATATAGTAATAGATACAGTGGAAACTGGAACAGATGGAAAAGAAGGAGCAGTATCAGCTGTTTTCTTACAGAATACTAAAGAAGATCCTGATGTTACTGTTAATTTAAAAGGTTCACAACCAGATGTTGATAAAGAAATACTTCATAATGATACTGGTGAATGGGGACCTGTTGGAGACAATCAAATAGGAGATACTGTTTACTTTAGATTACTTGCTAAATTACCTTCAGATATAACAGGATATACTAAGTACACTTATATATTAGGTGATACAATGGACAAAGGATTAACGTTTAATAATAACATAGAGGTTAAAGATGCTGAAGGTGAAGAAATAGATGCCAAGTATTATGAAATTATTTCAGTAGAAGAAAAAGTAGATGAAGAAGGAGAACTTGTAGAAACAAAGTTTGAGCTATCTATAAATGTAATGAAACTTTATGAAGATGGAGTTGTACCTCAAGGTTCTGTTTTAACAGTTGAATACAGTGCTATATTAAATGAAAATGCTGTAATGGCTCCACAGTCTAATGACAATAGAGTTGATTTAGAGTACAGTAATGATCCATATGATAGCGAATCAACAGATAAGACGCCAGAAGTTGTAGTTAAAGATTATACTTTTGAAATAGAAGCTACTAAAACAGCTGAAGTTGAAGATGGTGAATTATTACCAGGTGTTGAGTTTGAATTATCAAATAAAGATGGTGAAGTATTATTTACAGAATTTACTTTAGACGATGGTACTAATGTATATACAGTTGCTAAAGAAGGAACTGCAACAATAGTTACAGGTACTAATGGTAAGTTTAAAATAATTGGTTTAGATGATGCTGTTGAGTATACTTTAAAAGAAACAAAACCATTAGATGGATACAATAAAATAGACGATATTGTATTTACAATAACTGCAACATACAATGAAGATGGAACTGTAAATGAATTAACAACTGACAATGAAAGTTTTGGTTTAAGTTCAATAATAGTAAATACTAGTGGAGCATTATTACCTGAAACTGGAGGTATAGGTACAACTATATTTACAGTAGCAGGTGGGGCGTTAATGATAGGATCAGTGGCAGTAATGATATCTAAGCGTCGTTCTTCTAAGTAATATTCATAAATGAAAAAATTAACATCAATGTTACCAGTCCTATTATTTATAATAGGACTTGGTATTTTATCATACCCTACAGTAAGTAACGTATATAATAAAATGATGGGTTCACGTGCAGTTGGTGGATACAACACTTTAGTTAGTGCTACTTCTGAGGAGGAAATAAAGCAAATTTATAGTAATGCCAAAGACTATAATGAAAGATTACTTAACAGTCCACAAAAACTTATAAATGGAAAAAGTGAAAATGAAGATTATTTATCACAACTTAAAATATCAGAGAATACACAAATTATAGGTTCAGTTGAAATTCCAAGTATAGGTGTAAATTTATCAATATATCACGGAACCGATGAACCAGTACTTCAAAGGGCGGTTGGACACCTAGAAGGATCGTCACTTCCAATAGGAGGAGAAAGTACCCACACAGTTCTTACTGGGCATACTGGTCTACCTTCTGCAAAATTATTTACAGATATAAATAAATTAGTACTTGGAGATAAAATAATAATAAAAGTACTTAATCAAACAATGATTTATGAAGTGTTTGATATGGAAGTTGTACTTCCAGAAGAAGTTGATAGTTTACTTATTCAAAAGTATAGAGATTTAGCAACTTTGGTTACTTGTACACCATATGGAGTTAATTCACATAGACTTTTAGTACATGCAAATAGAATAGATGAAATTGAATATGAAATGGATAATAGTATAGGTAATGAAGCTTTAATGGCTGATTATATAATAATATCTTCAGTAGCAGCTGCATTAATTATATTTATAGTTAGTGCTATTTTTATATTTAGGAGAAGTAGAAGATAAAAGTATTGGGAGGTGAATCAATGAAAAATTTAGTTACTAAAATATTATGCACTTTAATAACTGTATTTATTTTACCTATGAATTTAGTTTTTGCAAATGAACCTGCATTAATAAATTTAGAAGCTAAAGGTTCTATAAGTATAAACCATTCGTATGAAGGAACGGCACTTAGTGATGTTAAATTTACGTTATACAAAGTTGCTAGTTTATCAGAAGATGGAATTGAATCATTTGAGAGAAAATATAGCAAGTATGCAATAAATCAGAAAAATTTAAGAGACTCTAATAATTGGGCAAAATTAGCCGATACAGTTATTCCATATACTTTTATATATGATATGGAGGAGCATAGAAGTGGAGTTACTAATAGCTATGGAAATTTAGTTTTTAACAATGTTGATTTAGGAGTATATCTAGTAGTAGTAGATGATACTACTTTAAATGGTAAAAAAATTCAAACTAAATCATTTATAGTATCAGTTCCAACAAAAGATCCTGTTACTAATGAATTAGTATACGATGTTAAAGTTGAAACTAAAGTTTTTGAAGAAGAAGAAGAGAAAACTAGTTTAAAAGTTGAAAAAAAATGGGATCAATATTATGATGGGGACCTTCCTCAATCAGTAACTGTGGATTTATACAAAGATAATGTTTTAGAATCAACTGTTATTCTTAGTAAGCAAAATAGTTGGAAACATACTTGGACTGATTTAGATCCAAATAGTGAGTGGCTAGTTATGGAAAGAAATATTCCAAGTAACTATGCAGTAACTTATGAACATTATGGTATGGAAGTAATAATTACTAACACAGAAGAAGATGGAAGTGGAGTACTACCTGATGAATTTGTGGAAGAGGATTATGATAGTGGAACACTACCGGATGACGATGGAAATTATGATGATGGAAGTGGTACACAACCTGATGGATTTGAAGATGATGACTACGGAAGTGGAACGTTGCCTGATGGATTTGAAGGATATGAAGATGGAAGTGGAACATTGCCTGATGAATTTGAAGGAGATGACGATGGAAGTGGAATACTACCTGATGAATTTGAAGGAGATGACGATGGAAGCGGAATACTACCTGATGAATTCGAAGGAGATGACGATGGAAGCGGAATATTACCTGATGAATTTAAAGAAGATGATTTAGATAATAATTTAAATGATAGTGATGAGGAAGATAAATTACCACAAACAGGATTACTATGGTGGCCAGTACCAATTTTATTTGTAGCTGGAATAGTGCTTGTTAGTTTAGGGGTAGTTAAGGCAAAAAAAAATGACTAAAAAACAAAGAAGTGTTATTGCATTAATAGGTAGTGGGATTATTTTAATATCTATTGGAATGTATATTACAACTTCAAACATTATTGAAGAAATAAATGCAGATTTAACTTCAAAGCAAGAATTAAGTAAAGTTCAATATATGATACCCACATTATCTGAAAAGGATAATATTGAAAGTAAATATAATGTAAAATATGGTGATGAAATGCCATTTATTGAAGTCGATGGACTAAAATATATTGGTATAGTAAATATCCCAAAATTAGGATTATCTCTACCTGTTCAAATGGACTGGGACTATGATAAATTAAAACAAACACCTTGTTTGTATGAAGGAAATATATATGACGATTCGATGATTATTATGGCACATAGCTATAGAAGACATTTTGGTTATATATCACAATTAGTTCCTGGGGATGAAATAACATTTACTAATGTAAATGGAATGGTTTATAGATATGCTGCAACACAAATATTAAAGATAGAAGGTACAGACATTGATTCAATGGTTCAAACTGATGCTGATATAACTTTATTTACTTGTGATTACGGTGGTCAAAACCGTGTTACAATTAGAGGTACAAGAATTAATTAAAAAAAGTCTTCTTATTATAGAAGACTTTTTTTGTGTAAACTTTTATGCCCAATTTCCGTTTTTAAAGATTTCAATTTCTTTATTATCATATGTAGTTCCAATTATATTCATATCTTCACTACCAATCATAAAATCAACGTGAGTTAAACTATCATTTATTCCATACTTATCAAGTTCAGAATCTTCATATTTTACCCCATCTTTTATACAACTTTTGTATGCAGAACCTATCGCAAAGTGACAAGATGCATTTTCATCAAACAGAGTATTGTAGTAGATAGTATTAGTGTTTGAAATTGGAGAATCAAATGGAACTAAAGCTACTTCACCTAAATATTTTGAACCTTCATCTGTAGCTATTAATTTCTTAAGAGTTTCAAGTCCACATTTTGCATCAAAATCAACTATTTTACCTTCTTCAAATTTTAAGAAGAATTCATCAATAACATTTCCACCATAAACTAATGGCTTAGTGCTATAAACAACTCCATTTACTTTGAATTTATGAGGCATTGAGAATATCTCTTCAGTTGGCATATTTGCATTAAAATCATCACCATTTAAGTCTTTAGATGCACCACTTTGCCAAATATGATCTTTTGGAAGTTCCATAGTTAAATCTGTTTTATCACTCTTAAAATGAAGGCTTTTAAAGTTCATTTCATTTAAGTAATCAGTCTTAGTTTTTAAGTTTTCGTTATGAATTTTCCAAGCTAAAACTGGATCATCATTATCTACTCTAGTACAAGTAAATACTTTTTCCCATAACTTATCAACACAATCTTTATCATTTGGGAAAACTTTAGATGCCCAAGATTCAGTTGGTATTGAAATTATACTCCACTTACATTTATCGCTTAAAGTATAACTTCTCCATTCCTTAAGTGCACTAGCAGATGCTTTTTGGAAATTAGCAACTCTTTGTGGATCTACATTTTTTAAAAGATCAGGGTTTTGTGCATATATAGTTAAGAAAGCACCACCCTCTTTTGCTATGTCTGTATATTTATCTGCAGTCCATTTTGGATATTCATTAAATATTTCTTCTGGTGCATTTAAGTATTCAATTAAAGTACATTCTTCATCAGACCATTCAACATATACTTTTTTAGCACCACAGTTATATGCCTCTTTAACGACTTTTCTAACAAAATATGCACACTCAATAGGACTTCTAAGCACTAAAGTTTGATTTGGTTTAATATTTACACCAACTTTAACTGCAAGTTGCGCATATTTATCCAAATTATTTTCAAAATTCATAAAAATTGCCTCCTTTAAATTTGATTACCTTTATTGTAATACATATTTTATATAAAAATACAAAAATAAGAAAAAAATTTAAAAAGTATTAGAAAATTTTAAATTTTAAGACTATAATATTTATAAGTTATTTATTTATCATCTTTAGTATAAACATATATAGTATATCAAAAATATTTGTGCTTAATATGGGAGGAATAAAATGAAGATTCTAGTCGCTAATAGAGGAGAAATTGCAATAAGAATATTTAGAGCTTGTTCTGAACTTAGTATAAAAAGTGTTGGAATTTATTCAAAAGAAGACAAGTATAGTTTATTTAGAACAAAGGCTGATGAATCATATTTAATAGGTGAGGGTAAAGGTCCAATTGATGCTTATTTGGATATAGACTCAATAATTGAACTTGCAAAAAAGAAGAATGTTGATGCAATTCACCCAGGATATGGATTTTTATCTGAAAACTCAGAATTTGTTAGAAAATGCGAAGAAAATAATATTATATTCATAGGTCCTTCAGCTGATGTTATGGATCTTATGGGAGATAAAATAAACTCAAAAAAGATTGCTAAAAAAGCAAATGTAGCAACTATTCCAGGTATTGATAAAGCTATAAAAACTTTTGATGAATTAAAAGATACAGTTAAAGAAATTGGATATCCAATTATGCTTAAAGCATCAAATGGCGGCGGTGGTCGTGGAATGAGAGTTGTACATTGTGATGAAAAATTACAAATTGAATATGAAACGGCTTGTAGCGAATCAAAAAAAGTATTTGGTGAAGATTTAATATTTGTTGAGAAGTATCTTGATAATCCAAAACATATTGAAGTACAAATTTTAGGTGATAATTACGGAAATATAGTTCATCTTTATGAAAGAGATTGTTCACTTCAAAGAAGACACCAAAAAATAATTGAATATGCACCTGCATTTTCACTTGATGAAAATTTAAGAAAAAATATATGCGATGATGCCTTAAAGCTTGCAAGAAGTGTTAATTACAAAAATGCAGGAACTTTAGAATTTTTAGTTGATAGTTTAGGTAATCATTATTTTATAGAAATGAATCCAAGGGTTCAAGTTGAACATACAATAACTGAAATGGTGACTGGAATTGATATTGTACAAAGTCAAATATTAGTTGCTATGGGTGAGAGATTAGACGGAGATGAAATAAATATAAAAAGCCAAGAAGACATTAAAATTTATGGATATTCAATTCAGTGTAGAATAACTACTGAAGATCCAAAAAATAATTTTATGCCAGACAATGGTAAAATTGGAGTTTATAGAACAGGTTCAGGGTTTGGTATAAGACTTGATGGTGGAAATGGATTTACAGGGGCAAATATTAGCCCATACTATGATAGCTTATTAGTTAAAACTATTTCTTGGGATAGAAACTTTAAAGGTGCAATAAAGAAGATGATAAGATCTATAAAAGAAATTAGAATTAGAGGAGTTAAAACTAACGTTGGTTTTTTAGTTAACGTTTTAAATAATAAAAATTTCTTAAATGGAGAATGTAGTACGAAATTCATAGATGAAAATCCAAATTTGTTTGATATAAAAGATGGAAAAGATAGAGGAACAAAATTACTTCACTTTATAGGCAATAAAGTTGTAAATGATAATAAATGTTGTGAAAAACCTACGTTTGATAAAATATATATTCCAAAAGATATTGAGGTTAATAAAGTAAAAGGAAGTAATATTTTATTTAGAGAACTTGGAAAAGAAAAATATATTGATAGTATAAAAAATACTAATAAATTATTAATAACAGATACTACTATGAGAGATGCACATCAATCACTTTTAGCTACTAGACTTAGAAATTATGATTTATTAAATATTTCAAAACATACAGAAAAATATATGAAAGATTTATTTTCTCTTGAAGTTTGGGGAGGAGCAACATATGACGTTGCATACAGATTTTTAAATGAATCTCCTTGGATTAGACTGCAAAAACTTAGAAAATTAATTCCAAGTATAAATTTTCAAATGTTATTTAGGGCATCAAATGGAGTTGGATATAAGAATTATCCAGACAATGTTATAAAGGAATTTTTAAATCAGTCTGCAAATCAAGGAATAGATATTTTTAGAATATTTGATTCACTTAATTGGGTTGAGAATATGAAACCGTCTATTGAGTATGCACTTGAAACTGGAAAAATTGTTGAATCTGCAATTTGTTATACAGGTGATATTTTAGATGAAACTAAAAGTAAATATAATTTAGAATATTATGTGGAAATGGCAAAACAACTTAAGAGTTTAGGAAGTGATATTATTTGTATTAAGGATATGGCAGGACTTTTAAAACCATACTCTGCATACAACTTAATTTCAGAACTTAAAAGAAATATTAAAGTTCCAATTCACCTACACACTCACGACACCACAGGAAATGGTATAGCAACTTATCTTTTAGCATCTCAAGCAGGAGTTGATATTGTTGATTGTGCAGTTGAGACTATGTCTGGACTTACTAGTCAACCTTCAATAAACTCACTTGTTGAGGCTTTAAGATTTACAGAAAGAGATACTAATATCAATTTAGCAGGATATGATGAAATAGGAAAATACTATAAAGATTTAAGAAATGTATATAAGAAATTTGAAGGAGATTTAAAAAATACTTCAACTGAAATATATAGATATGAAATTCCAGGTGGACAGTATACAAACTTAAAACCTCAAGTTGAAAGTTTAGGGCTTTTAGATAAATTTGATGCTGTAAAGGAAAATTATAAAGAGGCTAATGATATTTTAGGGAATTTAGTAAAGGTTACACCTTCATCAAAAGTTGTTGGAGATTTAGCTATATTTATGACTAAAAATAATTTAAATAAAGATAATATAATAGAAGAAGGAAATAAATTAGCATTTCCAGATTCAGTAGTTGATTATTGTAAAGGTATGATTGGACTTCCAAAAGGAGGAATACCAAAGGATTTACAAAGGATAGTTTTAAAGGGTGATAAGCCAATAGATAAAAGAGCTGGAGAGATTTTAGGTAGTGTAGATTTTTCTAGCATAAAAAAAGAATTAGATGAAAAGTTTAATATGAACTCTAATATGAGAAATATTTTAAGCTATATATTATATCAAAAGGTTTATGAAGATTATTTAAAACATCTTGAAGTATATAATGATATTTCAAAACTTGAAAGCCATATTTATTTTTATGGGCTTAATAAAGGTGAGGAATGTGAAGTAGAAATTGAAGATGGAAAAATACTTACTATTAAATTAATTGAAATATTTGATGTTAAGGAAAATGGATATAGAACACTTACTTTTGAATTAAATGGTATGATTAGAGAAATTGAGATAAAGGATAAAAATGTAGTTATAAACATAAAAGATATATTAAGGGCAGAACCAAATAATAAATTACAAGTTGGTGCAAGTATTCCAGGTAAGGTAGTTAAGATTCTTGTAAAAGAAGGGGATAAAGTTAAGAAAAATCAACCGTTAGTAGTAATTGAGGCTATGAAAATGGAAACTGTTATAGTTTCTAATTATGACTTAGAAGTTGATAAAATTTTAATTTCTGAAGGCGACATTGTAAAAGATAGACAATTATTAATTAATTTAAAATAAAGAAAGTTCCTCAAATTTTGAGGAACTTTTTTTATTCTATATTTTGAGGTGTACAGTAAAGTTTAGGATTTATATAGGGTAAAAACTTTTTATATTCCATTTTAAATTTAATAGTATCAAATTCTTTTGGTGCTATAGTTCCAGATGTAAAGTAAATTATTAAAGCATCATCAGTTAGATAGAAAGCTTGATCATTAGTGGCCTTAACAAAAGTATCTGTAAAGAAATAATTTTTATTTTGATTTATTTTATATTTTATATAGCTATTTATAACTTTTAAATAATCAACATTAGGCATAAAAACATCTTTAAGTAAAAGAGTATTTCCAGTTGATAAATCAACATTATAATTATAAACTTCATCATATAAAACATCGTTTACTTTATTGTTAAATACCATAAATTTAATTTTTGAACTTATGATTTGATTTTTATTAAATGTAGTATCATAATTTGAAATAAGTTTATACTTAACAATAGGTTGATTTTGTTCAATATTAACTTTATTTTCTTCAACTTCTTCTTTTGATATTGAATCTTTGAATGTGTTTATATCAAGTAAAATTCTAGAATTTAATTTTTTAATAATATCTTTATTTATTGAGCAAGTGCAATTTTTTAGTTTGTAATAGCTAGGATACGACATACTAACGTATAGATTTGTATTGTATTCAATATTTTCATTAAATTTTGTGAATATTGCATTATAAAAGCAAGTGTGTTTATTCATAAATAACCTCCCAAAAAAGATATACTCTAGTTTAATATATATTCAATATAAAGTATAAATAGTATTAAAAATATGTTTTTGATATTATTTATGATATAATTAAAAAGTTGAAATTTTAACTCGTAAAATGTAAATTATTAAAATAAATGGAGGTACATATGTTACTATTAGCAGATAAATGGAATGACTATGAACTTATAGATATGGGAAGTGGTGAAAAATTAGAACGTTGGGGAGAAATAGTTCTTAGAAGACCAGATCCACAAGTTATGTGGCCAATTGAAAAGGAAGTTGGACTTTGGAAAAATCCACACGGACATTACCACAGAAGTAGTAGAGGTGGAGGAGAGTGGGAACACAAAAAGAAATATAGTGAGAAGTGGACTATAAATTATAAAGATTTAAAATTTAATATAAGTCCAACAGGATTTAAGCATACTGGTCTTTTCCCAGAACAAGCAGCTAATTGGGATTGGTCGATGAATTTAATACAAAATGCAAATAGACCAATAAAAGTTTTAAATTTATTTGCATATACAGGTGGAGCAACTGTTGCTTGTGCATATGCAGGAGCAGAAGTTTGTCACGTTGATGCATCGAAGGGAATGGTTAATTGGGCAAAAGAAAATCTACATACTTCAGGACTTCAAGATAGAAAAGTTAGATTTATAGTTGATGATGTTGTTAAGTTTGTTGAGCGTGAAATTAGACGTGGAAATAAATATGATGCAATAATAATGGATCCACCTTCATATGGTAGAGGTCCAAAGGGTGAAATATGGCAAATCGAAGAAAAATTATTTGGATTAGTTGAACTTTGTACAAAAGTATTATCTGATAAACAATTATTCTTCCTTATAAATTCATATACAACAGGTTTATCTCCAATAATTCTTGAACATATACTTAATGCTACAGTTAAGAAAAAAGCAGGAAGTGGTAAAGTTTATGGTGGAGAAATTGGAATACCAACTTCAGTAGATAAAAAAGTTCTTCCTTGTGGAATATTTGGAAGGTGGGAGTCAACTAATGATTAAGGTTATTTTTGAAGATAATCATTTATTAGTTGTTGAAAAACCAGTTAATATACTTTCTCAAGGTGATGATACTACAGACCTTGATATGGTAAATTTACTTAAAAAATATTTGAAAGAAAAATATGATAAGCCTGGAAATGTTTTTGTTGGTCTTATTCATAGACTTGATAGACCAGTTGGAGGGGTAATGGTTTTTGCCAAAACTTCAAAATGTGCATCAAGGCTATCAGAACAAGTTAGAAATAAATCAATCAAAAAAACTTATAATGCAGTAATAAACAAGAGTATGAAAAAAGATAAAGATACTTTAGTTGATTATTTATATAAGGATAAACAGACTAATATGGTAAGGGTTGTGGATAAAAACCATAAAGAATCTAAAGATGCTAAATTAAATTATAAAACTATAGCAAAAGAAAAAGAGTTTAGTTTAGTTGAAATAGATTTAATAACAGGAAGACCACATCAAATAAGAGTACAGTTTAGTAGTCGTGGAAACAGCTTATTTGGAGATCAAAGGTACAGTAAAACTGCTAAGGTTGGAGAACAAATAGCACTTTGGTCAAACAAAATAGAAATAAATCATCCAATCACAAAGGAAAAAATGATATTTGAAAGTAATGTTCCAAATGAATATCCTTGGAACCTATTTAAAAAGTAGATTGTGGATAACTAAGGTGAATTTATGAAAAATTATAAAGGTTTCTTTATAAAAGAAGAAGTAGGGAATAATATTTTTTCTTTTGAAGAAAGAGATAATAAAGAAATATACGTTCCAAAATTAATAGATGGAAATTTAGAAGATGTATTAATTGGTGACAAAATAGTTTTTAATGAAATAGATGAAGAAAATGAAATAAAAGCGATAGGTCTTAAAAATTTAGTAAACTATAAATATTTAGATAAAGATATATATATATTTGATAATCATAACCATGCTTTTTATTTTTGGATAAAAAGTATGAAGGATAATTATTTTAATAAGGGTTGTACTTTAATTCATATTGATCAGCATAAAGACACTAGAGAACCTTTAGATTATAATGTTGATGTTAATAATTTAGATGATGTATTTAGATATACTAATGAAGTATTAAATGTTGGTAGTTTTATAAAGCCTGCACTTAATAAAAATATATTTAGTGAGCTTATAATAATTGATAGTACTTATTCTTTTGAATATGATACAAAAGATGAATTTGTACTAGATATTGATCTTGATATATTTTCAAGTGATATGGATTATATTGATTACGATCTTAAAATAGATAAAATAAGAAATTTAATAAAAAGATCAAAAACTATAACTATAGCAACAAGTCCATTTTTTATAGAACAAGAAAAGGCGATAGAGGTACTAAAAGATATATTTAAAGAAATTTAAGTATTAAAGAATTTAAATAGTTGTGATATAATAGTATAGTTAATTTTAAAAAAACTAAGGAGGCGTGATATGAGTTTATATACTGCATGGAGAAACTTAAGTGATAATCACGAAAGTCAAGAAGTTGAAGTTAAGTTTTGGGAAGAATATTTAAAAGTAGAAGCATCGATATATAATGAAATATTAAATTCACAAACTAGAATAGTTGAAGGTGTTGTTAGCGAATTAGCTAAGAAATATAATACTTCAAATGAATTCTTTATGGGATTCATCGATGGAATAAGTGAAAGTTTAAATGAAGATGTTGATCTAGATGGAATAACTGAAGATTCAACTGTAAAGATAGATATAGATTGGGAAAAGTTATACTATAATATGTTAGCAGTAGAAGCGCATTGGTTATATAATTTAAAAGGTTGGGAAGCAATAATTGACCAAGCTAAAAGAAAAGAAATACAAAAAAATTATAATTTAACTAAAACTGTAGTTAAAGAAGTTAAAATAGGAAGAAATGATGCTTGTGTTTGTGGAAGTGGAAAAAAACATAAGAAGTGTTGTGGAAAGTAATTAAACTTAAGTCTAATGATTAGATAAATTCTAATTATTGGACTTTTTTTATTTTCTTAGTTATAAATCATAATTTTATACATAAACTTATAAAAATATACATAAATGAACAAAAAAACACATTATAAAACATTTGTTATAGTAACTAGAAATTAAAAAAAACATATATTATCTTAGGAGGTTGATAATATGCAAATAGGAGATTTAGTTACTAGAAAATCTTACGGTAATGATACCGTATTTAAAATAATAGATATAAAAAAAGATAAAAAAAATAAACAAATAGTAACCTTGAAGGGTATTGCATTTAGATTAATAGCAGACTGTGACTTTGATGATCTTCAAAAAGTGGATGTTAATAGTTTAAAACATATTATTATAGATAATAACGTACGAAGCTTATTAGATGTTAGGAACATAAAAGATGAAGATATAAATATTTATAGAAACGATTCAAAAATAATAAAAAAAAATGAAAATATGTACGGAATGCCAGGAAAAGTTCTTCAAATAGATGGAGATAAGGAATATCTAAAAATTTGTTTAGATGTTTATTCTGAACTTGGAATACCAGCAGTTGGAGTTGCAATTGCAGAATCTAATCAACATAAGGAAATATATAAACTTCTTCAAAAACACAATCCAGATATAGTAGTTATTACAGGACACGATTCATTAACATCTAAAAAAGGAGATTTATCTGACATATCAAATTATAGAAATTCATTAAATTTTATAAAATCCGTAAAACAAGCAAGAAAGTGGGAACCTAATAAAGATAATCTAGTAATTTTTGCAGGAGCTTGTCAATCAAATTATGAACAATTAATAAAAGCCGGTGCAAATTATGCAAGTTCTCCTTCAAGAATTATGATACATGCGCTAGATCCAGTTTTTGTTGTAGAAAAAATTGCTTGTTCAAGAATTGATGTAATAGTTCCTTTAGATGAAGTGTTAGAACAAACAGTGACAGGAATAAAAGGTGTTGGAGGATCTGAAACAAAAGGAAAGTTTAGATGGGCAATGCCCAAATTTATATACTAGTTAATAATTAATCATAAAAAATAACAACAAAATAGATAAAAATCTATTGACTTTTTTTCTAAAAAAATATAAAATAATTAGTTTATGTTTGACATAAAAATAAAACTGTGATATTATGTAAACAATACATAATATTCGAAGAAGGTGATTTTTATGGCCACTGTTAAGACTTTAGACGAAATTAGAATGAGTTTAGAAAAGCATTTAGGTAAAACTATAATTCTTAGTGCTGACAAAGGAAGAAAACAAATAGTCACTAAAAAAGGTGTACTTGAAAAAGTATATCCAAGTGTTTTTGTTGTTAAGGTTGAAAATGAACCCTTTGGATTTTTAAGGGTATCATATAGTTATTCTGATCTTTTGACATCAAGTGTAAAACTTCAAGTATATAAAGAAAACAACTTAAGTGTTGGATAAATTACATCTATTAAAAATAGATGTAATTTTTTTTTTATCTATTAATATATTTATAATATGAATTTATATTATAAAGGGGTGTATTTATGGAATTGATTAAAGATATAATAAAGATTGATAATAGAATTGAATTTCCAAAAGTTCAAACTCTAATAGAATCTGATATAGTAGTACCAGATAAAAAAGCTGATGTTTATAAAGTTATAAAATCAGAAGGATACATAGCAATAAAAAACATTGAAGTTACTGATGAGAAATTAATTTTAAGAGGAAGTTTTAATTACAACATAATCTATATGACAAATGATAAAGATACAGTTTCTAATATAGATGGGAAAATAGATATAAATGAAGTTATTGAAAAAGATAATGTAGTATCTGATATGGAATGTATGTTATTTGCAGAAGTTGAATATATAGATTGTACAATTAGTAATGAGAGAAAAATAAAATTAACTACTTTAATGAATGTTAAGGGAAGTTTATTTGAAAAACAAAAAATAGATATAATAAAAGATATAACTCAAATAGAAGATGTTCAAAAGCATAGAAAAGAAATAAAGTATTTAGATATAATAGGAATTGAAAAAGGTGAAAGTACTGTAAAGGATACTATAAATATTAATGCAGAAGAAATTCAAGATATAATAAGTTTAAATCCTTCAGTTAAAATAAAAGATAGTAGAGTAAGTGATAATAAAGTTATAATAAGTGGAGTAGTTGAAATAAATCCATTAGCAGTAACTTATGATTTAGAGGTTGTAGAACTTGATAAAGTTGGGATAGATTTCTCTCAATTTGTTGAACTTCCAGGTGCTTATGAAAATATGAAAGAAGAAGTTATAATGTCGTTTGGTGATTTTAATTATAATTTCAAAAAGAATGAAGGATCAACAGGACATCTTGAAATAGATTGTGTTGTTTGTTGTAAAGCAAAAGTTGTTGATGAAACTACAAGAGAAGTTTTACAAGATGCTTATTCTCCAAATAAGAAGTTAAAATTTGAGCATAAAAATTTAGAAATAAATAATTTATTAAGCTCTGAAGAAGAAGTTTTCTCAATAAGAGAAACTTTAAAAAATAATAATAGTGCAATACAGATGAAGGATATAGTAAGCGTTTGTGCAAATATGTCAATTGAAAATAATTATATTGAAAATGAAAAAAGTATAATAAAAGGAATATTAAAATTAGACATATTATATACTCCAGTTGAAGGTCTTGAGCCTGTTTATAAGATAAATGAAGAAATATTATTTGAAAATGATGTTTTAATTCCAGGTTTAGATGAAGATTGTAAAGTATTTGATACAATAGTTATTGAAAAATTAGATGTTGATTTAAGTAGAGATGAAATAGATTTAAATATGAGAGTAAGAAGATATACAGAAGTTATAAATAAAAAAGTAGAAAAGTTTATAATAAAAGGTGAAGATTTAGGAAAGTACGATAATTCACAAGCTCCAAGCTTAATAGTATATATATGTAAAGCTAATGATACTTTATGGGATATTGCAAAAAAATATAATACGACTGAAGAAGAAATTGCAGAACTTAATAATCTTAAAGTTGAAGATAATTTAGTTTTTGGAAAATGTTTAATACTTGAAAAAAAAGTTGTTTTATTTGATTAGTAATATTTAAAAAGATTATTTTAGTTTGTAAACTAACTAATAAAAGTCTCTCGGTTGTTTTCAACCGAGGACTTTTTTAGTATAATTAAAATAAATATTTTAGAGAAGGGAATATTATTATGCAAATAAAGACTAGAGCAAAAATAAATTTATCAATAGATGTGTTAGGAAAAAGAAGTGACGGATACCATTTAGTAGAAATGATTATGCAAAGTATAGATTTGTATGATATTATAAAAATTGAAGAAAACGATTTTAATATTATAAATATAAAAAGTAATAGTTCGGATATACCAGTTAATGATGATAATATAGTTTATAAAGCAATTAAAATTATAAAAGATACTTTTAATATAAATCAGGGTATAAATGTATATATCGAGAAAAATATTCCAGTAGCTGCAGGTTTGGCTGGAGGAAGTTCAAATTGTGCAGGTATATTAGTTGGTTTAAATAAATTATGGAATTTAAATTTATCAAATAATAAATTAAAAGAAATTGGTTTAAAATTAGGTGCAGATGTTCCATTTTGTATAGAGGGAGGATGCTACCTAGCTAAAAATATTGGTGAAGAATTAGAGCCTACAATAGGTCTTGATGAAAAGTTATATTTAGTAGTTTGTAAGCCTGAAATATTTGTTTCAACAAAGTTTATATATGAAAGTTTAAATCTTAATGATTTAGGACCTAGACCAAATAATAAAGATTTAATAAATTTATTAAATAATAAAAATAATTTAGATTTGAAAAATAGTATGAATAATGTTTTAGAGAATGTGGCGACAAAAAAATATAGCGAAATAGAAGATATAAAAAGTATTATAAGTAATAATAATTCATTAGTAACTATGATGAGTGGAAGTGGACCTACTGTTTTTGGTATTTTTGATTTAATAGAAAATGCAAATAAAGCAAAGAGTGAATTATTAAAGAAATATAAACAAGTGTACCTAACTAGTAGCAGTAAAAAAGGAGTTGAGATTATTGAATAAAATAAATATAGAAGAATATAAACCACTTAGAGATTTAGTTTTTGAAAATTTAAGGGAAGCTATATTAAGTGGAGAATTACTTCCAGGTCAAAGACTTATGGAAATACAACTTGCAGAAAAACTAGGGGTTAGTAGAACACCAGTAAGAGAGGCTATTAGAAAATTAGAACTTGAAGGATTTGTTGTTATGCTACCTAGAAAAGGTGCATATGTTGCAGATATATCTATAAAAGAGATTATTGAAGTTTTAGAAGTTAGGGCAATACTTGAAGGTCTTGCAGCTAATCTTGCAACAGATAGAATGAGTGATGAGGATATAAATAAGTTAGAAGAAATAGTAAATAGTACTAATGAAAAATTAACTACTGAAGAGTTACTTAAAAAAGATGTTGAATTTCATGAATGTATATTTAAAGCAAGTAATAATAAAAAACTTCATAGTATAATAACATCACTTTGGGAACAAGTTTATAGATTTAGAGTAACATATATTTCAAATCAAGAATCAATTTCAACAATAATTGAGGAACATAAACAAATACTTAGTGCAATAAAAAGCAGAAACTCAAATCTTGCAGAACAATATGCTAAGGAACATATTGAAAAAGCAGCACAATTCATACTAAATAAGATCTTAAAAAAATAACATACTTAGTAAAAAATAGTCATCTTAATGAAAATTTAAGGTGATTTTTTTGTATAAATAACTTAATTGCTGGAAATAATCAAATATAGAAAATTATATTGAGGGGTTTTTTAAATGAAAAAATTAAAATTGAGTATAGCAATTATAAGTTTATTATATTTAATATCATCAATGACATTAAATATATATGGGGAAATAAATAAATTAAAAGATGCATCTGGTGATTATAAGGAGAAATTAATAAGATTTCATGTTTTAGCAAATAGTGATTCAAAAAGTGATCAATATTTAAAATTAAAAGTTAGGGATGAAGTAGTTAATTACTTAAGGCCAGAACTTGAAAAATCGAAAGATATTTATGAAAGTGAAAAAATAATTGAGAGTAGATATGTTGAAATTGAAGAGGTTGCAAAAAAAGTTATAAGAGATAATGGGTATGATTATGAAGTTTCAGTTAATCTTGAATACACTGATTTTCCAACAAAACAATATTCAAATGTTGTACTTCCGTCTGGAGAATATAAAGCACTTAGAGTTGTAATTGGAGAAGGTGAAGGAGAAAATTGGTGGTGCGTTATGTTTCCTCCTCTTTGCTTTATGGATGAGACGGTTTACATAGATAAAAAAACAGATAACAAATTAAAGGAGATATTAACAGAAGAAGAATATGATTTAATAACAAATAGTAATGAACAAGAGGTAACTAGAATAAAAATGAAATTTAAACTTGCTGAAATAATGGCAAACTTATTTAATAAGGAGAATTAAAATGAAGATTATTATAAAAATATTGAGTTTATCGTTGATTATTTCAATGAATGGAATTATAAGTATATTTGCAGAAGAAAAAGAAGTTATGAGTGTTTTAAAGGAAGAAGTTAAGTCTATACAAGTTGTTAATATAACTGATGAAGAATTTGATTTATTATCAAAATTAATTGCAGGTGAGGCTAGAGGAGAAAGTTATGAAGGTCAACTTGCAGTTGCTGCAGTAGTTATTAATAGAGTAAAAGATGATAGATTCCCAAATAGTGTGGAAGATGTTATATATCAAACTAATGCTTTTTCAGTTGTTAAAAATGGAAAAATAGATATTGATGAAACTGATTTATCTTTTAAAGCTGCGCAAGAAGCACTTTATGGAAAAGATCCAACGGATGAAGCTATATATTTTTGGAACCCTAAAATTGCAACATGCAAATGGATAAAAAAATTAGATCCATACCTAACAATTGGAAACCACGTTTTTGCCAAATAAAGAAGTTTTACTTCTTTATTTTTTTTTGAAAATAATCTATAATTATCAATTATAGGAAAAATTGAATATATTAATTATAAGGAAGGTGAATTTATATGAATAAAATAAATGTAGCTTTAATATTTGGTGGAAAATCTGGAGAACATGACGTTTCATTATCATCAGTTTCTTCAATTTATAAACATATAGACAAAGATAAATATAATGTATTAACAATAGGAATTACAAAAGAGGGAAATTGGCTTTACTATAGTGGTAGCGAAGAAAATATAAAAAATGGAACTTGGGATAAATTAGCTAACAAAAATGTTGAAGTTAATCTTCTTAAAAATGGAAATAGAGAAGTTGGGGTTAAATTTGAAGATGGAACAGTTAAAAACATAGACGTTATATTCCCAGTTCTTCACGGTCCTTTTGGTGAAGATGGAACTATTCAAGGATTATTTGAATTAAGTGAAATCCCATATGTAGGCTGTAGAGTTCTTGCATCTAGTGTTGGAATGGATAAATTAATATGTAAAAAAGTATTTACGCAAATGGGATTATCTCAAGTAAATTATACACATACAACTAAGTGGGAATTTGAAAATAATAAAGAAATAGAACTTAATAATATAGAAAAAGAACTTAATTATCCAATATTTGTAAAACCAGCTAATTTAGGATCAAGTGTTGGAATATCAAAGGTTAGAAATAAAGAAGAATTAGAAAATGGAATTATTGAGGCATTAAAATATGACAGTAGGATAGTTTTAGAACAAGGAATAAATGCACGTGAAATAGAAGTTGCAGTTCTTGGGAATAATGAAGTTAAAGCATCAATAGCTGGAGAAATAAAGCCTGCAGATGATTTTTATAGTTATGAAGATAAATATATAGATGGTGAATCAAGTTATGATATACCTGCTAAAATTGACGAAGAAACCATGACATATATAAGAGAAAATGCAATAAAAGCCTTTAAATCTATTGATGGATATGGACTTTCAAGAGTTGATTTTTTCTTAGATAAAGAAGATGGAAAAGTATATATTAATGAAATAAATACATTACCAGGATTTACAAATATAAGTATGTATCCAAAAATGTGGGAAGCTAGTGGACTTGGATATACACAATTAATAGATGAACTAATTAACTTAGCATTTGATGCAAAAAAATAAAGGAAGTGCACTTATGAATAGACCTATTGGAGTTTTTGACTCAGGATTAGGTGGCTTAACAGTTTTTAAAGAAATAATAGATATATTACCTAATGAAAATATAGTTTATTTTGGTGATACTCAAAGAGTACCGTATGGTTCAAGATCTAGGGAAACTATAATTGAGTATACTTTTCAAGCAATAAATTTTTTAATATCAAAAAACGTTAAAGTAGTTGTTATAGCGTGTAACACTGCGACTGCTATGGCACTTGACTTGGCACGTAAAAAGTATAGTATTCCAATAATTGGAGTTATAAAGGCAGGTTCTAAAACTGTTGTAAATACTACAAAAAATAATATTATTGGAGTTATTGGAACTGATGCTACAATAAAATCTAATTCTTATAGTAAAGAAATAAAGAATCTAAATAAAGACATAACTGTTATACAAAGTCCTTGTCCTTTATTTGTTCCAATAGTTGAAGAAGGTTGGGCGAATACCGAAATTGCAAGATTAACTGCAAAGAAATATTTAGATGATTTAATAAATAAAGATATAGATTCATTAGTTCTTGGGTGTACTCACTATCCAATTCTTCAAAAAACTATAAAAGAAGTAACTATGGGTAAAATAAATTTAGTTAATCCTGCAAAAGAAACTGCTAAAGAATTAATAGAACTTTTAAAAGAAAATAAAACTTTAAATAATTGTGCTGAAAAAATAAGTTATGATTATTACGTTTCTGATACACCTCAAAAGTTTTTACAAATAGCAGATGATTTTTTAAATATAAAAA
>JAWXUS010000022.1:0-23509 GCA_044426235.1 Peptostreptococcaceae bacterium | reverse complement strand
GAAATACATTAAATATGAATTATCTTTTGTTTGCAAGGATTTTTGCAAGTATGAAAGCATTTTGCTTACTTATGACACTTATAATTATTGTTATAAATGGAGTAAGGCTATTAAAACAAAGAAAAAAGAGAATTGTTAGGTAAATAGATATAAATATTAATAAATCTATTAACTTTAAGATAATATATAGAATAAAATATTTATTTTGAAATGAAAATGTTAAATTTTAATGGAATCATAAGAAATATTACAAAAGTAATTTTAGATTTTTCATAAATTTGTATTAAATTTATTGAGCCTTTTTTGATTGTGATTGAATATCTATTTTAATATATTTTACTTTTGTTATCTTATGATAAAAAATATATAAAAAACTCCAAATAATTTGGAGTTTTTTATATATGAAGTCTTTTTAAGAGTTCACTTTTTATTTTATTGTAATATAAAATACTTATTACAATAAGTGAGCTAAGTGAAAAATACCCCGCCATTTGCCAAGCCCAAGTAAAATGGATTTTACTAAACAGATGAAATATAAATGAACTAAGGCAAATTACACTAAAAATTATATGATATATATAATAATCGATACACGTAAATTTATAGCTAAAAACTATTAAATTAAATACAAAAACTATAAGTGTTATAATTATAGGTATTGTATAATTAAAGGCCCAACCAATATTTCCAAGTGTATTATCGAATAAAAATAGTATTATTGATAATACTAAGAAATTATAAAATATTCTTTCTGCAATAAAAGATTTAGAATTAATAGTATAATTTACAAAATACCAAGCATAACAGCTAAAACCTGTAATAAATAGGCTAATAATTTTATTTTTAAATATTAAAGAATCTAATATTATTGCATTAAAAGAAATTATCAAGCAAAAAGCTAGAAATACGTTGTATTTTAAGTATTTAAAACTAAAATCTTTATAACTTGGATAGATTCGATTTTTTTCTTTAATTGTATTATTTGAAATATTTCTCCCGCAAAGAGGACATTTATTTAAACTACTATCAATAGTAACATTGCAATCAATACAAGTCATACTATCCCCCCTTTTATTAATTTATACTAATCGTTTGAATAGATTAATACGTCAAGTCCTAAATCTTTTGATAAGTGATTAAAAAAGTATCTAATAACGTTTGTTTCAACAATACTTCTAGACATTGAAATAACAAGTTTATCACCGAAAGTACAAATACCGACATTTATATTTACTGGATTTGAGCAATAAAGCATAAATTCAAAGTGATTAACAAATTCATTCATTTCATTTGGTAATTTTATAACTCCTAAGTTAGTCAAAGTAGAAGTTTTTATGTTATCTGATAAAAGTCTTCTGGTATTTTTTAAAATCATAGTTTTTAAAAATAATGGAATAACCCTAAGAAAAACATTCTTGTCCATACTAATCATAGTATTTAATTTTGAATGTATATTTTCCTTTTTAATTCCTTCTCTAAGTTGTTTTTTTACTTCAAAAAGTACCATATAAAAATCAAGATAATTTTCTTGCTTTATTGATACATTAACAAAAAAAGAAAAATTACGAAGACTATTTGAATCAAACATATTACGTAAATTAACTGGAATATTTATTGTTATTGGGTTTGATTTAGTATTTTTATTTTCCTTAAAAACTGCTAAAACATAAAGTGCGGTTAAATATTCAGTTATAGTAACTCCAAATGATTTTGAAATCTTTAGAAGTTCATTTGAATCAATAACTCCGTGAATAACATTTATAGCATTATTTTTTAGAGATTTTCCTTTAATATGTTGTGCGTTTTTAATTTTTTTGTTATTAGTTTTATCTTTATTATAAATTTTGTGATAGCTATCTTCTATTTCATCAAAAGATGCATAATTATTATTTGTTATAATCATATTTTCGCAGTTTATTGAAAATCCCTTTAAATTTAAGTATTTATATAAAATGGATTTTAAAAATTCAATTCCACCAGTTCCATCTGTTAGGGCGTGAAAAATTTCAACTGAAATTCTCTTATTAAAATATGTCACTCTAAATAGATAATCATTATTTTTATTTGCATCAATAAAAAAACACGGCGTATTTTCTTCTTTATATATTTTTACAGGTTTATTATTTTCTTGAAAGTAGTTCCAAAAAATACCCTTTTTAAGTTTAACCTTCATAGTTGGAAATCTATTAATAACTTCATTTACAGATTTTTCAAGAATTTCTGAATCAATATCTTCTTTAAGTAAAACTGCTACTCTAAAAGTCGCAGGATTTTTTCTAGATAAAATAGCTGGATACATTTTAGCTGCATTATCTAATTTATACCAGTCTGTTTTTTTCAAAAAATCAACTCCTCAAAACCAATTATACACAAAAAGTTAAAAATATTAAATGATTATTAACATAATAGACAAACTATATAAAATATGATTAAATATAAAAGTAAAGAAAAATATTTATATTACTAGTATGCGGAGGGACAAAATGATTAATATACTTGGAATAATCGGTGCAATGGACGAAGAAGTAGATATCTTAGTCGATACTATGAATGTCGAAGAAACTGTTGAGAAAGCTAGCCTTAAATTTTATAAAGGTACTATAGAGGGAAAAAATGTTGTTGTTGTAAGATGTGGAATTGGTAAAGTAAACTCAGCACTTTGTGCACAAATATTAATTAGTGAATTTAATGTTGATGCAGTTGTAAATACTGGAGTTGCAGGAGCACTTCACGATGAACTTGATGTATTTGATATAGTAATATCAACAGATGCAGTACAATACGATTTTGATACTACAGTTTTTGGTAACAAAAAAGGTGAAATTCCAAGAATGGAAACTTCAACTTTTGTTGCAGATGAAAACTTAGTAAACTTAGCATATGATTCATCAAAAGAAAAAGTACAAAATCATAAGATTTTAAAAGGAAGAGTAGTCACTGGAGATAGATTTATTAGTTCTAAAGAATTAAAAGATGAACTAGTTGAAGAATTTGGAGCATACTGTGGAGAAATGGAGGGAGCTGCAATTGCACACGTTTGTGCACTTAATAACACTCCATTCGTAATAATTCGTGCAATGTCTGATAAGGCTGACGGAAGTGCAGATGTGACTTATGAAGAATTCGTAAAAGATGCTGCTATAAACTCAAAAGATATCGTAATTAATATGATAAAATCAATATAACATAAGTAGGAGAATTTTATGGAAAAGAAAATAATATTTAGTGGAGCGCAACCTTCAGGTAAAATGACTCTTGGAAATTATCTTGGAGCAATTCAAAACTGGACTAAACTTCAAGAAGAATATGAATGTTTTTATAGTGTTGTTGATTTACACGCAATAACTGTACCACAAGAGGCTAAAGATTTAAGAAGAAATAGTATAGAACTTTTAGCGCAGTACTTAGCTTGTGGATTAGATCCAGAAAAAAACACTATGTTTATGCAGTCTCACGTTAGTGCCCACACGGAACTTATGTGGATACTAAGTACTATGACTTATATGGGTGAATTATCAAGAATGACTCAATTTAAAGATAAATCACAAAAGAGTGAGGCAAATTTAAATGCAGGACTATTTACATATCCTGTATTAATGGCTGCAGACATACTTTTATATCAAACGGATTTAGTACCAGTAGGAGAAGATCAAAAACAACATTTAGAACTAGCAAGAGATTTAGCAACTAGATTTAATAATAGATATTCAGATACATTTAAAATCCCAGAGCCATATATACCAAAAGAAGTTGGTCGTGTTATGAGTCTTCAGGAACCAACTAAAAAGATGAGTAAATCTGATGAAAATGAAAATGCATACATTCTTTTAATGGACGATGCGGATACTATTAGACGTAAAATAAAAAGAAGTGTTACAGATTCAATAGGCATAGTTTCATATAATAATGAACAAGCAGGAATTAAAAATTTACTTGAAATTTATTCACAACTTTCAAATACTGACATACAAACTTTAGTTAACAACTATGAAGGCAAAGGATATGGAATTTTTAAAGAGGAGGTTTCTGAAGTTATAGTTGAGAGCTTAAAGCCTATGAGAGATAAGTATCTTGATTTAATGAATAATAAAGATTATCTTGAAACTGTTTATGCACAAGGTGCAAATAAAGCAGAGCAAAAAGCTAGAAAAACTTTAAGAAAAGTATACAAAAAAGTTGGGTTAATAGAAAGAAAGTTTATATAAATTAAGGGAAAGTAGCGTATTTTTACGCTACTTTTATGAATAAAGAGAGGGAATTGTATTGAAATTCGATGAGAATAGAGAGTTAAATGATGATTATATAATAAATATGAAAGAGTTAGATGATGCCATTAATGAATATTCTAAAACTCAAAATAGTGAAGATATAAAACTTATAAAAAGATATCTTGAAAGAATGATTTTAATAATTGAAAGAAGTAGAATAAGAGATTATATGATGCTTACAGATAGTAAAAGAAGACTTTTTATGATAAATTTTATTTCAGGACTTGGAAAAGGGTTTGGTCAAGCAATTGGATTTACATTTTTAGCAGCAATTGCTTTATACATAGTTACAAGTTGGGTGAATTTGCCTATAATTGGGGAATATATAGCTGATATAATGAATATTGTTGAACAATATAGAAATAAATAAAACGTTAATGTTAACGTTTTATTTATGTTGATAAATTTAATTTAATAAATATATAAATTAATGTATAATATAGTTAAAAAGTATAGGAAGTGTTTTTATGTTAAAACTTATTATGATAATAGCACTATTAGTTGGAATTGATCAGATTTCAAAAATAATGGCACTTAAATATTTAACAACAGTTTCAACAATACCAATAATAGAAAATGTATTTCATTTAACATATGTTGAAAATAGAGGTGCAGCTTTTGGTATGTTTGAAAATAATCAAATAGTATTTATAGTAGTTGCAGTACTTGCATCAATTTATGGTATATATTATTTATGTAATAATAAGGTTCATAATATTGGAAGGTGTGCGATTATTTTAATAATAAGTGGTGCTATTGGAAATTTAATAGATAGGGTTCGCTTAGGATTTGTTGTTGATTATTTTGATTTTAGATTTATATGGGAATACGTATTTAATATAGCGGATATTTTTGTTGTATTTGGAACTATTATTATGTGTGTTTATATAATTTACTTTGAAGAAAAAGATAAACTTGAAAATACAAAAGGGTAATATGAAAGGATAAAAAAATGGACGAAAGAAAACAGTTTTTAGTTAGCGACGAAGAGGAAAATGATAGATTAGATGTTTTTTTATCAGGTCAATTAGGAGATATGTCTAGAAGTTATATCCAAAAAATAATTAAAGAAAAGAAAGTTTTAGTTAATAATAAAAATGAAAAGGCGAGTTATTTAGTAAAGGAAGATGATGAAGTTGTAATTGAAATACCAAAGCCAAAATTACTTGAGATAACTCCTCAAAATTTAGATATAGAAATAGTTTATGAAGATGATGATTTGTTAATAATCAATAAGGCTAAAGGAATGGTTGTACACCCTGCACCTGGAAATTATGAAAATACTTTAGTTAATGCAATACTTTATCATTGTAAAGACAATTTAAGTTCTATAAATGGAATTATAAGACCTGGAATAGTTCATAGAATAGATAAAGACACTTCGGGACTTTTAATGATTGCAAAAAATAATAATTCGCATAATAGTTTAGCGAGTCAATTAAAGGATCACTCAATAAATAGAGAATATGAATTTATTTGCCACGGAGTTTTTAAAGAAGATAAAATAACAGTTAATAAGCCAATCGGAAGAAGTAACAGAGATAGACTGAAAATGGCGGTAGTGCCTGACGGTAAAGATGCCACAACACATTTTGAAGTAATAAAAAGATACGATGATTTTACACACGTAAAGGCAACCCTTGAAACTGGTAGAACTCATCAAATAAGAGTACACGCACAAAGTATTAATCATCCACTACTTGGGGATATAGTTTATGGACCTGAGAAAAACAAATTCAAAGTTAAAGGACAAGCCCTACACGCAAAAAGACTTGGATTTATTCATCCAACGAGTGGTGAATATGTAGAATTTAATTCAGAAGTTCCAACTTATTTTGAAAATGTAATAAAAAAATTAGAAGT
The DNA here is from genome assembly GCA_044426235.1 of Peptostreptococcaceae bacterium. Classification (GTDB taxonomy): domain Bacteria; phylum Bacillota; class Clostridia; order Peptostreptococcales; family Peptostreptococcaceae; genus JAGHEK01. Next base: position 17,378 of record JAWXUS010000022.1, on the reverse strand, counting down.
AATATATGAACAATAATATTTTTGAAAGGAAATTGAAATGAAAGAAAAATCTCAATTAATGGACGAAAAAGAAGTACAAAGAGCAATAACTAGAGTAAGTCACGAAATAATAGAAAGAAATAAAGGTATTGAAGGTCTAGTATTAATAGGCATTAAGACTAGAGGAATTTATTTAGCAAATAGGATAAAAGAAAAGATTGAACAAATTGAGGGAACTTTATTAGATAGTGGAGAACTTGATATAACACTTTATAGAGATGATTTAAAAAAAATTTCTAAGGATCCAGTAGTTAATGGTTCAAAAGTTTTATTTGATATTGATAATAAGAAAGTTATATTAATAGATGATGTTTTATATACTGGTAGAACTGTTAGATGTGCATTAGATGCATTAATAGATATTGGTAGACCTAAATCTATACAACTTGCAGTTTTAGTTGATAGAGGGCATAGAGAACTTCCAATAAGAGCAGATTATGTTGGAAAAAATGTTCCAACTTCAAAAAATGAAATAATATCTGTTAAATTATTAGAAACTGATAATGAAGAGTCTGTTACTATAAAAGGATAAAAAAAGAGAACGAATTTTTCGTTCTCTCAGACTGTAGACAAATATGTTTACAGTCTACTTTTCTTGTCTAAAATATAAATAAGAACAAAATAAGGAAAAATTAATATGTTAACAATTAGAAAAGATAATTTTAGACAAAATGAAATAAATATAATTCTAGATGATTTAGTTCCAAAAGATCATTTAGTTAGAAAAATAGATGCAAGTATTGACTTTAGTTTCATATATGATGAGGTGAAAAATCTTTATTCAAACCTTGGAAAACCAAGTATAGATCCTATAGTTTTAATTAAGATAATACTAATTCAATATTTATTTGGTATACCATCTATGAGACAAACTATCAGAGAAATAGAAGTTAATGTTGCTTATCGTTGGTTTTTAGGCTATTCATTAACTGAAAATATTCCTCATTTTTCAACGTTTAATAAAAATTATGAAAGAAGATTTAAAGATACAGATTTATTTGAAGTAATATTTAATAAAATTTTAGAGCAAGCAGTTCTTAGTGGGTTTATAAATTCTTCAAATGTATTTGTTGATTCAACCCATGTAAAAGCTAGTGATAATAAGAAAAAATATATAAAAGTTGAAACAGATATTCAAAGAAAAATATATACAGATAAATTAAATAAAGAAATTAATGAGGATAGAAAAAGTAACTCAAAAAAAGAATTTTTAGAATCAGAAAATATTTTAAAAAAAGAAATAATAGTAAGTAAAACTGATAAAGATAGTGGTATGTTTTTTAAGAATGAAAAAGAAAAATGTTTTGCATATTCAGCTCATACTGCTCGTTGTAGTAACAATTTTGTATTAGATTACCATATAACTTTAGGAAATGTTCACGATAGTGTTAGGTTTTATGATTTGTATAAAAGTTTAAAAAATAAGAATAAAAATATTGAATATATGGCACTTGATGCTGGATATATAACTCCATATATTTGTAAAACTTTGTTAGATGATAATATAATATCTGCTATGCCGTACAAAAGACTAATGACAAATAAAGATTTTTTTAAGAAATATGAATTTGTTTATGATGAATATTATGACTGTTATTTATGTCCCAAAAATAAAATTTTGAAGTATAGAACCACAGATATAAACGGCTATAGAATATTTAATCAGATAAGAATTATTGTAAAAACTGTGAATTTTTAAGTAAATGTACTAAAAGTAAAACTAAAGAAAAAGTAGTAGCAAGACATTTATGGGAAAGTTATGTAGAAGAGGCTGTATCACATTTAAGACATAGAGACAATGTTAAAAAAGTTTACAAAAGAAGAAAAGAAACTATTGAATGTGTTTTTGCAGATGCTAAAGAAAAACATGGTATGAGATATACAAAACTGCGAGGTTTGTCGAAAATTAAAATGGAGATAGGCCTTATTTTCGCATGCATGAATCTAAAGAAATTAGCAAATTGCAGGTGGAAAGATCCAATTAATTTGTATAAAAGTTCTTATTTTATAGATATTTATGTTAAAAATATGATTTTTGTTATGAAAATAATTGAAAACATTAAAAAGACTCTTATATTTTTGAATATAAGAGTCTTTTGTCTACAAACTGAGAGAACGAATTTTTCGTTCTCTTTTTTTTAGTCAATTTTTTTGATTTTTGCAAGTTCTTCTTCTGAAGGTGTAACATAAATTGTATTATTAGTTTCGTAAATTACCATACCAGGGTTTGAACCACTTGGCTTTTTAACATTTTTCTTTTTAGTATAATCAACTGGTACTTTTGATGACATTCTTCCTTTACTAAAGTATGAAGAAAGAATAGCACCTTCATAAATAGTTTGTTCTGGAACTTCTTGGTCGTTAGTTTTTATTATAACGTGAGATCCTGGAATATTTTTAGTGTGTAGCCATAAGTCGTTATTGTTTGCAGTTTTTAAAGTTAAAATATCATTTTGCTTATTATTTTTACCAACAAACATTGTAAATCCGTCACTACTTACAAATTCGTGAGGTTTAGTAGTTGATTTAACTTCTTTAATTTTAGTTTTCTTACTTTTTATGTATCCAGTTTTGGTTAATTCTTCTCTAATATCTAAAAGTTCTGCTAAGTTTTCGCAGTTTTCAATACTTAAAAGTATATTTTCTAAGTATTCAATTTCTTCTTTTGAAATTTCTACTTGAGAAGAAACCTCTTTCATAGCAGTTTTTAATTTATTATATTTTTTGAAATATCTTTGTGAATTTTGAGAAGGAGTTAAGTTTTTATCAAGTTTAATTTCTAAGTTTTTAGCATCAGGATCGTAGTAATTAGAAACCTCAACACTCTCCATTCCTTTTTCAATCATATAAACATAAGTATTTATAAGTTCACCTTTTATTTTAAATATTTCTGAATTTTTTGCATCTTCTAATTCTTGATATTGCTTTTTTAGTTTTTTGTATAATCTATCAAGTTTTATAGAAATACTCTTTCTAAAGTCACTTGAACGTTGATGAATTCTTTCCTTAATATCTTTAGTTAAATAATAATTTTCTAAAATTTCACTAATACTATCGCTTTTAGTAACAGATAAATCGTTAAACATAGTAAGATTTATACTACTAAAATCAATTACTTTGTCTATTTTTTCATTTATTATCATTGAGGGTTCAAAATTATTATTAATAACATTTTCAAATACTAAACAAAAATTATCATAAAGTAGATTTAGTTCATTAAATTCTAGAGTAGACGAAATTTTATCAAAAGAAACATTTGAACGATAGCAAATTTCTTTTGATATTAAAGGACTAATCCCTAAAAATTTAGTATAAATAGCTTTTTGAATTTCAATATCTAAGTCTTTTATTTCATTTTTAAAATCGATGAATGAAATTTTATTAAGAGGGCTTAGTTTATCTTGAGAAGGTGGTAGAGAATAAATTTGTCCTGGAAGTATTTGACGAACACGACTTATACTAAATGGAATTCTTTTTGCAGAATCTATTATTTTTTCATTATGAACTAAAATAATATTACTATGTCTACCCATTATTTCAATATAGATATCTTTTATAGTTTTTTCTTTTAATTCATCAAAAGAACTAACACTAATTTTTATTATTCTTTCAAAATCAACTTGATTAATATCAACAATGTATCCACTTTGAACATATTTTCTAAGTAGCATACAAAACATAGGTGCATTAAGTGGATTTTCTTTTTTATAATTTTTACTTATGTATGCCCTTGGATTTGAAGAATTTGCACTAAGTACAAGTTTGAAATTTTCTTTATTATTTCTAATATTTAGTAAAACTTCATCTTCTTCTGGTTGATGAACTTTATCTATTTTTCCACCAACTAACTTCTCTTTTAATTCGGTAACAATATTTCTTATAACTAAGGAATCTAGTGCCATTTTGACCTCCCTTGATCTATTTATTAACTATTATTAGTTACTTTTTAAATCATATTCAATATATTATTTTTAGTTATTTTATTATAACAAATAGAAGTTTGTTTTTATATAGTTTTTTATTTTAGGAATATATAGTATAATATTACTAAAATATTGTGAGAGGAGTTTTTTATGAAGTTTTGGAAATTACACGGAATAGGAAATGATTTTATAGCTATAGACGATAGAGAAAATAAAATATTAGATTATAGCAAATTAGCAGAAACTGTTTGTAATAGAAGATTTTCAGTTGGTGCAGATGGATTTTTAGCAGTTAATAATTCAAATTCTTCAGACGTTAAAATGGCTTACTATAATGCAGACGGTTCTCTTGCTAGTATGTGTGGAAATGGTCTTAGATGTTTTGTGAGATTTGTGTATGAAAATAAAATAGTAGACAAAACTAAGTTTAGTGTTGAAACTTTAGACGGAATAAAAAACATTGAAATAAATTTAAAAGATAATAAATTTGATACGGTTCGTGTTGATATGGGACTTGGAAGTTTTGATTCTAAAGATGTGCCTGCAATTACTCAAAATGTTGAATTTATGAACGAAGAAATAAATATACTTGATAAAACTTTTAAAGTTAGTGCAATGCTTATGGGAGTTCCACATGCAGTAATTTTTGTTGATGAATTAATTAATGAAGAAGTTATAAAGTATGGTAGTATAATTGAAAAGCACGAATTATTTCCAAATAATATAAACGTTAATTTTGTAAAAATTATAGACAAAGAAAATATAGAAGTTAAGACTTTTGAAAGAGGTTGTGGTTATACTTTTGCATGTGGAACTGGAATGACTGCAAGTGCTATTATTTCAAATAGGTTTGGATTTGTAGATAAAAATGTTAACGTTAAATCAGAGGGTGGAAGTATTAAAATTGAAGTTTGTGAGACTAATTATATGATTGGTTTAGCAACTAAGATTTGTGAGGGTATTGTTGAATTATAAAAATAAATTCTAAGTATTGAAAAAAATATATTGAAGTATTCGCTAACTATTCATATAATAATATTTATACTTAAAATTAATTGGAAATCAAATTACCTAACGAAAGGAACAAATTATGATTAAGAGAAAAGGTCTTTTACTAGTTGTATCAGGTCCATCTGGTGCCGGAAAAGGAACTATATGTAAAGAGGCATTAGTTAGAAATGAAGATATAAAGCTTTCTATATCTGCAACGACTAGAAACCCAAGAGAAGGGGAAGTTCACGGAGAAAATTACTTTTTCATAACTAAAGAAGAATTCAAATCTATGATAGATAAGGGAGAATTCTTTGAACATGCAGAGATTTATGGGAATTATTATGGAACTCCAAAATCTGCGATTATAGAAAAGTTAGAAAATGGACAAAATGTTATATTAGAGATAGAAATGCAAGGAGCAAAACAGGTTAAAGAAGTTTATCCTGAAGGAGTGTTTATATTTGTACTACCTCCATCTCTAAGAGAATTAAAGCAAAGAATAGTTGGACGTGGAACTGAAACTGAAGCGGAAATAGAAAAAAGATTTGGTTGTGCATTTGAAGAAATAAACAAAATTCACGACTATGATTATTTCATAATAAATAAAGATGTTCAAGTTTCTGTTAAGGAATTAGAAAATATAATTTTAGCAGAAACTAATAAAGTAACTAGATACAAAAATAATATAATTGAAAATTTCAAGGAGGAATTAGAATGTTAAAACCATCAATAAACGACGTTTTAAATAAAATAGACAACAGATACTACTTAGTAGGAACTATATCAAAAAGATCAAGAGAAATAATAACTGAGACTATAAAATATGGTGCACCTAATTTATATATAAGAAATACAGATAGAGATAATAAGCCAGTTAGCTTAGCTACAAAAGAAGTTGCGCAAGGGGCAATAAGCTATAGACTTCTTACTGAAGAAGAAGTTATTGAACAAGATGCTTTAAGAAAAATTGAACAAGAAAATCAAATCAAAGAGAGTCGTGACAATTAATTTTTAGAATCTATAAAGTTATAAACTGAATAGATAGTACTACTAAATTAAAATGTAGTTAGAGATTTGAGAAATATTAATAATACAAACATAATAAAAAATGAAAGGAATTTGTCAAAATTAATATATTATAATTTTTTTGATAAATACTATAAAAAAATGCCAAATGTTGTACTTGGAGTTACTGGAGGAATTGCAGTTTACAAGTCTTTAGATGTTGTTAGTCGTCTAAAGAAGTTGGATGTTGATGTTAATGTTATAATGACAAAATCTGCAACTAACTTTGTAAATCCACTTTCATTTCAATCATTAAGTCAAAATTATGTTGTTTGTGATATGTTTGAAGAAGTAAAAACTTGGGATGTAGAACATATTTCACTTGCCAAAAAAGCAGATGTATTTTTGATTGCACCTGCTACTGCAAATTTTATTGGAAAACTTGCAAATGGAATCAGTGATGATATGCTTTTAACAACTGTTATGGCAACTAATACAAAAGTTGTTATATGTCCAGCTATGAATACTCAAATGTATAAAAATAAAATAGTACAAGATAACATTAAAAAACTAGAAAGTTTAGGATACATATTCATAAAACCTCAAAGTGGAAGACTTGCTTGTGGAGATATCGGAGAAGGAAAACTTGAAACTCCAGAGGTTATAACTGAAAAAGTATTAGAGATTTTAAACCAAGAAAAGAAAAAAGACTTACTTGGTAAAAATATATTAATAACTGCAGGTCCAACTGTTGAATCAATAGATCCAATGAGATTTATAAGTAATCGTTCAACTGGAAAAATGGGTTATAGTATAGTGAAATCGGCAATAAATAGAGGTGCTAATGTAACTTTAGTTTCAGGACCAACAAATTTAGAAATACCAAATGGGTTAACTAAATTAATAAAAGTTGAGTCTGCGGCTGAAATGTTTAATGAAGTTATAAAAAATGTTTCAAAAAATGATATTATAATTAAAACTGCAGCAGTTGCAGATTATACAATTAGGAATTATTCAGATGATAAATTAAAAAAGAGTGATGACGATTTGACTTTAGAATTAGTTAGAACTAAAGATATTGCAAAAGAAGTTGGCAAAATTAAAGATGGAAGAATCTTAGTTGGTTTTGCTGCTGAAACTAATAATTTAGTTGAAAATGCTAAAACTAAAATAAAAAAGAAAAATATGGACTTTATAGTTTTAAATGATTTAAAAGAAGAAGGTGCAGGTTTTTCAGTTGACACTAATATAGTTAAAATTATAGATATAGATGGAAATATAGAAGATTTCCCAAAAATGAAAAAAGAAGACGTAGCAGAAATTATTTTAGATAAAATAGTTTCTATAAAAAAGTAAGCATCTTAATAGGTGCTTATTTTTTTAATAATATTTAAGGGGGCAAAAAAATGTATGTAAGTGTAATAGTTAGAAATAATTCTACTTTTGTTGATAATTTTTTTACGTACAAAGTTCCAAAACTATTAGAAAATGAAGTCGAAGTTGGTAAAAGAGTAATAGTTCCTTTTGGAATTGGTAACAAGAAAATAGAAGGATTTATTTTTGAAGTTTTTAATGAATATAGTGGAGAATTTACATTAAAAGATGTGGTTAGTATTTTGGATAAGGAAGTTTTATTAACTAAAGAAGATATTGAACTTATTAATTTTATGAAGAAAAAGTATCTTTGTACTTATATGGGTTGTATTTCATTATTCTATCCAAAGGGATATACTGTTACTCACTATAAAATTGTGGAGCTTATAGATACTAATTTTAAAGAAAAATTAGAAATAATAAAAAGTAATACTAAATCTAGGAAAAATGATTATATGAAGTTAGTAGAACAGGTTTTAGAAAAACTAATTAAATCTAAAAATAAGGTTAAATTAGAAAAATTTTCTCAAAAAAGTTTAAATAGAATACTTCAAGATTTGGTTGAACAAAATGTTGTAGATATTTATTGGGAGGCGAATAGTTTAAAAAATGAGAAAAAAATAAAAGTTATCTCTTTAAATAATGAGTTCTCTAAAGTTAAATTACCTACAAAACAACAACAAATACTAGATTTTATGGTAGAAAAAACTAATGAAGATAAAAATTATGAAGTATTATTAACAGATGTAAAAGAACTTTTAAAGACTACAGATGTACCATTTAAAGGACTTAGTGAAAAAGGTATTATAAATATAGTTGAAAAAGATATATATAGAGAAGTTAAAAATAAATACATTGTTAAAGATAAAAATATCGAATTAAATGATGAGCAACAAGCAGTAATCAAAACTGTAAAAGATGAAATGTTTATTAAAAATAAAAAACCATACTTACTGCACGGAGTAACTGGGAGTGGTAAAACTGAAGTTTATATGGATATAATAGAAAATGCATTAAAAAATGATTTAGATAGTATAGTTTTAGTTCCAGAAATTTCTTTAACACCACAAACGATAAGTAGATTTACTAATAAATTTGGAAATATTGTTGGAGTTTTTCATAGTAGATTATCAGATGGAGAAAGGCACGATGTTTATAGAAAAGTTAAAAGTGGTGAAATAAAAATTTTAGTAGGTGCAAGATCTGCACTTTTTGCACCGTTTAAATCGTTAGGAGTAGTAATTGTTGATGAATGTCACGAGAGTTCATATAAATCCGATTCATCTCCAAAATATAATGCAATAGAAGTTGCAAAATACTTAGTATTTAAAAGAAATATAACTTTAGTGTTAGGATCTGCAACTCCTTCAGTTGAAGATTATTATAAGGCTAAGAATAATGATTATACTTTACTAGAATTAAAATCTAGAGCCAATCAAAAAGAAATGCCAAAGATTGAAGTTGTAGATATGAAAGAAGAACTAAACAAAGGAAATGGTAGTATATTATCGAGTAGATTAGTTTATGCAATGAGACAAGCACTGAGAAATAATAATCAAGTAATGCTATTTTTAAATAGAAGAGGTTATTCAAATTTCGTTTCGTGTAGAAAATGTTCATACGTTTTTAAATGTGATAACTGTGATATATCTCTTACTTATCATAAACATTCTAACGAAGGGATTTGCCATTATTGTGGTCACTCGATTAAAATACCACCTACTTGCCCAGAATGTAGTAGTAAGTATATTAGTCCTTTTGGAATTGGAACACAAAAGGTTGAAGAAGAAGTTAAAAAGATTTTTAAAGATGCGAAAATTCTTAGAATGGATAGAGATACAACTAATAAAAAAGATGATTTTGAGAATATACTTAATGAATTTAAAAATAAAGAGGCAAATATATTAATTGGAACACAAATGATAAGTAAAGGATTAGATTTTGAAGATGTAGTTTTAGTTGGAATTTTATCTGGAGATATGATTTTAAATACACCAGATTTTAAAAGTGCAGAAACTACTTTTCAATTAGTAACACAAGTTGCAGGAAGATGTGGGCGAGGTGAAAAAGAAGGGCAAGTTATTCTTCAAGGATACGAACACACTCACTATGCAATAAAAAGATCTATTGATTATGATTATGTAGGATTTTACAATGAAGAAATAAAACTTAGAAAAATGTTTGGATATAGCCCATTTGTAAATATGATGTCTGTTGTGTTTAGTGGTGAAAATGAAACTATGGTAGAAAAAAATGCAAAAGTATTTTATGATTCATTAATTTATTTATTAAAGAGTAAAAATATAAATAATTTTGGATCTATACACGGACCAAATCCTTGTCCGATAGCAAAAATCAACAAAAATTTTAGATATCAAGTATTATTTAAAGATGATTTTATTGAAATTAATTTAATAAAGGGTATAATAATGTATATATGTATTGATAAAAGAGACGAAATTTTTAGTAAAGAAATTAATATATCAATAGATATAAACCCAAATAGTATTATTTAAAAAATAATTAAACTTATATAATTTAGGAGGAATTTTTATGGCACTTAGACAAATAGTTCAAATTGGAGATAATGTTCTTAGAAAAAAAGCTAAGAAAGTAGAAAAGATTGATAATAAATTAATAGAACTTTTAGATGATATGGCGGACACTATGTATGAAAGTGACGGAGTAGGACTTGCAGCACCTCAAGTTGGAATACTAAAGAGAGTAGTTGTAATAGATGCAGGAGATGGACTTTTAGAACTTATAAATCCTGAGATAATAAAGGTTGAAGGAGAGCAAGTAGGAGATGAAGGATGTCTTAGTGTTATTGGAAAAAGCGGAATAGTAAAAAGACCAAAAAGAGTAACTGTAAGAGCTACAAATAGAGAAGGTAGAGCTTTTGAAATTACAGGAGAAGATCTTTTAGCAAGAGCATTTTGTCACGAAATAGATCATTTAGAGGGTATATTATACGTTGATGTTGTTGAAGAAGGAACTTTAGAGAGTTTATAAAATTCACTTTATAAAGGAGTAAATATGAAAGTACTTTTTATGGGAACACCAGAGATTGCAACTGGTTGTTTACAAAAATTAATAGATAAAAAATTTGATATAGTAGGGGTTGTAACTCAACCTGATAAACCTCAAAATAGAGGTAAAAAACTTGGAATGCCTCCAGTTAAAGAATTAGCACTTGAAAATAATTTAGAAGTTTATCAACCAATAAAAGCTAGAGATTCTGAATTTATTGAAAAATTAAAAGGGATAAATCCTGATATAATAGTTGTTGTTGCATTTGGTCAAATACTTCCAAAAGAAATTCTTGATATACCAAAGCTTGGTTGTATAAATGTTCATGTTTCTCTTTTACCAAAGTATAGAGGTGCAGCTCCAATAAATTGGGTGTTAATAAATGGAGAAGAAAAAACTGGTGTAACTACTATGTATATGGACGAGGGTCTTGATACTGGAGATATAATTTTAACTAAAGAATTTGCTTTAGATAATGAAATTAATGCAGGAGAACTTCACGATAAAATGAAAGAAGAAGGTTCAGAACTTCTTGTTGAAACTTTTAATTTAATAAAAGAAAATAAAGCGCCAAGAACTGTTCAAAATCATAGCGAACATACTTATGCTCCAATTATGAAAAAGTCACTTGGTGAAATTAATTGGACAAAAACTGCAACTGAAATTCATAACTTAGTAAGAGGGGTTAATCCTTGGCCAAGTGCTTACACTAATTATGGAGATTTAGTTATGAAAGTTTGGAAAACTAAAGTTTTAGATGAACAAAGTCAAAAAGAAGAAGGTTCAATTATAGAAGTTTCTAACGATGGAATAAAAGTTTCAACTAAAGAAAAAGTTGTTTTAATTGAAGAAATTCAACTTCCAGGTAAAAAAAGGGTGAAGGTATCTGATTTTATAAAGGGAAATAAGATAGACGAAGATATAGTACTTAAGTAATGGTAAAAATAGTACTGTTATTAGTACTTTTAATAATTGCAAATTTAATAGTATTTAATCTATTTATATCTAGTATGTTAAATTTATTTGGAATTATATTTAATTCAATTTCAATACTTATTTTATTTTTAATATTATTTAGCTTAATTACTACTAAAAGTATACTAGATGATAAAAAAGTAAATATAAGCATTATGAAGATGAATTTTAAGATAATTACTATATTTTTCGGTATTATAAATATTTTATCAAGCTTTATTAAAATACCGAAAGATGAAATAAGAAAAATATATATAAAATTAAATAACACATATATTTATTCAAATAAATACAATTTAGATGATAAAGATATACTAGTTTTAATACCTCATTGCATTCAAAAAAGTATTTGTAAGTTAAAAATAACTACAGATATTAAAGTTTGTAAAGGTTGTGGAATGTGTGATGTTTCAGATTTAGTAAAACTAAACGATAAAGTAGAAGTATTTATTGCAACTGGTGGAACTCTTGCAAGAAAAAAGATTATTGAAAAAAATCCTAAAGCTGTTATTGCTGTAGCTTGCGAAAGAGATTTAACTAGTGGTATAATAGATATAAAACACATTCCGGTACTTGGAGTTTTAAATAAAAGACCTAATGGTCCGTGTGTTGATACATCAATTGAAATAGATGAAATTAATTTTGCAATAGATTTTTTAAGGGGAAATTAGAATAAGGAGAATTTTATGTTTTATCCATTTTATGATAGTACAATGATTATATTAATACCTGCTATTTTATTTAGTGCATATGCGCAGTTTATGGTTGGTAATACGACTAATAAATATTTTAAAGTGAAATCTAAAAAAGGTTTTACTGGAGAACAAGTTGCAAGAATGATTCTTGATAGAAATGGACTGCAAAAAGTAAGAATTGAAATGGTAAGAGGAAAATTAAGTGATCATTTTGATCCAAGGTCAAACGTTGTAAGACTTTCACAAGAAGTATATTATGGTACTTCAATAACTTCGATTGCAGTTGCAGCTCACGAATGTGGTCACGCAATTCAATATGAACATAAATATGCTTTCTTAACTTTTAGAAGTGCATTAGTTCCAGTGGTTAATTTTTCATCTAACATATCTTGGCTTTTAATAGCTATTGGATTCGTTATGACAGGGCCATTTTTAGAAATTGGAATACTTTTATTTACAGCATCTGTATTATTCCAAATAATAACTTTACCAGTTGAATTTAATGCATCACATAGGGCAATTATTCAAATGAGTGATATGGGTATTATTGAGAATAATGAAGTTGGGCAAAGTAGAAAAGTATTAACGGCAGCAGCTCTAACTTACGTTGCGGCGGCATTAACTTCAGTACTTCAGTTAATAAGATTACTTAGTATTGCAAATGATAGAGATTAAAAAATAAAAAAGTGCCCTAGTTTCTAGGGCATTTTGTGTGTATAGGAGAAAATTATGAAATCAAGAGAAATAGCATTTAAAGTTTTAGTAGACATTGAGGATAATAATAATTATTCAAACATAGCAATAAATAAGCATTTTAAAGGATTAAAAGTTGATAATAAAGAAAAGGGACTTGCGACTGAAATAATTTATGGAGTAGTTGAGAAGAAACTTTATTTAGATTATATTATAGACAAGCTATCAAAAATAAAATTAAATAAATTATCAACGACAGTAAAAACTTTACTTAGAATTGGAATTTATCAAATAGCATTTTTAGATAGTATATCAGATTATGCATCAGTTAATGAAACTGTTAATTTAGTTAAAAAATATGATAATAGAAGTCAAGGATTTGTTAATGCAATTCTTAGAAATATATCTAGAAATAAAGATTTACTAGAAGTTAGTGCAGAAAATGAAAATATGTACTACTCAACAAAGTATTCTTATAGTCCTTGGATGATAAAAAGTTTTATGAGTGATTTTGGAGTTGAATTCACTAAAGATTTACTTGAAGAAAATGAAGAAAGACCAAAGATGTATGTTAGAGTTAATACTCTAAAAACTACTAAAAAAGAGTTAATCGAAAAGTTAAACAGTGTAGATATTAAATGTTTTGAGGTTCGTGGAATTGATGAGGCAGTAAGAGTTGAAAATTTAAGAGATATAGAAAATAATGAGTATTTTAAAGATGGATTATTCACAGTACAAGATATTAGTTCAATGCTTGTATCTAAAGTTTTAAATCCAAAAGAAAATAGTAAAGTATTAGATATTTGTAGTGCACCGGGTGGAAAAACTACACATATGGCAACATTAATGAATAATACTGGAGAAGTTTATGCAAAAGATATTTTTGAACATAAATTAAAATTAATAAATAATTCAATAGATAGACTTGCATTAACTAATGTTAGTGTGGAACTTGGAGATGCTTTAATTGTTGATGAAACTTTAGTTGATAAATTTGATTATGTTCTTGCAGATGTTCCGTGTTCAGGTCTTGGGATAATTAAGAGAAAGCCTGAAATTAAATATAAGAAAAAAGCAGATTTAAATGAACTGCCTAAAATTCAAAAAGAAATATTACAAAATGCATCAAAATATGTTAAAGTTGGTGGAGATTTAGTTTATAGTACTTGTACAATAATTGATAAAGAAAATATTTTAGTAATAGAAGAATTTTTAAAAGAGAATGATAATTTTAAATTAGTTCCAATAGATGAAGTTAGTGTTGATTTAGATAATCAAGAAAATGGGTATTTAAAGATTTATCCAAATATCCACGGAATGGATGGATTCTTCATAGCTAAATTAACTAAAATTAGCTAAACTAATAAAGAAAGAAGTGATAATTATGACAAAAGTAGTATTAAAGAATATGACAGAAAATGATTTAAAAAGTTTTATGAAAGAAATAAAAGAACCGGCCTTTAGAGGTAGTCAAATTTATTCTTGGATATATAAAGGTGCAAAAACTTTTGATGATATGAATAATATTCCAAAGAATTTAAGAGAAAAATTAAGAGAAGTTAGTGAAATTGGAAATATAAAAACTGAACTTGTACTTTCTTCAAAAGTCGATAAAAGTAAAAAGTATCTATTTGAATTACCGGATGAGAATATAATTGAAACTGTAGTTATGGAATATGAAGATAGGATTACTGTTTGTATTTCGAATCAAGTTGGTTGTAGAATGGGTTGTACTTTCTGTGCATCAACTCTTGAGGGATTAATTAGACATTTAGAGCCTTGGGAGATAATTGATCAAATACTTAAAATACAAGAAGATACTAAAAAGAGAGTATCAAACCTAGTTTTGATGGGAAGTGGAGAACCTCTTGATAATTTTGAAAATACTAAAAAGTTTTTAGAAATAGTTAATGATAAAAATGGGCTTAACATTGGTTATCGCCACATAACATTATCAACGTGTGGTATTGCACCAAAAATGAGAGAGCTTGCAGAACTTGAAATACCAATTAATCTAGCATTATCACTACATTCTCCGTATGATGAAAAAAGAGTTGAAATAATGCCTGTTGCAAAGGCTTATTCAATATCTGATATAATTAGTGCTTGTAAATACTATATTAAAAAGACTAATAGACGTGTGACTATTGAATATTCATTAATTAAAGGTGTGAATGATAGTCCAGATGAGGCTAGAGAAATAATAAAATTATTAAAAGGTATGCTTTGTCACGTTAATTTAATTCCAATTAATAACGTTGAAGAAAAAGATTATGAAAGACCAGATAAAGCACATATTTATAAATTCAAAGAAATTCTTGAAAAAAATAATATTCCAACCACTGTTAGAATTTCAATGGGTTCTGATATTGGTGGTGCTTGTGGCCAACTAAGAAAAAGGCATAAAAGTTAGGGAGGTATTTTATGATTTATAGCTGTCTATCAGATATAGGAAATGTTAGAAAAAATAATGAAGACTACTGTAAAGGTGAGATAATTTATTTAAATAATGATACGATTGGAATATTTGCACTGGCTGACGGAATGGGTGGACATAATAAAGGTGAATTAGCAAGTGAGCTTGCAGTTACAAATATAATAAAACTTGTTAAGGAAAATTTAATTGATGGGGACAATATTAAAATAGACTATATAGATGATATTATAAAAAAGTCATACTTTGAAGTTAATAATATTATTTATAATAAAGCCAAAGAGTTTTTGGAACTTCAAGGAATGGGAACTACTTTAGTTTTAGCAGTAGTTTATAATGATGAAGTTTGCATTGCAAATGTTGGAGATAGTCGAGCATATATTTTTAGAGGTAACACATTATCTCAAATTACTATGGATCATTCAGTTGTTGAAGAGCTTATGAGAGCTGAGATAATAACTGAAGAAGAGGCAAAAAATCACCCAAGAAGGCATCAAATAACTAGAGCTATGGGAACGGATCCATTAGTTATAGTTGATATATTTAAAGAAAAATTAAATAGAAAAGATAAAGTACTTTTATGTAGTGATGGATTAACTGGATTTGTGGATGTTATTGATATACTTAGAATGCTAAAAAAAGATCGTAGCACAAACATATTAGCACACGATTTAGTTAACTTTGCTAATAATTCTAAAGGTAAGGACAATGTTAGTGTTATAGTCATAGAAAATAATTAGGAGGAAAATTAGTTTGGGAGAAAAAATTGTAGGAAACAGATACGAAATCATCAAAAAAGTTGGTGATGGTGGTATGGCACACGTTTACCAAGCTAGAGATAAAGTTTTAAATAGAATAGTAGCACTTAAGGTTTTAAGACAAGAATTTATTGATGATGATGAATTTTTAGGGAAATTTAGACGAGAAGCTGAATCTGTTGCAAATTTGTCTGATCCAAATATAGTGAATGTGTTTGATGTTGGTCGAGATAACGATGTTCACTATATCGTTATGGAGTATGTTGAAGGAAAGAATTTAAAAGATATAATAAGGCAAGAGGGAATACTTGATGAATATAGTGCGCTAGATATTACAAAACAAATTGCCAGAGCATTATCTCACGCACATAGAAAAGGAATAATTCATAGAGATATAAAGCCTCACAATATACTTATATCGAATGAAGGGCGAAATGTTAAAGTAACTGATTTTGGGATTGCAAAAGCAGTTTCAAATTCAACTATGACAAATGTTGGCAATATAATTGGATCAGTTCATTATTTTTCACCAGAACAAGCAAAAGGAAAGTCTGTGAGTAAGAATGCAGATTTATATTCTTTAGGAATAGTTTTATATGAAATGATAACGGGTAGAGTTCCATTTAGAGGAGATAGTCCAGTGGCTATAGCCCTTCAACATATAAATGAAAGTGTTGAGTTTGGAGATGATGAAATAACTAGAATACCTCAAAGTGTTAGAACTATAATCAAAAAATTAACTGAAAAATCACCAATAAATAGATATCAAAGTGCTGAAGAACTAATCGATGATATTGAATATATTGAAAAAAACATAGATCTAGACTTTATAAAAGAATACGATAGTTATGCAACTAAGAAAACTGGAGAATTATATAACTATAAAAAAACTGAAAAAGTAACATATGAAAATACTCTTGATAATGTTAGTATGGACACACAAGATGAACAAGATGATTCAGAAAAAATAACTAGAAGTAAAAAACAACAAGAAAAGAAAGCGAATAAAAGATTAATAATTGTAGCTGTAATTCTAGGAATAATACTTATTGCGCAACTTGCATTTTTTAGTCTATTTCTTCCTAACAAATTTATAAATTCAAGTGGAGATGTTATGCCTGATGTATACAACATTTCTCTTGAAGATGCAAGTAGAATTATTAATCAGTTAGATATTGATGCAACCTTAAATATTCGAGAAGAATATAGTGATGATGTGGAAGTTGGTTTTATAACTTCCCAATCACCAATTAAAGGAACTAAGTTAAGTGATGGTGATATTGTAAATTTGGTAATAAGTAAAGGTTCATTAGAAGTTTATGATGCATCAAATGATGAAGTTGAAGAGTATATTGCTCCAGTTGAGCCACCAAAAGAAGAAGTTGTAGAACCAGAGGTAGAGCCAGAACCAGAACCATATATTCCACCTAGTATAAATATTATTGGATATACTTTAGAA
>JAWXUS010000168.1:0-2378 GCA_044426235.1 Peptostreptococcaceae bacterium | reverse complement strand
AACTTACTTGTTAAACCATGATATCCCATATAGTTTAAAATATATTCAAAGCCTCTATTTTTTAATGGATAGTATTCCTTAAATATATTTTCATCTAAAAGATATATTTTAGACACTATATCTTTTTTAAACTCAGCTAAATAATCAAATATAAAATCATCTTCAATATAACTATCATACATTAGTACCCAAAGTTTATTAATATCAAGAATTAATCGTTCTTTGTCGTTTAATTTATCAAAATTTACTTTCTTTAATCTTTCGTTATACACATCTTTGTATTTATGAGTTATGAAAGTATCGTCACTTGGATATCCACCTCTTTCATAATAATCATTTACTGTATATTCTTTAACAAATATAAGTTCGTCATCTTTATTATTAAAGTCGACTTCGCCACCAGAGGTGATTTCATTATTTTGAATAATTATATCGTACAACCCTTCCGTGTTTAATATGCTTGATTTCATCTCTAAATAAATAACCAAGCTATTTGGAACAGAATAAGTTTTGGTTAAATTCATAACGCTACTTAAACTATTATTTTTGCTTGAAATAGCGCCTTCTCTTTTATAAAAGTCCCCTTCAGCTTTTATAAGAGAATAAAAATATTCATAATCTATAATTATCTTATATTCATTGGTCAATAAATCTTTAACTAACAGGCTGTGATTAGATTTTACTTCATTTAAGAAATTTAAAACCCCTCTATCTTCTGCTCTTTGCCCATTATTTAATAACTCGATTTCATTTTTCACATCATCTATATTAAATTTATTTAATTTGTTATTAATAAGCTCGTTCTTTTCATATAAAATATCTAAGAACTTTCTACATATCATATATCTATCAGCTTCTTCATATAAATACAATCCTCTATTTATACCTCTTGAAACTGCACTCATATTACTATCTAAATTAAATTCAGATAAGTTGCTTTTAATTGTAAAAACAACCTCATCAGAATCTCTTGCTACTATTTGATTTCCAACTTCATTTATCACTCCTCTTACAGAGCTTTCCACTATATTCTCTATAACATCAGTACAACCTGTAATTAAAAAAGTTGTCGATAAAAGAATTGGAGTGATTATTAAACTTCTCTTCATCACGTCTCTTTCTTAGAATCCATTTATTATTCTATTTATTATACCAGTTCTATTTTTATTATTAGCCTTAACTTCATTACTTATTTGACCTAAAGGAGTTTCTTTAATGATTTCTACTTTCTCTAAATCTAAATAACTTTCTTTTGGATTTAAGATGTATTTATCTAAGGTATATAAAGCATCTTCGCTAAATCTAAATAAATTATGATTTAGTCCGTATTTATAATCCGCTATTTCTCTATCAAGTAAATCAACATACTTCATCATAAAGAAGTCCTCTTTTAAAAGTTCTTCATACATATTAGAAACTAAAAGTTCATCAAGAAGCAGTGTTTTATTTATATGCTTTATAAAGTCCGGCAAATCATCTTCACTTAATTCTATTTCTTCATATAAGTCAAAAGTCAAATGTACGTTCTCATACCCAATAGCTTCTTCATTATGTTTGTTTAAATAATCAGATGCTCCTTGCATATCTTCATTGTAAGTGTGAAGTTCTATCATTTCATAAGATGAACTATTTACAAAGTTTCTTTGTGGATACACTATTTCCCCAAATGTTTTATTGTTTAATTGATTTGCTTTAATTTTAAGATACGAAGTGTAGCTTTTAAGACTATTAAGGGTGTTAACTCTTCTCACATTATCATGCATATATTCATAATCTAAAAGAACCTCATATTTATCTTTTACGTGATTTAATCTAATTAATAAGTTCTTATCAGATACTATACTTAAAATATTATTAATGTCTAAGTTATTAGAATTTTCTAAAGCATCTTTTATCTCATTATTGTCATATTTACTCAAAGATTCATTAAGTTCATTTGATATTTCATAAAGCTCATCTAAATCATTAATTATTATTTTATATATAGCACTATTAGTCGATTTATCTATATCAAACACCTCAAATATGTTAGAATTATGACCAGACGCATCACTTACTATTATATTCATATAGGTAATAGTTGAAACACCTACTGCAAGTGTTAATATTGGTATTATTAAATCACTTCTCTTCATATTTGCCACATCTCCCTCTCTCTAATTATTGTATATAGGTTTTATTACTTCATAATTATCATCTTCAACAAAATCCCTATTTGGAAACACTATTTTTGAAAAATTTATTTCATTTGCCTTATTTATTAAATAGTCAAAAAAATCATCTACTTTAATATTAATATCTTTCACTTTATTATATAAGTATTCATAATCTATTGAAGCTTCATAACGCTCAAGAGCTTCATTGAGTTTTATCAATAT
>JAWXUS010000167.1:0-2378 GCA_044426235.1 Peptostreptococcaceae bacterium | reverse complement strand
GAATGTTTATATGTATGCTTTTTCATTTTTATTATAAAGTCTAAAACATCCCCCACATTAATTATATATTAGATTAGATAAAAGAAAAACCCCGAGTCCTAAGAACATCGGAGTATGATCCATTAACATATAATTGAAAGTATATAAAAGAAAGTTACTGGAACGCCAACTATCCCTAGAACCAATAATAACCATAAACCAAACCCTTTTAAAATTTTCATTTTTTACCATCCTTCCAAAACAATTCGAAAAATAAACCGATGAATATAGATAACGGAATTACAAGTCCAATAATTACATTTCCTTCATTAATTAATTTATATAAATTATAAAATATTTCGTTGGAAAATTTACCATATATAAACAAATGTATCACTGATACAAACACTATAAAAGATAAAACAGTAACACTAATAAATATTTCATATCTTCTTTTAGTATTGGTATTTTCTTTAATGGTACATATTTTATTCACAAGTTTATTATACTGTTTATCATCTATTTTTACAATAGGATCAATCATATATCTTTTTCTATGTATTTCAATTTTACTTTTCCTTTTCAACGAAACAGCTAACAAGATTATTAATACAATTGCAATAAAAGCTACTATACCAATTAATATTGTATTTTCTAAATTCATTTTTATACCTCCTTTTTTTATTTTTTATTTTATTCAAAATTATATAAATCATTTAATAAATTAGCTAGAACAGCTACAATCATGTAGTATTCACAATTATTAAATTTAACTATAACTTATTTCTTAGAACAAGAGGTATATATAACTGATTAAATTACAAATGATTTTATTATGAAATACATTAGTTATTTAATTACCAAAGGTAAATCAAAATGTTATATCAATAAATATAAATATATCCATAATATATTTATATAATGTATCCTTTGGTATTTCTAATTCGTAATGCAATCCTTTAATCGTTAATATTCTACCTTCTAATAGAAGATGAAATATATATAATACTACTGTTGATTTTTTATAACTATGTGATTTACTCATTTAATCCCTTTTGATAACTAACATAGTTATTATATATGAATATATAAAAAAAGAAGAAAGAATTAATCTTTCTTCTTAAACGATAAATATTAAATGTACATACCGATGAAACCACAAATAATTGCTAATGCACCAAACCAAACTGGAAAAACTAATATCCAAAATGCAATATCTTTTTTAGTTAACTTTTCTTCTGTTTTGTTTTTCATATGTCTTTTCACCTTCCTTTAAAATCTTATAACTAATGAACGCTGTACCTGGTAGTATAGCTAAAATTACAAATCCGTTAGAGAATAAATCAATAAAAGATTTAAGAGAATCTTCAAAGTTTAAGTTAATATCACTTACCAAGCGATATACAATAAAGAATAATATAAATCCAATAGAAGCAAATAGCAACCAAACAGCAACATACTTTTTTGAATAATTATATTTTTTTGTATTATCCATTGTTATATAACTATTATACTCTATTTCACTATTTATATCAATCAACGAGTTTAATTTGTTATTCGTTTCATTAGTATTTTGTTGGACTGACTTTACGGCTTCATTATTTTTATTTATAGCTGCTAACAACTGATTTAATCCCTTATTTGTTTCAATAAAACTTTTTTTTATTTAGGTTTTCTTCCCATATTTTACATCTACTTTAATATTACATTATTTACATATACTCTACCTTCATTAGAAGAACCACGATTTAAGTAGAACTTATCATTTGTATCTACAGATGCTATAGTCTTTAATTTATCTATTAAAGTTTTACATCAGTTTCAGTTCTAGTTCTTCTTTTTTCAATTCAACAATGCAATAATTTGTTTCTTTTGTTAAAAAAATCGATATAAAATAAAAAAACAACTCAAAAGAGTTGTATCTTTTAAATGGCATGGCTAGGAGGATTCGAACCTACGAGCGACAGAGTCAAAGGGAGATTTTTAACGTTTTAACTTAACGATTTCTTAGATATACAACAACATTATAACAAATTATTTTTCCCAAAAAAGAGAAAATAAAAAACATTTAAATAAAATAGAAGTGGTAGTTATTAATTACCTTTCTATTTTTTTAGCTTTATTTGATCTAATTCTTTTATTAGTTCATAGTATCCATATAAGTGGAATTCATCAATAAATATATCTATGTCCATAATATATTTATATAATGTGTTCTTTGGTAATTCTAATTCATAATGCAATCCTTTAATCGTTAATATTCTACCTTCTAATAGAAGATGAAATATATATAATACTACTGTTGATTTTTTATAACTATGTGATTTACTCATTTAATCCCTTTTGATAACTACCATAGTTATTATATCTTATATATAAAAATAAAACTCCAAGTTCTA
>JAWXUS010000166.1:0-2382 GCA_044426235.1 Peptostreptococcaceae bacterium | reverse complement strand
GAGGGAATTTAAGTTTATTAGTTGCAAGTCTTGGAACTGAATTTGAAATTGATACTAAGGGAAAAATCTTATTTATTGAAGAAATTAATGAATATATGTACAAGATTGATAAGATGATTACCCAACTTATATTATGTAATAAAATTCAGGAATGTAACGGAATAATTTTAGGGGACTTTAATAATTGCAAGAAAAGTAATGAAGATGATCCTTCTTTATATGAACTTCTTGAAGAAAGACTTAAAAAGTTTAATAAGCCTATAATATATAATTTGAAAAGTGGGCATTGCAGTCCAAATATAACACTTCCAATAGGTAGAATATGTGAAATGAACTGTGATAATTTAACTATAAAGTTTGTAAAATAAAAAGTTGCTAATTAGCAACTTTTTTAATTGGTATTAATACACGTTTGTATTTTATATAGAATAATAAAGAATTTATAAAATAGCTTATCCCTAATACAAGATATATATTAAAGAGGTTATCGCAAATAAAATTATGGAAATTAGAGTTATTAAATTTATTAGAAATGTTATTTTTAGAGTCCATTTTTCATATCCAATAGCTTGTAAACTTGATTTATAAACTGAAAGTACGTAATTAAAAATTTGTATGAAACTTGCAATATATAAATGTTTAGTTGAAAATTTAATATGATTTAAATCATTAGTTATTATACTTGGAATTAAATCGTTTAGTAATAAAACTAAAGAAATATGAATAATTATTAATATATGAACTGTTTTTTACTTATTAATAAACACTCAGAAATTTTTTGACTACTATAATACTCACTAATAAGGGATAAATTGGCGGACGAATATCCAAACATAGGCATAAGTATAATACTATTTACTTGAGATAATAATATGAAGCTAGATAATTCTAAAACTCCCAAACTAGATACTACTGCATTTATAGATAGTACAAAAATAATATCTTCCATAAATTCTTGAATTATAAAAGTTATTGAGAATGTAAATATTTCTATTGATTTTTTATATAAGTTTTGTAAATTTAATTTCACTAATTTTCTAGATAGAAAAATATATATTATTAAATTTATAGATAAAGAAATGATAGTACCAAGACCAGCACCTTGAGATCCCAATTTAGGAAAATTAAATTTGCCGAATACTAAAGAGTAATTTAAGAACAAATTAATAATATTAACTAATAAAGTTACTTTTAAAATATTTCTCGTATCTTTAAAAATTTTAAAAACTGTAGAATAAATAAAAATCAGTAAATTTAATATAATGGATAGACTATATATTTTTAAGTAATTGCTACCTTCAATTAAAGATAATCCGTGTAAGTTTAAAAATTTACTTAAAATGGTTTCACAAAATATTAATATAATGATATAAATACTAGCTTCAATAGAAAGGCTTAGAAATATTGAGGACGAAAATAATTTATTAAGTTCCTCTTTATTATTTTGTCAAAGTGATTTTGAACCTATTATATTAAATGAAACAGAAATCGAACCCAATACTCCGATTAAACTATTAATGCAAGTTGAAACTAGACCAACACCTGTATATGCATCAATAGAAATTCTTCCGATAAATGCTTGATCGAGTATATTCATAAAAACTCCAGATAAGGAACTTAAAATTAATGGTATAGCTATTTTATTTATAATAATAATACCTCCATAATTAATTTTTTTATCAAGTTATAAATTATTATGTCTACTTAAATAATATCAGAAATGAAATGAAAATATAAATATATATTAATGTGAATAAAAAAGACCCCTATATTTTAAAATACTAGGGTCTTTTACATATTATTATTAAATTTACTTTCTTAATTTTTCAATTTCATCAATCAATAAACCTGTATATTTTGAAATTAATTCATTATCTAGTCCATTTTCAATTAAATTTTTTGCTATTTCTATCGCTTTTTTATTTTCTCCTTCTTTTTTTCCTTGTTCAATACCTATTTCAATACCTTTTTGTTCGGCACTCTCAATTAAGCTAACTTTTTCTAATATTGATTCTTTTCTTTTTTCATACATAATTCTATCTTTTAAATCTACACTCATTCTTAAAAGTTCTGATTTTGCCTCCTTTATTTTGTCCTTACTCATTTTCAACTACATCACTATCTGGATTTTGTATAAAAGCTATCCAAGCCTCTAACATATCAGATATTTCTTCGGTATTATCTAATTTTCTAAGTTTTGGTATTTCTATAAAATGTAATTCCATAGCATCTGTTAATTCTTCGTTTGAAGATATTTCTTTTAATCTATATGTATTATGGAAATTATCATTTTTTAAATATTTAAAATTTAATATATTAATACAAACAGTTTTAGCTAACTTATCATAATTATCACCTTCTACTATTTGATTTTCAAATAAT
>JAWXUS010000069.1:0-4784 GCA_044426235.1 Peptostreptococcaceae bacterium | reverse complement strand
AGAAGGTGCTGCAATTTATTGTGGTAATATTATAAATGAAGAATCTAATTATAAGATAATTCCAAGACTTAGTCAAAGTATTGGAAGAAATAAAAATGGGAAATTTCAAGCTTTAATAGAGAAAAATTCATTATATAATAAAAAATCTAATATTGATTGGATTAATATTAATAACACTAATAATGAACTTTGTATAGACATATATCAAGGTAATTCAAATGATATAATGCAATGTTCTAAAATAGGGGTTATAGATATAAGTTTAGAAAAACTTATTAGTAAGATTGGTCTAGAACTTAATTTAACAGATAAAGGAATTATTAAGTATAATTTATATACAGAAGATGACAATTTAAATATGGAATTACTTGATGGAGGGGAATTAAATGGCTAAGCCTAAAAAGAAAAAAAATAATCAAAATAAAATTGAAAATAAGTCGAAACAAGGACCAAAAAAACAAATGCAAGCATTAGATATATCTAATTATGATTTACCTAATAATTTAAATAAAAAACAATTAGATACAGAAATAGTAGTTAGTAATGTTGAACAAAACGATGGGAAAGTAGATGATAGGGTAGAGATGATAAAGAAAATATTAAAAAAATGTAGAGGATTAGTAGTCAAAGAATCATTAAAAGACGATGATTATCAAAAGATAGCTAAACGTATTTCTGATTTAATATGTTTAAGTAATGAGAATTTTAGTACTAAAGAAGAGATGAAAAATAATTTAGACGTATTAGAAAATAGTATTAAAGATCACATGGAAAAAAACATGGATAATTTACATGAAATCCAAATATCAAACGTTGAAAATTTAGAAAAAACAATTGGCGTATTTGAAGAAAAATTATTAGAAGATAATAAAATTTCAAATAATAAGCTGAAAAGCATATCAGAATTAATAGTTGAAAAAAATAATAACTTAAATAACATAGATAGAACTATAGTTACTAATACTAGTACTGTAGGTAAAGTTAATAATAATTTGATTAGTCTTAAAAATACTTTAGATTATTTTGCAGATGATTTTAAATCTATAAGAATAATAAGTGAAGAGGTTAATAGTTTATCAAAGAGAATGACTTCTATAAAGAAGAATACAGATGATTTAGAATTATTCTTTAGTAAGATAGATAAATTAGAAAAGAATCAAACTAAGATAATTAGTACGTTAGAAATGTTTGAAGGTAAATTAAAACTTTTAGATAATCTAGAAGGTTTAGATGAAAAATTAAGTAATGCAAACTCTTCTAAAGAAAATAACGAAATTGCAACTAATTTAGATGAAGAAATATTAATTAACTTAGGTAATTATGGTAATAAAATTATTGATGAACTTTTATTAGCAGGTAGAGTATATGCTAGAAATAAAGAAAGAATAGAAAATAATGATCAAGAAAAAGCAGATTATGAAAATAAATTAATTGAATCTAAATCTAAATATAAAAATGAAGGTATAGAGCAAGGGAAAGAAGACTTTATAAGAGATTTTATAGATAAACTAGATGGAATAGATACTTTATTTGAAAGTGAAAACAGCATCGAACAAATAATGGCTGACACTATTAAGAATCAAGGGTTTACAATATGTGAAGAATTGAAAAAGGGACAAGCTATAATTATAAATGAAGAAAATGAAGAGGATTATAAATCTAGATGTACTAATATATCTGATTTAGGTGAATATCAAGTTATACAATCAGCGATATTATTAGATGGGAAAATATATAAAGAAGCTAATTTAGAAAAAGTATCTAAATAGTATATAAGATTTGGAGGAGTATTATGGGTATTTATTGCGGGATAGATTTAGGAACTACAAATAGTACTGTTTCTATAATTTTAGATGATGGATTTGGAGATGATCCAATAGAATTAGTACAAACACTTCCTATATATCAATTAGATGAGATGAAAAATATATTAAAGGATAAGATAAGTTTACCTTCTTCGATATATTTTGATTTAGATAATGAGAATGTATATACAGGTGTATATGCAAAAAATGAATATGGAAGAGGTAACAAACCGATGCAGACTATTAGGTCTGTAAAAACAAGAATTGGTGGAGAATCATTAGTTGAAATTCCACACGAAAAAGATAAAAGCAAAAAGGAATACTTTGATATGATAGAGTGTTCGGCTATTTTATTAAAAACGATAAAAAAATCTGTTGAATTACAATATCCAGATGAAGATATTTTAGGAGCTGTAGTAACAGTTCCTGCAGCTTTTAATATTGATGAAAGACAAGCAACTAGAAATGCTATGTTATTGGCAGGATTTGATGAAATACATATTCTAGACGAACCAACAGCTGCACTACTTTATTATGTTAATGATTATAAGAATAAAGCAGATGGAAATGATTTAGATAGTAAAGATAGTTATAAGTTAGTTTATGATATTGGTGGTGGAACTACTGATGTTAGTATAGCTAAGATGAATTTAGATGATGATGATAACTTAGATCTTAAAATAGTTGGTAGATCTCCAAGGATGGACTTTGGAGGAGATGATTTTGATCAGTATTTAGCATCTTATTTATTATCTAGATTTGAACAAGGTGAACCAGATATACATTTAATGAGTGAAGAAGATCAAAATAGAATGATTGCTAGAATGGTATTTAATGCAGAAAAAGAAAAGATAGTAATAAATGAGAAAATAAAAAAAGTATTGGGAAATGAATCAAGGCTTAAAAGACTTAAAATACATAGTAGTTTTGAAGTTATAAATGGAAAGTATATTCATAACATAGAGCTTAATAAAGATACTATAAATAGTATATATGATGATTTAATAAGTTCGGAAGAGGCAAAAGTCCTTCAGGCAATAAAAAGTGCATTAGCAGATGCTAATTTAGATAAGAGTGTTATAGGAGAAATTATATTAACTGGTGGTATGTCTAATTTCTATGTAGTTGAAGAAACTCTTAGAAAATACTTTGGTGATTCAGTTAGATTCATATTAATTGATACTGAAAGTTCTGTTTCTAAAGGTGCAGTAATACATCATTATCAACAGGAATACGATGAGGGAATAAAGCTTAGATTAGAAGATAAGTTATCTGATGATATATTCATAAAGCAAGGTAGGGACTTTAAATTAATAATACCAAGAAGTGTAGTACCAGGAACTTGTGGCGAATATGAATATGAAATAATGGATGATAGTTTAGTAAAGATAGAAGTATTCCTTTATTACGGAAGAGGGGAAAATCCGGAACACTATACACCGATAGAAGGTAAATTTGCATATCTTGATAGTCCAAAGAAAAAAGGGGATAAGATAAAGATAAATTGGGAACTTAATGAGGATAAAATTATAAATATCCATATAGAAGAATTAAATCAAAGAATAGAAATAAATAGTTCAAAAGAATATACCCATGAAGAAGTAAGAAATAGTAAAATACAAAAGTTAAATTTAAATGGGGGTGAAATTTAGAGATGATAGATGAATTTGTAAAGAGAAAAGACTTATTTGATTGTCTAAAAAAAATAAGATATTCATTAGATTGCAGATTTGAAGAAGATGCAAATTTATTTATAACTAATCAATTATCACAAGAAATAAAAGGTATGATAAGGCAAGATAAATGGCAAGGATTAAATGGAATGCTAGTTAGTGATACTATATCTGCAAATATATTATCTATTGAGATATTAAAACATGCATGGCTTATAAAAGATATAAATAGTAATAGTGCAAAGTATATTAAAGATATATTTAATCAATCAGATAAAAATATAATCATATCAAAGCTAAAATTAGCTATGGATGGAAAAACTTTCACTACTAATGAGCTAAAAGAAATAATTAGTTGTTATTATTATCTAAATTGTAGCATTGATGAATGTGAGTTAAAACTAGATAACATAACTAGATTTACTAAGGTAGAACAGGTTTGCGTTGAAAGGGTTTTAAATGAAGAGTCTGATGCTAATTATACATATAAAAAAATGAGAGAATTAGCAAAGAATAGTATATTTTTAAGTAGTAATTGTTTTAATGAGTATCTAAGAAATGGTAATTTTGAAGAATCATTTATAAGAACTATTGGAGAAGGTATATTTGAAGATCATATTGAGTATGAAGATGATATAAGAGAGAGTGAGTGGTTTAGATTATTTAGATCATTAAATAAAGTATCATTTGATATATCTATTAATTCTATTAAAGAAAGTAATAGTTCACTTGACAGTTCTAATCTAGATTTAGCTAAGTATGTGATATATTATCAAGTTGATAAAGATAAGATGAATAGAGAATACTATATAAATGAGATAATAAGAGTGCTAAATAGTAGTTTTAAAAATAGAAGATTCTTATTTATTGGTATTAGAAATATATATAGTGAAAATATAAAAAATGAATTAGTGGACAAGCTTTTAAATGAAGCTAATATAAAATCTAATGAGATTGATATGTTAGAAAAATATAAAACGGGTCGTGAAAAAGAAGAGATAGATTTTGATGATGTATTAGAACAATTACTTAATGATATTAATTATAATATAAAACCTGCAAAAATAAATTATTGGGTTAATACTCTATTTGAATCTAATAAAGTAGATTGCTTAAATATGTTTATAGACGAATTAGAAGATGAAAGTGTCCAGATGTTTATACAATCAGTAATATCTCAAGCATGTTATTTTAAAATACATCAAGTAAAAGTGATGACAATGATATTTAATTACTTAAAATATAATGAAGTTGATGAAATAGAGGATTTTATTTGGGATGAAATAAGATCAAATCCGAATAAATT
>JAWXUS010000165.1:0-2398 GCA_044426235.1 Peptostreptococcaceae bacterium | reverse complement strand
CTTTATATGATGATATAAATGAAATAGAAACTAAAATAAATGATTTAAATGTTAGGATATCATCTATAGAATTAGGAAGAATAACATATGAAAATGTATGTAAGTATTTACAAGACTTTAATGAACTATTTGATGTATTAACAGATGAAGAAAGAAAAAAGATTATAACAAGTATTATTAAAGAAATACATATAACCAATGATCCTATAAATAATAACTTTATAAAAGATGTAACACTAAACTTTAATATATCTAAAAGCGATTCTTTTGATTTAGTAATACCAGGAGAACAACTAACACCACCTAAAGAAATAATACAAACATTCAAAGAAAATACATACTTAGAAATACAATTAGAAAACTATACACCTAAGAAAAGAATAAGATATAAACCTACTAATACTAATAAAGCAAAAAGTAAAAGTAAATTAAAGAAAGTTACATATAAAGTAATTCAAGAATATATAGAAGATAAATATAACTTTAAAGTACATACAGCATATATAGCTCATGTTAAAAGAACTCTAGGATTATCTATGTATGATGCTCCTAATAAAGTAGAAGTATTAAAGAATAGAAAACATATTCCTAATGATATACAAATAGATGCAATTAAAAATGCGTTAACATATTATAATATAATAAAAACACAAGTGTAAAAACTTGTGTTTTTACTTTTGAAATAACTTTATTTATGTTATAATAATAATGTAGAAAAATTGCGTTATGGCAAATACTTCCCCAATAAGCTATTTAGCAGAATCTTATGATTCAACTATCTCTCCGGATGAGATAACATAATCTGGATATATACAATTCTTACTTAGATAATCAATAAGAATTATATACATAAAATTAGAAACAACGACTAATATTATATTAGGAAGTTTTCTTCTGGTAGATGTTACAATTGAACATTCATGATATTATAAACGCCACTTCTATATTTTTACGGCAGGAAGACCCATTTTAATGGGTGTAAAAATATTAAACAAGGAGGTGCAGTAATGAATTTAGCTGCTTTAGCAATGCTTATTTTAGCCATTGCAAAATTATTGTCAGTAATCTTTGGTTTCATTCTTGAAATCAAAGGAAAAACATTCAGTGAAAGAATTATTTCTACATATCATGAAAACTTTTCTGAAGAAGCCCTAGAAGAAATTTCTAAGCAAGCTATTGAAATTTCTTCAAGAAAAACAAGAAATAGATTGTAATTAATCTAGTTAAGCTATTGAGTTCTGTATTCAATATTTTAACTAGATTAATTATTTTAGGAGGGTTATGTATGGATTATTCTAAATGTAGTTTCTATAATATGAAAAGCAAAAAAAAATTATTTGATTTATTGTATATAAAGGATGATGTATCATATAATTTTTTAATAAATAATTACAAAGTTTTTTTGAAAAATGGAGATCGTCTCGTTGAAACTCCAATACAAAAATTATTGGTTGTACATAAAAGAATTAAACAATTACTTGATTATTCTATTGTTGGACAACTGCCAAATTATATAATTTGTAAAAAAAAATCTAGTTGGATGGAAGTTGGTAATTATCATAAATCTTCCAATAGTATTGCATCAATAGATATTTCTAAATTTTTTCCTAGTGTTACTTATATAATGATTTATGATTTATTTATAAAAAAATTTAAAACATCGAAAATTGTAGCTGAAATCTTGACTAATATTATAACAGTTAATCATGATAATTTACTTCTTTCAAAAGAAATAAATAATTTTATTGAGAATATTAATAGTACGAGAAAAGTTAAAATAGAAAATATACATTTGCCGACTGGTTCTCCCGTCAGTGTACTCCTTGCGGAACTTGTCTGCTTAGATATGTATAAAATAATCCGAAATTATTGTAATGAAAAAAGTATTGTATTTACAGTATATGTAGATGATATAACTTTGTCTTCAATGTATTGTGTTAATTATCATAATATACAAAGGGTTATTAAAATTGTGCATTATTTTGGTTTTGAAATTAATACTAACAAAACAAGAAGATATAATTGCGATAAAAGCGATTCTCTATTAACTGGACTTGTAAAAAAGAAACGTTCTACAATCCTAACTCCGAAGTATGACTTTGAGAATAAATTGAAAAAGGATATTCACTCTGAATTTACTGATGATATTTTGCTAAAGATAAGAAGTAGATTATGTATAATTAAATATACTAATAAAAAAATGTATAATTATTATAGTAAGTTATTAAATGAAAAATCATCCAATATTTGATATGTTTCACTCAACTATTTTCTACACAAATAAGTTCACGTCGAGAGTGTAGTGAAGCTTTTGGCAAAAATCTGCATAAACTAAATTACAAACATATCCACCGTAATAACGCATTTAATAAATTAAATATATAATTAAATTCGGAAA
>JAWXUS010000164.1:0-2401 GCA_044426235.1 Peptostreptococcaceae bacterium | reverse complement strand
AAGACCTAAAATCCCAGTTTCCAGTGAATTTACAAATAAATACATTAGCCCTGCAATGAATAAATGAAACAGCGGTGCATGAGTTATTCCTCTATGACCAAATAGCTTTGATATAGTCCCTGATATTAATTTTACTTTATGCCCAACTGTACTTCCTTTATGGTCTATATCGGGCATTAAAGACCCCAGATATGAACCAGCTATTAATATTGATGATAAAAAAACGCCTTCTGGACTTGGTGTTTTAAGTAAAAGAGCTGACGCTAAAACGCCAGTACAAAGCCCTCCAACCTTATGTGTTGCTCCAGACATATTCTTCCCCTCCTTTCGATTTATTTTATATTATTATTTACAAGTATTTTGAAGTATCTTTTCCTACTTTTATTTTTAAATTCTTTTTTTAAGCTATGCTTACTTCCAGTATTGCTTTTGATATATTCACTCTCCAACTCTTTATATCTATCTTTTTCAATTAACTCGTCAGTTTCAATTAAAATCCTGTGACTTCTAACTTTTGTTATATCAAATTCATCAGATAATGCACAAATAATTTCAGATGTTAGTGTGTCTAAATAGTAGCAATTTCCAACCTCATCTTTTAAATAAGTTTTATTATCAGTTTCTGTAAGAGGAAATAAGTCTTCAATCTCAACTCCAAGTACTTTAGCCATTTTAATAGCCATTTTTACATTAGGCACAGTTTTTCCATGAACTATTGGATTTATAGCCTGCTTGGTACTTCCAATCTCTTTAGCGAATGCATCTTGAGTTTTTCCTTGTATTTCAAGATACTCAAGTATCTTATTTTCATTCACATTTTTATCTCCTGCATCAAGAAAATACCCTATTTCCTCTAAATCACTTATATCTCTTACATTTAAACACCCTACGTTTGTACGTAACATTTTTTTTATCTCCCTTGCATTATATGTTTATCCATCAAATATATACTTAATGGAGGTCATGTTTGATTTTTTTTTACCATAAAATAATATTTTTATTTATTATTATATGATTATTATAATTGAAAATGTGTTATTTTTCAACAATTTTAGTATTTTAATCAAATATTTCTACATATATTTTATGCTTTTTTTAATTAAAATATTGTAGTTTTTTTGTTGCAATGATTATTTTTTATAAAAAAATATATTGTTTAAACTTAATGTTGACATTAGAAGTATATATTATATAATTATAAATAGATAGAAGTAATTAAATCATTTATTTATATATATAGTAACAAATAAAATAAAGAAAAGGGAGCGATGTATTTATGGCTAAGTTTATTATAAAAGACAAAGAGTTTTCTAATGATGAAAAGAATGAGTATAAGAAATTAAGGCAGTTATCTTCATTATTTAATATATCAGATTTAAGTCTTCAAATATTATTTAATAGGGGTTATAAAAATGAAAAGGAAATACTTCATTTATTAAATGGTGAATTAAAAGATGTTCATCCTGCTGAATTTTTAACAGATTGTGAGAAATTCACAGAGATAGTCAAAGAGGCTATTTTAAGCAAGAAAAAAATAATTTGCTATTCAGATTATGACATAGATGGGGTTTGTAGTGCATCAGCTCTTTGTTTAGGCGTAAAAAATGCTGGAGGAATAATAGACTTTTATACTAACAATAGATTTGAAGAAGGTTATGGAATAACTAAAAATGGTGTAGATGATTTACTCGCTAAATTCCCAGATACTAACCTTATAATAACAACTGATAATGGTATAGTTGGGTTTGAAGGAATAAATCATGCAGTGAAAAGAGGAATTGACGTTATAGTTACAGACCACCATGAACAAGGTGATGAAATTCCAAAAGATGCGCTTGCAGTTATTAATCCAAAGAGAAAAGATTGCGATTATCCCTTTGATGGACTTTGTGGTGCTGGAGTTGTATTTAAACTTTTAATAAGTCTTTATTATGAAATGAACCTTGACCTTGAATATATTTATGACTTACTTGATATTATAGCTCTTGCAACTGTTGGAGATTTAGTTCCTTTAGTTGATGAAAATAGAATTATAGTAAAAGAAGGATTAAAGAAGATTTCTTATGGGAAAAGACTTGCATTTAAGAAATTAAGAGAAGGTTTAGGTGTGACTAAAGTAGATGAAGAAACGTTTGGTTATACGTATGGACCACTTATTAACGCAATAGGAAGGATAAATGGGACTCCAGGAAATGCTATTAGGCTGTTTATAACAGATGATGAGTCTGAAATGGATTTAATAGTTAAAGAATTAGTGGATTTAAATAATGAAAGAAAAGAGCTTACTAAGTCTCAGGAAAAACTTGCTCTTAGTCTTTTACACGAGAAAAAAGAACTTCCTAATGTTATTGTATTAAAACATAAAGATTTTCACGAAGGCGTGGTTGGACTTATAGCTGGT
>JAWXUS010000005.1:0-83113 GCA_044426235.1 Peptostreptococcaceae bacterium | reverse complement strand
GCCAGGATCAAACTCTCATATAAAAAGTTGACCTTCTCAGAAATTCGTTACTCGAATATCTGGCTTGGTTTGTTTGTGTTTAAAATTCTATTTAACCTACTGTTTAATTTTCAAAGTTCATCTATGGTGGACCATCAGGGACTCGAACCCCAGACCTACCGGTTATGAGCCGGGCGCTCTAACCAACTGAGCTAATGGTCCACTATGGTACCGAAGACCGGAATCGAACCGGTACGGGAGGTAAGTCCCGCAGGATTTTAAGTCCTGTGCGTCTGCCAGTTCCGCCACTTCGGCTTAAAGTGGCTACGTCTTACTTTCCCAGGCAGTTGCCCACCAAGTATCATCAGCGCTAAAGAGCTTAACTTCTGTGTTCGGTATGGGAACAGGTGTATCCTCTTTGCTATTGTAACCACATTAATGTGTGTTTTTTATTTTCTTTTCGTTTTTGTTGTCCCTTAAGACAAGTATTATATTATCATCATTTAAAAGCTTCGTCAACACTTTTTCAAAACTTTTTTTATTTTTTTACATTTATTTTTATATATTTCATATTATTCGTTCAAATTTCAACAATCATTTTATAATAAAAAATGTAAGATTTTTTTAATCTCACATTTTTTATTACTATATTATTTATTTTCTATTATCTTTTTATATTCTTTTGGTATCAATACATATATATTATTTTTTTGTTCTTCATAGTTTTCAGTTATAAATTTAGCTTTTTTACTTTCAGTAAAATCAATATAATCATTTAGATAATTTTTAAATCTTTCTTCATAGATACTATTTTCAATTTTATCTATAATTAAATCTTCATTATTAAGTTTTTCATTAAGTAGATTTTTTTCATCATATATATAACAAATTCCTCCACTCATTCCTGCACATAAATTATCACCAAATTGTCCAAGTATTAAAACTTCTCCACCAGTCATATATTCAAGAGCGTGATTTCCAACTCCCTCAACTACTGATAAAGCACCTGAATTTCTAACTGCAAATCTTTCACCAACAACACCATTTATATATACTTTCCCACTAGTCGCTCCATATAAAATAGTATTTCCTGCTATTATATTCTTATCTGATTCAAAATCACAATCAACTGGAGTTTTAATTACTATTGTTCCTCCACTAAGACCCTTAGCAACGTAATCATTAGCTTCACCACATAAATTAAACCTTACATTATTAGTTAAAAATGCTCCAAAACTTTGTCCACTACTTCCAACAAAGTCAAATATAACTTCTTTATCTAAATTAATTTGTTCTTTTTCTATATAACCACCAAGCATAGCTCCAACTGAACGATTTTCAGTAGTTATAGTTATCTCATTTTTATTATCATCATTTAATAATTTTATTAAAGTTCTATCTAATACATTTTCAATTTTATGATTTTGACTTTCTGTATTATAAATATTTCCTACTTTATATAGTATTTTTTCTAAACTTAATTTATCATTAGTTAAATTAACTAATTCCACTTTTCCAACTAATTCATTTATAGTCTTAACTCCAACACTTGCCATAATCTCTCTAACTTCAGTTGCAACAAACTTAAAGTAATTTATTATGTGACAAACTTCTCCACCATATCTATTTCTTAATTTAGGTTCTTGTGTACATATTCCAACTGGACAAGTATTAGTATTACAACGTCTACACATAATACAACCATTAGATATTAATGCCATAGTTGAGAATCCAAATTCTTCAGCTCCTAAAATAGCAGAAATTACAACATCTTTTCCAGTTTTAAGTCCACCATCAACTTGAAGTTTCACTTTACTTCTTAAATCATTAAGTGCTAAAACTTGGTGTGTCTCACTAAGCCCTATTTCAAAAGGAAGTCCAGTATATTTTATTGAAGATTTTGGAGCAGAACCTGTTCCACCATCAAATCCTGATATAACTATTTTATCTGCACGAGCTTTAACAACTCCAGCACTAATAGTTCCAACTCCACTTTCTGCAGTTAATTTAACTGATACTTCAGCTTGTGGATTAACATTTTTAAGATCAAATATTAATTGTTCTAAATCTTCAATAGAATATATATCGTGGTGAGGTGGAGGTGATATTAAATCAATCCCTGGAGTTGAATTTCTAACCTTACCAACCACTTCATCAACCTTTTTTCCTGGTAAACTTCCACCTTCTCCTGGTTTTGCACCTTGAGCTACTTTAATTTGTATTTCATCTGCATTAACTAAATACTTAGCAGTTACTCCAAATCTACCTGATGCAACTTGTTTTATAGCACTTCTTCTATTGTCTAAGAATCTACTTACATCTTCT
The DNA here is from genome assembly GCA_044426235.1 of Peptostreptococcaceae bacterium. GTDB lineage: Bacteria > Bacillota > Clostridia > Peptostreptococcales > Peptostreptococcaceae > JAGHEK01. The sequence continues at coordinate 80,809 of JAWXUS010000005.1, read as the reverse complement.
CCACCTTCTCCGCAGTTAGATCTTCCCTTTATAGTATTCATAGCAATAGCTATATTTTCGTGTACTTCCTTGCTTAATGAACCAAAACTCATAGCACCTATAACAAATCTATGCATTATTTCTTCAATCGGCTCAACTTCATCTAATGAAATACTTTGATTTGTATTTAATTCCATAGAACTTCTTATAGTTCCCTTATCACTATCTATTATCTTTGTAAATTCTTTGTATTTATCATAATCATCTTCTTTAACGCCTTGATGGATAAGTTTTACTGTTAATGGATTTAATAAATGATTTTCTTCATTTTTTCTATAGCCATATTCTCCACCAAATTCAAGTTCAGTATTTTTAAGTCTTTCAAGAACTTTATTTTCAATCTCTAATATATCAAGTCCTTCTAACTTTGAAACAGTATTTCCAAAGTACTCATCAACAACACTAGAGCAAAGTCCAACTATTTCAAATATTTGAGCTCCTCTATAACTTTGAATTGTTGATATTCCCATCTTAGAAATAATCTTTAATAAACCATCATTACAAGCCTTTAAATAATTATTTTCTAAAATATAATCTTCTTTTTCTATTGAAAGATCTTTAATAGTTTCAAGTGCAACGTATGGGTTAACTAAATCAACTCCATATCCTATTAACGTTGCAAAGTGCATAACGTCTCTTACTCCACCACTTTCAACAACTAAATTAACCTTATCTCTTAACTTATCTTTTATTAAGTTTTTATTTACGTAACTACTAACTAAAAGCGCAGGTATTGGATTTCCTTCACATTTATCACTTAAAACTATTATTTCTGTTCCATTTTTAACACTTTCTATAACTTTTTTATATACATCTTTAATTCCTTGTTCTAAAGAATTAGTAAAAGTTATAAACATTTTTTCAGATTTAAACTCTTTATTGTTTTCAAGATTTAGAAGCTGTTTGTTAGTTATTACTGGACTTTCAAATTCTATAAACTTTAAATCTTCAACTTTAAATAAATCACCTTTTGAACCAATAAAAGTTTTAAGACTCATAACCATACTTTCTCTTATTGGATCAATTGCGGGATTTGTTACTTGCGCAAATAACTGTTTAAAATAATCATATAGCATTTTTGGTCTTTTTGAAAAAACTGCTAAACTAACATCATATCCCATTGAACCTTGCGCCTCTTTTGCATCATTTGCCATTGGATATAATATTTCTTTTAATTCTTCTTTAGTATAACCAAATTTAACTTGATACTTATGAAGATCAAAATCATAAGTAGACTCTAATTCATTTCCTAAATCTATCTTATTATTTTCAACTATTTCTTTGTAATTAAATTTATTATAAACACATTTTTTAACTTCTTCATCTTCTAATATGATATTCTTTTCTAAATCAACCATAAATATTTTACCCGGTTCTAGTCTTCCTTTTTTAAGAATATCTTTATTTTCTAAATCTATAACTCCAGTTTCTGAAGATAAAATTACAAGTCCATCTTTTGTAACTGTATATCTTGAAGGTCTAAGACCATTTCTATCAAGAGTTGCTCCAATTTGAACTCCGTTAGTAAATATTATTGATGCAGGTCCGTCCCACGGCTCCATAATATTTGCAAAATATCTATAGAATGATTTTTTATCTTCGTCCATATATTCATTGTTTTGCCAAGCCTCAGGAACTAATATCATCATAGATTCTTCTAAGCTTTTGCTATTTTGAACTAAAAATTCTAATACATTATCTAAACTTGCAGAATCAGAAACATTGGAACTAGTTATCGGAAGAATTTCATCAACTCTACTATTTAATAGATCACTACTTAAAACTTGTTCCCTAGCTTTTATTGAATTTCTATTTCCTTTTATAGTGTTTAACTCACCATTATGTGCAACATATCTAAACGGGTGTGCAAGTTTCCATTTTGGGAAAGTATTCGTACTAAATCTTTGATGAACAACACTAAGAGCACTTTTATAAAGTGGGTTTTGTAAATCTTTATAAAATAACTCTATATCATTAGGTAAAAGTAAACCTTTATAAACTATAACTTTATCACTTAAATTAGTAATATAAAACTCATCTTTACCTTCTATATTTGAATTTTCAACTTCAATTTCAATTCTTCTTCTTGCAATATATAATTTTAAAGATAAATCTTTATCTGAATTATTAGATATAAAAGCCTGTTTTATAACTGGTACACTTTCTTTTGCAATTCTTCCTAATACATCGTACTCAACTTCAACATCTCTAAAAGTTACTAAAGTTAAACCTTCTTCATTTAATATTTTTTCAATTATACTTAATATTTCACTATGTTCTTTAGGTAAAAATATATTTCCTACACCATATTCTTTTGGTAAGTCTAATATACTTCTAAAAAATTCATCTGGTATTTGAGTTAATATACCTGCACCATCTCCAGTTTTATTATCAGATAAAACTCCTCCTCTATGTGTTAATTTCTTTAGTATATTAATCCCGTGCTTTATTATTTCGTTACTTTTTTCTCCATTTATATTACAAACAAAACCTAAACCGCAACTGTCTTTTTCAAAACTTGAATCATAAAGTCCTACATTTTTCATAAACGTTTCTCCTAACTGTTTTTATATATAATTATTGATAACCATAAAATACTTTTTGTATATATTTTTTTTAAAATTAATATTATTTTTTCTGTACATAGTAATATTAATTTATTTAACTAAATTATTCAATGATAGTATTATTTTTAACTAATACTATCTTTACTTTGATTATTAACTTATGAATAAGTTGACAAACTTAAAATATAAATCTAAAATTATATATACTATAATCAAAATTATTTATATTTTTCCCTATAAATAATTTATATGTGTAGAAAATATATATGGGTGGTGATTTTTTGAATATAAATAATAATTTTAATAATACAAATATTTTTCCAAATAACTCAAATATTAATAATCAAGATACTGAAAATACAGTGAATAATTTTCTTAATCAAACAGAAGAAAAAAATACAGAAATTCTTTCCTCTATATTAGACAATAGAGATAAAAATTCTAAAACCTTTCATCAAGAGGTAGGAAATAGAAATATTCAAAATTTATCAACGACTCTTCAAGCATCTAAAGACTCACTTGATAAATCACAAGTACTACTTAAAAATTTAAAAGCACTATATCTTAATATAAACTCAAAAAACTTTTCATTTGATAAGATTAGTAATTTAAGTGAAAAAAATTCAATAGTAATAAAACAACTTAAATTTTTAGCAAATAACACTAACTTAAATGAAAAAAGTTTACTTAGTGGACAACCTAGCGAATTTAACATTTTTATAAAAAATAAGCCGCAAAATATTAAACTTAACTTAGTAAGTTTATTAAAAATTGCATCTACTCTTGAAGATTTAAAAATAACTAATATGGATTCTTTAAAAGATGCTGTTAATACAATTAATAAATCTTTAGAAGATATAAATCGTAGCCAAAAAAGAGTTGTTTTTGTACATAAAGATATTCAAAGTGCAATTAATTATTATGATAAAAATAGTAACTCTAAAATCAAAAATCCAAATCAAGCAAAAATGCTTTTAAATTCTTTAAAAACTACTTTGCTTGGAACTCAAGAAACACCTAAACCAAAAGGGAGTATATTCAAAAATATTCTAAATAAACCAACTAATGCTCCACAAAATATGAATATTAAACCTGCAGAAAACAAACCTCTGCAAAATACAAATATTGATTATATACCCAAAAATGTACTCGAACAAGAAATTGATAAGATATTAAATTCCCAACCAATTAATAATACCGATGAATTAGTTAGTGAGGATGATATTGAAAAAACTACTCGTGCACTTAGAAATCTAACGGTTTATGATGATAATGAAGTTATTGAAGATGATAATGTCTTTAAGGATTTAAGTACTCTTTTAAATAACAAAGAAACTGATAAGACTTCGCCAAAAAAAGAAGTATTCCAAAAATTTGATGAAGAATTTATTAAAAATGCTATCGCAAAAAATGAAATAAATAAATCGAATAACTTAATTGAGTCTAATGATGAATTAAAAATTGAAAGTATTAAATACAAAGAATTAGATAAAAATTTAATAGCACTTCTTAATGCACAAAATTCTAACAAAAATATTTCTAAATACATTTGGCCATTAATAATGGTAGTTGGACTTACTACATTTGGTATTTTAGCAATGTCATTTATGAAATAAAAAAACCTTATTATCAAAGTAATAAGGTTTTTTTTATTATTTTATTCTTTCGTATAAATCAATGAATTCTTCAACTAATTGTTGATATGTCATTGTAGTCATTAAATGATCTTGTGCGTGAACTAATATAACACTCATTTGATTTCCTTCACCTGATGCTTCTTTTTGAATAAGTTCAGTTTGGCATCTGTGTGCTTGATTCATTACAGCTTTAGCTTCTACAATCATTTCTCTTGCTTTTTCTATATTTCCTTTTTTAGCTTCAGAAAGTGCCTCAAAAGCTATTGATCTTGACTCACCAGCATAACCTATTATAGTAAATGATATTTCAAATATTTTTTCATCCATTTTAATTACCTACCTATTCTTATAATTAACTAATTCAAAGTTTTCATCTAAGTATTTTTTAACAACATTAGATGTTAATATATCATATTCTTTGGTTCTTTGATTTGCATAAGATGTTGAGTTTAATATAAAACTGTCTAAAAATGCAGGATGCACCATTAAATCTATTGTATCATATTTTTTTAATTCGTCTAAATTTTTCTCAAAGAAACACTCTTCAACATTTTCACCATAGAAAGTGTCATTTAGATTTATTATTTTATCATAATCCATATCATACATAAATCCACCTCTAATAGGTAAATCATACTTTTTAAGTATTTTTTCTATTACAGGTTTTAATATTTTTAATTGATGAACATGATGGTGACTATCTAAGTGAGTTATCTCGTGGCACTCTAAAACTTTATCTATTTGAGCACAAAATTCATTATAAACTTCATCTAAATTAAAAGTTTCTAAAACATCATCAGTAAGCCTTCTATAAAAGTTTCCTTCTTCATCAACTATAGTTTTTAGATTTTCACTTACAGGCTTATAACAACTAAGTGTCATATGAACCCCAAGACCTAAACCTTCATTTTGTTTTATAAGTTCTATTGCGTGAGAAAATCCAGGCATATTAGCCATTATAGTAGTACTAGTTACTACTCCAGATTTATAACTTTCTATTATTCCATAGTTTACTGCTTTTGAATATCCAAAATCATCAGCATTTATTATTAGTTTAGTCATTATTTTCTCCCTTTAATATAAAGATAGAAAATAGATTTCTATTTTCTATCTTTTGTTAATCTATTACTTTTTAAATTGAGGTAAATAATCTTTGTGAGCCTCAAGCATTTCATCTAATATAGTTTTAGCTAAATCATCACTTGGTATTAGTGGATTTGTGCTAAGAGATAAAAGTGCACTTTCATAATCTCCAAAAACAGCAGCTTTAGCAGCTAATTTTTCAAAGCTCTTTATTTGTCTTAAAAGTCCATCAACACTATCTGGTAACATTCCCATTGATAATGGTTTTGGTCCTTCTTTAGTTATAACAGCACTTACTTCAACTGCACTATCATCTTCAAAGTTTCTAATAGCACCATTATTTAAAGTATTTACAACTTGTACATCTTTTTTATCATTATAGATTGAACTTATTAAATTACAAGCAGCATCTGAATAGTATGCTCCTCCTCTTTTTTCAAGTTGAGGTGGCTTTATGTCTAAGTTTTCATCTTTATAAAGTTCAAATAATTGATCTTCAAGCTCTTTAACAACTTCTGCACGAGTTTTTCCTTTTGCAAATTCGTCCATTTCATCTGCAAGCATTTCTTGATGCTTGTAGTAGTATCTGTGGTATGGACAAGGAATTAAATTAAGTGCTTTAATGAAATCTGCATTAAAGTCTATTGCTTTTATATTTTGCATAGTTATTTTTGATTCAGTAAACTTCTCAACTGCCTCTCTTGAAACGTCCGCTCCATCTAGACGAGTATTAAGTCCATAAACCATATGGTTAAGTCCAGCAAAATCCATTTCTATTTGATTATTTTCAACTTCAAATAATTTCGCTATTCCATTTTTAACACCTATCGGTACATTACAAAGTCCTATATATTTTTTGAAGTTAGTATATTTAAATACTGCCTCAGTTATTATTCCTGTTGGATTTGTGAAGTTTATTAACCAAGCATTAGGACATAATTCTTCCATATCTTTTATTATATCAAATACAACTGGCATTGTACGAAGGGCTTTAAATAATCCTCCTGCACCATTAGTTTCTTGACCTATAACTCCGTGAGATAATGGTATTCTTTCGTCTTTTATTCTAGCCTCTAAAAGTCCAACTCTAAGTTGAGTAGTAACGAAATCTGCATCTTTAAGTGCCTCACGTCTGTTGTATGTTAAGTGAACTGTCATATCAACACCAGCTTTTTTAACCATTCTTTGTGCTAATTTTCCAACAGTCTCTAACTTTTCTCTTCCTGCCTCGATGTCAACTAACCAAAGTTCTTTAACTGGTAATTCATTATATCTTTTGATAAATCCTTCAACTAATTCTGGAGTATAACTTGACCCTCCACCAATTGTAACTATTTTCATAATAAAAATCTCCTTATTAACCTAAAGAGAAAATCATCTAGATTTTCTCTTTTATTTTTTAATTGTTTTATTATATTTTAATACTTTTTATTTATTTTCTTCTAACTTTTTCATTTCCATTTTTTCTGATGCTATAACAAATGGAATATATGCAACTATAGATATTACTAAGTTAACAAAAGCTAGTGCTCCACCAGTCCAGTGTCCAGTTGCTATTAATCCTCCCATTACAGGTGGTGTAACCCAAGGAATTGTTGCAGTTATAACTGGGTGAACTATTCCTGTTTGTATTGCTAAATAAGATATAGTTGTTGTTAATAATGGTATTAATACAAATGGTATCATATATATTGGGTTTAACACTATTGGCATACCAAACATAACTGGTTCATTTATATTAAATAGACCTGGCACAAATCCAAGACCTACCATATCTTTTCTTCTTTTTCCTGCTATCATAAGTGCTACTAAAAGTCCAAGAGTTGCTCCTGCACCTCCAAGGAAAACAAAGGCATCAAAGAATGGTCCAGCCATTACAGCATATCCTTCAGTTGCTCCATTTGAGAATAATTCAGCATTTTGTGCACCTAAGTCAAGTAATATAGCACTTGTAAATGGTAACATTATGTTTGTTCCATGAAGTCCAACAGTCCATAATGCGTGAGCCATAAATGATATTAATAAAGCTCCAAATAAAGTATCTGCAACTCCTTTAAGAGGCATTCCTAAATAAGTGTTTATTAAGTTTGTTAAATTATCACCATTACTAACTTTTGTTATTATTAAACCTATAATTCCTAATATTACTAAAGTTAACATACCTGGTATTAACTTTGAGAAAGATCTTGATACTGCAGGCGGTACTCCGTCTGGTAATTTAATTAATAATTGCTTTACACTTGATAATTTTACATATAATTCAGTTGAAACTATTGCAACTAATATTGCAGTAAATAATGCAGTCGTCCCAAAGAAACTAACTGGTATAAGACCCCAACCTTGTAATGTAAGGTCATCTTGAGTTATTGATGCTACTTGTGGTATTAATATGAAAAATGATGAAATTGCTATTAAAGTTGCTTGTATTTCATTTTCATCATAAGATTTTGCTAAGAAGTAACTTATCCCCACTAATAAGAATAGACCCATTAGTGCTAAACTTCCCCACCAAAGGTTTCCATTTAAAGTCGTCCAACTTGGTCCAAAAACATTCGCCATAAGGTCTTGATATGGTTGGAACGGTAAGTTATTTAATAAAACTGCTAATGATCCTATCATTATTATTGGTATCATTGCAACAAATGCATCTCTTATAGCCACTAAGTGTCTTTGAGATCCAATTTTTCCTGCTACTGGAATAATATATTTATCCATAAATTCCATAAATTTTTCCATAACTAATCTCCTCCTATTTTTATAATTGGTATATACCATTTGTTAATACCATTATATATTATAAAAACTAATTTTGCAAGAAAACATTTTCATTTTTATTTTTTTATACATAATTTATTAACTAATGTATTGAAAACGGTATCTTTTTATTTTTAAATTAGTTTATATATTTTACTCTATTAAGATAATTCATATACTAATATTTAGTAAAACAATATAATTTATAATCCCCCAAAAGGAGGATTATAATTAAAATTCTATATCTTCAAATTCTGCATTGTCTATTGCATCTTGAATTAATTTTTCAACTTCTAAATTTTCTTCAGACTTTTCAATTCTATCAAGTCTTGGTTTTGTAAGAGGTTTTGCAGGTGCGAAAACTGTACAACAATCTTCCTCTGGTAAAATTGAAGTTTCGAAAGTTCCTATATTTTGTGCAATATCTATTATATCAGTCTTATCCATAGCTATTAATGGTCTAAATACAGGTAAATTAACACTTGCATTAGTACACGTTAATCCGTGTATAGTTTGAGATGCAACTTGTCCAATACTTTCTCCTGTAACTAAAGCATCACAACTTCTTTTTTCTGCTATTTTTTCTGCTATTTTCATCATAAATCTTCTTGATATAATAGTCATTTCTTCATCTCTACAATGTTCTGCAACAGATTTTTGAATATCTATTATATTAACTTTATGTAGTCTTACTCTTCCACAGTATTTTGAAAGTATCTTAGCTAAATCACGAACTTTTTCTTGAGACTTTTGGTTAGTAAATGGATAACTATGGAAATGTACAAATTCCATATCCATTCCTCTTTTAGCAACCATAAAACTTGAAACTGGTGAATCTATTCCTCCAGATAATAATGAAAGTGCACGTCCATTGGTTCCAATAGGTAATCCTCCATAACCTGATACTGTATCTGCATATACTAAAATATGGTTTTGTCTATATTCACAAGTAACTTTAACTTCTGGATTTCTAACGTCAACACCTATCCTACCCTTCACCTGAGATACTAAGTATCCACCAATATCTAAACTCATTTCTTGAGACGTCATTGGTAAACTCTTATCTCCTCTTTTTGATGCAACCTTAAAAGTCTCATATCCATTTTCTATTTTTTCTTCTAAAACTGTAAGTGCTACTTCTTTTAAATTATCATAATCTTTCTCTGCTCTAATCGCTGGACAAACTCCAACTACTCCAAAAACTTTTCTTACTTCTTCGATAACTTCTTCATAATCATAGTCTTCAAGGTCTATATAAATTCTTCCAAATTCCTTATAAACTTTAAATGCACCAAGAGGTTTCAACATATTTTTTATGTTTTTAACAAGTTTATTTTCAAATAAAAACTTATTCTTACCTTTAACACCTATTTCTCCGTATTTTGCAATTAATATATTGTACATTTTCTCTCCTTATCTCTTTCTTTTTATTATTAGTCTTATATCTTCAACGCTTTCTTTAAGAATTTCGATAGCTTGAATTATCTCTTCTTTTGTATTCATATCGCTTAAACTAAATCTTATTGCACCTTCAATTTCACATTCACTAAGATGCATTGCATTTAAAACATGACTTCCTTTTTTCTTTGAAGAACACGCTGCTCCAATTGATACAAAAATATTTTTTTGTTCTAAATAATGAAGAAGTACCTCTCCTTTTATTCCATAGAAAGAAACATTTAAAATATGGCACACACTATTTTCTGGTGTATTTATCTTTATATCTTTAATGTTTTTTATTATTTCTTCTTTAAATAGATTTCTTAAATTAAGTATTTGTTCTATATTTTTATCTAAATTTTGATTACTTATTCTAATCGCCTCACCCATTCCATAAATCCCTGGAACGTTTGGAGTACCAGATCTAAATCCAAACTCTTGACCTGAACCTGTGATTAAAGATTTTAAATTTGAGTTTTCTTTTATGTACATAAATCCAATTCCCTTTGGTCCATGGAACTTATGGGCACTAACAGTTAAAAAATCTATATTGTACTTTGAAGGTTTAAAATTTATCTTTTGGTATGATTGAACACAATCAACGTGGAAATAAACTTTTTCATTTAAAGTTTTAAGGTATTTTCCAATTTCAAAAATTGGCTGAATGCTTCCAACTTCATTATTAACATGCATAACACTTACTAGTGCAGTATTTGATTTTATTGAATTTTTAAGTTCTAAAATATCAATAATACCTTCACTATTAACTTTTAAGTACGTAACTTCTACCCCTTCATTTTCTAAACTCTTTAAAGTTGATAAAACTGATGGATGTTCAATCTCTGTACTTATTATGTGGTTTTTTCTTTTATTTATAACTCCTCTTAAAACTGCATTATTAGCCTCTGTAGCTCCTGATGTAAAAAGTATTTCTTTATCTTTTACTCCAATACTTCTAGCTATGTTTTGTCTTATTTCTTTTATTTGCTTTTCAATCTCAACACCTCTACTATGAATTGACGAAGGGTTTGCATAATCTGTTTGTAGTGCATAAACCATTTTTTCAATAACTTCTTTATATGGCTTAGTTGTGGCACTATTGTCTAAATAAATCTCCAAATAAAACACCCACCTTATTAATAAACTTTTTTAAAATTTAATTATATCATTATTATTATTTTTTTCCAATATTCTATTCTTAATTAAAACTTAAATAATCTTATTTATTGACAATTTATAATAGTAGATATATAATCGATATTAAATATTAATTAATATTCATTATTCATTATACGTAAATATTAAATATTATATTTTAAAATTAATAAATTATTTGGGGGATTTTATGGAAAACTTATTTAAAACAGAATTAACTGCATCTTTAAGTACTATAAGTGAAGATGGAACTCCTTGGACGAGTACTGCACCTTATGCGATAATAGATGATAAAGCCTATATATTTATAAGTGCTGTAGCTGAGCACCATGCAAATATAATAAACAATAAAAATGTTTGTATGATGATTATTCAAGATACTTCTAAATCTCAAACTCCTTTCGTTTTAGAAAGAGCAACTTTCAAAAGTGTTGGTACTAAACTTGATGTTGTACCTGAAAATGTATGGAATGCATTTACAGAAAGATTTGAAGTTAAAATGCTTGAACAACTTAAAAAGATGGATTTCGATGTTTTCGAACTTCCTTTAACTACTGGAAGACACGTTTTAGGATTTGGTCGTGCATATGATCTTAAATTCGAAAACAATGAATGGGTGAAACATCATGTAACAGATGTTGGACATACTACATCTAAATAATCGTAAATTTCACTTTTTTAAAAAAGACCGTAATTAAAATAATCACGGTCTTTTTTTATGTATATTACTTGATTACAACTCATTCGACAAAAAACTTTTTTTATGATAAAGTAAATTTTTATTATAAAAATAAAATTTTTTAGATTTTTTTCAAAAAAAGTATTGCATTATTTGTCGATTATTGTTATTATATATTCATGGTTATCCCCCTGATAACCTTAATTAAAATCTCTATTCCCAATACCCCTTTTGAATGGATAAATATTATCCATTCGCGATATAGTTGCCACGGAAGCGCTATATCGATTTTTAAAAGAAGAGCTTTCCCCTGCTCTTCTTTTTCTTTTTGTCTAAATTTAATTTTCAGCCTAAATTTTCTTTATAATATCCTTTAATAAGCATATTTTTAAATTTAATTCTCTTATCTTATCTTTAAACTTAACCATTAAAGTACCATCATTATTTTCTACAACATCTCCCTCAGAAAACTTTTTATGATAAACTCTATCACCAACAGTAATACTATCTATATCTTTTTTTGTAGGCTCTTTTATTTCATTAATAAATCTTGAAGTAAATGCTTTTTTTCCGTGCTTATTTTTTGGAGTACTAATATATACATTATCCTCTGCACGAGTGATTGCAACGTACATTAGTCTTCTTTCTTCTTCAATTTGAATCTTTTTAATATCCTCATCTTCAATATCATAACTTTTTTCATGAGGTATAGTTCCCTCATTACAACCTATAACAAATACATTCTTAAATTCAAGACCTTTTGAACTATGCATAGTAGTAAATATTACTCCATCAGTCATTTTTTTAGAATTTCTACTACTAAGTTCTTCTTTAACAATATTAATATGATCTAAATATTCTTTGGTTTCTTTAAAATTACTAGCAGAACTTTCTATTTCATCTAATAATTCAATTAGAGAAGTAGCCTTTATCTTTCTATCTTCACAGTATTTAAGTATATACTTATCGTATTCTAAAGTAGTCCTTATATAAGAAATTGCGTGAGAAGGTGCTAAACCTTTTAAATATCTAAGGTCTAATCTAAGGTCTTTTATTGTCGTTATTTGTTTTATATGAAGATCTTCATCTTCTATTAAACTTTTGAAAATATCTTCACTATCTTTTAAATTATTTAAAGTTTCTCTTGATATATATCTAAATGGTCTATTTATAACTCTTAAAAAATCAATATTTGATTTTTCATCTAAAGAAAGTCTTAAATAAGATAATATATCAACACAAACCCAGTGATCATAAATACTAACTATTGAATCTTTCATAACGAACGGAATTCTAAGATCCAAAAATATATCTACTAATGCTCTGGCCTGAGTATTAGTTCTATATATAACTGAAAAATCTGTATATTTATAATTGCCCTTTTCCACATTATTTAATATTTTCTCAGCAACAATTTTAGCCTCATCTTCATTATCAATTGGATTTAAATATTCAACTACCGCTCCATTTTCTCTACTACATTTTATAATTTTTTCATATCTATTTTTATTTTTAACTATTAATTTATTAGACATATCTATTATTTCAGACTTTGATCTATAATTTATATCTAGTAATATTTTAGTTGAATTTGGAAATAATTCCTCAAAGTTAAGTAAAAAATCAGGTTTTGAGCCTCTAAATCCATAAATACTTTGATCTTCATCTCCAACAACAAAAATATTATTATTTGGATTTGCAATTAGTTTTATAGTTTCAAATTGAACCTTATTTATATCTTGAAACTCATCTATTAATATATACTTATATGCATTTCTTACTCTATTTAAATAAATTTCATTATCTCTAAGTAAATAATAAGCATTTACTAACATATCATCAAAATCTATTTTATTTAAAGTTTGTTTTAATTCTTCATACATAGAAAATACTTTTTGGAAATTCGACCATTCCAAAACTTCTGAATTAAAGTCCTTTATATCCATAAGTTCATTTTTAACGTATGAAATTTCACTTAAAACTTGCTTTACAGTTTCATCTTCTTCGCCATTTTCAACATTTAAAGATTTAAGAACTTTTTTTATTTCTCTCCATTTAGTTTTTTCATCAATTAAACTATCTAATGTATAATTTTTAAATGTTCTAAGTACTTTAAAAAAAGTAGAATGAAATGTTGCAAAAGTAACATTATTTATCCTGCTATCATTACAAATTTTAATTGCACGATTTTTCATTTCAACAGAAGATGCCTTGGTAAAACTTATAGCTAATATATTTTTTGGATCAATATTTTCATTTATTATCATATTAGAAATTCTATGTGTGATAACTCTAGTTTTTCCAGAACCCGGACCTGCAAGTACCATACAAGGACCCTTAGTATGTTTAACTGCTTTTAGTTGATTTTCATTTAACATAAATTTCTCCTTTATCATTAGTTTTTGAATAAAAAAAAAGACTATCCTTAGATAGTCTTGACTGGCGGAGAAGGAGGGATTCGAACCCTCGCACTAGTAAACCCAGCCTAAACCCTTAGCAGGGGCTCCTCTTTAGCCACTTGAGTACTTCTCCATAACCTATAATAATTATAGGCTATTTATATTTAATTGTCAAGATTATTTTTTATAACTGAAATCTTATAAAATCTACTATATGATGAACTCTTTCAGTTGCTCTATCTATTGCATCTAATCTTTCTTCTTCTGTATAACCTGTTCCATCAACTAATAAATCTTCAACCTTACTAATACCAATCAAATTCATAATACTTTCAAAATAATGAATTCCTTTATTCATTATTGGTCTCAAAATAAGTGGAATATTTGCACCTGATGATTGAACGTAAACCACAAATCTTTTTTTATCTCCAAGTAATCCTTTAGGTTTATCTTTTTCATTAAAACTAATAGTTTTATTATCTTGAACTATACAATCAAGATATTCTTTAAGAGGAGCCGGAAAAGATAAGCTCCACATAGGTGATGCTATAACGTAAGCATCTGCACTTATAAATTGATCACATAGCTCTCTTATTCTCTTAACTTCATCCTGATCTTTTTTATCTAATGTGTTTAACTTTTCATCATCAACTAATGCATTTCTAACACCTAAGTACTGATGCTCAAGTCTTGGAATATGTTCTTTATATAAATCTAATTCTTCAACATAAAAATCTTCATATCTCGATAAAATTTCATTTATAACTTTTCTTGCAACACTTTTACTTGAAGATAATTCTTCAGGTTTTGAATTAACACTTATGTATAATAATTTTCTTCCCATTATTTATCACCTTTCATATAAAATTATTATCCTTATTATTCTCATAATAATTTTTTTTATTAAAAAATTTTATAATTTGTGAATATAATTTTTTAATAAACACATAATAAGATTGCAAGTAGGATTTACAAGCTTGCAAAATGTATATACTAGGAGGATTCAACTATGAAGAAGAATGCTAGACAACACGTAAGTGATGTATACTCAAAACTACAATGTTCAAAAGATTGTTTAACTGAGGCATTAGAAACTGTAGAGAAACCAACTAATAAACATCTGATAGAACAAACATTATCCGCAGTAGATAATGCGATTCATTCGGCGAATAGTACATTGGAAAATTATACGGAGTCAACCAAATAATTACCAATTTGTTTTATCAAAAAAGGACACCTAAGGTGTCCTTTTTATTTATAATTATTATATGCTTTTATAACTTGCTTAGAAAGTATTGAAGTAGTAACAGAACCAACCCCCATTGGAACTGGTGTTATATATCTCACCTTATCAATAACATCTAAAGTATCAACATCACCACATAATTTACCTTCATCATCAACATTTATCCCAACATCTATAACAATACAACCTTCTTTTATATAACTAGAATCTATCATTTTAGCTTGTCCAACTGCAACAACTAAAATATCACAGTTTTTTGTTACTTCCTTCAAATTTTTAGTCCTTGAATGTGCAGTAGTAACAGTTGCATTTTCATTAAGTAAAAGCATAGAAACTGGCTTTCCAACTATCATACTCCTTCCTAAAACACAAATATTACTTCCTTCTATTTTTATATTATTATGCTTTAAAATCTCAATTACTGCACTTGCAGTACAAGGTATAAAGCCACTTTCATCTCCCTCAATTAACTTTGATACATTTATCGGGTTAAAACAATCAACATCTTTTAAAGGATTAATTCTATGCTTTATAATATTTTCATCTAAATGATTTGGTAGTGGCCTAAGTGCCAAAATTCCACTCACAGAATCATCATTATTCAATAATTCTAATTCACTCAAATAATCATCGGTACTAATATTTTCATCAAGTATTACAGATTTAGTTTCAATTCCTATAGTCTCACATCTTTTCAATGCACCTTTTTCATAAGAAATATCATCATAATTATTTCCAACTCTAATTACTGCAAGTTTAGATTTTTTTTCTAACTTTAAAACTTCATTTTTTAACTCTTCAGTTATTTTATCTGCTACTAATTTCCCTTTTAATAACTTCATAATTAACCCTTTCTTCTAACTAAATTATTATGCTAGTTTATTTTAACATAAAATATATTAGTAAATATCTAACTAATTTCTTTTTTTTGCATTTGATTTCTGTATTCCTTAGGAGTTATATCATATTTTCTAAGAAAAAGCCTATTAAAATAACTATGTTGACCAAATCCACAATCATAAGCAATAGCCGAAATAGTTTCATCTGTATCTCTAAGCATTTCTGTGCTAACCTCTAGTCTGTACATATTTAAAAACTCAATTGGTGAATACTTTGTATATTTCTTAAATAATGTACAACATTTATTTTTACTAATATTCCCAGCCATTGCAATATCATCTAACGTAAGTTTCTGTTCATAGTTTTTATATATATAACTTGCAATAGTCCTATAAATCATAATATCATTATTTACTGAAATATTATTTTGTTTATTTGAGTATAAGTTATAAATTTTTTGAAAAATTATGTGTAAAAAAGCAATTTCTAAAAGTTCGTGACCTTCAATCTGTACATTTTGTGAATCATATATTAAATCCATTAAGTTTATAATCTCTTTTGTTGACTGACTATTCATTTTAGATATTATATGAGAAAAATTAGAATCTGTAAGAATCGGGTCTATATACTTTTTATATACTTCTTTATCCGCAGTAAATAATGAAGGTTCAATAACTAAACATTGAAATTTCGTATCTTTATTATTACAATTATATATTTGGTGAAGTTGTTTTTGATTTATTACACAAACATCTCCCTGATTTATTGTATATTCTTTTCCATTAATAAAGCAATGCATCGCACCTTCAACAACTCTTAATAACTCAATGTCATCTTGCCAATGTGTTAGTACATATTTATTTTCTATTTGTTCAAATGATTTATTTTCTATAATAATATTATTCATATAACCTCCGTGAAATTGTATTAATTTTAAGTATAATAATGCTATAAACTATATTAATTATATATTATTATATTAACATAAGCAAGAGAGATACAAATTACAAATTAGAGGAGAGAAAATATTATGAGAAGTTTTACAACATTTGATTTACAATATGCACATAGATTTTATGGTTTTGAAGGTGAAGCACAATACCTACATGGTCACACAGGAATGCTTACAATAGAAGTTGAAGATACTATCGAAAATGGTGTTAATATGGTGTTTCCTTGTAATGAAATAAAGAAAACTGCTTGGGAAGTTCTTCAAAACTTCGACCATTCATTAATATTAAGAGAAGATGATCCACTATTACCTGCAATACTTACAGTTTATGAAGAACAAGGAATAAAAGACGGTACACCAACAAACAAACAAAAAGGTATTGCATTCAAAACTGAACTTGCAACTGCTTATCCTGAAAGTCGTTTAGTTGTAACTAAAGAAACTATGACTGTTGAAGGAATGATAAAAATAGTTTACAATCTTTTAAAAGATAAATTAAACATAGTAAAATTAACTTTCACAAGTGGTGCTAATGGGGCTAGCGAAGAATATTCTATAAATAGAATAGAAAAAGAACAATCTTCTATAAATAGCATAGAAAAAGAACGTTGTTCATTATGTGGTATAAACTTAAACGAAAATCACACTTGCCCAAAATGTGGATTTAAAAAATAAATAATATAGATACAAAAAATAGATTGGAATTTTCCAATCTATTTTTTTATAAAGATTTTAATACTTCTTCGTAAATTTCATCGCAAAGCTTTATAATATATGAAACTTTCTTTTCCATTTCATCAATCTTTGATTTCTTATATTCTTCATCTTCTAAACTATTTAAATTTATCAATACATTAATTTTCGAACTCAAAACTGCACATCTTAATGCTTGTACTCCAACACCTATATCACTTACTGCTAAAATTGTAGTTTTTCCAAGTATTTTTTTATGAAGATTTATACTTTCAAAACAAACATCTATTAACTCAAGAGGAGTTTTTGCAGCTAACTTAAGGCATTTCTCCATAGTTTCTTCTTTTATCTTTTTTTCTTCATCGGTTGTAGATTTTAATGAATATGCTTTTGATAATGGAAGAAAATTTTCTTCATCTTCTTTAATAAGTTCTAGTAATCTATTTTGAAGTCTAGTGCTTTCCTCTAAAACTTCTAAAACTTCACTTTCATATTCTTCATATTTTTTCTTTCCAATAGTTAAACTACATACCATAGAACAAAGTGCAGTTCCAATTGAACCAATTAACGCAGTTGCCCCTCCTCCACTTGGAGTTGGTGATTTTGATGCTAATTTATCTATAAAAGTCTTCATAATAATTGCCCTCTCAAAAAAAGATTGCTATATAAATATAGCAATCTTAATAATTAATTAGAATAATCCACTTATAACACCATTTTCATCAACATCAATCTTTTCTGCTGATGGAACTTTTGGAAGTCCTGGCATCTTCATTATATCTCCAGTAAGTGCTATTATAAATCCAGCCCCTGCTGAAACATTTATTTGTCTTACAGTTATTCTAAAGTTTGTTGGTCTTCCAAGTTTAGTCATATCATCAGTTAATGAATATTGAGTTTTTGCCATACAAATTGGAAGATTTTTAAATCCTAAACTTTCTAACTTTTCAATTTCTTTTTCTGCTACTTTACTAAAATCTACTCCATTTGCACCATATATTTTAGTCGCAATAGATTCAATTTTTTCTTTTATTGATAATTTTTCATCATAGCAGTATTTAAAATCATTCTTTTCTTCAACAAGTCTTAAAACTTCATTTGCAAGGTCAACTCCACCCTCGCTACCCTTAGCCCAAACTTCAGATAATTTAACATTAACATTAAATTCCTTACATTTATCTTCTATTAATTTAATTTCTTCGTTCGTATCAGTTGGGAATTTATTTATTGCAACAACTGCAGGAAGTCCAAATACTTTATTTATATTTTCAACGTGCTTAAGAAGATTTGGTATACCTTTCTCAAGCGCCTCTAAGTTTTGATTATTTAAATCTGCTTTTAAAACTCCGCCATTATATTTTAATGCTCTAACAGTTGCAACAATTATTACTGCATCTGGTTTTATATCTGCCATCTTACATTTTATATCAAGAAACTTCTCTGCACCTAAATCTGCACCAAATCCAGCTTCTGTAACAACATAATCTGCAAAATGCATAGCCATCTTAGTAGCTATTATTGAGTTACACCCGTGGGCAATATTTGCAAATGGTCCACCGTGAACGAATGCAGGAGTTTGTTCTAAAGTTTGAACTAAATTAGGCTTTAATGCATCTTTTAAAAGTGCTGCCATAGCTCCATTTGCTTTTATATCTTTTGCAGTTACAGGCTCATCTTTATAAGTGTATCCAATAATAATATTTCCTAACTTTTCTTTTAATTCAGAAATATTATTAGATAAACAAAATACTGCCATAACTTCAGATGCAACAGTTATATCAAATCCATCTTCTCTTGGTACTCCGTGAACTTTTCCACCCATACCATCAACTATATTTCTAAGTTGTCTATCGTTCATATCAACAACTCTTCTAAAAGTAATTCTTCTTGGATCTATCCCAAGTTCATTACCTTGATGTATATGATTATCAAGCATCGCACATAAAAGATTATTCGCAGCCCCTATTGCGTGGAAATCTCCTGTGAAATGAAGGTTTATATCTTCCATTGGAACAACTTGTGCATATCCTCCACCTGCAGCTCCTCCTTTAACTCCAAAAACAGGACCTAATGAAGGCTCTCTAAGTGCTACAACAGTGTTTTTTCCAAGGCTTGAAAGTGCATCAGAAACTCCTATAGTAGTAGTAGTTTTTCCTTCTCCTGCCGGAGTTGGGTTTATTGCAGTTACAAGTACTAACTTCGATTTTGTAGATTTTTCTCTATTTAATAAGTTATAATCAACTTTAGCTTTATATTTTCCATAAAGTTCTAAATCATCTTCACTTAAATTTAATCTTTTTGCTACTTCTCTAATATCTATTTTTTCTGCTTTTTGTGCTATTTCTATATCTGTTAACATTACAATCCCTCCAAAAAATATATATTTTTTATTCTCAATACTTATACCCATTTTAACATTTATCTAAATATTTTTCTATAATAATTCGTAAAATTACGTATTTTTTTTATAAAATTGTAATTTTAATTCGATTTTTATCTATATTTATTTAATTCATTTATACAAGAAACTGTAACTTCATCTTCCGGATTTAATTCATATGCTCTTTCAATAAAGTAAATTGCATCATCTAATTCTCCATTATTAAGATATGCCATACCTAAATTACAAAGTATTTCAGGATCTTCTTTAATTTTTACTGCTCTTTCAAAATACTCAATAGCTCCTGACATATTAAACTGCGCTGCCTCACAAAGACCAAGCTCAACAAGTGTGTCAACTTGATTTTCATTAGTTATTAATATTTTATTGAAGTATCTTTTTGCATCTTCAATTTCACCCATATTCTTATATGCAAGACCTATCATAAATAATAGATTCCACCAATCTGGGCTTTCATCTTCAAGAGGAAGTAATTTTTCTAGTCCTTCTTCTGCTCTTCCTTGGAAAACTAAGCTATATCCTTCTTCATACTGAATTTTATAATCCATTTTTCCGTTATTATCCATAATTTCTGCAGCTGTATCTTCATCAACTCCAAGTTTTATAGCCTCATTCCACATAGCTCTACATTTTACAAATTGACCTAAATTATAATAATGGTATCCTAAATGGTAATAAGCAAGTGCAAATCCTTCATCAATATCTATAACTTTTTGAAGTTTTTCAAGTGCCTCAAGTAAATAGTCATTCATAGAATTTTCATCTGCATCTTTTTGACACTTAGTGGCAACCTCTTGGCAAACTATTGAATAATGATATAATCCTTCAATATCATCTGGATAAAATGTTATTAATGCCTTTAAATAAATTAATGCATCTATATTTTCACCGATTTCAAAACTTTTATTAGACATATATCCCATATAAGACTTTAAATCAAGTTTAACACTTTCACTAAATGCTAATAAGAATTTTTTATATTCCTCATTAAATCTAAAATTATTGTCTATACCAATCATATAAATCATAGCATCTGCAATTGACATAGTACTTAATTTTTCTTGTGCAGTATTTTCTTTTATACCTTTTACTAATACATCATTTTTTATTGGAACATCAAGTCCACCTTTTGGGATTGTATATCCTTTGACTTTAAATTCTCCGTTATATTTAATCTTTATAAAAGATAATTCTTCTGCATTTTTTAAAAGTCTTTTTTCTATTCTAAATTTCATAAAATCCTCCACTATTATAAACTAACTTTAAACGTTTTTGATTTTTCAAAAATCTTTTTATCATCATAATAAAACATTATAATATTATCAACTTTTTCTACCTCACACTTAACATCACTTTTTAGTTTTATGATATCAAACTTAAAGTTTTCAAAATGAACACTCTTTATAATTTGTTTCGCAGGCACGTTTACAAATTTAGGTAAGTACATTTCTAAATGTTCTTCATTTTGTAAAAATACGTGACATCTATTTTTAAAATCTTCTATTTCATACTTATCAAAGAAGTTTGGAATATTTGAAGTCTTTCCAAGTGAAACATAATCGTATTTTAATATATCTCTAAATAATTCGTTATTTTTATTAACTTTTTCGAAGTAGAAATCAAGTAATATATTGTATAATTGATTTTTCCCTTGAGAAATATCAAAATGCCCGTTATCATCAAAATACGATGCAAATTCTTCAAAGAATTTAAATGGACTTTTGCTATAATAATTAAAAATAATATATCTCATACTTAAAGTAAAGTTTTTAGAGTTATAATACTTTTCAATTATATCTTCGATATCTTTTAATTTAAGCATTTCATCATAATTTATATAGTTATTAAAAAGAATTTCATACGGTGCATAATCCTTATACTGATATCCGTGTATATCCGCTCTATTTCTAACACCAGTTCCTTTTATCATCTTTAAGAAACCAAGTTGTATATGTTCAATTCCTAAGTTGAAAACATCGTTAAATGAATTTTCAAAACTATCATAATTCTCAAATGGAAGTCCCGCAATTAAATCTAAATGTTGATGTATATTTCTAAATGATGCAATCTTTCTTACAACGTAAGATAATTTATTAAAATCATCTCGTCTACCAACTTCGTTTAAAGCATCTTGATTAGTAGTTTGTACTCCTATTTCAAATTGGAATAATCCTTCTTTACAGTTTTCTAAGAAATCAATCATATCATCAGTTAATAAATGTGCAGTTACTTCAAAATGATAAGTCGTGTAATCATTATCATTTTCCATTAAAAAATTCATAATTTCTTTTGCAAACTTTTTATTCGCATTAAAAGTTCTATCTATAAACTTAATTTGAGATACTTTTGCATCAATTAAATTCTTAAGATCTTTCTTAACTCTTTCTATACTAAAATATCTAAGACCTTCTAAAGTTGAAGATAAACAGTACTGACAATTAAATGGACAACCTCTTGAAGTTTCATAATAAACTATTCTATTTTCATATTCAGATATATCTAAATTATCGTAAGGACTTGGTATTAAATCTAAATCATAAAGATATGGCATATCATCAGTTTTAATTATTTCACCATTTTCTCTATAAACAATACCTTTAGTATCTTTAAGTTCTTTCTTATTTTGAAGAGTAAGAACTAAATCTTTAAATACTAATTCACCTTCACCAAATAATATATAATCTACAAAACTATGTTTTTCCATAAAATCTACACTATCATAACTAACTTCGGGTCCACCAAGTGCAATTTTAATATTTTGATTTATTTTCTTTATATTCTCACAAAGTTTAGAAATATCATCAACATTCCAAATGTATGTTGAAAAAAGCACCACATCATAATTTCCCTTGTGAATGTCTTTTAATATGTAGTCTAAACTATTATTTATTGTGTATTCTTTTATATCAACAGTCTGTATATCACGTACAAACTCTTTTAAATATCTAATTGCTAAATTCGTATGAATAAATTTAGAATTTAGAGTTGTTAATAATATTTTCATTTTTCACCTCAATTTTTAAATTTAAATCTTATATTTTAACTTAATTCAAATCATAATTAAACATATTTTTATTTTTTTCATTAATTTATCTATTATAAATCATCAATAAATTTACTTTTTGTCAAAAATAATGTATAATTTCCCTTGTATATATCTTAAAATAGAAGGGGGTATCCTGAATGGATATGTTTGATAAAATTTCAATAAATTCACTATCAAAAGAAGATTTATTACTTATAATAAAAGCATTAGAATATACTAATGAAAATACTGGTCTAAAAGATTTCATAAATCTTAGAAACAATATGGTTGAAGAAATATGTTTTTTAGCAGGTACATCTCAAGAAGATTTCATAAAATTTTTAGAGAGTTAATCACTCTTTAAAAATTTCATATCATAAATACCCGATTTCGATTTTAATTTTATGTGTAATGTATTATTATATAAAGATTTGAATTCAACTTTTACTTTACCAAATATAGGATCAATCTTTTCATCACCTTCGTTTAAACTAATTAAATATCTGGGGTCTGATTTTTGATTGTAAATCGTTTTGTTTATGTTATAATTTCGAATTTTTATTATGTAATTTGCCATAGATAAAATAAAATCTGTATTATCATTATTAAAGGTTGTACCTAATACTGATAGTATGGATTTTTTTACATTATTAATATCAAAGTCTATAAATTCTATTTCTTCAATATAAATTGAATATAATACCTTAAAAATGTTATTTAATAAATTGTCATTTTCATCAAGTTCTTTATTAATATAATTATCAATTTTTTTTATTAAATCAATTCTTTTAATTTGAAATTTTATGATATCTTTTTTTTCCATAGTTTCACTAAAATTATTTTCAATTATTCTAACTTTTATATTTTGAAGTAAATCTTCATATTCCAAATTCTTATCCTTAATTAAATCATTTAAAACAGAATTATATATTATACTTGAAAAAATATAATCAAAAACTTCATCTTCCCTATTTAAAATATTAACGTATTTTTTTATAAGACTAATACATTCAATCTCACTTTTTTCTTTATTTATATTAGACAAAATAAGCGGAAGTAAAATACTCAAAAAACTGTTACTTTTTAGAGTTTGTCCATAATATCTGTGATAAATTATTTCATCTTTTAATCTATTATTATCGATAAAAACATATCTTTGGGTTTTATCATCTACCAAACATTTAGTATTTATTAATATACTTTCTTCTAAAAAAACATCATTTTTATTAAAGCACGAAGTATATGAATTAATTAAATTATTAATAAAAATCCCTCCTTATATTGAAAAATAGACAGCTAGTGCTGTCTACATTCTCTCTGGTGCTTTCATTCCAAGAAGACTTAATCCATTTTCTAAAGATTGTCTTGTTGCTTCAACAAGTGCTAATCTAGCTTTTTTAAGTTCTCCATCTTCAACAATAATTGGATTATCATGATAGAATTTATTAAATGCTTGTGCTAAATCAAGACAGAATCTACTTATTATGTGAGGTTCATTCTTTCTCATAGCATTTAATATATTTTTATTTAATGATTCTATAACCTTTAATACCTCAGAACTATCAGTATCAGATAATAAATCATAATTTATATCAGTTGATATTTCTTGGTTTGCTTTTCTAATAACAGCACAACATCTTGCATGAGTATACTGAACGTATGGTCCTGTTTCACCATCAAAACTTAAAGTTCTCTCCCAAGAGAATGTATAATCTTTTATTCTACTATTTGATAATTCTTGGAATACAACTGCTCCAACTCCTACCATTTTAGAAACTTCTTCTACATTTTCAAAATCAGGATTTTTAACCTTCATAGTTTCTTTTATCTTGTTTATTGCTTGATTTAAAACATCTTCAAGGAAAACTACTCTACCTTTTCTTGTAGACATTGTTCCTTCTTCAAGCGCTACCATACCAAATGGAGTATGTAATAAATCTTTTGACCACTCTAGTCCTAAAAGTTCTAATACTTTAAATAATTGTGAGAAATGAAGACTTTGTTGTGATCCAACAACGTATATACATTTTTCAAAATCATAAGTTTCTTTTCTATAAAGTGCAGCTGCTAAATCTCTTGTCATATAAAGAGTTGATCCATCTTTTTTAGTTATAAGTGCAGGAGGCATATTATGTTCTTCTAAATCAACAATGTTAGTTCCTTGAGACTCTTTAAGTATTCCCTTATCAGAAATCATATTTATAACTCTATCCATTTTATCTGAATAGAAACTTTCTCCATTATACGAATCAAATTCTATATCAAGTAACTTATAAACTCTATCAAATTCCTTTAAACTTTCATCTCTAAACCATTGCCAAAGTTCTTTAGCTTCTTTGTCCCCTGCTTCTAGTTTAGTAAAATAAGCTCTAGCTTCGTCTTCTAATGTGTTATCTATTTCAGCTTCATCGTGAAACTTAACATATAATTTAAGTAATTCTTTAATTGGCTCTTTTTCTATTTCTTCTTTATTACCCCATTTTTTAAATGCTACTATTAGCTTTCCAAATTGAGTTCCATAATCACCTAAATGATTTACTCTTATTATGTTATATCCTTGAGATTTATATATTTTATGTAGAGAATTACCTATTACAGTAGTTCTTATGTGTCCTATATGAAATGGCTTTGCAATATTTGGAGATGAAAAATCTATTACTATATTTTTATTTTCTCCTAAATTTGAATGTCCATACTTTTCTTTTTGAGATAATACATTTTCTATAACAGTTTTTGCTAAACTACTCTTATTAACAAAAAAGTTTACGTATCCTCCTAAGTTTATAACCTTAGTTACTTCATAAGTTAAGTTTATTTTACCTGCTAAATCTTCTGCTATCATATTTGGTGCTTTTCTAAAAGTCTTAGCTAATTTAAAACATGGAAATGCATAATCTCCCATATCTTTGTTTGGTGGTATTTCAATTAAACCAACTATTTCATCTAACGTTAAATCTTCTATTTCATTTTTTAAAATTTCCGACACTAATAATTTAAAATCTTTCATAAATTTCTCCTTTTCTTTAGTTACTTTCTTATGTTAAATCAAATCTATATTTTTTTCAAGAATTAAAATATTTTATTTAAAGGTTACAATAGTAACTCCTGCACCACCTTCTCCATATTGTCCATCTCTCTTACTTTTAACACATTTATTTCTAATAATTATATCTTGTAATCCCTTTTTTAATACTCCTGTACCAATTCCATGAATTACAGTTACATTATCGTGTCCACTAAGATATGCATCATCTAAATATTTTTCAAGATCAAGTATCGCCTCTTCTAAATTAAGACCTCTTAAATCAACTTCACGACTAACTTTTCCAGATTTTTGAGTAATTATCTTTCTAGTGTTTTTAGTTACAGTAGTTTTTACTTCTTTTTTAACCTTTTCAAGAGACTTAAATGGTAGAGTCATTTTCATAATTCCCATTTGAACTACTGCCTCTTTTCTCTTATTATCAACTGACACAACACTTCCTTGTTGATTTAGAGTAATTACTTTTACTTCTTCTCCAACCTTTAATTCCTTAATTTCCTTCTTTGACACTTTAGGTATAATCATACTCTCAACCGTTGGTTGTAAATTACCCATAGACTTTGATAATTCTTTTCTTAAATCTTCAATTTGTCTATTTTTTTCTTTTGATGCATTCTCAATTTCAAGTTTTCTAAGTTCTTTTATAATATTCTCAACTTCTTCTTTTGCATCTCTGGTTATACTAAAAGCATCTTGCCTTGCTTTTTCCATTATCTTTTCTTTTTGATTTTCAATCTTTTCTAATTTTTCTTCATATCCATTTTTAATTTTTTCTATTTCTTCTTTTAATCTTTCTGCTTCTTTTTTATCTTTTTCAGTTTGAATTCTATTTTTTTCAACTCTAAGTAAAACATCTTCAAGTTCGATATTATCGCTATCTATAAATTCTTTAGCCTTAGATATAACATAATCACTAAGTCCTAATCTTTTTGATATAGAAAATGCATTAGATTTTCCAGGAACTCCAATTAATAATTTATAAGTTGGTTCTAATTTTTCAACATCAAAATCAACTGCAGCATTTTCAATTCCCTTATTTACTAAAGCATAATTTTTTATTTCTGTATAATGAGTAGTTGCAATACAGCTTGCACCAATAGATTTCACTTCCTCAAGAATTGCAACTGCAAGGGCTGCTCCTTCTATTGGATCTGTTCCTGCTCCTAGTTCATCAAATATAACTAATGAATTTTCATTTAATTTATCTAAAATATCTACTATATTTGTCATATGTGATGAGAATGTAGATAAACTCTGTTCTATACTTTGTTCATCTCCAATATCTGCAAAAACATTTTCATAAACTGTCATACAACTTCCATAATTACAAGTTATATGAAGTCCACTTTGAACCATTAAAGCAAATAAACCAACAGTCTTTATAGTTACAGTTTTCCCTCCTGTATTTGGTCCTGTAATAACTAATGTATCAAAATCTCTACCTAAATAAATATCATTTCCAACTACTATTTTTCTATCTAAAAGTGGGTGACGTCCATCTTTTATATTTATATATTTATCTCTATTTAAAAATGGCTCAATAGCTTTCATACTAATAGCAAGTTTTCCTTTTGCAAATGCAAAATCTACTCTCCCTAGTATTTCTTGATTTGCCATTAAATCTTCATTTATTTCACCAATCTTATTTGAAAACTCTTGAAGTATTCTTTCAATTTCTTCTTCTTCACTAAGTCTTAATTGACGAAGTTCATTATTCATATCAACTATAGTCATCGGTTCTATAAATAATGTTTGACCAGATGAAGATTGATCGTGAATAATACCAGATACATTAGATCTATACTCTGATTTAACAGGAATTACAAATCTATCACCTCTAACTGATATTATTGCATCTTGAAGATATTTTTGATATGTGCTTGATGAAATTATTGAATTTAACTTTGATCTTATCGATTGATTTTTTTGAATTATACGCCTTCTAATATCTCTTAAAGTACTTGATGCATTATCACTTATCTCAATTTCACTAATTATTGCATTAAGTATTTCATCTTCCAAATCTCTATATATAAAAAGTCCTTCAAGAAGTCCTTGAATTATTGGATAATTAAATTCTTCATTACTCGATAAGTTATTTTTTAAAGTCCTAGCTACTCGAAGACTCTCTCCAATTTTTAAGATACTTAAAGCATCAAGAGTTCCTCCAACGCTAGCCCTTTTAACTTTGTCTTTAATATCGTGAATTCCACTAAGTTCAATATAACCTCTTTTAGTTAATATAGCTTGTGTTTCACTAGTTTCTTTTAATCTATATTCAACTTCATCAAAATCTCCACTTGGATATAAATCATCTACATATTTCATTCCAAGAGATGATGAAACTTTTTCTTTTAACATTTCTACTATTTTATCAAATTCTAAAACTCTTAAAGATTTCTTATTCATAAAAGCTCCTTTTTAATAAATTTAATTTCTTAACGTTTTATTATATCACACTTTATTCTACCCAACTATACATATTAAAATATATCATTTTTTAATATGTATAGTATATTAATGGGTATAACTAATATATAATAATAATAAATTTTTAATAAAAGGAGTTTCTTTATGTTTTATGATTTAAATGCAAAAAATATTAAAGGTCAAGAAATTAGTATGAAAGAATTTCAAGGTAAGGTTTTAGTTATAGTAAATACGGCTAGTAAATGCGGACTTACTCCTCAATTTGAAGAATTAGAAGAAATATATAAAGAATTTCAAGATAAAAACTTTGAAATACTTGGTTTCCCTTGTGGGCAATTTAATGATCAAGAATTAAATTCAAATGATGAAATACATAGCTTTTGCCAATTAAATTACGGTGTTACATTCAAAATGTTTGATAAGATTGACGTTAATGGAGATAATACTCACCCAATTTATAAATTTTTAAAGCACGAGGCAAAAGGATTATTAAAAGACGATATAAAATGGAATTTCACTAAGTTTTTACTTGATGATAAAGGAAATGTAGTTAAGAGATATGCACCAATTACTGCTCCAAATAAAATGAAAAAAGATATTGAAAAACTTCTTAAATAATAAAAAAACCTACAAATTGTAGGTTTTTAATATTTTCTCATCTTCATTCCAAAGCTAAATAGATTAATACCTATAGTAACTATTATGAATGAAAATATAGAAAGTAAAAATTTTGTTAAAAATAGTGGTGAAAATATTAAAACTAGTGAAAATATGAACGAAAGTATTTTTGAAAATCCAATTGTATAATACGGATTATCTTTATTTGAAATATAATTTCTAACATTTGAAATTAACATTGATAATCCAATTATTACTGATGAAATTTCTTGAATTTTCGTTGGGAAAATAAAAAATAATGCAGATACAGTAATTAATATACCCTCTAAAATTAAATAAGGTTTTATTTCATTACTTAATTGATATCTTTTTCTATCATTTATATTAATCCCATTTAAATAAGCAAAAAATAAAAATAATATAGCAACACTATATGAAATTATTCTTACTCCCATATCTTTAAAAATAAAAGATGCAAATCCAAGACAAAGCATAATCAATCCAAATATTACGAACTTATTAGCATTCTCTTTTTTATTAAAATCATTAAAATTCATAAAAAACATATTATACTCCTAAAACATCACTTATATTATTAATCGCACTAAGTGATAATTCTGCAAATTCTTCAAAACTTCTTATAGTATCTCTGTTTACAACTTCGGCAAACTTTTTTAAATCGTGATTTTTTACTTCTTCTTCATTATTTTTATAATCTAATATGTCTATATCAAAATCGTGCACAAATCCTGTAAGTGCTCACTCTTTTTCTTTTTGTGGCTCTAATTTATTTGCTAGTTCTCTAATAGCATACTCAACAGAATAAGAGTGCTTTATTAAATGTTCACTTTGTAAACTATCATTTAATAAATGTACTGCTTTTTCTCTCATAGTAAGTCTCCTTTAATAAATTTAATCTATATAAAATATAGTTTATACAGTAAATCTTTCTATAAAGTTTATTTTGTCTAATGCACTACCAACTAAAACATAAAATATTGTACTTCCTATTGGTTGTATTAACGTTATCATACCAATAGCAAATGCACCTTCAAATCCATAAATAAATCCACCTGCAATCATATATAAAAACGTTCCCACAGCACCTGCAACAATTGAACCTAATACGTTTCTTTTAGTTACGATTTTTTTATCGTCTTTTTTGAAACAAATCGCTAAAATAGGTTTTATAATCATAGTAGGAATTACCCACATTAAAGCTCCCAGAAGTGTGTCTGCAAGCATTCCTCCAAGTGCACCACTTATCATAGCAAATTTTAATGGTAATATTGATGCCGCTAGGTAGATAAATGTATCTCCTATGTGCATATATCCTGCTGTACCTGCTGGTATATGAAAAATATATGCAGTAAACACAAATGTTAAAGCTGCAAAAATACCAGTTAATGAAATATTTTTACTCATAAATACCTCCCATATTTTAAAATTAATTATATCTATCATTTTAACATAATAGATATAATTAGGGGGTATATTAATAAAATTTTACGTATATTTTTTATTTTCTAATTATTCAACACCTTTATAGTAATGACCACTAGTAGTTTCAACTTTTTTAAGTAATTTTTCAAATTTCGGACCAATTTCATAATCATTTTCTATTATTTCAAAGAATGATTCAACAACCTCTTTTACTTCTTCGCTATTTTCTAAAGTAAAATCAAGTCTAAAATTATTTATCTTAGAAACTTTTAATTCTTCTAAACTTTTGGCAATTAAAGTTACTTTTGAATTATATATTGTACTTCTACAGAATAAATCTTGAGAAACTCTAAATTCCTCACCGTCCATATTTTGTAGTGCATAAATACTTTCTCTACACTCTGAATTTCTTTTATCCTTCTTACAATCACGAACCAAAACACCCATTGGACAATATTCAGTTAACATAAGAGGTGAATATCCATAAACTATACTTTCTATATCTAAATTAGAATACTTTATAGTTTCTTTTATTTCACTTAAATTAAGCTCTTGAGATATACAAACATTATTTACATTTATCTCCTCAAAATGCTTTAAAGTCTGACTATTAAACGAATGAAGGAAATAATCTATATTTAACTTCTTATCACTAAAATAGGCTATACTTCCCCAATTAGAAACTTGTATTTCATCTATATTTTTAGCTTTTTTCAGATTATTATACTCCTTATGTCTTATTATTCTTGGAGATGAATAAATTAATTTTTTATTATATTTATCTGCTATCTTAATCGCCTCATCAAGAGTAAACACATCTTCATAATATATTTTATCTAAATCATAAGAAATTAATGAATTTAATTGTTCTAAATTCTTAACTTTAGCATTTAACTTTATTTCTTTTTCTTCTCGAATAATTTTTGGACTATAATCAACTTTACTATTTTTATAATTTCTATTTTTAACTTTTATCCTTTTTTCATCTAATAAAGATATACATTCTCTTCTCATTTGATTTAATACACTAATAGGCATACTAACATCAGAATCTATTTCAAGATTAATTTCATTTACTTCATATGGAGTATTTCCCATTTTTCTTATTTGAGTTTCAACTTTATCTTCGCTAAGTGCAACTTTTAAAGCTTTTTCAACAACATTTTCACTACTAACCATAGCAGTATTTTCATTGTAATCAGTTAATTCAAGAATAGCTTTTTCATTTAACTTTATAGTTACTTTTGCATTAACATAATTTTTTCTAAGCTCTTTTTCAGTCATAAAAGTCTTTTGTACTCTATCTAAAAGATCTCCATCTGAAGTTTTGTATACTATTTGATTTTTCTTAGCCTCACCAACAAAATCAAGTTCTATAATTTCACCTTTATGGGCAATTTGATAAATTTCATTACCTTTTAAAATTCTACCAATAGTACCTCCACCAAGATTTATTCCATCACCCTTTTTAAGAGTATTATCAAGTTTTAACTTAAGCCTTTTTGCTTTCTTATTATAATCAATAACAGTTCCAACGAATAAACCAATATTATTTGGTAATTCAGAATTCATAGTATCAATTCCAACGTCTCCAAGAAGTAATCCTTTAGTAAATTTTCTATTGAACATAGTATATAAATCACTCATAGTTTCATCTGATACTTGTACTTTTTTAGTTTTTAAATATTCATCAATAGTTTTTCTATAACTTTCTGTTACCGTTGCAACATATTCAGGTTTTTTCATTCTTCCTTCAATTTTAAGAGAATAAACTCCTGCATCAATTACTTCATTAATATTTTCGATTGCATTTAAATCTTTTTGACTAAGTAAATAATCCCCATTAGTATTTATAACTTCCTTAGATTTATAATCAATTAAATTATATCTTTGTCTACAAGGTTGGGCACATCTACCTCTATTTCCAGAACGATTTCCAAGCATAGAACTCATAAAGCATTGCCCAGAATAACTAACACAAAGTGCACCATGAACAAACACTTCAATATCTGCAGTGCTATTTTCACAAATATATTTTATTTCAGTAACACTAACTTCCCTTGCAAGAACTACTCTATCAAACCCAACACTCTCTAAATACTTAACATCTTCAAGTGAATGTGCAACCATTTGAGTACTAGCATGAAGTTCAAAATCTGGTAATTTTTCTTTTAAAAGTCTTGCCATACCGATATCTTGTAAAATTATTGCATCAATATCTATATCATATAAGAATTTAGCATACTCTAAAAAATCTGCTACTTCATTTTCCTTTATTAAAGTATTTGCAGTAACGAAAACCTCAACCCCTCTAATATGGGCATACTTAACAGCATCAACTAATTCTTCTCTACTAAAGTTATTTGCAGATGCTCTTGCACTAAAATCTTTTCCACCCAAATAAACCGAATCGGCTCCATTTTGTACTGCTGCTTTTAGGGCATCAAATGAACCAACTGGCGATAATAACTCAATATTTGTCATAAATTTCTCCTTAGTTTTATAATATTAATTATTAATATCCTAAAAGTATAACATATTAACATTTTTGCATCAAAAAAATAGGATCAAAAAATGATCCTACTTCTTTTGTTTTAAATTAAATTATAAACTTCTTATTGTATCTGCATATTGAGGAGTTCCTATTCCGTATCCTCCAGCAACTTCCATTATATTACCTGTTACGTATGAAGAATCTTCACTCGCAAAGAATAAAACTGCATTTGCCATATCTTCAGGTTTACCTGCTCTATTTAAAGGCACGTGAGATAAGAATGATTTAATAAATTCTTCTGGCATATTATCAAGTGCTGCATCAGTTGCAGTAAATCCTGGAAGTACTGCATTACATCTTATATTTTGTCTAGCATATTGCATAGCTATTTGTTGAGTAATGTTATTTACTCCAGACTTTGTTACTCCATAAGCAATTCTAGTTACATCAGGAGTAGTTCCACCTATTGAAGAAATATTTACTATACTTCCTACTCCACCTTTTATCATATGTGGTATTGCTAATTTTGAAATTGAGAATATTGTTCCAACGTTTGCTTTAAACATATCAAAGAAATAATCTTCTTGAGTATTAACTAAATCAAGATCATCTTTTGGACTTGAAGTTCCAAAGTTATTAACTAATATATCAAGTCTACCTTCTTTTTGTACAACTTCTTCAACCATAGTTTTATAACTTTCTGATTGGTATGCATCAAAAAATACTGGGAACATTTTGTAACCTTTTTGTGCATATTCATCACAAATTTCTTGAGTTACTTCAAGTCTTCTAACTCCCATATAAACTGTTGCTCCACTTTCTGCAAGTTTAAGTGCAGATGCAAGACCTATTCCTCTTGTTGCAGAAGTTACTAATGCAACTTTATTTTCTAATTTTTTCATTTTAATCCTCCAATTTAAGTTATTATTTATTTAAATTATCTAATTAATTATTAATAATTATTTCCTTAGTTACATTATTACCCATATGATTATTAATATCAAACAATTTTTATTATTATCTTAAAATTTATTTAAAAATATACAAAAAAGCACGGAAATTAATCCGTACTTTTTAACTCTTTTATCTTTTCTTCAAGCGCCACTTTTTCAAGTTGCATCTTGTAGTTATCATTTTGAAACTTTGAAGATAATTGTTCTGCATGTCTTGCTTTTTGCTCGTATTCTGATGTAATTGCTTTTTGTTCATCAACAAATTTTTGGTTATCATCAATTTCTTTTTGAAGTTGTTCTTTTTCACTACTTAATAATTCTAATTGTTTTTTATATTCTTCAAGTTCTTGATTTAAAGTTATAACTTTATTTTTTTCTTCTTCATGCTTAGACTTTAAATTTTCGTGATTCTTTTTTAAACTATTATATTCAATTCTAACTTCTTGCCCATTATTATCTATTTCTTTAGACATAAGTTCTATTTTTCCTTCAAGCTCTTTAACGTCTTTTGCATAAAGTTCATTTTCATAACCGCAATCAAAAAGTTGATCTGCTATATTTATACAAGTTAAAATTGCTATATCTTTTACGGCAAGTCTTGTCATTCCTTCTTCAATTCGACCCATTTCACTGTTAACATATTTTGAAATAGATAACATATGAGCTTCATCTTTTTCACTCACCATACTATATTCTGTACCACTTATCATTACCTTAACTTTATTCATAAAATCCCCGCCTTTTATTAGTTACTTCTTAAATTTACATTTAATTTTTCACTAAGTTCATTTAGTATTTTATCGTGAACAACTGTAACTTCTTCATCTGTTAGAGTCTTCTCTTTATTTCTATAAGTTATTGAATAAGCAACTGATTTGTAACCATCTTCAATTTGACTTCCCTTATATACATCAAATAACTTATAACTTTCAACTAAACCTTGTGAATTTTCTTTAATTATATCTTCAATTTCTTTAACGTAAACTTCATCTTTTATTAAAAGTGCAACGTCTCTTGAAGTTGACGGATATTTTGAAAGTTGAGAGTATATTATTACATTTTTAGTGTTTTCAAATATGAAATCTATATCCATTTCACAAATATAAACTCTTTGAGAGAAATTATAATTTTCTAAAACATCAGGGTGAAGTTCTCCAAATGTTCCTACCACATTTCCTTCAAAAACAATATTTGCACATCTTCCTGGGTGGAAAGTTGAATTTTCTTTTTCAGGTGCTACTTCATACTTAAATCCTATTCTTGAAAGTAGAGTTTCTACAACACCTTTAATACTAAAGAAATCAACATCATTTCCATACATTCCTGCACAGTATTTTTTAACTTCAACTGGAAGTCCTTCTTGAGGTGTGAAAGTATTTCCACATTCAAAAGTATAAGCTTCTTCAACTTTATGAGAAACATTATTTGATAATATATCTAACATATTAGATATTAAACTAGTTCTCATAACTGAAGTTTCTTCACCTAATGGATTTATTATTTTAACAAATTCTCTTTTTTGATCATTCTTAGGTAGATTTATTTTATCTACTCCTTTTGGACTAACGAATGAATAAGTAAGTATTTCATTTAATCCACTAGAAACTGAAATATTTTTTACTTTATCTAAAAACTTTTGCTTATCAGTTTTTATACCAGCAGTAGCATTTCCTTCAAGATTACTTGATGGTATATTTTCATATCCATAAATTCTAGCTATTTCTTCTAATATATCTGCATCTTCAGTAATATCTAGTCTAAATGATGGAACTATAAGTTCTAATTTATCACTACTAATTAAGTTAGTTTTAAATTCTAATCTTTCAAGAATATTTAAAAATTCATCAATTTTTATTTCAACACCTAAAAGCTTGTTTATTCTTATTGGATTAACAACAACTTTTTGAAGTTCTTCTTTTTTTGGATAAACATCAAGCATTCCATCAAGAACTTTTCCGCACTCTAACTCTTCAATTAATTGACAAGCTCTAAGAACTGCAGTTTCTGCTAAGTTTATATCTATTCCTTTTTCAAATCTAGATGATGCTTCAGATCTTAATCCTAATTTTTTAGAAGTTTGACGAACATTTTCTTTTAAGAAACTTGCTCCTTCTAAGAATACTGAAGTTGTTGTTTCTTTTATTTCTGAGTTTTCTCCACCCATTATACCTGCTAAATCAAGAGTCTTATCTTTATTTCCTATAACAAGCATTTCTTTATCTAGAGTTCTCTCAACTCCATCTAAAGTAGTGAATTTTTCTCCTTCTTCAGCAAGTCTAACTATCATTTTATCATACTTAATATCTTCTAAATCAAATGCGTGTAGAGGTTGTCCAAGCTCTAACATAACATAATTTGTTATATCAACTATGTTATTTATTGGTCTCATACCAGCTTCAATTAAAACTCTTTGCATCCAATAAGGAGATGGTTTTATTACAACATCTTTTATAACTTTTCCGCAGTATCTTTTACATAAATCAGTTTGAATATCTACTTCAAAGTTTATTTTTTCATCTATACAATTAAGTTCAATATTTGGCATCTTAAACTCTTTATTAACTGTAACTGCAGCTTCCCTTGCAATTCCTATTATAGATCTACAATCCGGTCTATTTGAAGTTATTTCAAATTCAATTAAAGCATCATTTATTCCAAGTGCTTCTCGAATATCCATTCCAAGCTCAAATTCATCTTGATTATCTAGTATATATATTCCGTCTTTCTTATGTTCTTCAACGTATTGAGTAGGAATTGTTAGTTCCTCACACCCACAGAACATTCCCTCAGAAACTACTCCTCTAAGTTTTCCTTTTTTAATCTTAAAGTTTCCTGGTAAAACTGCTCCGTGTCTTGCAACTGGAACAAAATCTCCAATTTTAATATTCGTTGCATTAGTTACTATTTGTAAAGTTTCACCGTCTTTTACTTCAACTTTCGTAACTTTTAATTTATCTGCATCTGTATGTTGTTCTATTTCAAGTATCTTACAAACTTCAACACCATTCACTTCTTGTCCAAAATACTCAACTTTTTCAACTTTTGAACCAGTCATAGTCATCATATCTGCAAACTCTTGAACATCTAAATCTATATCAACATAATTTCTAAGCCATTTTAAAGGTACTAACATTTATTTTCCTCCTAAATTAAAATTGTTCTAAGAACTTTATATTATTTTCAAATAATAATCTTATATCATCTATTTCATACTTAAGCATAGTTATTCTATCTACTCCCATACCAAAAGCAAATCCACTATAAACTTCAGGATCTATTCCACAATTTCTAAGAACGTTTGGATGAACCATTCCAGCTCCAAGTATTTCTATCCAACCTTCTCCCTTACACATAGAACACCCTGCTCCTTGACACTTAAAACAAGTAACATCAACTTCTGCACTAGGCTCTGTGAATGGGAAGTTATGTGGTCTAAACTTAGTTTTTGTGTGATCTCCAAATAACTTTTTAACAAACATATTTAGAGTTCCTTTAAGTTGTGCCATTGTTATATCTTTTCCAACCACTAACCCCTCTATTTGATGAAACATTGGAGAATGAGTTGCATCTGGTGCATCAAATCTAAAGCATCTTCCTGGAGAAATTACTTTAAGAGGTAATTCACTATTTTTCATAGTTCTAATTTGAACTGGAGAAGTTTGAGTTCTAAGTAATAAATCACTATTTACATAGAAAGTATCACTCATATCTCTTGATGGATGGTCTTTTGGTGCATTAAGTGCATCAAAGTTATTTTCAACAGTTTCAACTTCTGGTCCTTCTGCTATTGAGAATCCCATTCCCATAAATATTTCACTTACTTCATCTATTATTTGAGATATTGGATGAAGTCTACCAACCTTAATTTCTTTTGCAGGCATAGTAACATCTATTACTTCTTCAAGTAATTTTTTATTTTTTTCAATAGTTTTAAGCTCATCTTTTTTTGAAGATATACTTTCTTCTATAGCCTCTCTAACTTCATTTGCAACCTTTCCAATTACAGGTCTTTCATCTTGAGATAATTTACCCATTTCTTTAAGGATTGAAGTTATCTCACCCTTTTTACCTAAGTATTTTATTCTTAAGTTTTCAACTTCTTGAATATCTAAGCATTTATTAACTTCTTCTAATGCTACAGTTTGTAGATTAAGTAATTTTTCTTGCATATTATCACCCTTTCTTACTAAATAATAATTTATAGTTATAAATCAATTAAAAATTAATTTTAATTTTTACACAAAAAAAGCCCTTTAATTCTCTAGGGACGAAAATTATTTCGCGGTACCACCCTAGTTACTTAAAAAAGCCACCTCAATTAACTTAACGCGCTAAACGTCAAAGCCTACTACTATTTCAGCTTTAAACTCAAGAGGGAACTTCTTTTGAAGTCTTAGAAAATACTCTCACCAATGTATTTTTCTCTGTATCTAAGTTAAATCAAAATACTTTTCTCTATCATAGTTTTTATATATTAAAGTTTTAATTGTAATTGTTATAATATATTATTATAACACATTTCCCAAAATTTAAAATAAAATTTTAGATATATTTTTTTATTTCATACATCAATATAGCTGCACTAATTCCAGCATTTAACGACTCTGCTTTTCCATATATCGGGATCTTTACTAAAGTATCAGAGTTATCAATTATATTTTGACTAATTCCATTAGCTTCATTTCCAATTACTAATGCACTTTTATAATCATATTCTATATCATTATAGAAGTTTTCTGTATCCAAATAGCTACTAACTATCTTAAAATCATTCTTTTTAATCATTTTAATAGCATCTTCTTCATCTAAACTAACTATATTCATATCGAATATCGAACCCATAGTAGATCTTATAACTTTAGGATTATAAATGTCTACGCACCCTTTTATTAAAACTATACTATCAATTCCGCAAGCATCTGCAGTTCTTATTATAGTCCCCATATTTCCAGGATCTTGAATTCTATCTAAAACTAAAACGAATCTATCATCTTTTGAAAGTTCATTTTCATTTTTAGGATTAAACTTAACAACACCAATAACCCCTTGAGTATTTTTAGTGTCACAAAACTCTTCAAATAACTTGTTTGTAGTTTTATAAACTGCTACTTTTAATTTTTCTAAATCCTTAATTAAAGTTTTATGTTCTTCTTTATTTTCAAAATCTTCATTTATAAAAACGTAATCAATTAAAGCACTACATTCAATAGCCAAAGTTAAAATTCTATATCCTTCAACAATAAACTTTTTATCTTTATTTCTAGTTTTAGTTTTAAGTAGAGATTTTGTATATTTTATTTTGTCGTTATCTTTTGAATTTATAAACATTTTTTCCTCTTTTCAAATTTATTCTTCATCATCGTGAGTTAAATTACTTATGCTATTACTTGGCCCAAGGATAACCATTATAGTTCCAGTTTCAAGCTTTTTATTTGGTGATGGTGTAACATCAATTTCTTTACCTTGTTTTAAAGCTAAAACACTTATTTCATATTTTACTCTCAAATCAAGTTCTATAAGACTCTTTCCAACCCAAGACTGAGGAGTTACAATTTCAACTATTGAGTATTTTGGATCAAGTTCTATATGATCTAAAATATTGTGAGAAACTAAATTATGGGCAACTTTAACTCCCATATCTCTTTCAGGGAAAACTACTCTATCTGCACCAATTTTATATAATACTTTTCCTTGAAGCTCATCTTTTGCTTTACAAATTACCTTTTTAACGCCAGATTCTTTTGCAAGAATTGTTGCCATAATTGATGCTCTAATATCTCCACCAATCGCAACTACTGCAACGTCAAAATTTCCTATTCCAATAGATCTTAAAACTTGTTCATCTGATATATCTCCAATTACTGCGTGTGTAACTTTTTCTGATATATTTTGAATAACTTCTTCATTTTTATCAATTACCATAACTTGATGCCCTAAAAGATGCATAGTCGTTGCAACTGATGATCCAAATCTCCCACAACCTATTACTATATATTGTTTCATAATTTTACCTTTCTATATATAAAATTTTTAACCAACTATAATTTTACCTTCAGGGTATCTTATAATCGATTTTTTTCTATTATTTCTTGATGCAAGTGCCATAAAAATAGTTAATGTACCTACTCTACCCATAAACATAAGAGTAATTATAAATACTTTTCCAGCAGTACTAAGTGTTGAACTTCCGCCAATACTAAGTCCTACAGTTGCAATAGATGATACAACTTCAAAACCTGCCTCTAAAAGAGTAAAATGTGGCTCTGTAATTGAAATTATAAATGTCCCAAGAACACTAATAACAACCCCTATTAAAAATATCGCTAATGATTTTCTAATAACTCCTGTTGCAAGCCTTCTATTATATATTTCAACGTCTTCTTTTCCATAAATCAATGAACGAACTGAAAGTATTAAAACAGCTATAGTTGTAGTTTTTATTCCACCACCTGTAGATCCCGGAGATGAACCGATAAACATAAACATAACCATTAAAAATAGAGTGCTCTCTCTCATTAAACTAAGATCAATACTATTAAATCCTGCAGTTCTAGTTGTTACTGATTGGAAAAACGAACTAAGTATTATATCTTTTATGCTCATATTGGCAAGAGTTTCAGGGTTATTATATTCAAGAAGTAAGATAAATACCATTCCAATTGCTATTAATGATATAGTACTAACTAAAACAACTTTTGAATGAATATTTAATTTCTCATATTTCTTTTCTTTTACAATATCTAATATAACTGGAAAACCAAGTCCTCCAAGAATTATAAGCATTGATATTGTTAATATAAATAATGTATTTTCGTGGAAATATGTAATTGATGAAAATTCTCCACTAACAGTCCCCATTAAATCAAATCCTGCATTACAAAATGCCGAAATTGAATGGAATATACTATACCCAATCCCCTTTATAAACCCAAATTCAGGAACAAACACTAATGATAATAATAATGCTCCAATACCTTCAATTAAAAATGTAGTGAGTAAAATATATCTAGTCAATTTAACTAACCCTGATAAATTAAATTGGTTTAGTGATTCTTGAATTAAAAGTCTTTCTTTTAGATTTATTCTTTTCTTAATTATTATTGCAATCATAGTTGTAATCGACATAAATCCAAGTCCACCAATTTGAATCATAGTAATTATTACAATTTGACCAAATGTAGACCAATAAGTAGCAGTATCAACAACAACAAGTCCTGTAACACAAATTGCAGACGTTGCAGTAAATAATGCATCTAAAAACCCTATACTTTGACCACTTTTAGTTGAAATTGGTAAGTTAAGTATTGTAGCACCAATTAAAATCATTGATAAAAATCCAATAACCATAACTTGACCTGGATTCATTTTATTAAATCTATTTGATAAAATGTTTAAAAGATACTTCAAGTTACTCCTCCTTTAAATTATAGAAATATTTTTATTATATTCTAAAAAGTATTATATATCAACCTATCTAATAGTATTTAATAAAATATGATTATTTTAATACATTTCAATCACAAAATATTCACTCATACATAAAATATATTAAAACGTTTAGAAAGGAGTTTTTAATGAATAGTTTAATACAAAATGTTACAAGTTTAACTGATTTTATAAATGCAACTTTATTAGAATTAGATTGTAGCGGTGATTTAAATACTCAAATTGATGAGGCTTTAGGTTATTTTGCTACGTTAATAAATGAAATAATAATAAACATTGAAGAAATTATGGCCTCTGAGAGTGTAACTGAAGATATGGCTACTAATCTAAGTAGATTTAATGAATATCTATCTAGCCTTAAAAAAATGCTTGATTCTTTCACTATAACTGATGCTGTAAATGATACTTTATTAACTGATGTTATATTAATCCTTATAAACACTTCTCTTATGTTAGTTGAAATACTAGAAACACTTATTGGGACAGATATAGCTAATGATGAATTATGTGAAGAAATAGGTAATTCAATAGATACTTTTCTTAATAAATGCGTTGAAGAAAAATTAGGATTACTTCAAAAAATATTGTATGCTTGGAAAGATTTATTGATGTATTGGATAAATGAAATTTCTTCTGATATAAGTTCTTTAGAACTTTAATAAATATAAATTCAAATAAATTTTTAATGTAGATAGTCTTATCTACTAAAATAACAAGGAGGTTTTTTATGGCTTCAATTTGGGGTACTGTATATTATGACCCATCAAGAGAAAAATCAGGTGAAAATTCAACTCCAATACCTGGTGTTGTAGTTACTTTAATATCCGAAGAACAACAATCATATGTAGTTGGAAAAACAGATTCAGATGGTAGCTTTAGCTTTGAAGATATAGATCCTGGTAATTATAGATTGGTAGAAACATTTGATGACGATGGAACAGACATAGAAACAGGTGAAATTATAGTCGGTGTTGATGATTGGGCTCCACTACCGGATGATGGTATTTCAGCTTCTATACCATCAATTGAATTCCTTAACGAAACATTATCATTAGAAATTCCTGTAGACACAAGTACAATAGTAGCAATTTCTCCTACAACATTTACTGTTGAGGCTCTAGAGGATAATATCTATGAAAATAACAATTTTTATCAAGCATATACTACTCATTCTGCAATAGACACTTCAAACTTAACTATTGTTAGTGATAACTTAATAGAAAATGCTTACCAAGGTACTTTTGGTTTAATGGATCAAGGTTCTAATGCAAATTCAATTTTACCATATTCTGATGAAATTGAGAATATTGGAAGTTCAATGGTATATAATGCTGATATTAATTTAAATAATGACACTACCTTAGCTGATGGTGAATGGTGTGTTGTAAATATATTTGATAACACAGATTATTGGCCTATATGTGATAGGAATGAAAAAAATGAAATGGGTGCAATTGCAGTAATAAATCCGGATGCAGTAAAAAGTACTATATTCTCTACTACAATTGATGTTGAACCAAATTCTAACTACTTCTTATCTGCTTGGGTATGTAACTTAACTGTATCAGATACAGCTTCAAGTAATAAAATATTATTAAACGTTAAATCTGGAGATGAAATACTTCATGAAGATGGAGATTTAGATTTTTCTTTATTATCAAGTGAAGTATCACCAATATGGATACAAATAGGTAGTAACGTTTATACGAAAGATTATACTTCATTAACTTTTGAAATTAAAAGTGATAATGCTGCACAAAAAGTTAATAGCTTCGCATTAGATGAAGTAACTATCCAAAAAATTGAATTACCAGAAATAACACCTACTATTGAGTCTTCTGTTGATATTATAACACCTGATAAAGAGTTCACATATACTGTTAAAATAAAAAATGATAATCCTGTTCAACCTATGAAAGAGATAAGTTTCACAAAAGCTTTATCTGAAAATCTTTCTGTAGTTGTAGGTAGTGTATATGTTAATGATGTATTAAAATCAACTGCTACTTTACAAAATGCATATAGCTTAAGTGATTTATCAGCTGGTGGCGAACATGAAATAAGATTTAATGCTATATATTCAACTGATGATGAAAACGTTGAAAATTCTCTTACTAGAGAAACTACTGCAGTTGATGCAACAGCGACTTTTGACTACACATTCAACCCAATAGCAGGTGGATTAAATGTTATGTATTCAGTTTCAAATACTAATTCTATAGAAGTAAATGATATTGAACCTGAATTTGCTACAGATTTTACAGATTTTATAAACGATACTTTAGTAAATTTAGACTGTGAAAGTCTTCCATCTTCAATAAATGATGCAATAGATGAATTCAAATCATTATTAATAGATAGAAAAAGCTATATTGATACACAAATTGCACTTCACTCGGATTTAAGCGCTTGTACTCTTGAAAAATTAAATGCTTATTCTGAATTATTAGCATCATTAGTAGAAATAAGTTCTTTAATATCTGTTTCTGAATTAACAACTGCTGATACTTTTGCATCAATAATAACATTATT
Organism: Peptostreptococcaceae bacterium; assembly: GCA_044426235.1. Taxonomy (GTDB): domain Bacteria; phylum Bacillota; class Clostridia; order Peptostreptococcales; family Peptostreptococcaceae; genus JAGHEK01. The sequence goes on along the minus strand of JAWXUS010000005.1, from coordinate 36,940 downwards.
ATTAAACACTAGTATATATCTAGTTGTCACAGTTGAAATGATTGACTTAATATTTAATTATACAATGTTTTGTGAACCATTTAGAGATAAGCTATTGACTCTTTTAGAAGAAGAATTTGGACACAAATTAATGTGCTTATTCAAAATAGTATGTGAGTGGAAAGAGTTCTTACTAGAATTAGTTAAAAAAATTACTCTACCATCATCTATCCTTCCAAGTTGTATAGAAGAAGATACTCATAAACCTTGTGATTGTAATCCTGATTCAAGTTGTAGCTCTAGCTTAATACCGAATGTAGGACATTCAAACCAAATACCAAACTATGGTATGAGTTGTAGTAATCAATCAATAAACCCTTACTCATACAAATATACACCAAGAAATAAATTTAGTTTATAACACAAAAAAAGTGTAGATATAATATCTACACTTTTTTAATTAAGCTAACTTTGACTTAGCAACTTCTACTAATTTAGCGAAACCATTTTCGTCATGTATAGCCATTTCAGCTAACATTTTTCTGTTAACTTCTATTCCTGATAACTTAAGTCCGTTCATAAATCTTGAGTAAGATAATCCGTGAGCTCTAGTTCCAGCATTTATTCTTTGTATCCAAAGTTTTCTGTAATCTCTCTTCTTTAACTTTCTTCCTATATAAGCATTCTTTAATGCCTTCATTACGAAAGTATTTGCAGGTCTGAATAATTTACTTCTTGCTCCTATATATCCTTTTGCAAGTTTTAATACTTTTTTGTGCTTTTTACGAGCGTTCATAGCTTTTTTAACTCTTGCCATCGTCGTAACCTCCTTTTATATGTTCTAAAATCCGAATTTTAGTATGGTAATAATTGTGCTATTCTTCTAGCATCTCCTGCTGTTACTATTCCAGAACTTCTAAGTTGCATCTTAGTCTTAGCAGATTTCTTAGTTAATATATGTCTTCTGAAAGCTTTAGCTCTCTTTAATTTTCCAGTTCCAGTCTTCTTGAATCTTTTAGCAGCACCTCTATGAGTTTTCATTTTTGGCATTGTGCTTACCTCCTCTCAATTTATGATTATTTTAGAAACTATATTAGTTTAAAACTATTTAGCTTCAGTTTTTTTTGGATCTATCATTACAACCATACTATTACCCTCAAATGCTGGGGCCTTAGTTGGGTCTCCAAACTCTTTTACAATATCTATAAATTTAATCATTACGGCTTTACCAATATCTTTATGTCCTAATTCTCTTCCTCTAAATCTAAGTTCAACTTTTACTTTATCACCTTTTTTAAGGAACTTTATAGCATTGTTTGCTTTTGTATTTAAATCGTTAGTATCTATTCCAGGTCTTAATCTAACCTCTTTAATAGTAACAACCTTTTGCTTTTTCTTAGACTCTTTGTCTTTTCTAGCTTGTTCGTATTTAAATTTACCATAATCCATTATTTTACATACTGGTGGTTTCGCATTTGGCGAAATCATTACTAAATCTAATTCTTGTTCTTCCGCTAAAGCCTTTGCTTCTTGTGAAGACATTATTCCTAATTGATCTCCAGTACTAGAGATAACTCTAAGTTCTTTATCTCTTATCTTTTCATTAATTGCTACTTCTTTACTAATGGTGGCACACCTCCAAAATTTCTTAAAAATAAAAAAAGCGAATGAATATCATCCGCATATAAGTTCAAAGTAATTAAACCCCTTTGGGTTATAACTTATATTTACACTTACAACATAATCGTAAGGTGAGAACGGACTTCTTCTTTTTTTTACTTTTTAAAGTATATCATTTATTTTTCTATCTTACAATACTTTTTTATCATTTTATGATTTAATTTTAAAATTGTTTATTATTTCATTAAATATTGGCCATAATCTAAATATGTATCAGTTTATATATAACAAAATTTATATTTATTAAATAAAATTCTTATTTTATGGAAAATATATATACATTAAAATAAATACTAGAGGTGTAGTGCTATGAAGTTATTTAATAATTTGTTTAAGAAAATAAATAAACCCGTTCCAGCTTTTGCTCAAACAAAAATGGAAAAAGAAAAAACTGATGATTCTTCTTATAGTAAACCTAAAACAACTTTTTATGATGTTGCGGGTCTTGAAGAAATAAAGGAAGAATTATTTGAAATTGTTGATTTTATGAAAAATCCAGATAAATACAAAAAAATGGGTGCAAAAATTCCAAAGGGTGTTCTTTTTTATGGACCTCCTGGTACTGGTAAAACTCTTCTTGCATCTGCAGTTGCCGGTGAAACTAACTCATCATTTTTTAATGTAACAGGTTCTGAATTTGTTGAAAAATACGTTGGAGTTGGTGCAAAAAGAGTTAGAACCCTTTTTGAAAAAGCAAGAAAAGAATCGCCAAGTATAATTTTTATTGATGAAATTGATGCACTTGGTGCAAAAAGACATACTGATAGTAACAACGAAAAAGATCAAACTCTAAATCAATTACTTGTTGAAATGGATGGTTTCACAAAAGATTCAAACGTTATAGTAATTGGTGCAACAAATAGACTTGATCTACTTGACGAGGCACTTTTAAGGCCCGGTCGATTTGATAGACACATACATATCGGTTCACCAAATTATCATACTAGATTTGAAATATTAAAAGTTCATACTAAAGATAAACCACTTGATGAAAAAGTCAATATCGAACTTTTAGCAAAAAAAACTCATGGATTCAATGGTGCACATCTTGCAAACATTGCAAACGAGGCTGCAATTTTTGCCGTAAGGGAAAATAGTAGTGTAATATCTGAATATCATTTTGATAAAGCACTTGAACGAGTGATTGCAGGTCTTGAATCAAAAAGCTCTAAATTAATAGAAAAAGAAAAAAATATCGTTTCATATCACGAGGCTGGACATGCATTGGTTAGTGATTTAATTGGTACTTGTCCAATACAAAAAGTATCTATTATTCCAAGAGGTCAAGCACTAGGTTACGTTCTTCAATTACCAGATGAGGATAGATATATATACACTAAAGAAGAATTATTTAATAAAATCAAGGTTTTACTTGCTGGTAAAGCTGCTGAGGAAATAATTTTTAATCAACAATCTACTGGTGCACGTGACGATTTAAAGAAAGTTACAGAAATTGCAAATCAAATGGTTTGTGAATATGGTATGAGTGATTTAGGATTTATGACTCTTGATAATAGTTCTAAAAATTTCTTATCTGAAAAAATCAGATTCGAGGCAAATAATATAGTAAAAGAATGCTATAAAGAAACTATTCAACTTTTAAATGCCAACATAAACGACTTACATATAATATCAAAATACTTATTCGATAAAGAAATTTTAACACACGAAGAATTAAAGTCTTTAATTAGAAAAGAAATTTGTTAAAATTCTTATTTATAAAGGGTTATCTAAATAGATAACCCTTTATAGTTTAAAAATTTTGAAAATTTAATATACTTAAATACAATTTTTAAGTATAATGTAAATAATATACTTTATGATAAATATTATTATTTAGATATTAATTTAATTTGGAGGTGTTTTTGTTGAATAATTACCTTAGAGAACCAATAAACGGATTCACACATTTAATAGGTGCAATCCTTTCATTTGTAGGTCTTTTGGCACTAGTTATAAAAACTTCTGTTAGCAATCCAACAGTTTTATCACTTAGTGCAGTTATCATATTTGGTATCAGTATGATTCTTCTATATTCTGCAAGTGCAACTTATCACCTTGTAGTTTCAAGTGACAAAGTTATAGCATACTTAAGAAGAATTGACCATGCTATGATATTTTTACTTATTGCAGGTTCATACACTCCATTTTGTTTAATTGCTCTAAATGGTGTTACTGGATGGACATTATTTTTAATAATATCAACAATTGCAGTCGTTGGGATTTGTTTTAAGCTAATTTGGTTTAATTGCCCAAGATGGTTATCTACTGCAATATATGTTTTAATGGGTTGGATGGCAATATTTTTAATTGAACCTCTAAAAAATTCTCTTTCTATTCAAGGATTAAATCTCTTAGTACTTGGTGGAATTTTTTATACTATAGGTGCAGTTATTTATGCTATAAAACCTAAATTCCTAAAAAATAAGTATTTTGGATATCACGAAATATTCCATATATTTATAATGCTTGGAACATTTTCACATTTTATATGTGTTTATAAATATGTAATATAATAAAAAGCTATAGGATTAATCCTATAGCTTAAAATACTACATTTATATCTATTTTTTGTCCACCTCTATCAACTGTTATAGTTGTTTGTTCACCTTTTTTAAATTCATAAAGTGCTTTATTTAAATCAGACATTCCACTAACTAAAGTATTACCTATTTTAGTTATAACATCTCCTGATAATATTCCAGATATTTGTGCTGGAGAATTATTAACCACTTCTGCAATATAAACTCCATCTTCTGCTGATAAATTAGTTCCAGTTGCAGCCTCAAATATTTCAACGTTTAATCCTTGTATTCCAAGAGTTACTTTTTCAAAAGTACCAGTTTGAATTATTTGTTCTACTATTTGTTTAACTGAATTTATTGGAATTGAGAAACCAAGACCTTCTGCACCTGAAACTTTAGCTGTATTTATTCCTATAACTTCACCATTTGAATTTAAAAGTGGCCCTCCACTATTTCCAGGATTTATACTTGCATCAGTTTGAAGTAACCCTGTCATTTGTGAATTTTCAGTTTCAATACTTCTATCAAGTCCACTTATTATACCTTGTGTTACAGTTTTTTGAAACTCAAGTCCTAAAGGATTTCCAATTGCAATTGCAATATCTCCAGTTCTAACATCATCGCTATCTCCTAAATCAGAAACTGGAAGTCCAATTTTTTCAACCTTAACAACTGCTAAATCAAGTTGTGAATCATTCCATAAAACCCTACCTGTCGTACTCGTTCCATCATTAAATACAACGTTAACTTCAACTGCCGATCCATCATTTACAACGTGAGAGTTAGTTACAATATATCCATTACTATCAACTATAAATCCACTTCCAACACCTTCTGATTGAGTTGGTATATTAAATATATTATTTTCATTAATACTAACTGTAGTTATTCCAACAACTGCAGGCATAGCTTTTTCACTAACTAAATGATATATATTTTCTTCTTTTGAAGTATTAATCTCTCTTATAATTTCACTATTATTCATTGCTATATCAGTAAATTCATTGTCTTTAACTGCATATAAAGTTATTGAACTTCCAATAATACTACTTATTATACACATAATAGCTGCTGTTCCTATTTTCATAAATATTCTCCTTTGTATTTCTTATAACTATATATTATCACAAATTTTAAATATTTATATGAATATTTTCTAGAAGATTTATGAATAAAAATTCATTATAAAAGGCCATAAATAAAATTTATGACCTTAAAAACTATAATCTTTTTTCTAATTCTTCTTTTTCTTTTTCAAAACCTTCTTTACCTAAAAGTGCAAACATATTTTTCTTATATGATTCAACTCCTGGTTGATCAAAAGGATTTACTCCCAATAAGTATCCACTCATAGCACAAGCTTTTTCAAAGAAATAAACCATATATCCAAAGTTATATTCATCTAATTTATCTATATTAACAACTAAGTTTGGTACATTTCCATCAGTATGTGCAAGTAAAGTTCCTTCAAATGCTTTAGTATTTACAAAATCAACAGTTTTTCCTGCTAAGTAATTAAGTCCATCTAAATCATTTTGTGCCTCTTCAATTATAAGTTCCTTATCAACACTTGATACTGTAAGTACCGTTTCAAATAAAATTCTCTTTCCATCTTGAACATATTGTCCCATTGAATGAAGGTCTGTTGAGAAATCAACTGATGCCGGGAATATGCCTTTATTGTCTTTTCCTTCACTTTCTCCAAATAATTGTTTCCACCACTCTGAAACATAATGAAGTTTTGGTTCATAGTTAACTAAAAGTTCTATTTCTTTACCTTTTCTATGAAGTGCATTTCTAACTACTGCATACTTGTAACTATCATTTTCCATTAAATCATCTGTTGAGTACTTTTCTCTTGCATCATTTGCACCCTTCATCATTTCTTCAATGTTAAGTCCTGCTGCAGCTATTGGTAAAAGTCCAACCGGAGTTAAAACAGAGAAACGTCCCCCAACGTCATCTGGTATAACAAATGTTTGATACCCTTCTTCATCTGCTAATACTTTAAGTGCTCCCTTTTTTGAATCTGTAGTTGCATATATTCTATCCTTAGCATTTTCTTTCCCATATTTTTTTTCTAAGAAATCTTTGAATACTCTAAATGCTATTGCAGGTTCCGTTGTAGTTCCTGATTTTGATATAACATTTATTGAAACATCTTTATCTTTTATAATATCTAATAAATCAACCATATAAGTTGAACTTATATTTTGTCCAACAAAGTATACTTCTGGTGCTTTTCTTTCTTCTTTTGATATATTATTTTTGAATGAATGACCTATCATTTCAATCGCTGCACGAGATCCAAGGTATGAACCACCAATTCCTATAACAAGTAAAACGTCACTGTCTGATTTTATTTTTTCAGCTGCATCTTGAATTTTTTTAAATTCATCTTTATCGTAATTACTAGGTAGATCAACCCACCCTAAGAAATCGTTTCCAAGGCCAGTCTTATTGTGTATAGTATTATGTAGAGTTTTTACTGTTTCATTAAGTGCTACTATTTCATTTTCAGATATAAATTTGCTTGCTTTTGAGTAATCAAATTTTAACATATTAAAATCTCTCCTTATTTTAGTATTTAATTAGATTATACTTAATAAATTTTATAATTTCAACAAATTAGTAAATTTTTTTTATTTTTTTAGTAATATTTTATTAATCAACAAAAACTACCAAGGTACAACATCTTGGTAGTTCAAATTATTTAACAAATATCCTCTTAGAAATTACTTGTTGTACAATATTTAAGGAATGATCTGAAATTCTCTCTAAATTAACCATTATATCAAGATAAAGTATTCCACTTTCAATATCACAAATATTCTCACTAAGTCTTATCATATGATTTTTTCTTGACAATCTTTGTATGGCATCAACTTGTTCTTCCATCTTTATTATTTTAAGAGCTAAATCAATATCAGAATTTTTCATTGAATTTATTGAATAAGAATAAGTTGATAAAACTTTTTCATACATAACTTTTAATTCCTTATTTGCATCATCTGAAAATTTAAAACTATTTTCAATCATAGATTTAGCAATTTCTGCTATATTTTCAGAATGATCTCCTATTCTTTCAATATCATTTACAACATTAAAAAGTGCGTCTACAGTTTCTGTATCATCATCATTAATTGGAGATTTTGAAAGTTTCATAAGATAATTTATTATATTTCTTTGAAGTTCATCAACTAACTTTTCTCTTTTAAATGATTTTTCAATTTTTGTTGTTGATTCCTCAAATAACCCTTCCATAGAATATTTTAATGAATCCATAGCCTTTTCACTCATTCTAGAAGTTTCTTTTAAAGTATTTAACAGTGCAATTGAAGGTGTTTCAATCATTCTATAATCAATAAACTTAATTATTTTATCGTCATCATCATCATTTATCCCATCAGGAATTATTCTTAGTGAAATATCTACTATGAATTTATTAAATGGAAGTAATAATATAACGTTTAATATATTAAATAAAGTATGTGCATTTGCAATTTGCCTTGCATAATCGTTTGGATTTAAGTATGTAACAACATACACTATTGGAGCACTTAAAAATATCATAAATATTAAAGTTCCTAATACATTAAATATTAAATGCATTATTGCTGCCCTTTTTGCATTTTTTGATGCTCCAATACTTGATAGTAATGAAGTAACACAAGTTCCTATATTTTCCCCATAAAGAATTGGAAGTGCTACATATATTGGTATTAATCCTTCAGATGCAAGAGCTAAAAGTATACCCATTGATGCACTTGAACTCTGAACAAGTACCGTGATACTAAATCCCATTAAAACTCCAAGTAATGGATTTGTTCCAAAACTAACTAACATATCCGTAAAACCTTTATATTCTCTAAGTGGTGAAACTGCCTCTTTCATAAAATCCATTCCAGTAAACAATATACCAAATCCAATTAATATTTCCGCTAAATATCTAGTTTTAGTCTTTTTTGAGAACATATAAATAATAATACCAACCCCAAGTGAAATAGGTGCTAATAAATCCACTTCCAAAGAAACTAACTGTGCAGTAACAGTAGTTCCAATATTTGCACCCATTATAACACCTACAGCTTGAGTCAAACTCATAATTCCAGCATTAACAAATCCAACAACCATAACAGTCGTTGCACTACTACTTTGAATTAGCACCGTAACTATTGCACCAACTATAACACCCATAACGATATTACTAGTTAAAAGTTCTATTATATTCTTTAATTTTGCACCTGCAGATTTTTGTAAACCTTCCCCCATTAAATTCATTCCGTATAAGAATAAACCTAAGCCTCCAAAAATCTTAATAACTATATCCAATTTAATCCCCCCAAATTATTTATTAAAATAATTATATCTTATTAAATTAAAAATATATTTATATTAAAAATATGCTACATTATTAAAAATAAGCTAAATTATATATCTAAAAATTATTATATTGTTCAATAATCTTCTCTGCACATTTTATTCCATCAACTGCAGCTGTAACTATACCACCTGCATAACCTGCACCTTCCCCGCAAGGATATAGTTTATTTACACTAATAGATTCTAAAGTTATTTCATCTCTAACTATTCTAACAGGTGCAGAAGAACGAGTTTCAACTCCTGTTAAAACTGCATCATACATAGAAAATCCATCTAATTTATTATTTAATTTAACTAAAGCCTCTTTCATAGAATTAGTTACAAATTCAGGTAAACACTCTCTTAAATCAACAAATGTATACCCTGGTTTATATGAAGGGTCAACAGTTCCTATTTCTTTAGTCACTTTATCATTTAAGAAATCTCCAACTAGTTGAACTGGTGCATTATAATTTTTCCCACCAAGAGTATATGCTAATCTCTCATATTTTTCTTGGAAATAAATACCCGCTAATGGATCATCACTTCCAAAATCACTAGGTTTTACATTTACTAAAAAGCCACTATTTGCATTGTCTTTATCTCTTTTATGCTCACTCATTCCATTAGTTACAACTTCACCTTCATTAGATGCAGATGCAATAACACTTCCTCCCGGACACATACAGAAACTATATGCAGTTCTTTCGTTTGAAGTATGCTCAACCAATCTATAATCTGCAGCTCCAAGCCTTTTATGATCAAAAAATTCTTTATATTGAGATTTATTTATTAAAGTTTGAGGGTGTTCAATTCTAGCACCTATTGCAAATGGTTTTTGAGTTATTGAAACATTTATTTTGTGTAGCATTTTATAAGTATCCCTAGCACTGTGTCCTATAGCTAAAATTACTACTTCTGTTTCTATTTTCTCATTATTATTTATAGTAACACTCTTTATATTTCCATTTGAAATTTCAATATCAGTTACTAATGAATCAAATTTCACTTCTCCTCCAAGCCTTTTTATTTCCTCTCTAATATTTCTAACAACATCTATTAAAATATCAGTTCCAACATGTGGCTTATATGAATATAAAATTTCATCAGGCGAACCAAAGTTAACTAGTTCTTCAAGTACTTTTCTACATCTTATATCTTTTATTCTAGTAGTTAATTTTCCATCTGAAAATGTTCCTGCACCCCCTTCTCCAAATTGAACGTTTGAATTATTTTTAAACTCTCTTTTCTCCCAAAAATTATCTATATCACGACTTCTATTATCAACATCAAGTCCTCTTTCAATCATTAACGGATTGTATCCTCTTTGTGCTAAAACTAAACTAGCAAAAAGTCCAGCAGGCCCACTTCCAATTATTACAGGTCTACTCTTTAAAGTTTCTTTTCCCATTTTAACATCTAAATATCTAGTTTCTTTAAGTTTTATAACATCTTTTACACCTTTATTTAAAATATTTTCTTCATTTTTAACTTTAACATCAACAGTATATACAAAATCTATTCTTCCTCTTTTTCTAGCATCAATAGATTCTTTAAATATATAATACTTTTCTAAATCTTTTTCTTTTATCTTTAACTTTTTAAGAACTAAATCCTTTATTTTAGATAAATCTTCATCTATCCCTAATTTTATATTCGATATCCTTAACATAACTTTCTCCTTATTAATCAATTAAAAAGCTAGGTTAAACCTAGCTTTCACAAAATAATATTTCAATATTTTTAACTTCTAAATCTATTTCATCAATTTCTTGATAAATACAATTTCTTATAGAATTTGTAAAATTATCAAATTTTCCATTTAAATTTTTAACTAGTACAGTAGACTTTACTTTTTCATCAGTCCTACTTAAAAATGCCGAATTTACACGATTAATTAAAACTGTTAAATTACAGACAAAATCTTCTTTGTTGTTTAAATTTATTTCATCATTATATTTATATACTTTAAATTCATAAGTATTTTCAAATAAAACAATTTCTTCAATAAGTACAAAATCCATATTATTGTCCCTTTTTAGTTATAAGACCTTTTATAACCTTCATATTATTAAATATTTTTTCTACAAAGTTTTCTGCCTCTTCATTATCTAAAAGTTCTATATTTCTATCTGAAATATTTTTATCATCACAATATTTATTTGCAAGTTCAAGTAACATAGTTTTTTTCTCATCACTTAAATTAAAATCTTTATAATCTACTATTATGTATTCTGTATTTTTTTCAGTCATTTGTTCATTATAACCTATTTCAATATGGTATATTGCACCATAAATTTCTTCACCATTAAAAATTGGTACTGCCGGATTTGATTTAACATAGCTTGTTGAAACTGCTATTTCTTTTCCTAAAGTAAAATTCATAAACTACCTCTTTCTTTTGATATAATATAATTATTACAAAAAATAAAACAATTAATACCATTATACCTAATTTAACTTGAAAACTCTACAAAAAAATAGCCGATTCATTTTAAAAATGATTCGGCCAAATATTATGCTTTTATATCTTTATATCTTTTTCCTAAAGTACTCGCACTAGTTTCATACTTTTTAGCAATTTCAGGTTGAGTTACATTAAGACTATTCTCTTTTTTGATATGGTACTCAACAGCTGCAGCCCATCCATTTGAAGTTCCTTTTACACATTTTTCTTTTACTTCATTCCAAAACTTAATACAAACAGTTTTAAACTCATCTTCAACACATTCATTTAAAAGAGTACTTACTTCACATACTCCGTATTCAACTGCGCTTTCTGAAACTGTAGTTTCTAAAGTTTGCTTTTCTTCGCTTGGATTTGTTTGATCTCTAAGATAATTTACAACACTTGGATCTAATAATTGTTGTACGTATCTATATAAAATACTTGTATGATGCATTAAGAATGCTTTCTTTTCTTTATAGAATTCTTCGTATTCTTTATATAATCTATCTATATCGTTAATAATTACATTTTTTATATCTTCAGTTATTATAACCGTTATATCAACTAAAACATTTATATCTTCTATATCTAATATTCTAGCTATTATTAATTCATCAACATTAAATCCTGAAAGTAATTTTATATCTTGAGTAGTTATAACTTCATTAGTTAAACAATCTTCAAGAACAACTTCTTCATCTCTTTTTTCTTTAACTCTGTAAATACTAACATATGATTCAAATAGACTTCTCATTATGTTACTTTCAGATTCATTTATTTTATCTGCATTTTCTTCATAATATGAAACAGTCATAACTTTCTTATTTTCCATAATATGATCTATCATAAAATAAGTATTAAATAATCTTTCAAAATTAATATTTTGCTCTTTATTATCTAATATATAAAATATTTCTCTTGCTCTTTTGTATTCTTCTTCAAATCTCTCTTCTATTGAATAATTATATATCTTTTGATATAAATTAGCATATTTAGTTTGTGCATCTTCAACTTTTCTATTTACAATCTTTTGAGTATTATCTTTATTTAGGCAACATTTTTTGTATTTCTTTTTACTTCCGCAAATACATAAGTCATTTCTTCCTATCATAACCGCTCACTCCTTATTATTTTAATCAAAGTACAATTTGTTATTATATCACTTTTTGTATTTAGTTTCTACATATACTAACAAAAAAAGCTATGAAATTAGATTTTTAAATCAAATTTCATAACTTTCACTAAGTAAAATATTAAATTTTTACGTTTATACTATTTTATATAAACTTAAATCTCTATGATTTATCGCTTGGATAAAATGTTTTTCCTCCAGCCTCAACAGTTATATTAGATCCTAAAATATTAATATTAAAACCACCATTAACACTTTGAGGAACAGGTTCTGTGCTTATATATTCACTATTAACTAGTTCTTCTATACTAACTGTATTACTACCATTTGTTGTCATATATAAATTAGCTGCATTCGCTAAATTCATAGCCACTATTTTATCAGTATTCTCTCTTGCATCTTGTTGTATTTGAGTCAACTTTGTAAATCCAAAACTCGAAAACATTATCATTATACTTATAGTAACTATTACTTCTAGTAAAGTAAATCCACTTTGTTCTTTAATTTTCATAAATTTTCTCCATAATTCAAATTTTAAATTAAACCTATAACATCATACATAGGTGCGATTATTGATAACGCAAATAAGAAAACTATAACACCACATATTATTATTAAAGTTGGTTCTATTCTTTTTATAAATATTTCTAACTTACTTTCAAGTTCATTTCTATATAAACTATTTATTGTATCAAGCATATTTTCAAGTTTCCCAGTTTCTTCTCCAACTCTAATCATAGAAATCACAATTTCTGGGAATACACCACATTTATCAAGTGATTTACAGATGCTATCCCCTGCTTTTACAGATTCTTTTGACATAAATAATTTACTATACAAAAATTTATTTTCAAGTATATTAATAGATAAATCAATTGCATCAACTACGTTTACTCCACTCTTAGTAAGTGATGATAAGGTGTTTGAAAATTTCATTATTGATTTACTCATAAATATATCTTTAAAGATTTTTACTTTTAAAAAATCTACATAAAAAGAAAAATCTATTTTTCGTAACATAAAAATCGTACTTAAAATAAATAAAACTATTCCTATTAATAATACTTTATAGTTAAATATTAAAAAATCTGATAACATAAATAGATTTTTAGTTATTTTAGGAATATCACTTTCTAAACCATTAAAGAAATTTTTATAACTTGGAACTATATAAATTAGACAAAATATCGATATCAAAAATACCATACAAAGTATTAAACTTGGATATGCTAATGATTCTTTTATTTTTCTTGTAGTTTTAAATTCTTCATCGTAAAATTTATAAAGATGATTAAGACAATTTTCTAAGTCTCCACCAACTTCTCCATACTTTATCATACTAATAAAATAATTTGAAAACTTATTAGTCTTTGAAAAAGCATCAGATAAACTTTCACCTCGTTCAATTTCAAAAATAACATTATTTATAATCTTTTTATTTTTAATATTTAATTCATCTGAACAAATAATTAGACTTTTATTAATTTCATATCCTGATCCACTTAATATACTTAATTTTTTACAAAATATTGATAATTCTTTTTCTTTTAACATAAGCATAACTCTTTTTTATTATATTTTATTAAATCAAATTCAACTGCTTTATCTTTTAATATTTTATACTCAACCTCTGAATTTATATAATTTGTTAGTTCTTCACTAACTTTTAATATTTCATATTCTAATTTTGAATTTATTATTTTTTGATTTATTACTCCGACTAATGAAGTATTTATAAGATTAGACTTTATCTCCATTTCAAGTAACCTAATTATTGATGATACTGAGTCATTTGAATGCATAGTCGATATAACTAAATGACCAGTCATAGACGCTTTTATTGCAATTTTTGCAGTTTCCACATCTCTAATTTCTCCAATTAAAATAACATCTGGATCTTGCCTTAAAATAGCTTTTACACCATTATCAAAATTAAATCCTGCTTTTTTATTTACTTGAGTTTGATTTATTTCTTCCAAATTATATTCTATCGGATCTTCAATTGTCATTATATTTATATTGCTATTTATTAAATCCTTAATAAGAGAATATGCCGTAGTAGTTTTACCACTTCCAGTTTTACCTGTTATAAGAAATAAACCTTGTTTCTTATTTATGATTTCTTCAACAATACTAATATGTTCATCTAAAAAACCTAATTCTCTTTTACTTTTCAAAAAATTACTCCTATTTAATAACCTAAGGACTATTTTTTCACCAAATATCGTTGGAATTGTTGAAGTTCTAATATCTATTGTTCTCTTTGTCATTCTTCCATCTTGAGGTATTCTTTTTTCTGAAATATTTAAATTACTACAAACTTTAATATAAGAAATTAAATTAATAAAAATATTTTCTTCAATTTCTAAATAATTATTTAAATCTCCTTTTATTCTAAATCTTATTACGCCCTTACTTTTTCGTGGTTCAATATGAATATCTGTACAGTCATTTTTTAATGCATCATCTAATACATTTTCAAACATTAATTTCACTTTATTATCTGATAAATTCTGTTCATTTTTCGATATGTCATCTCTATGTAGTCTTAGTTTATTATCATTTGAAAAAACTTCTTTAAAACTAAGCATATTCTACCACCTTTCCTATTCATTTTGATTATTACCACCAAAATAATAGTTTATACAAAAATACACCTAAAACTTTAAAAGTTCTAGGTGTATAATAAATTAATCAACAGTCACTTCATAACCGTGCTTTTGATATTGATTTACAATTTCATTCCAAACATCTTCAACACCAGTCTTTTTAAGTGATGAAATAGGAATTACTTTTTCCTCTTTATCCATTTGAAGAGTTTTTCTAATTATACTTATATGCTTTTGATATTGACCTCTAGCTATTTTATCTGATTTAGTTGCAATTACAACACAATCATATCCAAAATGCTTAATCCAATCATACATCGCAATATCATCTTTACTCGGTGCGTGTCTTATATCTACTAAAAGGAATATTGCACATAATTCTTCCCTCTCACCTAGATATCTTTCCATTATTGCTCCCCATTTTTCTTTTTCAGACTTAGATATTTTTGCATATCCATACCCTGGTAAATCAACAAAGAAGAATTCTTTATTTATAAGGTAAAAATTTATAGTTCTAGTTTTACCCGGAGTTTGACTCACTCTTGCAAAATTTCTTCTATTTAATAACGTGTTTACAGTTGAAGACTTTCCAACATTAGATCTACCAACCATTGCAATCTCTGGTAAATCGTCTATCGGATATTGACTTTTATTAACTGCACTCATAGTTATTTCTGAACTTCTTATTTTCATTTTATTCACCGCTTCCTACTAATGAATGTTCTAGCACTTGATCCATATGTTCTACTAAAACAAATTCTAAATCGTCTTTTACATTTTGTGGTAAATCATCTAAATCCGCTTCGCAATCAACTGGAAGTAATACTTTTTTAATACCTGCTCTATGTGCAGCTATTAATTTTTCTTTTACTCCACCAACTGCTAAAACTCTTCCTCTTAAAGTAATCTCACCAGTCATAGCTATATCGTTTCTAACTGGAATATTAGTAAGTGATGATAATACCGCAAGCGCCATTGTAATACCAGCAGAAGGTCCATCTTTTGGGACTGCCCCTTCTGGAATATGTATGTGTATATCTGTATCTTTATAGAAATCAGAATTTATATTAAATTTATCGTGAATCGATCTAATATATGTAATACCTGTTCTTGCAGATTCTTTCATAACTTCTCCAAGTTTTCCTGTAAGAACTATTTGACCCTTACCTTTTAAAGTATTAACTTCTACAGTTAAAGTTTCTCCTCCAACTGACGTCCAAGCAAGACCAGTTACAATACCAACTTCAGGCTTGTCCCCAATCATTTCGTACCTATATTTAACTTTACCTAAATATTCACTTAAATTTTCTTTAGTAATAACTATTTCCTCAAGTGAATTACATTCAACATACTTTTTAGCACACTTTCTACAAATCTTACCTATAGTTCTTTCAAGATTTCTAACTCCAGCCTCTTTAGTATACGAACGTATTACTTCTCTCAAAGTTTCATCATCTATTTTTACAAAATCACCTTGTAATCCATTATCTTCTATCTGCTTTTTAAGAAGATATTTTTTAGCTATATTTAACTTTTCCTCTTCTATGTATCCTGATAATTCTATTATTTCCATTCTATCAAGAAGTGGTCTTGGAATTGTACCTAAACTATTTGCAGTAGTTACAAATAAAGTTTTCGATAAATCAAATGGTAACTCTAAGTAATGATCCGTAAAATCTTTGTTTTGTTCTGGATCTAAAACTTCAAGCATTGCATCTGCAGGATTTGCACGTCTATCAGTACCCATTTTATCTATTTCATCAAGAAGTATAACTGGATTTTTAATTTTAACTTCCTTAAGTGCATTGATTATTCTTCCTGGAATTGCTCCAACATAAGTTCTTCTATGCCCTCTAATTTCTGCTTCATCAGTTACTCCTCCAAGTGAAATTCTAACAAATTTTCTATTTAAAGAGTCTGCAATAGATTTTGCAATTGAAGTTTTACCAACTCCTGGAGGTCCAACTAAACAAATTATTGGTGACTTTAATTTGTTTGATAAACTTCTAATTGCTAAGTATTCAAGTATTCTTTCTTTAACTTTTTCCATTCCATAGTGTGCTTCATCTAAAACTTCTTTTGAATTTTCAAGATCTATTTTATCTTTAGTCTCTTTATTCCAAGGAAGTGAAAAAATATTTTCAAGATAAATTCTGCTTGTTGATGCATCTGGAGAATGAGAAGATAATCTAGTTAATTTTTTAATTTCTCTTTCTATTTTTTGCTTTATATCTTTACTTACTTTAAGTTTTTTGAGTTGTAATCTAAAGTTTTCAATTTCATCATCTAAATCATCATCACCAAGTTCTTTCTGAATAACTCTCATTTGTTCCCTTAGATAATAATCTTTTTGACTTTTTGCAACCTGTTTTCTAACTTTTATTGCAATTTTTTTATCAACTCTTAAAAGTTCTAATTCTTCACCAACAATTTTATAAATAAGTTCAATTCTATCTTTTAAATTGAATGCTTCTAAAATTTCTTGTTTAGAACTTGGTTTTAAATATAAGTTACTAGCAACAGTATCAATATACTTACTTGGACTACCTTCTATATCTAATTGAGTTAATAGTTCATCTGAAACCTTACTATAATTAGATACATATTCTTGATAACTAGCTTCTAATCTTCTAAGATATGCTTCAAATTCTAAGTCTCCATCTAAAATAGCATCATCTTCAGGCACTTCTTCAACAACTGCTTCATAATAACTCTCATCTACTAATTCTAATTCTTTTATATTACCACGTGAAATTCCCTCTACGAATAATAATATTATATTCCCAGGCAATCTTTTCACATTAACTATCTTACAAATAGTACCAACATCATATATATCATCTTCTGTTGGAAAATCAATTAATTGATCTTTTTGTGAAGATAGCATAATTAAAGAATCTACTTCTATACTTTGTTCTATAGCATTTATAGATATTTCTCTTCCCACTTCAAAATGTTGTATCATTTGAGGGTAAACAGTTATACCCTTAAGTGGTACTAAAGGTATTTTATATTCATTATTTTGTTCCAATAATATCACTCCTTAAAGTGTCAAATTTTTTATTTTATATAAACGTCAAATTTATTTATAACATTAAACTATATTATACACTAAAAATATATAATATATCATTTAATTTTATATTTAATTAAATATATAAATATGTAATTTTTTCTAATAATTTAAAACATAAAAAGCAACCTATAGAGGTTGCTTTTCACTTTAATTAATTTATTAAAAGTGGTTGTTCTTCTTCATTAACTGCTTTTTCAGTTACAACAACCTTTTTAATATCTTCTCTAGACGGTACTTCAAACATAGTCTCCATCATTATAGATTCCACTATACTTCTAAGACCCCTAGCTCCTGTATTTCTTTCTATAGCTTTTTTAGCTATTGCATAAAGTGCTTCTTCTTCAAATTCAAGCTCTACATCATCTAACTCTAATAATTTTTGATACTGCTTAACTAAAGCATTCTTTGGCTTGCTAAGTATTTGAACTAAAGCATCTTCATCTAGTAATTCTAGAGTTGCAACAACCGGAATTCTTCCTATAAATTCTGGTATTATACCAAATTTAAGTAAGTCTTCTGGAAGAGCTTTGGCATATATCTTACCCAAGTCCATTTCTTTTTTACTTTCAATTTTAGCACCAAAACCTAGAGTTTTATCTCCTCCACGTTTTTGGATTATCTTTTCAATCCCATCAAATGCACCACCTAATATGAATAACACATTAGTAGTATCTATTTTTAAGAATTCTTGATGTGGGTGCTTTCTACCACCTTGAGGAGGAACACTTGCAACTGTACCTTCAAGTATTTTAAGAAGTGCTTGTTGGACCCCTTCTCCACTAACATCTCTCGTTATAGATCTATTCTCAGATTTTCTAGCAATCTTATCAATTTCATCTATATATATAATTCCTCTTTCAGCTTTTTCAATATCAAAATCTGCAGATTGTATAAGTTTAAGTAATATGTTTTCAACATCTTCACCAACATATCCAGCCTCAGTTAAAGAGGTTGCATCAGCCATTGCAAAAGGAACATTTAAAGTTTTAGCTAAAGTTTGTGCAAGTAAAGTTTTACCAGAACCTGTTGGACCTAATAATAAAACATTACTCTTTTGAATTTCAACATCTTTAGTTTTAGCTTTTTTACTATAAATTCTTTTATAGTGATTATAAACTGCAACAGATAATGCCTTTTTAGCTTTTTGTTGTCCAATAACATAATCATCTAAAACATCAATCATTTCCTTTGGCTTTGGTAAAGAAACGTTAGTATCTTCAACAATTTCTTCTATTTCCTCTTGAATTATCTCATCACAAAGTTCAACACACTCATCGCATATATAAACATTTGGTCCTGCTATTAGCCTTTTTACTTGGTCTTGATTTTTACCACAAAAAGAGCATTTTAATGATTTTTCATTTGACAATTTAGTCACCTCTTTCCCTAAGGTCTTTTACTTATTACTTCATCTATTAAACCGTATTTTTGAGCTTCTATAGCTTCCATAAAATTATCACGTTCTGTATCATTTTTTATAGTTTCAATATCTTGACCAGTATTTTCTGATAATATTTGGTTTAATTTTTCTTTCATTTTAATAATTCTCTTAGCATGAATTTCTATATCAGTAGCTTGACCTCTAGTTCCACCAAGTGGTTGATGAATCATTATTTCACTGTTTGGAAGTGCAAATCTTTTTCCTTTTGCACCAGATGATAATAAAAATGCACCCATAGATGCAGCCATCCCTATACATATAGTACTAACATCAGGTTTTATATATTGCATAGTGTCATATATTGCCATACCAGCTGTTATACTTCCACCTGGAGAATTTATATATAAGTATATATCTTTATCTGGATCATCAGCTTCCAAAAATAATAATTGGGCTACAATAAGTCCAGCTGTTGCATCATTTACTTCATCTCCTAGAAATATTATTCTATCTTTTAAAAGTCTAGAATAGATATCATAAGACCTTTCTCCTCTTCCCGTTTGTTCAACGACTACAGGTACTAATGCCATAAGATTTATCCCCTCTTTCTTTATTTAATACATTTTACTTTTAATACATATACTTACAGTAGCCAAAAATGGCTACTGATTTAATTAAGCTATATTTGCATTTTCAACTAAGAAGTCTACTACCTTTTTCATTTTCATATCTTCTTTCATGTTTTCTAAATCATGACCTAAAGATTCTCTTAACTTAGATGCTTCTATTTTGTATATTTCAGCCATCTTTTCTATTTCTTTAGTTACTTCTTCTTCACTTATTTCTATGTTTTCTAAAGATGCAATCTTATTTAAAACTAATTCAGCTCTAACTTGATTTTTAGCATCTTCTCTTTTTTCATCTCTTAAATCTTTCATAGTTTTACCAGTCATTTGAAGAAGTTGTTCTATATTAACTCCTTGGTATTGAAGTTGGTAATTAAGTTGATTTAATAAATTATCTATTTGACGTTCTATCATACCATTTGGTATTTCAACTTCTGTATTTTCAGCTACTAACTTTATAGCATCATTTTTTAATTTTTGAGAGTTAGACTCATCAGCTCTAGTTTGAAGTTCTTTTCTTATATCTTCTTTAAGTTCATCTAAAGTATCGAATTCACTTGTATCTTTTGCGAAATCATCGTTAAGTTCAGAAACTTCTTTAACTTTAACTTCATTTATCTTAACTTTAAACACAACGTCATTACCTGCTAATTCTTTAGCATGGTATTCTGTTGGGAAAGTAACGTTAACTTCTACTTCTTCTCCAGCTTTTTTACCAACTAATTGATCTTCAAATCCTGGTATAAATGCGTTTGAACCTATTTCAAGAGAATGATTTTCACCTTTTCCACCATTAAATGCTACTCCACCATCAAATCCTTCATAATCTATAACAGCAGTATTTCCAGCTACTATTTCATTTTCAGAACTTATAAGTCTAGCATTTCTAGCTGCTCTTTCTTTAAGTTCAACTTCAACCTCATCACTTGAAACTAAAACTTCTTCTTTTTTAAGTTCTATGCCTCTATAGTTTGCTACTTCAAACTCAGGCATAACATCAACTTCAACAGCTATTACAACACCGTTTTCAGCACTTATTTCTTCTATGTCTATTGATGGTCTATCAACAACATCTAATTTTAATTCATCTATTGCATTTGGGTAAACTTCTGGGAATAATGTGTCTATTGCATCATTAAAAAATACACCTTTTCCGTATTTTGCTTCTATTATGTTCTTTGGTGCTTTACCTTTTCTAAACCCAGGTATATTGTATTGACCTTTTGTCTTGTTGTATGCTTTTTTTACTGCATCTTGAAACTTATCGTTTTCTATAGTCATTTTAAAAGATACTTTTGTACCTTCTTTTTTTAATAATTCAACTTTCATTAAAAAAATTCCTCCTAATTGTTTATGTATGATACTAATTATATCACATAAGTTTTTCCATTTACAAGTCTTCTTATAGTAATTATAGCTATTAGCTTGTATATATTATAATTTTATAAACTCAATATCAATATTTTTATCATCTATATTCATTATAACATAACTTCTATATGAAACTTCCCTTGGCATAGCTAAGCTACCAGGGTTTAAAAATATCTTATTATTTATAGTCTTATTAAGTGGCACATGTGTATGCCCAAATATAACTATATTACAATCAATATTATCAGTCTTTTTATCTAACATTTCTAAATCATATTTAACGCCATATTTATCTCCATGACATAGAAATACTTTATTTTTTTCAAGAGAAAATATTAATTCATCTTCAACATCTTCTAAATCACAATTACCCTTTACAGCCATAACTGAAACATTAGTCATTGAATGAATATATTTTGAATCAATAAAATTATCTCCTGCATGAACTATTAAGTCACATTGTTTAAGATCTGGAACTATTTTATCAATAAAACTCGTCATTCTATGAGTATCACTTAAAACTGCAATTCTCATTATCTATCCACCTTCTGAATTAACATTTCTTTCATTAAATCAAGTGCATTTTTTCTATGACTTATATTATTTTTAACTGATGATGGAAGTTCTGCAAATGTTTTATTGTATCCATTAACTATGAATAATGAATCGTATCCAAAGCCATTACTTCCTTTTTCTTCAAATCCAATAAATCCTTCGCAAGTTCCACGAACAACAAATTCTTTTCCATCAGGGAAAACTACTGCTATACAAGAAACAAACCTTGCATCTCTTTTACTCATTGGAATATTATTAAGTGATTTTAATAATTTCTTTTTATTATCTTCATCAGTAGCATTTTCTCCTGCAAATCTTGCAGAATAGATTCCTGGTTTATTGTTTATTGCACTAACTTCAAGTCCTGAATCGTCTGCAATAGCAATTTTTTGAGTCCTTTTTGCAATTTCTCTAGCCTTTATAAGTGCATTATGTTCAAAAGTTCTACCATCTTCAATAATTTCAATTCCATCTAATGAAACATCTTTTAAAGAATGAATATCATATTTTAAATCCTTTAATATTTCAGATATTTCATCTAGTTTATGATTATTATTAGTTGCAATTACTATATCATTTCCATAATCCATTCCGATTATATCATAAGTAATTTCACCTAATGCTTTCTTTTGTGCATCAATTAAATCCTTGCATCCTTTTTCACCAAGTTCTAATAAAATATTTAAATCACTTCTTGAGAATGGTCCTTCTTCTCCTGTTCCTTGAAGTTCAACAAATTCACCTTTACTAGTCATAATAATATTCATATCAACCTTTGCATTTGAATCTTCTTCATAGCATAAGTCAAGTAAGTGTTTATCATCAACAATACCAACACTTATAGCCGATATAAAGCTATCTATTGGCATAGCCTTTATTTTTTTATTCGTATATAATTTATGTAGTGCATCACAAACCGCAACATATGCTCCAGTTATAGATGCAGTTCTTGTTCCACCATCTGCTTGAATAACATCACAATCTATCCAAATAGTTCTTTCTCCAAGCTTTTTAAGATCAACAACACACCTTATCGCTCTTCCAATTAATCTTTGTATTTCTTGAGTTCTACCTTCAATTTTACCCCTTGCAGATTCTCTTATTTTTCTATCGTGAGTAGATCTTGGTAGCATCGAATATTCTGCATTTATCCAACCACTTCCACTATGTCTTAAAAATGGTGGTACTTTTTCTTCAACAGATGCTGTACAAATCACCTTTGTTTCACCCATTTCTATTAAAACAGATCCCTCTGCATATTTCGTATAATTTCTAGTTATTTTTATATCTCTAATTTGATCAAACTGTCTATCATCAATTCTCATAAAAAAACTACCTTTCTTACTAAAAGTATTATTTCAAATTAATATTACCACTTTTGTAAAATAATTTCTACAAAAATAGTAACCATAATCTATAAATTAAGTTCTTTCAATACTTCTTCTTTTGAAGATAATTCTGATAAAAGAATAAATTCGTCTTCACTTAATACTTTAATACCAAGTTCATTTGCTTTATCAAGCTTACTTCCTGCATCTTCTCCGCAAAGTACAAATGAAGTTGACTTACTAACACTACCAGTAGCTTTACCACCATTTTTTTCAATAATGGCTTTAGCATCATTTCTTTTTAAATTTTCTAAAGTTCCAGTAATAACAATTTTAAGGCCTTCAAATAAATTAGTACTATCTTCTTCTTCAATTTTTTTAGTATTTAATCCATATGATTTTAATTTTTGAACAACATCAATATTTTTCGGTTCTTTGAAAAACTCTATTATACTTTTAGCCATAGAATCTCCAAACTCCTCTAGTGAAATTAATTCATCATAATCTGCGCTAATTATTTTATCTAAATCCTTAAATGAACTCGCTAATACTTTAGATCCTTTAAGTCCAATAAATTTAATTCCAAGACCATTTATCAATCTATATAAATCATTTTCTTTTGATTTTTCTATTGATTTAATTAAATTACTAGCAGATTTTTTACCCATTCTTTCAAGATCTTCAACTTTACTAGAATCAAGTACATATAACTCACTAATATCCTTAATAAGATTATTATCAATTAACATAGAAACTATACTTTCACCTAATCCTTCTATATCCATAGCCTCTCTTGATGCAAAATGAATTATACCTCTTTTTATTTGCGCCATACAAGAAATATTAACACATTTAACTGCAGCCTCTCCATCTAATCTAACAGTATTTTCACCACAAACTGGACAAGTTTTTGGCATTTCAAAAACTATTTCCTCTCCAGTTCTCTGATTAACATCAACTTCTAATACTTGAGGAATAATATCTCCTGCTTTTTGAACTAAAACAGTATCATTAATCCTTATATCTTTTTCATTTATATAGTCTTCATTATGAAGTGTAGCACGGCTTACACTAGTTCCTGCAAGTCTTACAGGTTCAAGTATTGCAGTTGGAGTTAAATTTCCTGTTCTACCAACTTCAACTTCAATTCCAATTATTTTAGTATATTTTTTTTCTGCAGGGAATTTGTATGCTATTGCCCATTTTGGACTTTTTGAAGTTTGTCCTAAAATTTCTCTTTGTTTTAAATTATTAACCTTAACTACTATTCCATCTATTTCAAAGTCTAACTTATCTCTTTCTATAGTTATTTCTTCTATGTATTCATTAACATCTTTTATACTACTGAAAACTTTAAAATTGGGACTAACCGAGAAACCTAATTTTTTCATATATAATAAAGTTTCGCTATGTGTTTTAAATTCATCATTTGAAGTATACTCCATATTGAATAAAAATATATCTAAAGGTCTTTTTGAAGTTAATTTAGAATCTAATTGTCTAAGAGAACCCGCTGCTAAATTTCTAGGATTAGCATATTCTTGTAAATTATTTTCAATCTGCTTTTTATTTATATTATAAAAATCTTTCTTTGAAATATAAACTTCTCCTCTAACTACTAATTCATCTTCATTATCAATTTTAAGAGGAATATTTTTTATTGTCATTAAATTCTTAGTTATATCTTCTCCAACAATTCCATTTCCTCTAGTTGCACCATATTTAAATTCATTTTCATCATAAGTTAATGAAACTGATAAACCATCTATCTTAAATTCAACAACATATTCATACTCTTCATTTAAATTTTCCTTTACTCTTTTATCAAAATCAATTAAATCTTTTTCTGAATATGCATTAGAAAGTGATAACATAGGTATTTTATGTTTTATTTGATCAAACCTATCAAGTGCAACTCCTCCAACTCTATTAGTTGGTGAATCTATTCTTTTTAAATTCGGGTATTCATTTTCTAAATTTATAAGTTCATTCATTAAATTATCATATTCTAAATCAGTTATATCTGATTTATCTTCGTTATAGTATTTATTATTAAAGTAATTTATTTTATCTATTAATTCATTAATTTTTTTTTCCAAATTTCGCACCTCTCTAATTTTTAATAGATTTATTTTACCATATACTCGTATTAATTTTATTAATTAATTTTAAAAAGTCTCTCAAAAAGAGAGACTTTAATCTATATCATATAAATGTATGCTATGGTGTCTTTACGAGGTGTCGATACATTTATTTATAAATATTATAACCAAATATAGATTTAATATTTATTTAATATTTATTTAATTTAATAATGGTATTTTTATTAAAACTGTAGTACCTTCATTTTTAGTTGAATCCATATTTATTTGACCATCGTGTGTATCAACAATGTATTTTGCAATTGATAAACCAAGTCCAAATCCTCCACTTTCTTTACTCCTTGATTTATCAACTCTATAAAATCTATCAAATACTTTTTCAAGTTCATCTTGATCCATTCCAATTCCATTGTCTTTTATTGTGATTATCATATTTTTATCTGCCCTAAATGAATTTATAGTTATAATTCCATTTTCTTCAGTGTATTTGATGCTATTATCAACAAAAACTCTTATAGCCTCTTTAATTAAATTTCTTTCTCCATAAATATTTATGTATTCATTTTGATCACTATATATTTGATGTGTGGTATCTATTATTTTAGTTTCCTTTATTATATCGTCAATTAATTCTCCAATATTAAATTCTGATTTTTGAATAGCAAAATTATGCTTTTCACCTTTAGCAAGAAAAAGTAATGTTTCTATTAATTTTTTCATACTCTCCGATTCATCTTTTATAGCATCTATTCCTTCTGCCAAAACATCTTTATCTTCTTTACCCCATCTATCTAACATATTAATATATCCTTGAATAACTGAAATTGGCGTTCTAAGTTCGTGAGATGCATCTGATACAAACCGTTTTTGATTTTCAACCCCGTGATATATTTTATCTAGCATATTATTAAAGGTTTTTGCTAAATCCTTAAATTCATTATTAATACCAGATACATCAAGTCTTTTTTCTAAATTATTAATAGATATTTCATTAACTTCATCAATAATTTGATGAACGGGTAATAATGCTTTTTCTGAAATGCTATAAGTTGCAATAGCATTTACTAAAACCTCTATTAATTTAATAACTATCATAATCCCAAATAAATATTTTACTTCTTCATCATCCCTTATAACGCTATTATTAAAAACTATAAACCCAAGTGATAAACTTGAAACCAAAGAGATTATACTAAATACTACAAAATAACTTAGAGTTAATTTTGATTTAATAGAAAATCTTATTTTTTCATCGATAAATATTTGTATTTTATCTTTAATTTTCATCTTTAACAACATACCCAACGCCACGAACTGTATTTATTATTTTTATATTAAATCTATTATCAATTTTACTTCTAATATACCTAACATAAACGTCCACAACATTTGTATCTCCAAAATAATCGTATCCCCAAATATTTTCTAATATACTTTCTCTTGTCATTACAATATTTTTATTTTTAACTAAATAAGAAAGTAAATCAAATTCTTTTTTTGTAAGTTCAATTACTTCATTTTTGTAACTTACACTATGTTTTTTCTCATTTATAATAAGATTATTAAAACTTAAAATATTTTCATCTTCACCTTTTGATGTAATCCCTTTTCTTTTTAAGCAAACTCTAATTCTTGCAAGTAATTCTTCAATGGCAAAAGGCTTAGACATATAATCATCTGCACCAATATCAAGTCCCATTACTTTATCAGTTATTTCTCCTTTTGCAGATAACATAATAACTGCTATATCACTAACATTTCTTATTCTTCTAAGTACTTCCATTCCATTTAATGAAGGTAGCATCACATCTAATATAACCATATCGTAGTCGTTATTTAAACATTTATCTAGTCCTTCTCGCCCATCATTTGAAATATCAACAATATATCCTTCATGTCTCAATTCTAATTCAATAAATCTTGCTATTTTAGATTCATCTTCTATTATTAAAATTTTTTCCATAATATCTCCTTATCTTTTAGTTAAATCAACTCTTAAGTCCTCCACATTTTCAAATCTAATTCTATATCCTTTTAAATAAGAAAATGGAAATGATAAAAGAACTAAATGCGGTGCTAATACACATATAAAAATGCCAAAAGTTGCACTAATATCTATTGATTTGATATTTTTATTTTGCACAATAATTCTAGTTACCCTTATATTTATCATCAAATCTTTTAATTTATCAAAATAAGTAACTTGATGATTATTACTTGGTAAAGTTTTATTTTGTTCTTCCAAATAAAGAATAGATGCAATTATATCCCCATTAAACTTCTCTAATACTTCCTTAGCCTCTTTATAGCTAACATTTGCCCTTGCTTTTACTGTATCAATTTTTTCAATATCTATATTTTTCATAATTAATATCTCCTCTTAATAATTATTATATATTAATATTTGTTTCATTCAATATTTTTTAAAGTTTTAGCTTATTAAATTACACATTAATATACTTTTCATTTAAAATAGAATAAAAAAATAGATGTAAAAAATCACACCTATTTTTTTATCCTATTATTTAAACACATGATTTAATGTATCATATATGATATTAAAATTCATAACATTAAATATTTCATAAGCCTCAAAAGTAAATTCTTTTACAGGGTCTTTTTGACCTATTGCTTGAAGAGGAACAGCCTTTTGAAGTTGTTGCATAATATCTAAATGTTCAACCCAATGCTTATCTATCATACCTAAAGCTAATTGAATTTGCATTTTTTTGATATTTTCATTTTCTAAAGTTACACTTTCATACTTTTCAAAAACTAAGCCTTCTGTATAATCAATTATTTCGTGTATTTCTTTTCCTTCTACAGTAAAGTTTTTTATTTTAAATAGACTATTTATAAATTTATCATACTCAATTGATATATATTTGATTTCATCACTACCTTCATCAACATTTATATAATTATCAAACGAATACTTTATAATATAAGAAATCATTTCCTTTATAACTTCAGATCCATCTTCAGACATTAGAGCCTTTTGTCTATCTGAATAAATAACTCTTCTTTGACTATTCATAACATCATCATATTTTAAAACTTCTTTTCTTATTTGGAAGTTTGTAGACTCAAGTCCTATTTGTGCACTTTCAATTAATTTATCTAAATCTTTATGGAAAAATTCTTTTTCATTTTCTTGCTTTGAAGTAATTTTATCTATTTTATTACTTCCATAATTCTTTATAAGTGAATCATCTAAACTACTATAAAAAATTGACTTTCCAATATCTCCTTGACGACCAGAACGACCTTTTAATTGGTTATCAACTCTTCTATTTTCACTCTTTTCACTTCCAATAACGTAAAGTCCACCTATTTCTCTTACACCTTCACCAAGTTTTATATCAGTTCCACGACCTGCCATATTAGTTGCAACAGTTACAGCCCCTAATTTTCCAGCTTCTTTAACTATGTTTGCTTCTTCTTCGTGCTTTTTAGCATTTAATACGTTATGTGGTACTCCTCTTAATTTAAGTAAATAAGATAATATTTCTGATTTTTCAATTGATGCAGTACCAATTAACATAGGTTGTTTAATTTCTTTATGAACTTTTTCAACCTCTAAAGCTATTGCTTTAAATTTTTCTACTTCATTAACAAATAATTTTTCTTTTAAATCTTCTCTTATAACTGGATTATTAGTTGGTATTTCAACAACATTCATTCTATATATCGCTTCAAATTCTTCTTCTTCAGTTTTTGCAGTTCCAGTCATTCCAGATAACTTATCATACATTCTAAAGAAATTTTGATAAGTTATTGTAGCAAGTGTTTTCGATTCATTTTGTATTTCAAGATTTTCTTTAGCCTCTATTGCTTGATGAAGTCCTTCAGAGAATCTTCTACCATCCATTACACGACCAGTAAATACATCTATAAGTTCAACTTTTCCTTTTTTAACAACGTAATCAACATCACGTCTTAAAACAACATCTGCCTTTAATGCTTGATTAATATGATGATAAGTATTCATATTTTCAACATCCATTAAATTGTCTATTTTATAGAAAAATTGTGCCTTTTCAATTCCACTATCAGTTAAATGAATTGCTTTTTCTTTATCTTTATATTCATAATCACTTGGAAGTAATATTTTTATAAATACATTTGCTATTCTAAAATCTGCCTCATCTAAGCTAATTTGTCCTGAAATTATTAAAGGAGTTCTTGCCTCATCTATTAATATTGAATCAATCTCATCAACTATCGCATAATTTAGTCCTCTTTGAACCATATCTTCTTTTCTAAGAACCATATTATCCTTTAAATAGTCAAATCCTAATTCATTATTAGTTGCATAAGTTATATCACAACCGTACTCTTTTCTTCTAATATCTGGTTCTTGACCGTGAAGTATAACTCCAACACTAAGTCCTAAGAAATCATATACAGGTTCCATTAATTCTTTATCTCTTTTTGCAAGATAATCATTAACAGTTACAACATGTACCCCTTTTCCAATAAGTGCATTTAAGTAAACTGGCGCTACTGCAACTAAAGTTTTACCTTCTCCAGTTCTCATTTGAGCAATTTTTGACTTATGAAGAACTATTCCTCCCATAAGTTGAACTCTATATTGTCTCATATTAAGAACTCTTTTTGATGCCTCACGACAAACTGCAAATACCTCAACTAATATATCATCTAACGTTTTTCCATTTTGTAATTGTTCCCTAAATTCATTAGTTTTACTTTTTAATTCATCATCTGATAAAGATGATACAATCTCTTCCATAGCCTCTATTTTATCAACTATTTTTTCAAGTTCTTTTAATTCTTTTTTATCAGGATTAAAAATCTTTTGTAACTTACTCATAAATTCCTCCTATTTATTATTTTATAGTTCTAAGTAACATAGTTACTGCCTCAGCACGAGTTAAATTATTAAGTGGTCTTAATGTATTATCACTATATCCACCTAAATATCCTTTTTCAATAGCAATTTCTACCGATGATTTTGCCCAATTTGAAACTTGATAGCCGTCACTATATCTATTTATCTTATCAAAATCATTATCACCTATTTTTTCATAGTTTGCAATCATAGTTGCAGCCTCTTGTCTTGTAATTTGATTATCCGGTTTAAATAAATCATCTCCAACTCCATTAGCAATCTTATTAGTATATGCAACGTCCACTTCATGTCTTGACCAATGATTTATTGTATCACTAAATACTTTATTACTTCCGTAATTTAGATTATTTACCTTATTAATAAGTTTTACAAATTCTGCACGAGTTATATTATCATCTGGTTTAAATGTTCCGTCAGCATATCCATTAACAAATCCATTATCAATAAAATGCCTTATAGAATTTTCTGCCCAATGACCTTTTATATCACTTAAACTTATACTTTTTTCCTCATCTATAAACTGCTTTATTTGTACTCTAGAATTTCCTCTATTACTTATAATATCCCTTGTTGTATAATAAACACTTCCTGCATAATTAGTATATTTATTAGCTATTTTTAATTGATTATATATTTCACTTGCTATAGTATCTTTATATATTCCATGACCTATATATACATCAACATTAGTTCCTTTTGCTTGTTCTGTCCACCACTTAACTAAAGTTTCATAATCTGCAGAACTATGACCTATTTCCCAATATATCTGAGGAACAATATAATCTATTAATCCATCTTGTATCCATTTTCTAGTATCTGCATAATCTGCATAGTAACTTTCTCTAGCAGTAGTATTTGAACCATTAACATCATTAGATTTATTTTTCCAAACTCCAAATGGGCTAATTCCAAATTCAACACTACTATCTAATTCTTTTATCTTATTACTTACTCTAGTAACCATATCTGTTATATGATTTCTTCTATTATTTGCAACATTTCCATCTTTATCTTCTCCCGATGGAAGTGGATAGCTTGATGGATAGAAATAATCATCAAAATGAATTGCATCAATATCATAATTATTCACTATTTCTGCAACAGTTTGTACTATATGTTCTTTTACAGGTTCAAGTTCTGGATTAAAATATAATCTGTCATTATAAGACATTATCCAAGAAGGATTTTTTCTTGCTTGATGATTTTCGTGTAATCTAGTAACATCTGTTCCAGTAGTAGTTACTCTATATGGATTTAACCAAACGTGTACTTCCATATTTCTTTTTTTAGCTTCACTTATAACAAATTCTAATGGATCATATCCAGGATCTGTTCCTTGAGTTCCAGTTAAAACACTCGACCAAGGATTTATATTAGATTTATAAAGTGCATCTCCTTGAGTTCTTGCTTGAAACATAACTGTATTTATTCCAGTTTCTTTTAAAGTATCTAGAAGTTCTATCATTTCATTTTTTTGAGCTGAAACATTTCCTCTAGTTTTTGGCCAATCAGAATTGTAAACTGTAGTTATCCAAGCCCCCTGCATTTTATCATTCGCATAAGATGTATTATCACTAGTCAAAAACATCGTTATAGTCATTATTATTAATATTATTTTACTCATTATTAAATTCCCTTTCATATAAGAATACTACATAATAAATAAAGTTTGTTCACGATAAACAAACTTTATTCAATACATATTAAATTACAATACTCTACTTAATATCACAACAGTTTCTGCACGAGTTAAAAGTGATTTAGGTCTAAAAGTATTATCTTCATATCCACCAATTATATTATTATCATTAAGTGCATCAACAGAAGGCTTTGCCCAAGGCGCTATTTCATTCTCATCAATAAACGAAAGAACTCCATCACCTTTAACCCAAACAATATTTGCTATAACTGCAGATGCTTCTTCTCTAGTTATTGGATTATTTGGTCTAAATGTATTATCTTCATATCCTGATATATATCTATTTCCAACCGCTAATTCAACATCATAGTAGAACCATTCCCTAGGACTTAAATCATCAAATTTTACTTCTCCAGTTTTAGTGAAACCAAATACTCTATTAACAATTTTTATAAATTCTGCACGAGTGATTGAGTTATCTGGTCTAAATGTATTATCTTCATATCCACCAATTATGTCTTTATCAGCAAAATCTAATATATAGTCTTTTGCCCAGTGGTCTTGTAAATCATTAAATACATTATCTTCAACTTCAGGTAATATATCTTCTGTGTCCGGTAATATATCTTCTATTTCTGGTTCAACTTCTGGTGTTGGGTTTAATACAACATTAGCCTTTAAATAATTTTCTATTCCGTTAACTATACCTGTAGCTAATTTGTCTTGATATGCAGGATTTCCAAGGTTTTTTGATTCATTAACATTACTCATAAATCCACCTTCAAATAAACTAGAAACTGAAGTTGTATTTCTTAAAACAGAAAAATTAGCACTCTTAACCCCTCTACTGTTAGCCCCAGTTAACCTAATAGTTTCATTTTGTATCTCCGTACTAAGTGGTTTATGGCTAACTTTATCCGTATGGTGATAAGTTTCTATTCCTGATGCAGAAGTTGCTGTTGCTGAATTATGATGAATAGATACGAATACGTGAGGATTATATAAGTTACTCATTACCGCTCTATCATTTAAAGTATGATAAACATCTGTCGTTCTACTCATTAAAACTTCAATACCTTTATCTTTTAATTTTTGCTCAACAAGAAGCGCTACTTTTAAATTTAAATCTGCCTCTTGAAGTCCATTAGTAACAGCTCCTGGATCTGTTCCTCCGTGACCTGCATCAATAAATACCTTATATTGATTACTAGTTTGTCTTGAATTTACAGAATTTATTAATTTATATGGATCTTCTTCATCAACAAAAACTTCTAAAACGTGAAGATTATCTCCATCTTGCACAGTTAAAAAAGTTGTTCCTTTTCTTATTGCCTCAAGTGAGTTATCTTCATTAACTTTTATTAAGTTTTCATTTGAAGTTTCAACTATATACTTAGATAAATCTAAACTCTCCCCAACTTCTAATACTATTCCATTTTCAACAGATGCGTTTTGATATTTATTTAAAATTTCTTTTAATTCATTCTCTACACTAGAATCAGCATTTGAAATATTAACTGACATTAAAATCGATAAAATACTTAATGAAATAATGTTTTTTATTTTTTTATTCATATTCATAAAACTCCCTCCTAATTTTATTGTTATTTTTATATTAACATAAATTTTTTTTATTTTTAAGTAGTTTTATAAATATATTTGTATTATATTGATTTATTTTTAACTTTTTTGTAATTTTTTCAGTTTAGTAATTTTTCATACTCACTTTTCATCAAATTTTTCACATTATTAACATTTATTTCATAATAATATTTATTTAAACAATTAGAAAATATAATTAATTTATCATCTCTTATATAGAAATTGCTCACATATTTATCTATATCATCATCTATTTTTTCTTTAAGTATATCTTTATAGGAATTATCTATAAATAAATCATCTAACTTTAAAATCTTATTATTTAAAATATCAATATTATAACTTTTTAAATTACTACTTCTTTCTAAGTCATTTTCAATTAAAAGTATACTCAAAAAATTATTACAATTTTTATTAACAGTAAAATCTATATTTTTAATAATTTTTTCTACACCATAGATAACATCATTACTGTATAAAATACTATCTTTTTTTGATAATTCATAATAATCCATAATATCATCAGTAATAATCGAATTAATTTTCTTATCTAAATCAATATTTTCAGTCGTAATTATTGGAATATTTAAAATAGAACTCAAGTACTTACTATCTTCTGTCATAATTTGTGTATCAACATTTGAACATATTCTTTCACAGTGAATCTGTTTTGTGTGATATTGAAATACACTATATGAAATTTTAAAATATAATTTATTTAGATTAGTATTATCAAAAACGTCTATGCCTCCGTTAGAAATCTTATATTGTGTCATATCATTTATCTTAAAATGATTAACATTTTTATAATTTTCATATATGTAATTTTCAATTTCAGAATATATATTAGAATCTAAAAAATGATTTAAAAAAATTCTTTGTCCACTTTTTAAATCAAATATATAGCTATATTCCTCTATAGTAACTATATTATCCATAATAATTTCATTTTTTAAAACTATATTTACTATTTCACTATTTCTAAATGGAATATGATAAATCATATTTATATTTTTATCTTTTTTTTCTAATTTAGTTTTTTGCCTTTCTATGTTCATAAAATTATTTATATCTTTTCTAATTAAAGAATTTATGTATCTTTCAATTTCTTTATCTTCATAATTTATTATTGGCATTCTACAATTTATAAGTATATTTTCATCATCAATTTTTAGATGTTTTTCATATATTTTAGTACTTAGTGAACTATTTATCGTATCTTTTAAAATTTCTCTATTATCAAATTTTTTCATATAAGTAACTATACTTATAAAAATAATCAAAAAAATAATATATTTACTTTTCATAACTCCTCCTTTTAAAGAATTATTTTTTGTATAATATATTTTTTTATACTATCAAATAAACTTGCTAAATTTATAAATAAAAAATAGCCAACTAAAAGTTGGCTATTTTTTATACTGTAGAATCTTCTATCATTTCAACAAATTTTTCAACAACATATGGATCAAATTGTGTTCCTGAATTATCTTTTAATTCTTGTATTGCCTCATCTAATGTTAATGATGGCTTATAAACACATCCATTTAACATTATATCAAACACATTTATAACCGAGAAAATTCTAGATAATATAGGTATATCTTCACCCTTAAGTCCCATAGGATATCCAGTACCATCCCATCTTTCATGGTGAGTTAATACTTCCTTTGATATATGACTTGTCTCATCAAAGTTATTAGCAATTTTTTCACCATAAGTAGTATGTTCTCTAATAATTTTAAACTCTTCTTCCGTTAAAGGTTCTTTTTTCAATAATATTTCTTCATCAATGGCAATTTTACCTATGTTATGTACAAGAGCTAAAAGCCTAAGTTTTTCTATGTATTCATAACTGAAATTCATACAACAACCAAGCTCCGTTGCCATTTTTTCAACACGTTTTATATGCCCTTTATCTTCTATATTTTTATCTTTAAAGTTTGATACTAAGTTTTCAAATATAGTTCTAAACTTCTTTTGCTTAGTTGAAGGTTTATAAGTATAAAGCATTTTATCTGCCTTCTTTAAGAGTTCATCTATCTCTTGGTCTTTATCATCAAAAATTGTATATCCTTGAGAAATACTAACTTTCATTTTAGTATTTTTATACTTATTACAATTTTCCTTCACTCTTTCCATATATCTTAAACAATCTTCATCAGATCCGTTATCTATAATAGTAACAAATTCATCTCCACCCCATCTGAAAACCAAATCATTTTTATTCTCACAAGATTCCTTTAGTATTTCATATGAAGTCTTAATTAAGTTATCTCCTTCTAAATGTCCAAATATATCATTAGCAAATTTTAGTGCATTTAAATCACTCATTATAATTCCTTTACAGAAATTATCACCAGTTTTTATGATATTCATAGTTTCTTCAAAGTAACTCCTATTGTATGCACCTGTTGAAACGTCTGTATAACTTAAATACTTTAATTTTTCTTCTATTTTCTTTTGCTCCGTTACATCACGAACAGAACCAAGCATTCCTATTATTTCTTCGTGTTTATCAACTATTGGAGTTTTTATTGTCTGATAAATTTTTATTCCCTTTGGAGTTGGTACCACTTCATCTATATATAAAGTTTTTCCTTGATCAATAACTTGCATATCGTGTAATCTACAAGTATTTGTAAAGTTTTCATCTAATCCTTTAAAATCTGGATCACTTTTACCTATTATATCTTTTATTCCCATATCTTCATAAAATTCATAACATTTGTCATTTGCAATGCTATAATTATAATTGGTATCTTTACAAAATATAATTTCAGGTATACTATTTATTAAAGTTTCAAATAGTTCTAAATTTAATTCTCTAAAACTTTCACTATCTTTTATTTTAGTTACTACACCAACATTAAATTCCTCAAGAGGAAGTAATACCTTATTATAAAAATTCCCCTCAATCTTAATATCTTCTTTTAAACCATATACTTCATCTTCTAAAATATCTATTTCATCTATAAAATTACTATCTATTTTAAGTATTTTTTTTAATTTATTATTTATAAAAACTTTTTCATTTAATTTTGAAACCCAAATCCCAACATTCAAATCTATTAATTTGTTTACTAATTCCTGCATAATATTCCCTTCTATTTAGTAATAGTAATTAAACTATAACACAATAATTAAAACAAGTTCATATACCAATTTAATATATCATTGCCAAAAATCATACAAATAAAAGATGCAATCGATATAAATGGACCGTAAGGTATCATTGATTCATAATCTTTTTTTACTAATTTACTTTTAGTTATTATTATTATACCATAAAAAGCACCTATGTACATACTTATTATTATTGTTAATATTCCAATTCTAACCCCTAAAAAAGAACCTACCATTGCAAAAAATTTTATATCTCCGCCTCCCATAAATTCTTTTTTTATAATAATTTCTATAAAGTATACAAAGGATAACATCGCAAAAAATAATATTGATAATCCAAAAAACCACTCAGTTAAATCAATTCCTACTCCACATAAACTAAATATAAAACTGCATAATATTCCAAATATAACTATCCTATCAGGTATTATCAAATGATCTATATCAATAAATGTGATTACTATTAGTATTGATGAAAAAATCATATAATAAATTGTTGATATATTATATCCAAAAACTAAAAAT
>JAWXUS010000068.1:0-4811 GCA_044426235.1 Peptostreptococcaceae bacterium | reverse complement strand
ACTCAAACATTTGATATATATCTGCTCCATCAGTTCTTTCTGGAGTAGCAGTCATACCTAAAAGAAATTTTGGTTTAAAATAGTTATAAACTTTTTGATATGAAGGTGCAGCAATTCTATGATGTACGTGTCGTTGCGAGAGTTATTTATTTAACGTTCTTTATAAATTATTAATTTGTTTTTTTATCTCTTCAAATAAATGTTTTATTTGCTTAAAAATGATCATATCCAAATTATCTGTCAACTTTGTTGTAATAGAAACAACAAACTTATTATTTTCTAAATTAAATTCTTTATATATTTTTTCAAAGACATCATCACCTTTAATGGTATTATCAGTCAGTGTTAAGAGTTTAATATCATTTTCTGAAATATAATATTCATTACTTTTTAGATCTTTATTCAAAACTAGTTTCTTTGTCATATCTTTTCCACCTTTTCTTTATAGATTCAATTCCACCATCCAATGTATTAGCAACATTTTTCAATATATTAACATCACTTCCCTCAAATTCAAGCGCTCCATACTCAATGCATATGTCCTCATCTTTTTTTATAAAAATAACATTGTCAACATCCAAATTAACTACAAACTGAGGGTTATGAGTTACTATTATAACCTGTCTCTTGAGTGCCATAGTTTTGAAATTTTCAATTACCTGTTTTCTAATGTTAGTCTGAGATATATCATCTTCAGGCTGATCAACTAAATATATCCCTTCATCTCTTTCACTCGAAATTATATCAAAATAAATTGCAGATAATAAACCACGAGAAAGTTTAACGTTTTCATCATCACATTTTCTGACGATATTTTTATCCTCCAATAAATCATTGTTAATTATTTCATTTATTTTGTCTTTTAAAATATCAATAACTGATTGATTTTTACTTTTTTCAAAACGAGATATTTGTTTCTCTAAAATTTCTTCCGTTATCAAAGATACATTTAAAGTATATGACTTATTAAACACTTCATTAAAAATACTTAGAAAATAATCTTTATTTATCACTTTCAAGTTTTTGAACTTTGTAACAAATTTATAATTTAATGACATTAGTAAATCAGGTTCTATCTTTTCATTTATTGTTGGATTAAATTTATAGTTTTCAAATTTATTTTTTAATTTAATTAAATTAACTATTGTCGCCGCAATATTTTCACATTGTTGGTTATTTTCATCTTTTTTATTTTCTAACTCTGTTTTATAACTTGAAATTTCTTCTTTTGTAGATTGTATTGCTTTACTGATTGCACCCTTTATATTATAAATTTGCTGCTCGTTTGCGTATTTAATTGTATATTTATCTTTGGTTTTTTTCACAAATTTTTGGATATCATTTAAGCGTTCTATCTCTTCATCTTCCAGTAACACTTCATTAATAATGCTCCTTTTAGATACTTCTGTATCCAAATCTTCGAAATATTTTTTGATTTTATTATATTCATTAATTTTATTTTTATTATTTGTAATCATAGATATTTTTAGTTGATTTGTCTTTTTATCTTCATCAAGCAAATTAATGTTTGTCAATTTTTTCTTTTCGCAGTCATAGCTAAACTTTGCAGTCAACGCATCGTAAAATAAATTCAGTTCATTCAATATTAATTGTTTATACATATTAGAATTTAATTTTGGTGGGAACTTTTCTTTAAAAAATTCAATATTATTTTTACTTTCTTTATTTTCAAATTTATCCCTTATGCTACCTTGTTTATCAAAAGAAAACAGCATTTCACTTGGAATGGTATCGTTTATAGATATTTTATTATTATCTAAGTACTCAATGTAACCACTCTTCGTTTCACTATTCACATATTTGAAGTCTGTTAATTTATGCAGCAACAATGACTTACCTATGGAATTGTCACCTATAATCACATTAATACCTTTTGAAAGTTCAACAAAAAAATCCTTGCCGCCCATACTAAATGTAATACCGTCTAAGTACTTATCACTAACATGAAAAACATTGTTAGTAAGTTTTATTCTAGAAATATCTGTTAAAGCCATTGCAAGCCCTTTAAATGTAGGTAGACATTTCAAAAAAGTAAATTCAAATCCAACTTCTTGTTTCTCATTAGAATCATATTTAGGGTATACACTCCAATCATGGCAATCAGAACCTGTAATAAAACGAACAGTTTCATAATTATCATTTCTTTTTTTTGCAAAAACATTATTAAACATTCCGCTTTTTTTACTTTTAAATTCCAATGCCTCAAAATATTCACAATCTAAATACTCATTAAGTTTTGTTTTACCTAAATCCAATAAATCTCGCTCAGATGGTGTCCCTGTTATACTGCTTTTTTGGTGAGCTATAAACACTGTATCCAGTTCTATTTTATTTAAGATTGAAATAAATTTTTCTTCGGAGAAAAAATCTCCATTATCATATAATGGCTTATTATCATCCCCACAAATGATAGAATTTATTTTTTTAAGTTTTTCATCATCATTATCATTAAATATACAAATTACATGAATTTGCTTTAACTTATCATGCTCATCAATAAATCCAACAGAAAACTCAACACCAGGGAAGACCTTTTTAAAAGTATTATCTTTTTCTTTTTCTTTCAATGAAAAATACAAATCATATGAAAAAAAATCATGATCAGTAATAGCAAACATATCAATATTATTTTCCATAAGTTTATCTATTAAAATATTTCTATTTTCAATAGTGTTATTTTTCACTAAATCTCCATCTTTATGTTTAGAGAATACTGAATGTATATGAAAATCCACCTTCATACTACGCTTAACTATTTTTTCCATTTATTCTCCTCCTTTTCATTTTTTAGTTTTAGTATTTACTTTACATTTTTTCTATATTCAAAGTACAAAAAATACAGTGTTGTTGGTAGAACTCCTTCTTCTAATGCTATAGAAATAATCCCTTCTTTATCCATACTTTCTTTATTAATATTATTTTCTACTCTACCAACTAACCTTTTAATCTCACTGTCATCTAATAATTTAACATCTTTTAATACTCTCTCAATATTATCTTTTTCTAAAAGAAGCGGTTCTAAGTCTTTTTG
The DNA here is from genome assembly GCA_044426235.1 of Peptostreptococcaceae bacterium. Classification (GTDB taxonomy): domain Bacteria; phylum Bacillota; class Clostridia; order Peptostreptococcales; family Peptostreptococcaceae; genus JAGHEK01. The sequence goes on along the minus strand of JAWXUS010000068.1, from coordinate 1,759 downwards.
AAATTTTATTATTTGATTTTTATTTGTTAGAATTTTGTTATATATTTGGTTTCTATATTCATTTTTATTAACTTTTAATTTACCCCACAATTTTTTAACATTTAATATTTTATATTCTTTAGTTAAAGGTAATTGAATATTTAAATTACCATAGGTATAAAAAAACACTTTTTGTATCATACTTTTGTTAATTGATTCAAAGATATGATTATCGTTATTCGGAGACATTCCAATTATTGTTACTTCACCAGTTAAATGTTCAATTTTTTCGAAATGATATTCTTTCTTCATTTGCATATTATCAATACTGTTTAATTTCCTACTTCCAGAGTAATTTAAAATAGTATTACATTCAGAAAATTCTTTAAATCCTATTTTATCAGGTTTAGATTTTGATAAGTTAGCAAAAGAACCATGTAAATGATAAACATCATTTTTTACTATCCCATCTAAATTCATATCAAAATTCAATGTAAATATCTTATCAAATCCATTAATATATTCAACTACATTTTTCGGGATATTTTCAAAAATTTTTTCAATCTGTCCATTATTGTAAATCGCAGAAAGAAATATTATTTTTAATCCAATTTCACAAGCACTCCATTGAGATTTAATATCATTATTTTTTTCTATAACATAATGCAATATCAAAAACCAGTCTTCCATAATTATTTCATCATATTTTTTAATTTTATTGGGATATCTTTTTTTAAATTCGATAATTTCTAACTTTAATTCTTCATTAAGGTGCTGTAAATTATCATCAAATATTAACTTTGCCACTTTAACAAAATCCTTAAACATATCTTCCAATTCTTTTTGTTGTATTGTGTTATTAAAATACTTTGTATATATACCCGTTAACGAATTTAAATATGCTCTCTTTAAAATAAATTCATTTGAATATGTTTTATTTGAAAATTGTAAATTTATACCATTACCTATAATTATTGATTTCAAAATAATCCCACCATTTCTTTATACATATTTTATCATAAAAGCAAAAAGTTCGACATAGTTTGTCGAACGATTGTCTCATATTTTTATCAATTCACATTGAATTTCTTTGTTTATTCTTTTAAATAAGCCTTTACTAAATAATATTTTAGCAACTTTCTTATAATCTTTAACTTCTTCCTCAGTTAATCTATTACCATTTATATCAAATAAATTATTTTTATTATTTTCTAATTTTGATAATTTATCTTTTAATAAACTAATACTATTATTTAATTCCTTTAACCTATCATTAGTATCATCACTTAATATAGCTAATGTTATTTCATCTTCTAAATTACTTATCCTTCTATTTATATCTGTTCTCTCTTTATATATTGAATTTTTATTTTTAATAGGTTCTTCAACGCGCACTATTTTATCTACTTCTTTTTTAATAATATCTTCTACATCATTCTTTCTTAAATATACTCCACACTTGTTACAACAATAATATTCATAAGATATATTTTCCATAATACACATAGCATACCCACAACAACCACATTTAACAAAATTACTTAATGGATTATTTCTAGTTTTAAATTTCTTTCTAGTTGATAAGATATCAGTTGCTTTATTAAAGTCGTCTAATTCAATAATAGGTTCATGATGATTTTCTATTATATATTCTTTATCCTTAACTTTATTAACTACTATTCCTAAATATTGTTTATTTTTTAATATATAACTTATAGTAGTAAAATCCCAATTATAAAAATACTTTTCATCATTAATATCACCTTTATGTTTAATATTA
>JAWXUS010000067.1:0-4813 GCA_044426235.1 Peptostreptococcaceae bacterium | reverse complement strand
CATTAGCTCCAAGCCTTAAACTAATAGCTGCAAATGAATGTCTAAAATCTTTTGATGAATTATTAGTAAGTCCTGATTTATCAAGTATTTTTCTAACTATAAATCTAACATTTCTATCTGTTATAGAATTAGTTTTTGCACTAGTAAAAATTAATTCATCATTATCTTCAATAGCCTTACTTCCTCTATATTCATTAAGAAGGTATGTACAAAGTGAATGCATCTTAATCATTCTAGATTTTCCATTTTTACTTAGTGTAATATAGTAATCATTTTTAAAAAAACTAATATCTCTCCACTTAACCCTTATTAATTCATTAACCATACAACCCGTTGTTATTAAAAATACTATTAAAGCCTGATCTCTTATTTTTTCTTTTGAAATATTTTCAATTATAAGATCTATTTCATCAATAGTTAAAATTGAACTTCTTTTTGCAAGTTTTGAAACTTTAGGCTTTCTAACTTTTTTAAATGGATTATCATATATTATATTTTCTTTAATTAAGAAATTATAATAACTATGAAGATAACTAAATATCTTTTCACAAGTCGATTTAGTATAAATTGATGAAATATATTCTATAAACTTTTCACAGTCATACTTATCAACCTCAACTAACTCTTTTCCATTTAAAAATTCTTTAAATAGATTTACTTTTATTAAATATTGATTCTTTGTTAATGGTTGAAATAAATTTGAAAAAAGTTTAAATGATTCATATTCAAATTCGTTTAACACTTTACTTTCTCTCATTATCTTTCCTTTCCGTATATTTAGATATATATTGAATATATTTTATATTATTGGTATACTTATTTAGTTAAAAAAATTTAGGAGGTAATACAAGTTGATAGAAATTTTAAATGCCATAATACTTGGTATCGTTCAGGGGATATCTGAGTGGCTACCAATAAGTAGTACAGGACATATGATTTTAGTTGATGAATTTATCAAGATGAATATGAGTCCAGAATTTATGAGTACATTCTTTGTAGTTATACAGTTTGGATCAATTCTTGCAGTACTTATCTTATACTTTAAAAAACTAAATCCATTTGATTCTGAAAAATCAGAAATTCAAAAGAAAGATACAATAGATCTTTGGACTAAGGTTATAATAGCTGTTATACCATCTGGTGTAATCGGTATTTTATTTGAAGATACAATAGATAGATTATTCTTTAATCCAACAACTGTAGCTATAGCTTTAATAGTTTATGGGGTTATAATGATAATTATTGAAAATTCAGATAAAACCCCAAAAGTAAAAGATTTTTCACAAGTTACATATAAATTAGCACTTGGTATTGGACTTTTCCAATGTCTAGCATTAATACCTGGTACATCAAGATCAGGTTCTACAATAATTGGTGCTACAATTCTTGGTGCATCAAGAATAATCGCTGCAGAATTTTCTTTCTTCCTTGCAGTTCCAACAATGCTTGGGGCAAGTGCCCTAAAACTTTTAAAAGTTGGATTTAACTTTACAGGATTTGAATGGTTAGTACTTGGTATTGGTTCTTTAGTATCGTTTGTAGTTTCTGTTTTAGCAATAAAACTACTAATGGACTACATCAAAAAACACGACTTCAAAGTTTTTGGATACTACAGAATAGTTCTTGGTATAATAGTTCTTTTATATTTTAGGTTCTTAATGTAGTTTATAGAAGTACATTCGTACTTCTATTTTTTTATATACTTTTTCTTATTAAATTTATTATTTCGCTATTTTTATCATCAAAAGTAGTTACTATACTTAAATACTCACTCGCCTTACTAAAAGTTAAATAAAGCTTATTTATATCTCCAAAAAAGTCATTTAATTGATAATCTTGTGAAGTATCAAGTATTGAATGATTATAAAGCATTTCAAGTTCACAAACTATTAAAGCTTTATATTCAAGATCTCCAAGTGAATACATATTAGATAATGTTACTCCATTTTTTTGACTAAGATTAGTCAAACTATCTTCAATTATTATGTATGGAATATTATTTTTTTCAAGTAAATTCTTTAAAATATACTGTACATAAATAGTTTTATTGTTTTTTAAAGTCTTTTTATTATATGGATAAACTATACAAATTTCCGATAAATCTAGCCCTTTATCGTTTACTAAATGATTTATTTCCCAAATTATAGCCTCAAGCTGTTCTTCTAAAATATCAACCTTTATTAGATTTATTTCACCAATTTGATTTTTTATACCTTTAGTTAAATAAAAAAAATCTTTTTTATCTTTTCTAAGATCATTTAAATAATTATTGCTATTTTTATTTAGATTATTTATAAACTTATTTATCTCAACCGAATTTCTATAATTATTATTTAAAAACACTTTATTTTCACTAGTACTTTCTTCTTTAAAAATATCAAAATCATTTAAAATATTATTACATCTCGAATAAAATTTATTTAATATAAATTTACTCTGATATAAAAATTGTTCTATAAATTCAACCTCAAATTCTTCAAAATTTTCAATATTATCAATAAAAATCCCCTTAAATACTCTTTTATTTTTAATAGTATTATTTATTTGTTTAATAAGATTATTAAGCCCCTTATCATAATCTTTATTAAGTAAATTATAATCTATAACAAGTTCAAACTTTTTACAAAGTTTTATAACAAAACTATTTAAAGTATGAATTTGAATATTTTCACTCTGAGGAGAAAGTATTTCTATTTTCTCCCTTAACTCAAGTGCTTTTTGCTTATTATTAGTAAGTATTAAAAATTTATGATGCGGATAAATTTTACTAAGTTTGACACATTTTGAACACATTAAACTAGTCTTACCAGTTGCATATCCCCCCTCAAAAACTGTTTCTTCATAATTTATTGAATTAACAATTTTAAGTTGCTCTTTATCAAGCATTACTGCACTATATTCGTATTCATCGTTATAAAAAGAAATCTTTTTGAAGTCTTTATTAATGTGAAGTGTACTATTTAAAACGAAATATTCAGGACATATTGAAAGTAAAAATAAATTTAAGTTTATTTCATTATTTTCATCTAAAAGATATGAATCAAATATTTCTCTATTATCAATAATATCTAATACTCTATTTTTATCTATAATATTATTTTTTATAAAATCATCAAAATCATAACTTTCTTCAATTTCAATATTTGGCATCACAAAAACATAATCATATTTAATATTTGTTTTTTCCATTTTTTTCTTAAGAAGTAAATACTCTTCATACATTACCTCTAAAATTTCTTCTTCAAGAATAGAAAATAAATCTTCACTAGTATCCATAAATTTTACAAATAAAAGTTTATTATCTTTTAAATATAAAAGATCAGTATTGATACCACTAAAAGGAGTTACTTTTGGTATAACTTTTTCATTTTCAAACACTTTTTCATAAAACAATCCTTCTATATCTTTTAATTTTAAAGCATCTAATTGAGAATCTATATTCATAAAAACACCCCTTTAAGATTATTTACTCTTATTTTACTACAAAATTCCCAATTTATAAACAAATAAACAAAAAAATATAAGCCAAAAATTGGCTTATATTTTTCTACCCTTTCCAGAATCACAAATATTTATTAAATCTTCAGGGTATGGACTAAAAAAACTTTGATTTAATATTTCACTATCTTTAAATCTAATTGCATAAACTCTAATTACTGCACAAAGAGTTGAAAATGGAATTTTTTCATTTTCAAAAGATTTAACTAAATCTTTAAACATCTTTACTTCATCAATAGTTAAATTTGGTGCATACTTCTTAAAAATATCCTCAACTATTGAAAGTTTGATTTCTCTTTTTCTTTTTGTCGAAATTATATCATAAACTAAACCTTCATATTCTTCTTTTTCAAGTTTATGAATTTTATCTTTTATACTTTCTTTCTTTTCCTTGTCATAAGACTTTAAAAGTATATCGTGATCTAAATTAAATTTATGAATATCTTCGTGACTCTTAAGATCATTAATTAAAAATATCTTGGTTAAAAAATCATCTCTAACAGAAAAATTACTAAGTCTGCCCTCATTTTCAATAGGTAAGTGAGGATACTTTTCTAAAACTTTTTGTGCAAAAAATCCATTTCCATTATTTCTAATACTACAATCATTATTTTTGTGATAAACTTTAACATCTTTTATTCCGCAAGAAGGAGATTTACCTTTTAAAATAAAAGCATCAACCTCACCTAAATTTATAAGAAATTCTTCTGAAAACTCATTCATTAAATTAGTAAAATCGCCTTTTGACTTTGTTTGCACTAATTTATATAAATCATTTTCAGTTTCAACTCTTATAGTTTCTCTTGGAATTGAAAGTCCAATTTCAACTTCAGGGCAAACAGTAAACACATCACAAAAATCTCTAAGAGATGAAATCACTTTATTATTATACCCTTGACCATCATATCTGCATTTTTGGGAATCCAAACATTTACTAACAATTATTTTAGGTTTTCTCATAATCTCTCCAATCTTATCGTTTTTATTATTTTACTTATTTTAAAGTTTTTTATTTAATTTTTTTCATATATTCAAAAAATACACTAAATGTATTTTTTAGACATTAAAAAATACCCTAAAATTTAATTTAGGGTATTTATACTATCTAGCATATTCAATCGCTCTAGTTTCTCTTATCATACTAACTTTTATTTGACCTGGATAATCAAGTTCTTCTTCTATCCTCTTAGTCATAGCACGTGCAGTTAAATGCATTTGTGCATCATCAATAGTTTCAGGTCTTACCATAATTCTTATTTCACGACCGGCTTGAATTGCAAATGATCTTTCAATACCTTCGTAAGAATTAGCTATT
>JAWXUS010000163.1:0-2409 GCA_044426235.1 Peptostreptococcaceae bacterium | reverse complement strand
TATACCTAGCTCTGATATTCTATTATTATTCTTTATTATATCAAAATCAGGATAATTGAATTGTCTAGAAAATTTTTCTATACTATCACTGTTTTTATTCGCAACTTGTCTTGCATAACTTCCAACTATGTCATTATTAAGAGGTTTAACTAAATTTTCTATTAAATAATTATCTTTTGGTATAGCATCTTGAGTCATAAAAACAATTATATCTCCAGTAGCAATTTTTGCTCCATCATTTCTCGTTTTTCCATGATTAAAATCTATTACTTGAAATACTTTAGCATTTTTAAATTGCATGCATATTGATTTAGTATTATCAATAGAATTTGAATCCATAACTATTATTTCATATGGTTTTATAGTTTGATTATTTAAACTTTCTATTAAATTTTTTATATAATTTTCTGCATTTTTAGTTGGTATTACTATACTAATTTTCAAAACCTACTCCTTAAATATTGTATTAATAATTATACTACATATATTTATATATTTCTACTTTATAACAAAAAAAATGCAATTTAAGTCGCATTTTTTTGTTTAATCTTATTAAATATAATACTTATCATAACCCAAAATATTATAGCAGTTCCTGTAAAACTATCATTCGATAAAGATTGAACTAAATAAGTTATAGTTCCAATTCCATATATATATCCATATTTAAATCTATTCTTATCATCAATATTATTAAATAAAGTATAAATAAAATCTATAACTATTATCATAAACAATATAAACCCTAATATTCCAAAACTATAAAATATACTTAAATACCAATTATGAGGTTTATCTATAAACTCATTGTATGTACTCATACCTTTATCTTCATCTCTTAATACCATATTAAATGGTAATGTATCTGCTCCACTTCCAATTAAGCTATGATCTTTAGATAAATTAAGTGTTTTAATCCAAATATTTATACGGTCTGTACTTATTTCATTAATTTTATGATATGTTTCATTAGATTTAATTTCATCAATATTACTACTTAATATTTTAGGAGCTATTAATAAAAATACTGTAACTAAGACTCCAAAAGATATGCTAAATATTTTAAATATTTTTTTCCTATCTATAAATTTAATAGAAAGTAATACTAATAAAAATAATACTACTGTAATTGGTATTATTATATTTGATATAGAATTAACTTTTTCTATAATAGCCATACTCTCATTAAATACCTTTTCACTTTGAGAATTAAGTAAATTATAAATAAAAATATTAAAAACCAAACTCATTACTCCAAAAATAGTAAAATACTTAATACCTTTTATCCTAACACCAACAACAATCATAATAGGTATCATTATAAGAACAGTTAAAAAACCTCCAGTTGATACCATTGCTAAAAGCATAGCAAAAGAAAATGTCGTCAAAAATAAAAGTATAGCTTTATATTGTACATTATCTTCCAATATAAAATACATAAAACTAGTACAAAATATAACAGCACTTATACCACTACCAAAGTTTGGGTGATAAAGAGTAGTGACTATATAACCACTAAGTCCACCACCAAGCATTTGATTGATAAACGGTATATCAAGCAAATTTATTCCATAAAGATAGGTAATACTAGTAACTGAATTTATAATTATAAATACTACTAATGATAAATAATAGAATTTATAATACTTCTCATCTATATTTGTGTTATAAAGCACAAAAAATATACTTAAATAAGAAAACCAAGCCATTCCACCTTCAAATCTATCATGATTTCCAAAGAAAGCTATTTGAGGATATTCACTCATAATGCTTGATATTAGTATAACTAAAGCTAAAAGTAGTACTACAATATTTATTTTATCTTTTCTAAATTCTTGTTTTAAAACTACAACTTTATATGTATAGCACATAAGCATAAAGAATGCTCCAACATTCAGCATAACAGACTTATAATAGTTAAAAACATCTGCTCTCATACCACTTGCATATGCACTATTAGAAAGTATTGGCGTATAACTCATGAACTCTTTTTTATACACAAAATTTGGTATAATCATAAGCATCAGAATACTAGTGATAATTATTATCTTGTCAATTTTCAAAGAATTTTCTTTTCTTTGTTGAAATTGTTCAATATTTGTAACCAATTTATTCTCCTCCTAGCTCTTTTAATTTATTCGAAAGCTCTCCTGCTTTTTCATGATCCCCACTTAAAAAAGCAACATTCGCATAAAGAGCTAATATATCTGTGTTATCTTCTAAATCAGGTCTTAATTCATAAATTTTAAGTATACTTTCTTCAGCTTCTTCATACTTCTCCATTTTGTCATATATCCTAGCTTTTTGAAGGTATACATTCACATCTTCAAAAAACTTCTCTTCAATATTTAAAAGAGAAGTTTCAAGAGTTTCTAAATTTTCACCCAAAGTAACAGCATCACTTAATAA
>JAWXUS010000162.1:0-2413 GCA_044426235.1 Peptostreptococcaceae bacterium | reverse complement strand
AATTGATAAAATAAAAGAATTAAAAACGCAAAAAGATAAGGTGGAGTTAGAGCTTGAAAAATCAAGACATAAATTTGATAGTTTATCTAAAAATAAAGATGAAATCAACTCGTTAGTTGCAAGCTCTAAAGAGAAATTAAGCAGATTAAAAGAAGTCTTTAAAATAAGCGTTAGAAAAAACAATATAATAACTGAAGGTAAAAAACTTAGAGTTCTTGAAGGCAAATTATCTGTTATTCCTAAAATTAATGAAAACATTAAAAAGTCGAATAAGTTAATTGAAGATTTAAAGATTAAGAAAGAATTGTTTGATAGATACAGTGATTTTAAAAGAAAAGAAGTTCAATTATCAAATGAAATAACTAAGTCAAACATATTCTTAGACAATACTAAAGAAATATCTAACATAAATGATAGTATGAAAAGATTAAAACAGTTATTTAAAGACATTAAAGAGAAGAATGAACTGATGAATAAATACATAAGGTTAGATAAAGAAACTAAGGCCTTAGAATGCAATTTAAAGAAGAATGAGAGCAAATTAAATAGCTTAAATAAAATAGATATAAACAATATAGGTGAAGTTAAAGCTAAGATAGATAAATTCAAGCAAATATTAAATATAAAAGCTAAATTAAATCAAGTAAGCGAAGAGCTTGAAGCTAATGCTATAAAAAATAACATTCTTGACAAAGAAATTAAAGAAAAAAAGTCTGAACTGAAAAATAAACTAATGAACTTGCAGTCTTGCCCAGTATGTAAAAGTCATATTGATGAAAATAAGGTTAATGAGATTGTAAAAGATTACTTTGGTGCTTAATCAAAGTGATTTCGTTTATTAGATATAATATAATTAATTAAATGGAGGTTTTTGTTTGTGAACGAATTAGAGATTAAAGCATATATAAAAAAGCTTAGAGCTGAAAAGATTTTTGATAGATTCCAAATAGCACAAATTGAAATGGGTCTTGAAAATAATATAGACGTAGATATTTATCTTGACCCTGAATATGATTTTACGCAGATGGAGTCTATTAGACTTGGTCTTGAAGATAAGCTTAATGTTTACTTATATCTATATAAAGACATGTTGTCTTATAGAATGGATAAAATAAGGAGAGATTTAGAACATAGGAGATTTGTTAGAAGCGAGTACTATTACTTTAACGAAGAAGCTAAGAAGTTTTTAATTAAAGAGAAATATCTTGAGAAAAATAAAGAAAAATAGAGAAAAATCATTTTTATAAAAAAAAGAACAAAGTTTTCATTTGTTCTTTTTTTGTATAGCTTTTTTAATTATTCAGAATCCTCATCTTCGCTATCATCAACCATATCTTCAACTTCAACTTCAATTACTTCTTCTTGAAGCTCTTCATCTTCGACTATATCATAACTTGCACCGCTATTAGTTATACCTAAGCTATCTAACGTACCTGCATTTTCCTCGTTAAGCTCAATTACAACCTCTCCATCTATAACAAGTTCGTCAAATATAGACTCAAACATCTCTTTAGTTTCTGGATATTTATTCATTATTGATTTAATGACTTCTGATGTATAAACTTCATCTTTTATTAAGTTCATTAAGTCTTCATAACTATCATCTATATTCTTGTTGTTTAACACTATTATATCAATAGCGCTTTTAACAACATCTAAATCGATATCCTTAATTTCATCTAAATATTCATCAGTGTATTCTTCCCCATCTTCTGAGTAGAAATATCCATGATTAAGCCCAAGTAAAGCATATAAGTAATATTCTTTAGATGCACTCCATTTATCTGCAAATGCATAATCTTCTTCCTCATCAACAACAATTCCTTCTTCTATTGCACTAAGCCTACTAAGAACTTCTTCAAGAGAAATTCCATGTTCATTAACTAATGCATTATTAGTATTTTCATGTTGATTAAATTCTAAATAAGTTCTAAATGAATTAGTTAAGTGCTTATCAAACTTCTTAATAAATGTATCTAAATTAAGTTCAACAAAATACATTTGAGCTACATTATCATATCTAAGAAGAAAACCTTCTGTGTGAATCTCGATTAAAAGCCCTTTAACAGTTGCATTAGTGTTTGGTATTAAGTCATACATAACAGGGTTTAAAACATCTATTTTATGCTCATTAACTACACTTTCAAGTTCATAGCCAAGTACTGATAGTTTATTATTAAATCCATCAACTTCCATCATAGTTGATAATAGATAATTTTCAAGAACTAAATTTTTCTCCTCTTGAGTTAGACCATCTATATTGTTTGATATAAGAGTCTCTAATTCTTGTATATTCACCGAATAGTCATCATTAACACTCATTATTATGGCCTTTATCTGTTCAGGGCTCATATTGTCGTATTTATTTTCAGTAACAGAAGAGCTACCACACCCAACAAGCCCTGTTACAAGT
>JAWXUS010000161.1:0-2421 GCA_044426235.1 Peptostreptococcaceae bacterium | reverse complement strand
ACTATATATATATATGTAGTGTTTTTTATTCTATTTAAATAATCAAATATGTGAATAACAGTCTTTCTTACTTAACGTTGTTTTTTTCTTAGAATAGAACATAATCCTTCTTGCAACAATAACAGATAGAACTGACTCAGTTAGATGATTGACTCTATCTGTTTTATTTCAATTTTAATATCAACAAATAAATCAAAATAGAATTTAATGTCCATTTTGTTGTATAAATTATAAATATTAGTTACTTTGCATATACTTAATCACCAAGGCTTTTATTTATTTAGTATGGTTTTAAACTTAGGAGAAATTATATGAGAAGTATTGAGATGAAAATTAATGTTAAATTATCAAGTGGAGAAAATCTTTCTTTTATTGAAGATGGATTATCACTTATATCTAAGGACTGTTCTATGGGTCATTTATTTGGTGTTTTAGAGAACGTTGAAGGTTTTTCTGATATAGAGCTTAAAGCAATAGACTCTATCCTTAAAACTAAGAAAAACTTAGTTTCAAGCACTAAAGAGCTAATAAACATAGCTTCTTGTGGTGAAGGGTATTTATTAATTGAAGACGAAAGTTATGAACTTGACGAATATGAAGAAACGCTTGATGTTCATTCAATAGCCTTTTTTGAATTTGAAAATGAACTTTTTAAAGCCGTTGCATTTTTATAAAGTTTAACAAAAAAAGATATAGATTTAATCTATATCTCTTTTTTTTTTGCTTAATTTCCTTTAACTGAATTGATATAAGCTATCGGTCTAACAATTATCTCATCATGTTCCAGTCTATTTATTCCATTTTCTTTTATTCCACCTGCAGGCCATGGCTTTGAATTAGATGCATGAAGAACTTGCATATTCCCAAGATACACCATAACATGCCTTCCACTTGCAAGAATTAAATCTCCTGGTTGTGCATTAGAAAGTCCCCCTTGAACTTGATAGTTCTTTAAGATATTATATTGACCAGTAGTATTCGCTCCTATATTTACTCCAGTTATTTGCTCGTAAATATATCTTGTAAACCCTGAACAGTCAAAAGTATCTGGCCCATTTCTTCTATTTAGGTCTTGAGTATAAACTCCACCAATCTTTGTTTTACCAAGACTAATTACAGCTTGAATAATTTTAGCGTCTTCCTCTGTCATATTATAATCAGTAAAGTCAAAGCTATCCTCAACAAGCCAAGAACCATTTATGTTAGAGTCTCCCTTTAAAAGACCTATTCCAAACTTACCATCAATTGTAGTTCCTATTTGCTCACCCTTGTCAACTTTATCTCCAACACTAAGTGAATTAGATACATAAGTGTAGATAGTATAAACATCTCCATCATGCTTTATCTTGATGCTACTTGAACTAACCTCAACAACTTCACCACTTGATACTGCAAACACTTCAGTTCCATTTAGTGCAACGTATTCAATATTTGTTCCATCATAGTCCTTTGATATTGTTGCAGGTTTTATATTTATTGGCTTTTCAAATCCATTTGGGAATAAAGCATTAGCTATATCATTATTACTACCATTAGTTCCTCCAAAAGCATTGCTAAATAATTCTTTGTATTTTTCTTTAAATGCTTCTTCGTCAAAATCATTATACTCAGTTAAATATTTTTGCTCATCCATTGCAAACATCATTTTAATTATAGTATCTATTTGATGGTCTCTTGGATATGCACTAAATGGTAATCTTTCAATAGGCAATTCATCTGGTATAAGTGGGAATAATGTCTTCCAAGCATCCATTAACTTATCCCAAAGTCTACCAAGCCAACCTTTGTGAGATGCACTTCCACCAGTTGAAGGAACACCACTACTCGTCCCTATATTCATTCCAGCTTCACCTAAATTCATTTCATAAAGTGCTCCATCTTTAGATTTAGCCCAAGTTGTACCTGTTGGATTAACATAATATCTTAAAACATTTGAAACATATGATATATCTCCAAAATGACCAAGTCCTTTATTTGTACAAGCTTCTTGAGAACACATTACGCTTTGATTTTCATTCCAAGTAAAGTATCTTTTAGGGTTTTGATGAACTTCAGCTGTATAGCTTAACCAACCTAAATCTGAGTGGTCAGCTCGAACAGCATCTGGACTCTTACCTGTCGCCTCTTCATAAACTTTAAGAACTGCATTAGTTCCACCAGTCCCAAAGTTATAACTTTGAAGACCAAGTATCATATGATATCCTTGTAAAGCTACTCTATTTGCATAAAGCATAGTACCTATTTTTATATTTTCTTCAAGGTTTGATACTGATGCATGACTTACTGAGAAGGTGTCTGTTTGACCAGTTTGATGATTATAAGCTGATGCACTCGTTATTGTAATGCCAGGTTTTTCTATTTGCATAATTCCACAACCAGCTATTCTACATCTATTACTACTAATTAAATTGTCATGCTTAC
>JAWXUS010000160.1:0-2439 GCA_044426235.1 Peptostreptococcaceae bacterium | reverse complement strand
TTTAATACCTCATCTCCATATCCCATAAGAGCATTTAAAAAGGTACTTTTTCCATTACTAAAATGTCCAAATATTGCTATTGTAAATTTATTTTTTGAAATATATTATCTTTTATGTACTGGTCATCTATAATATCTTTTATCTCATCTAATAAGTTTAATACTTTATCTTTTTTTAAATTATATTTTTTATAACTCATATTAAATCTCCCCTTTTTCTATATAATATTTTAATTCAGATATTGATTTTATTATATTTTCTTTATCAATATCACTTTCTTTAATTTTATTTCTTATTTCATTTAATTTTTGTTCTGATTTTACTTCGTATTGATTTATATAATCATTACATTTTATATCTATAGAAGATTTTATATCAGAATCTTTTTTATTAAAATATACATCAATATCATCGATGAGAGAAAGTATTGATTTTGATGTATATTTTTTTAAAAATTCTAAAACATCACCTTTTATTCTTTCTATTTCTCTATCATTTTTTAGTTTCTTATTTTTATTAGCTTTTATTATAGAATCTTTAATAATATAATCAAGTTCTTCTATATCTTTTTTTAAAGCATCTATTTCATATAATTTGTTTCTACAGTCAGTTAATATTTTTCTATATTTTTTATTTTCAGAATCTATATTTCTTTCCTTATTATCAAATTCTTTTCTTATGTTTTGTATATCTTTATCCCATTTTAGACCGTTACTATCGTCTAATTCATCAGGTACTTTTATTATTTCAGTTTTTTTCCAAAATAATATTTCTATTGTTTTTTTAGTTTCTCTATATTTTTGTTTTGGGCGTGGCCTTGGACCTAAAGCTGATTGACGAGAATTAAATATACTAATATTTTTATTATGATCATTCTTTAAATTTTTAATATACTTTTGAGCGTTAAACAGATCATTTCTAACTGTGTTCTCGTTTAATATTGATAGATAATTATTCTTTTTCTTTAACTCATCTTCCATAGACTTTATTTCAAGTATAAAATTATCTTTTTTTAAATTATTATCTATACTCCAATTTAAATCTATACTATCATTGGAGAATTCAAATTTAATATTAATATTATTTTTGTTTAATATTTTATTGAATTCAGTGTTAAAGGTTTCAGATAATATATCATCAATTCCAGAATAAAAATCTTTTATACTAGTTTCTATAGAATTAAATTTTTGAATCAATAGTTTATTAATCTCTCTTTTTATGATATTAGTTCTATCATTTATTAAAGATTTATCTAATATATTTATAGTTTGATTTATATTATTTATAATATCTGAATTAATTTTAAATATTTCTTTATCATATTGATTTAATTCGTTAGATATAAAGTTTTTTTGTTTTGTAGAGAGACTACTTAATTGTCTTTTTATAGTATTTATAAATTTTCTTTTATTTTGAAGAATTAAATTTATTTCTTAATTAAAGATATTTAATTCTTTATCAGTATCATTTTCTAAATAAATATTTTCTTATAAATATTCTAGTATATAGAGTATTTTTTCTAGTATATCTTTTAAGAAAATTTCTTTTAAATTATCTTTATTTAGAAATTCAAATAAGTTTATTTTAAAATCATCATATAGTTGATTATCTTTTCCGTGTAGATAATCTAGACCATCTATTGCAAAACATTATCTATATCAAGATTATTTTCTTTTAGTGTATTTTTGACGTTACAAATAACTTTTTCTATATATGAATTTGCATCAAATTCTGACTTTATATCGTAGACTGTACCTATTTTATTTATTAAAACAAAAACTTCCTTAGTTTTTATATTTCCAAATTTTTCATCACGACCGAATAGTAAGTTTAGTTCAGTTTCACTAAGACCTTTTTCAGTTATAAGGAATATAACCGCATTAGCTTCTTTTATAGCATCTTTTGTTATATTTAATTGTTCATCGCTTATACCTTTAAGACCTGGAGTATCTACGAAAATAACATCTTCTTCAATATTATTAAATTCATATTGTATGTGAACATCATGAACTTTTTTATTATTTTGTTTATTGATATTAAGATAATCAGATAGTTCTTTATAGAAATTATCAGTATTCATAGATATTGTATGAATCTCATCATCTTCAAAATTTATTGTAGCGATATTTCGATTACTATTTTTGATTGTAGTTGTCATACCAGTAGCCTCATCCATATCAGAATATAGAATTCTTCTACCCATTAATGCATTTAAAAATGTACTTTTACCTGATGAAAACTCACCTAAAACCACAACTTTAAAAGTATTTTCTACATACATTTTTTCTAAATCATCTATTTCTTCATAAAAGGAATTATAAACCATGGTATTTATTGACTTTAATTTATTAAGTATTTCTTCAATATTTATATTTGACAATATTGTATACCCCCTTTGCTAGTTAAATACAATATATTTATTTTTTTATATTTAAGCAA
>JAWXUS010000066.1:0-4906 GCA_044426235.1 Peptostreptococcaceae bacterium | reverse complement strand
AAAAAAAAGGAGGTATATTTATGTTTAATTCTTTAATGGTTGCAAATTCTTCATCTGTTGTTGGTGTTTCAGATGTTATAGTTACTAGTTTACAAGTTATAGCTAGTGAAGCAGGTTCTGCTATTGGTGCAGTTGCTCCAGTTGCTATTGGTTTAAGTGGTACTTTTATGGTGTGGAGATTAAGTGTTAATTTCTTTAAATCTTTAGCACGTGGTTAAAAGATAATATAAAAAATAAATTATTTTTTAAGGGCTTATATAAGTCCTTTTTTTATATGTTTTTACAGTAAATTTTCGATAGTAGTTTTAGTAGTATAAATAAATGTAACTACGTATTCTATAATACTCCTATTGTTGCACAAACTAAAATTGAACTTCCGTTTATGAAAAATTGGTAGTTCAAATTTTATATAAACGGAAGTATGAGGAACGGCATTCGGAATCTTGTTCCGATAAGTGACGTATGCCTTTTGTTTTTTTAATAATATAAGGATAATTTTTTTAACTGTAAGGGGTGTAGTAATGAATAAAAAAATATTTAGTATTATAACTGTGTGCTTGGTATTAAATTTTAATTTGATACAAGCACACAGTTATGATAATTATAATTTGTATGATAATGTAACTAATAAAAGTAATTCTTTATATTTTGATTATACAATAAATAGTTATGATTTAAATAATAGTGTAGATTTTTATAGTTTGGGTATTTCCAGTACTGTTGGACAAATTATATTAACTTTAGCTAAAAGTTATGGAATAGAAATATTAACTAATATTGTTGCACAACGTTTTTTAAATGTTGTAGTTAATCATAACAAATACAATAATTTTGAAGTTGATTTAAAGAAAAATGGTTTTTTAGATATTAATAAAGTTTTAAATGTTGCACTAAGTACTTTAGATATTTTTGATATTATTATGCAAGATGTGAAAGAAGATTTAAGTAATGATCTTGTTGGAGATTTGAATTTTAATACAAGATATCCAATACCCCATACTAATAGAGATAACATTGAATTAAATTCTTCTACTAGTTTAAGAATTACATTGCCTTCTAGTGGCTTTGATGATTTAACTAATAAACAAGTAGATGAAGTTCGTGTTCTTTTGCAAAATTGGGAAGGTCGTGCCGTTTTAGGATTTTTTAATAATGGGATTTGTGTAGGTGTGCAATATAGTAGAAATGGCTTTGGTAGTTCTAATCAAGATTATTATTTTTATATTACTAATAATTTAATTAATAATAGATATGTTTATAAATTTGTGGTTGAAAAAGATAGCGATAAAAGTACAAATATTTTTGGTATTGGTGTTGTTTACACGGATACTTTAAAACCTAGCATAAATATTCCTGATTATCGTCCTTCTATTTGGGATAATGATTTAAATGTTGATTTAGATACTAATTTTAATTATGATGATTTCAAGGATTTTGATTTGGATTTTTCTATAAATGATGATGATTTCATTTTTGATAATGAACTTGAACCTGAACTTGAACCTGAACTTGAACCTGAACTTGAACCTGAACCTGAACCTGATGATTTTATAAACCCTGATTTTGATAAACCTACTATTGAAGAATTACAGAATTTTTATGATAATTTGTTAAAAAATTGGTTGCCTGATTTTGGTTCTGCTCCTGATTTTAGTCCTATTAGTAATCTTTATTATTCTGTTTCTAATGTTTTGCCTTTTTCTTTAATTGATAGTTTTAGTTATTCGATTAGAATGATTTCTCAGAATACGGGTAATGATTTACCAGTTTTCAAAATTAATTTTGGTACTGATTTTATTGGTTACTATGATATTGATATGGATTTTACTATTTTTGATGATTTATTTAGAATTAATAGAACTTTTATTTTATGGGGTTTTATTATTAGTTTAATTTTATTAACAAGGAGATTTTTATAATGTTATCTTTTATACATAACTTAGTTATTTATGTTTTACAAATTTTAATAAATGTTTTTGCTTTATTATTTAAATTTTTGATTGATTTATTGCCTAGTTCAGGTAATTTGAATTCTTATATTTATAAATATTGGTCAGTTGATACTGATTTATTAAAATATTTTTCTACTTTAAATTATGTTATTCCTTTAACTGAAATTGTTTCTATTCTTGTGGGGTGGTCTACTTTAATGGTTGCCTATACTAATAGATATCACATTTATAAATTGTTAAAGTTAACTTAATTATTTACTTTTCTTTGTTACTAGTGTATATTTATCTAGTAACTTTTTTATTGGAGGTTTTATTATTTTAAATTTATATATTTTGTTTTTGTTATTATTATATTTTATATTGGGGTGGTTTAAAAATGATTAGGTGTTATACTGGTACAATGGGTTCTGGAAAAAGTCTTTCAGTTGCTAAGGATATATTTTTTTATAATAATAAAGGTAAAGATATTATTTTAAATTATTCTATTAATAAAGATTTATTAAAAGATAAAGGGAATAAAATTATTGAATTAAATAATAATAGTTTGAATGTTAAATTTCTAAAAGATTTTGCTAAACAAAATAATTATTTAGAAAATAAAAAAGAAAAACAATGTATTTTAATTGTTGATGAGGCTAGTATTATTTTTAATTCTCGTTCTTGGAATGCTAAAGATAGAACTGAATGGTTAGAGTTTTTTGTGCATCACAGAAAATTAGGCTTTGAAGTTATTTTAATTACTCAATTTTTAGATCAGCTAGATAAACAAATTAGAAATATCATTGAATATCAATATATACATAGAAAATTAAATAATTTTTTACCATTGCCATTTAAAACATTTGTTAAAGTTGAAAAATCTGTACAAGTTAAGGGTTTAAAGTCTTCTTCTAGAATGTTTATTTTTAAAAAGAAATATGGGAATTTATATGATACTTTTGCTATGTTTGATTAGCCTAAAATAAATTTTGGTTTTCACTTTTTTAGGTTTGTAAAACCTTAAAAAGTGTTTTACTTGTTCTACCTCACATTTAAAGAGAAAAATTTTATTTTTCGATTGTGATTATTCTATTTTTATGTTATTATTTATTTTAGGGGAGGTGTTTTTATTGGAATTTTATAATGCTAAGGTTGTACGTATGGGAAATATAGTTGAAATTTTTGAATATTCTAGACATATTGCTAAATCTTTCGAACGTTCTGCGACTGAAAAAATTGACCAATTATGTAAAATTAAATCTAAATTTGAAAATAATACTGTAAAAATTAATGACATTGTCGATTTAAACAATAATGTAAGAAGATTAGATAGTTTTAAAAGAAGTATAAAAAGAAGTAAGAGAAAAATTTTTGAAATTGCTAATACTAATTATGATAAAAACACTTCTTTTTTAACTCTTACTTTTAAAGATAATGTACAAGATTATAATTATAGTTTTAAATGTTTTGATTTATTTAAAAAACAATTAGAATATAAATTACAAATTAAATTAAAATATTGTGGTGTAGTTGAATTTCAAGAAAGAGGAGCTATTCATTTTCATATTTTACTTTTTGATTTTCCATATGTTGAACAAGAATTATTATATAATATTTGGAATAAAGTAACTATTGGTAGTGTTAATATACAAAAAGTTTCTAATGTAGATAATATTGGTGCATATTTAACTAGTTATATGGGTAAGAATTTTGAACAAGATTTATTTTTTACTACTTTTAAAGGTAAAAAAAGATATTTTTCTAGTAGAAATTTAAGAAAACCAATTATAACTGAATTTGATACAAATAATTTTAAAGATTTTTGTAATTTAGAAGATTTAAAGGAATATTATTCTGATAAAAAGACTAATATTTTTACTTCTAATTTTGAAAAAAAAATAAAAGTTGATGTAACTGTTTTTGATAGATTTAATAATATTTATAAAAATAAAATAGATGATATTATTATTTTTAATCAGAATGTTATTAGAACTACTTATACTCTTATACAAAATAAAGATTTGTCTAGATCTAGAAAAAAACAAATAAGAGAATTTTATAAAAAATATATGTAGGAGGTTTATTTATGTTACCTGATAAATATAAAGTTATTTTTGATTTAATATCTGATTAGCAACTATTGGAGGAATATATTATTTTAAGATATGAAAATGATAGCCAAATACCTTTTTAATAAAAAAAATTGTATTTTTTGTAATATTATGTTATAGTAATATTATGTTATATTATTTTATAGAATGTTTGGAGGTTTTTTTATGATAATTAAGTTAGAAAATGTTTCTTTAATGGAAAAATATGAAGATACTAAAATTACGAATGACGGTGAAGTAATAGAAAGTAAAGTATTTAGTTTATTTCAAAAAGGTAATAAAAAACTTATTAATTTAAAAGTTGATGATTTATTATTTAATAAATTTGAGGAAGGTTCTAAATTAGATTGTGTTTTAAATGCTAGTTCTTGGGCTTTTAATAATAGTCACGGAATTTCTTTAAAACCTATTGATATTAATTTAGTTAATAAAAAATAATGGATTTAACTACCTATTCTACCATAGATATTATAACAAATTTAGAGCATCAGACTTTACAATTTTATTTAGATTGTATTAATAGATTAGATTTATTGTTATTTGTTTTATGTTTAGTTAGTGGTTTATTATTTACTCTTATTTTTACAAATACATTTAAGAGGTAAATTTATGGAAGATAATTTATTAGTTTATGGTTTTGTTAATGGTATTGGATTAGGTTTTTTAGCATTTATTTTCAGTTATTCTCTTAATCAATGTTTGAATTTTTTTTATATTTTAAGTGATTAAGTTTATATAATATTAAAAAAAAAGGAGGTATATTTATGTTTAATTCTTTAATGGTTGCAAATTCTTCATCTGTTGTTGGTGTTTCAGATGTTATAGTTACTAGTTTACAAGTTATAGCTAGTGAAGCAGGTTCTG
>JAWXUS010000065.1:0-4917 GCA_044426235.1 Peptostreptococcaceae bacterium | reverse complement strand
AAAAAGAAGAATAAAAATATAAATGTTTCAATAAAAAACTATACAGATGATTGCAGAATGGCCAAAATACTTGATAGATGGCAAGACTCGGGTAGAAGTGTATCTTCTCTTGTTTGCGAAGCAATATACCAAAGCGATAGCATTGAAAACTCAGAAACTTTATTAAACGTAATGAGTCTTCACAATTTCCTTATTAAAGCAATGGAGTTTAAGGGTATTGAACCTACTATGTTTAATATTGAAGCTGTCCTTAATAAGATAATTTCAATTGAAAAAGGAAGTATAGAATCTATGCTTGATGAAATGGTCTGGAACAATCAAGAAAATGGCGTTAGTAAGAATAAGGTAGAGAAAGTAGATGTTGGCGTTATAGAAAATGTTACTGAACCTAATAGACACGTAATTGAAGAAATTCCAGTTGTTGAAGAGACTTCAGTTATTGAAGAAACTCCAATTGTTGAAGACACAACAGTTCAAAGAGAATACACTTCTTATGCACCGCCAAAGAACTATGATATATTTGGTGATGTGAAACATGAGAAAAAAGAAATCGATGCAATAAACCCACTTTTAGGTGGCGATTAAAAAAAAGAAGGGTATTTAAAAAGAGCATCTTTCTTTAAATGAATATATATTGAAAATTATATGGGTATTAAAAAAAAGATGCTAATCAAGCATCTTTCTTTTTTGTAAAAAAATAAAAAAATAAATTGGTTTAGAAACCAAAATTATATTATCTAAAAAAGTGAATAAATATTACAAGTTTTCTTATGAAATATTTATTACTATCATTAACTATATAATATAATACTTAGATGAACATTGTCAACTATATTATTAAAATTGTTTTAATTTTTCATAAGTTTCATTAAATGAATCTTCTTTTAAGTAGAGCACATCAAAAGCCTTATTTTTATACATTATAGGTTTTAATGGCTTATTATTTTTCACTAAAAATATACTTTCATCTTTAAGTGTTTTTAAGATTATGATATCTAAGCCATCTTCTTCATAAAATTCAAATGATTTTATGTAAAATTCTTTATCTATCAAAAACGAGCTTTCTGTTAACACAATAACTAAAACGTCCTGTATTTTACATATCTTTGTTAAGTAATACATATGATAAACACCTTTCTTTGCTTTTTTTGAGTAAAAAAAGAGTCATCTCTAACTCTTTTTATCTAAATTCTTATAATTTATTTAATTCTTCAACTAATATTTCTTCAACTTCATCAGCATTTGGAGTAGCTAAGAAATATACGTATCCATTAGTTTCGCCAATTTTAGCATTTAAAACTATATCTATGTTTTCTTCCCCACCATATCCATCACCAAAACTTCTAAGGTCTTTTTCTAAATAATTCTCGAAAGCTTCAATAAATATATCAGACATATCTGTTTTTATTACGAAGACATCTTGAACTTTTACATTTATCATTGCCTTCATTGCTAATCCATCTTCTATGTTGTGGGCATTTCCACCGATTAAATGCTCTAATAATAATAAAGGATGTTCTTTCATTATAGGCATTACAGTTAATAGACCACTATCTTCTAATTTAGAGGCTACTGCATTAAGTTCAGATGATAACGAAGGCATATCTACTTCTTCTCCTAAATAATCTTCGTTTATACCCATATCCATTCCCATATCAGCTACTGGGTCTTCAAGTCCACCGACAGTTAGATTATTTTCTTGGAACATATCTTCTTCTAATGCATTTTCTTCGTTAGCATCAAAAAATACTTCATCGTAAACTTCATCGTTATTTTCGTCCACTAAAGCATCTTCGTTATTACCTTCAATCTCTGGAGCAACAGAACCATCAGATGTCTCGATTTTTTTAGCGCAACCAACAGCTAAAGCAGAAACAACTCCTACCGCCATAGTTAAAGATAATATTTTTTTTGTTTTTGGATTTATTTTAAACATTTTCATCTCTCCTTTTCATATCTCGTGCATAAATTAACACGTATTATGCTTTAATTGTAATAAGTAAATTACATAATATATTATATATTATACATTATAATATTACAATTAAGTGATATAAAAAGTAAATAAATTTATCTTAAATAAAAAAAAGCTTGATATGTTTGATGATTTAATTTATAATAAAATTAGATTTTATGGACTTAGTAACTGATTTACTGCGTACTTTGCCATTGCAACTCCGTTGACTTAATGTAATTATATGAAAAGTAGAAGGTGAAAGCCTTCTACTTTTTTGTAAGTGAAGAATATTTTTTATAAAGAATATTGACATTAAATATTTACCGTGTTATTGTATAGGAGTAGGTATGTGGTAATATTTTTAAGCATATCTAACGCATGACTTTTTGATTACTTGTATTAATTTGTTATGTATCTATTAATTAATTTAATTTAACTCGAAAATGTTTTAATCTACAAGTGAAGGCTACTTACTCCAAGTGGTCTTTTTTTTATAAAAAAATATTGACAATAATTAAAAGTTCAATTATTATATGTATGTGCAATAATAACAAGGTATTTGTTTGTTGCCTCCTTGTTTGAATAAATTTATGTCGATAACAATAATTAACAAATATAGATTGACAAGAATAATTAGCGTATTGTATTATTATGTTGAATAATTTTCAAAAAACCTGTTTTTTTTGCAAATCTATTTTCTCAAAGAGAGAGGGATATCCCTCTCTCTTTTCCCATTCTAAAGAAGTATTAAGCGTTATAGTAATGAACACTCCACTCATCAACGTTATCTTTATAATCAACTTTATATTGATTCACCTTGCTAATTATCAAGAAAGAAAATAAGAATATAATTATAATTACAAAAAAGTCTTTCATATAAAAACTCCTCCTATCATTCCATTTTTTTTGCTAATTTTATATTTTTTTCTGTATAATAGTATAAATCGACTTATTTTGACAAACATAACAATATATCAATAAGTATACATCACTTATTATAAAATATTAATTTAAAATAAGTACTACAAAATACAATAGAAAGGAATTTTAATATGAAAGTAAGTAAAAAATTAACCTTATCTTTTGCATCAGTCCTTGTTTGTTCTTACATAATAGGTGCAAGTGGATATGCTGGAGTTCGTGATATTTCTATATCTAATAATAAATACACAAACGAAGCAATAAAATCAGTTCTTCTGATTAAGGATATACAAGAGGAGATTGTTGAAATTGGATTTATAAAAAGGGAGTTATTATTTGATTCTAATGTGCCTTATCTTCAAGGCTTAATAACTCAAAACCAAGAGTCTATACAAAAAGAGCTATCATCTCTTAAAACAATTTATACAAATGAGACTCTTTTAAAAAATTATGAAGGTACACTTAACGAGTTTAATCTGCTTGTAAATGAAATAATATCAAAATCAAACGATAAAGCAGTTATTTACGACTTAATTCAAAATAATTCAGGAGATATTACTCAAAGATTATATGATGCTGGTAAAGCAATAGAAGATGATTCATTTGACTATGCAACAAGTCTTTATGCAGAAAATAGACAGATAGTGTCTACTACAATACAAAGAATATTTGTTTTAACTACATCTGCTATTGCTATTGGATTTGTATTATCAAGAAAAATAACAAGAGGGATTATTCAACCTGTTAATGAAATATCTAAACTTTGTGAAAACTTATCTCGTGGAGAGTTCTCTGATAGAGTAGAATATAACATTGATGATGAAATAGGGAATATGGCTCAACTGTTAAATGGAACTATGGATATACTGCAGTCACAAATAGAGGAAGTGGATTTATCTCTTGGTAGAATGGCAGATAAAGACTTTGGATTTAAAGTATCTAATAGCTTTGTAGGTGATTTTAAGAGTATTGAAAATTCTTTAAAATCTTTAAATAAGGAAATGAGTCAAATTCTTGGAGACATAGACGATGTTTCTCAAAATGTAAGCAAGGGGTCTAATTATTTATCACTAAATTCTAATAACTTAGCACAGGCTTCAACAAATCAAGAGACATCAGTAGAAGATTTAAGAAGCTCAATAGGGTCTATGAAAGATGATATAGCAGAAAATGAAAGAAAGTTTAAGACTATAAATTCTTTATTAAATGACAATCAAAAGAACTTAACTACGAGTGAAGTTAATGTTAAAGAGATGGAAGTTGCTATGAATGACATCTTAACTAAATCAAGAGAAATAAAAAAGATAGTAAAGACAATAGATGATATAGCATTCCAAACTAATATATTAGCACTTAATGCGTCTGTTGAAGCATCAAGAGCTGGTCAATATGGAAAAGGATTTGCTGTTGTTGCAGATGAGGTTAGAAGTCTTGCACAAAAAACTACTAAAGCATCAAAGGATACCACTGCTTTAATCGAAGAAACGGTTTACTTAGTAGACTCTGGATATGATATATCAAAAAGAACTACAAAAAGTATATCAAGCATCATAAATAATTCATTTAATAGTAATGAGTTAATAGATGAGATAACTGATGCAAATAAAATCCAATTTAATAACATAAAAGAAATAAATAATAATATAGAAGAAATTACAAAGGTAGTAGCTTTAAATTCTCAAAGTGCTGAGAAGATGAATGGAACAAGTGCTGAGCTTGATAATGAGTCTAAAATACTTAATGATTTAACAAGTCAATTTAAAACAACTCAAAACTATTCATATGATGAACATGAAGCTGAAGAAGAAGAAGATATAGTTGAGAAAAAACCTCCTGTTAGAAGAAACGGTATGGTTGAAAACAATAAAGCAAGAGCTAATAAGAAAAAAGACATTAATAAAAGATATTAATTAATAAATTTACAATAAAAAAAATAATAATATATTGACATATATCAAAAATAGATATATAATAATGTTAATAAAGAGGTGGTTATTTAATTTTAATGTTGGATTAATACACTACATTTATAGTGTCCC
>JAWXUS010000159.1:0-2454 GCA_044426235.1 Peptostreptococcaceae bacterium | reverse complement strand
CATTTAAAAAGAAAGAATCTATTCGAGATAATTGCCCTTTAAAAAATAACGAATCTCAATTCGATACGTTTTCCAACATTCTAGCATCATATCTAACTAGTGATGACAATACAAAAGATAGGCTTTACGCTCCTATAAACAGAATTGTCAAAATTATCAATGATAATAATTTAGAACTCGATGATAAAATAAAAATATATCAAAGTGATAAAGATGATATAACAGAAAAAGTAAAACAAGAGAATATGATTATAAAAGAATTACAAAATGAAATAAACAAAAAGAAAAAACATATAACTGGTAACGTTAGATCTTCATTAATTACATCAGAAAAAAATATTAAGAATAAAATTGAAATACTAGAATATAATCTAAATGAAATATTAAAAGGTATAAAGTCAACATTCAGTATCAATTTATATGATTTTGATGATATAACAAAAGATGTTTCAAGAAGAATGATTACTTGTTGGAATGACGAAAAAAGTAATTTAGAGTCAAAATTGTTAGATATCATTACTGAGGTTATAGATGAAATAGATGAATCTAAAAACATTGAAGATGATATCATGAAAATAATTCATAACGAATTTTCAATTGAAACTATAAATGTTAAAAACCCTCAATTTAAATTTGAAGAACTAGAAAAATTAGATTATGAAATAAAGAAGAGTAAAAAACAATACGAACAACTAAGACAAGATATGATCGTATTAGATAAAGCAAATAAAAGCCGTGAAGAATTAATTGATCAACTAGAATACACTAGAAATTCAATAAAACACCTTGAAAATCAAAAGGACATCAAAATAACTTCTTTAGGTACTCCAGAAAAACAAAAATACAGTAAATCTGTTAAAACAAAAGAAAGTAGAGGAGGTCTTTTAGGAGGAATCGGTAACTTCTTATTTGGTAAAAAAGATACTTTTATAGAAGAAGATTTTGTAGATGATACTAGATATAAACAAGTAATAAAAGAAAAAGATACCCTAAATAAAGAATACAATGCAAAAATAGCAAGTGAAAATAATAACTTTAACTCATTAAAAGAAAAACTAGATAAAATAGGTGCTATAGATATAGATAGAAATGCAAAAAAAGAATATTTAATCGATGCAAGAGAAAAGTATGCTAGAGAAGTATCTAATTCAGATATAAAAAAGGAAGTTATGGAACAAGAAATAATCACTTTAGGTAAAAATCAATATAAAAATGAAATATTAGATCATTTAGACTTCTTTACTAACGAAATAACTACTCATCTTAGAAATAGTAAAGATTATATAATAACTGTAATGTCACAGGCTTTAAAAAATGATATAGAAAAATTAGAAAAACATAAAGAAAATATATATAACCTTAATGATTTAACATCATCAAATCCAGATATTATAAATAGAAATATTACTGAAGCATATTCTATAATTAATAAAAACAGTGATTCTATATCAAAACTAATCAAAATAAAGGAGGAGATTTAATTGGATATATTTAATCTTGATAAACTTGGAGTAAGTTCAAAAGAAGTACAAAGATATATAGATAGAACTAAAAATAATGAAGTATCTGCAGCAATAACCGGGGAATTTAGTGCAGGCAAATCAACATTCATAAATGCATTATTAAACAAACCACAATTTTTATCAAGTAAAAATACAGAATGTACTCCTATATTTATAGAAATAAAAAAGGGTAACGAAGAAAATATAATTATAACAAAAAAAGATCATACTCATGAAATTCAAGAATTTCATGACAAAAACATAAAAACTCTAACTACATATACAAGTGATTATAATGATGACATATTAAGCATAACACTTCCAATTAAAACAGAGTATATAAATCAAACTATATCTATAATAGATACACCTGGAACTAATACAATAATAAAAGAACATGAAATAATAACAAAATACATATTAAAGAAAGTTGATATTGTATTATATTTGGTTGATAAAGTAATAAGCTATACAGATGTTGAAAAAATTAAAGAAATTAAGGAATATACAAATCATATTATAATTATAGCTACACATATGGATGAGAAAATTAATGGTACTTGGTTAAATATACCTAAAAATGAAATTGATAAATTGACAAATACAATAGAATCACAATTAGAAAAAGAACAAATAACAGATATTGAAATATTACCTATTGGATCTTTATCTGCATATAATGATAACTCTTTAATCATACAAATAAGAGAACTAATAAATGAATATGTAGATAGTAATAGTCAAAATGTTATAAAAAATAGAGTAAAAAAACAATTAAATTTATTATTTGAAAAAATTATAAGTGATAAAAAATTAGAGATTTCAACATATGAAACATTAAAAGGAATTGATATAAGCCAAATAGAACATAAGGTAAAAAATATAGAAAACGAAATAGAAAAAATTCAATTAAAAGGTAATAGAGCAATATCTAAAATAGAAAGTGATGATA
>JAWXUS010000158.1:1521-2461 GCA_044426235.1 Peptostreptococcaceae bacterium | reverse complement strand
TACACCATCGTGTTTTAGAAAATTATGAGATATTTTTAATCTTGAATACATCATTTTCAACCAATCACTATGAAATTTTCCATTACTTCTACTATTTGAAATAAATTTGTTGCCTAACTCATCAATTA
Organism: Peptostreptococcaceae bacterium; assembly: GCA_044426235.1. GTDB lineage: Bacteria > Bacillota > Clostridia > Peptostreptococcales > Peptostreptococcaceae > JAGHEK01. Next base: position 2,333 of record JAWXUS010000158.1, on the reverse strand, counting down.
ACCCTGAATCATATAATTCTGTATGTTTATCTTTGTAAAAACTATCATTGTAAATAAAATTTTCACCAGTATTATAAGGAGGATCAATATAAATACAATTAACCTTATTTACATAAGATTCACATAAAACCTTTAAAACTTCTAAATTATCTCCTTCAATATAGATGTTATTTGTTTTATCAAAATCAACTGATTTATCTTTTAAAGGTCTTAAAGTTTTGTTTGTTGGGGTATTAGCATTATTAATCGCTTCTTTTTTGCCAGGCCAAGTTAATTGATATCTTTCCTTTACACCTTCAACAATATCACTTGATAATTCATGTTTTAATAAATCAAAATCTATTACTAATCCATTTTCACCTTCAGTTACTACATTAGGAAACAATTCTTTTATTTTAGAAATGTTATCTGAAACTAACTTTTTTGATTCTAGGTCTAATTTATTCATCTTATATTTCTCCAATCTTACTTAATATTAATTCACCTATTGCCGTTATTTCACATTTGTATTTCTTATCATTTACGCCAGACATAATATTATTTGAAATCAAATACAAACTAATTAAATTATTTAATGTGATTTCTTTATAGACATCAAAACTGGTACAATCTTTACAATTAGCATCTAATTTACTAGGTAATATAGATGTGAATGATAATTTTTGTAATGCATCATTTTTAATATTTCCATCATCGATTTTTTCAGCATAGTAGTATTTTAAATACTGTATATCTTTAAAACTTACTTTTTTTAAGATTTGCAAAATTCTTTCATTGTTAAATATTTCCTCATTACCAGATGTACAGCTTTC
>JAWXUS010000158.1:0-1511 GCA_044426235.1 Peptostreptococcaceae bacterium | reverse complement strand
ATAATAAACTATTTTTTCATCATATATTTCATTCGTAAGAGAATTTATACAATCAATTGTAAAATTAGAAAACTCTATTTCTTTAAATAAATTAATGATATCTTCTTCATCCATTTTTTTGTTTAACTCTTCTTGAATACTTTCAACAGCTTTAACAAGCCTGTCAATTCTTTGACCTGGTATCATTCCAAATCCTTCTGCAAGAGCACCTCCAACAAATGGAAATGCAGAAGAAACAGCTTTTCCTAATTTCACCAATAAATCAGTAGTATTTTCGCTTAAATCGCTTTTACTCATTATCTAATTCCTCTAATTCTTTCTTTAGATTATTTAAAAACATATTTAATTCAAGTTTTCTATTAAATTGTTTTTCTTTTTTTATTTTATTTTGTACTTCACTTATTTTTTTTATTAATTCTAATTCTAAATTTCTTTTTTCTATTGTGTTAGCAAAACTGTTATTTAAAGTATCTTTTTCAATAATAGTTAATACTATTTTTTCATATAAGTTTTTCAGGTTTATTGCAGAAAAATCAAATACAACTTTTTTATTCCATTCAGATGTTAATAATTTTTCATGATTAAATACATGAATAAATTCATCATTATATTTTAATTTAAATAAAATAGGATATGGTATCTTAGAAGTTATCGCATTTAATACACTTTTTGGAATTGTTTTTTCTTTTAAAATTATTTCAAAGATTTGTATTTCTTCTATTTCTTCTGTTTTGTTTATTCTTATTGTATCAAAAGATAATTTATGCATCCATGTTATTTTATCAATTAAGTTGACAAAGTCTTGCTTAACATTATTACTTACATTAAGTTTTTCATAAAATAGTGTTTTAGGTATAAATTTATTTATATATGTTTCTTTTGGCAAATTAAATTCAGTCATTATATCACCACTAGGAATGTTATTAATTCAAAGTCTTCAACACCTGTTATAGTTGTGTTAGACATAGAAGTACCACCTGATGTAAATAAACTTTCTAAATCACTTTCTTCTTTGACATTTATAATTTTATCAACAGCTTTATTTAACAAATCAGAATATTGCTGCATTTTTTTACCATCATCTGTTTTTTCATTAAATTCAGTATATGCTGAAACTATTGGTTCATTATATTTTTTCCCTATCATTCGTAATAAATCAAGTGTTGTTTTTACATTTAAATGATTAGATACAAGTTCTTCATCTTCTTTAATATATACTAAATAAAATGGGTGTAATTGATTTTTATTATCAATATTTATTCTCTCATTAATATTTTTCAAAATGAAAATAACACCTTTTTCAAGTCCTTCGATATCACTAGAATTAACAACTGAATGTAATCCATTTGGTTTCTTAGCAATATCTTTATTATTTGAAATATATTCTAATAAATCCATTCTAAATTCATTTAAACCTAAATCTGTTATTGATATTCCAGAATTCATTTCTTCTAAATCAACAACTTCTTCTTGTAGTTTTTTTAGTTGATTTTTTCTATAATCCATTTCGA
>JAWXUS010000021.1:0-25575 GCA_044426235.1 Peptostreptococcaceae bacterium | reverse complement strand
AACACAGAAGTTAAGCTCTTTAGCGCTGATGATACTTGGTGGGCAACTGCCTGGGAAAGTAAGACGTAGCCACGTAAGATGAAAGCCTTGATTAATTTCAAGGCTTTTTTGTGTATAAAAAGAATGTATCAAATATTTATAATATATATGTATAAATAATTTTATTATGGACATAATTATAAATGTAAAACTTAGTACAAAAATTTACTCAATCTCCCCTTAAAACCTCACTTTTTGTGAGGTTTTTTATTTGGTTTGAAACAATTTAATTCTAATATGTAGACAAGTTTCATATATTGATATTAGAGGGGGTGATATGAGTGAAAAACATAAATTTTAATTTAAAGGGAGTTGTACTTGGTATAATTCTTTTAACTTTAGTAGTTGGAGGATTTGTTTTTATTCCAAGTTTATTTGGTGAAAAAAGTACACCTATTGATTATACATTAATTCAAAGAGAGTCTATTCCAGAGGGAATACTTGATATGATGGATGAATACGTTAATGAAGAACGAGCGCTAGCTGTGAAACTAGAGGATAAAATATATGTTATTGCAACTAGAGGTAATGATAATAACCTAGGTATACAAATAGATAAAATTTCTTTTATAGAGAGAGAAGAAAAGAATGTTATGAAAGTAGAAGTTACATATAAAAGTAAAGAAGAATCACAACCATACATAGTAGTTGAAACAAATTTAACAAGTTTGCCAGATGCAATAGAACTTGAAACTAAAAAAGCTGAATAATAAAAGAGTCCATATCTAATTGATATGGATTTTTTATGTTTTTAGTATATAAAACGTATTATTATAAATTAAATATAAAAAATGTTTGTTATATATTAAAAAAATATTGCAAAAATTTGTATAATATACTAATATATAATTAAGAAATACGAATATTATATTAGCAAGAAAGTAATTTATACGTGAAATAAAATGAGGGAGGTATTTTATGAAAGTAGCAGTTATAATGGGATCAAAATCTGATTACCCAAAGTTAGAAGAAGGAATACAATTATTAGAGCAATATGGGATAGAGGTTGTTGTTAGAGCTTTATCAGCACACAGGACTCCAAAGGCTTTATTTAGTTTTTTAGAGGAAATAGAAAATGATACAGATGTAATAATAGCTGCAGCAGGAAAAGCGGCACATTTACCAGGGGTTGTGGCATCACATACTTTAATACCAGTAGTTGGACTTCCAATAAAATCATCAACTTTAGATGGTCTTGATTCGCTTTTATCAATTGTTCAAATGCCAAAGGGAATACCAGTAGCAACTGTTACAATAGATTTAGGATTAAATGCAGCACTTATGGCACTTCAAATAATGGCAATAAAATATCCAAAATTAAAATCTGATTTAGCAGATTATAGAAAAGAAATGGAAGAAGTTGTTTTAGAAGACGATAAAAATTTAAGGGGGTAATTATAATGTTATATGAAGGAAAAGCAAAGCAAATTTTTGCAACTGAAAATGAAAATGAATATAGAGTTTATTATAAAGATGATGCAACTGCATTTAATGGAGAGAAGAAAGGTACTATATCTTCAAAGGGAATATTAAATAATAAGATATCAACTGTTATGTTTGAAATGCTTGAGAAAAATGGAGTAGAAACTCACTACATAGAGTGTTTATCAGATAGAGAAATGTTAGTTAAGAAAGTTGATATAGTTTTAGTTGAAGTTATAATTAGAAATATAACTGCTGGATCTTTCTGTAAAAGATTAGGGGTTGAAGAAGGATTAATTTTAGATGAACCGATATTTGAGTTATGTTATAAAAATGATGATTTTGGAGATCCATTAATAAATGAAGATCACGTAGTGGCTCTTAAGTTAGCGACAAGAGAAGAATTAAAAACTATAAAAGAACAAACTTTAAAGATAAATGATTTAATGAAAAAATTCTTTATAGATATGAATTTAAAATTAGTTGATTTCAAATTAGAATTTGGTCGTGATGTTAATGGAAATGTAATTCTTGCAGATGAAATAAGTCCTGATACTTGTAGACTTTGGGATAAAGAAACTAATGAAAAGTTAGATAAAGATAGATTTAGAAGAGATTTAGGAGATTTAGTTAAGGGATACGAAGAAGTTTTAAGTAGAATCGGAGGATAATATGTGCGGAATAGTTGGTATTTATGGAGATAGTAATGTTTCAAAAAGCCTTTATTACGGACTTTATTCAATTCAACATAGGGGTCAAGAAAGTTGTGGAATAAGTGTTTTTGATGGACAAAAAAACAATGTTGTTAAAGGTATGGGACTTGTAAGTGATATTTTTAGCGAAGATAGTTTAGAAACTCTTGATGGTAAAGTTGGGGTTGGGCACGTTAGATATTCAACTGCAGGGGGAAGCAGTATTCAAAATGCTCAACCTCTGATTGGGAATTTAAGAAATAAAAACTTTTCAATAGCACATAACGGAAATTTAGTTAATTATAAGTATTTAAGGGATATGTTAGAGGAAGATGGATATATGTTCTCTGCAAATTCTGATACTGAAGTTATTTTATATCTTCTTGCAAGGTATTATAAAGGTGATATAGTTGAAACTATAAAGCACGTTATGGATTATATAAAAGGTGCTTATTCATTGGTTATAACTATTGATGATACTTTAATTGTTGTTCGTGATCCACACGGATTTAGACCGTTATTATTTGGTAAAAAAGATGATACTTATATATTTTCATCAGAAGGATGTGCAATAGATATTCTTGGAGGAGAAGTTATAAGAGATGTTAATCCAGGAGAAATAATAATAGTTAAAGATAATAAGATGGAAAGTATTAATTATAGTAATTATAAATGTTTAAATAGAAGTTGCATATTCGAACATATTTATTTTGCAAGAAATGATGCTACTATTGATAAATTAAATGCTTATGATTTTAGAGTTAAATGTGGAGAGACTTTAGCTAAAAATGATGATATAGATTTTGATATTGTAGTTCCAGTTCCTGATAGTGGATGGGCTGGTGCAATTGGGTATTCAAAAGAGAAAAATGTAGAAATAAAAGAAGGTTTAGTTAAGAATAGATATGTTGGTAGAACTTTTATAAAGCCAACTCAAGAGGAAAGAGAAATAGGAGTAAGAATTAAACTTAATCCATTAAAAGAGGTTGTTAAGGATAAGAGGATAGTATTAATTGATGATTCTGTTGTTCGTGGTACAACTTCAAAATTAATAGTTAAGAGTTTAAAAGAAAGCGGAGCTAAAGAAGTTCATTTAAGAATAACTTCACCTCCTGTAAAACACAGTTGTTATTATGGGATAGATACTCCAGAAAGAGAGAACTTAATTGCATCTACTATGGACTTAGAAAAGATGAATGAATTCATTGAAAGTGATAGTATTAAATTTTTAGAACTTGAAGATATAGATAATATAACTTGTGATATGGGTGGATTCTGTAAGGCTTGTTTTGATGGAGATTATCCAGTTAAAAATATTGATAGGGAGGCTAGTTTATGCTAACGTATAAAAATAGTGGAGTAGATATTGATGAGGGAAATAAAGCTGTTGATTTAATAAAGGAGAATGTTAAATCAACTTATGATGAAAATGTATTAGGGGATCTTGGTAACTTTAGTGGAATGTATAGCTTACTTCCTTTTATGAATATGAAAGAACCAGTTCTTTTAAGTAGTACTGATGGAGTTGGAACTAAACTTTTAATTAGTCAACAGTTAGATAATTTAGATAACGTTGGAATAGATTTAGTTGCAATGTGTGTTAATGATCTTATATGTCAAGGTGCAAAGCCATTATTCTTCCTTGATTATATAGCTACTGGAAAACTAAAATCAGAAAATGTTAAGAGGATAGTTGATTCAATAGTTAATGGATGTAAGATGAGTGGTTGTTCACTTCTTGGTGGAGAAACTGCAGAGATGCCTGGAATGTACAAAAATGAAGACTTCGATTTAGGTGGTTTTTCTGTTGGAATAGCAGATAAAGAAAACTTAATAACAGGTAAGAATGTTAAGTCTGGGGATAGTTTAATAGGAATAAATTCAAGTGGAGTTCATAGTAATGGTTTTTCATTTGTTAGAAATATATTTAAAGATTACGATTATAACACTTATATAGAAAGATTAGGAATGACTTTAGGAGAATGCTTACTTAATCCAACTAAGATATATGTTAATTTAGTTTTAGAACTAATTAAAAATTTCGAAATAAAAGCAATATCTCACATAACAGGTGGTGGAGTTATTGAAAACATAACTAGAGTAATACCAAAAGGTTTAGGTCTTGATATAGAAACTAGTAGTTGGGATAAGCCTGAAATATTTAAATTAATTGAGGAGTTTGATATTGATAAAAAAGAACTTCACAAAAGTTTTAATATGGGAATTGGTTTAGTTTTAGTTGTTGATAAAGAAATTGAAGATGAAGTTATAGAATTTATTAATAAATTTGAAGAAGAACTTTTAGTTGAAGAAAAATATAAAAGTCTTCATAAATCAAAAGGATATAAAGTTGGTGAAGTAGTTGATACTCACGGCGGAGTTAATTTATGTTAGGAGTCTTAATTAGTGGTTCAGGAAGTAATTTGCAAAGTTTAATTGATAACAATATAGATATTTCAGTTGTTATTAGTAGCAGTGAAGATGCTTATGGATTAACTAGATGCAAGAAACAAAATATTGATTGTTATTTTGAAAATAATGAAGAGAAAATGATTAAAATACTTAAATCAAAAAATGTTAAGTTAGTTGTTCTTGCAGGATATTTAAAAATAATATCAAAAAGATTTTTAGAAAATTTTACAGTTATAAATATACACCCTTCCTTAATCCCAAGTTTTTGTGGGAAGGGGTTTTATGGAATGAACGTACACAAAAGTGTTTATGAAAGTGGAGTTAGAATAACTGGTGCCACTGTTCATTTTGTTGACAGTGGAGTTGATACTGGAAATATTATTATGCAAAAGTCTTGTGAGGTAAATAGTTTTGATGATGAAGTTAGTATTCAAAAGAAAGTTTTAAAAATTGAACACGATATACTTCCAAAGACTGTGAAACTTTTCTTAGAAAATAAAATTGAAGTTATTAATAATAGAGTTTATATAAAGGGAGAAGAAGATGAGAGCATTAATTAGTGTAACTGATAAAACTGGAGTAGTTGAATTTGCAAAAAATTTAGAAAGTATAGGTGTAGAAATAATTTCTACTGGTAACACACTAAAGATATTAAATGAAAATGGAGTTAGTGCTAATAGCATTGAAAGTGTAACTAATTTTCCAGAAATATTAAATGGAAGAGTTAAAACTTTAAGTCCATACATTCACGGTGGTATTTTATATAAAAGAGATGACTCAAATCACGTTGAAACTGTAGAAGAACTAAACATAAAACCAATAGATATAGTAGTTTGTAACTTATATGACTTTGAAGGAACTATAAAAAGTAATAAAGGTTTAGAAGAAACTATTGAAAATATAGATATTGGTGGACCATCTATGATAAGAAGTAGTGCAAAAAATTATAAAGATGTGTTAATCGTAACTGATAATAATGATTTTGAATGTATTTTTAACAAATTAAAAAATAATAGTATAACTATTGAAGATAGACTTAATTTATCTAAGAAGGCATTTTTATTAACTGCAAGATATGATGCTTTAATAAGTAATTATTTCTTAGATTTATGTGGTGATACTTTCCCACAAAGTATGACTTTAACTTTTGATAAAGAAGAAAGTTTAAGATATGGAGAAAATCCTCATCAAAATGCAAGTTTATATAAGGATTCTAATTCAAAAAGAACTATACTTGATTATGAACAATTAAATGGAAAAGAACTTTCATTTAATAATATAAATGATTTACACGGGTGTCTTGAAGTTCTTAGAGAATTTAAAGATGAAACTTGTGCAGTAGCAATAAAACATACTAATCCTTGTGGAGTTGGTATAGCAAATACTTCTTACGAGGCATTTAAGAAATGTTATGAAAGTGATAAAATTTCAATATTTGGTGGAATAGTTGGAATAAATGGAACTGTTGATAAAGAAACGGCATCTTTACTTAGCGAAATATTCCTTGAGATAGTTTGTGCATATGACTTTACTAGTGAAGCTTTAGAAATATTAACTAAAAAGAAAAATCTTAGAGTATTAAGATTAAATAAAATAGATATAAAAACTAATAAGTATGATTTTAAATATTTAGATGGAAAACTTTTAGTTCAAGAAAATGATGAATTACTTGATGAAGGTTATGAAGTTATGACTAAAATATCTCCAAGTGAAAAAGAGTTATCTGATATGAAATTTGGAATGAAGATAGTAAAAAATATGAAATCAAATGCAATAGTAATAGTCAAAGATGGTCAAACTTTAGCTAGTGGTTGTGGTCAAACTTCTAGAATATGGGCACTTAAAAATGCACTTGAAAATAATAAAGAAAAAGATTTTACAGGAAGTGTTTTATGTAGTGATGCTTTCTTACCATTTGATGATTGTGTTAAATTAGCTAATGAATATAATATAAAAAGTATATGTCAACCAGGGGGATCTATAAAAGATATTGATTCAATAAATACTTGTGATGAATTAGAAATGAATATGGTATTCACTAAAGTTCGTCATTTCAAACACTAAAAAAGGTTATTAGGAGAATACTATGAATATTTTAGTTATTGGTAGCGGTGGAAGAGAACATTCAATAATACATAAATTAAACGAAGAAAATAACGTAAAAAATATATATTGTGCAAGAGGAAATGCAGGAATAAGTAAAATTGCAAAATTAGTTGATATAGATGAAACTGATTTTGATTCATTAATAACTTTTGCAAAAGAAAAAGAAATAGACTTTACAATAGTAGGCCCTGAAGTTCCGCTTTGTGAAGGGATTGCTGATAGATTTGAAGAAGAAGGTCTTAAGGTTTTTGGAGTAAATAAAAATAGTGCTAAACTTGAAGGAAGTAAAAGTTATTCAAAAGAATTCTTTGAAAAATATAATATAGCATCTGCTAAATATATTGAATGTGATGATTTTGAAGAAGCTAAAAATTCATTAAAAGAATTTTCATATCCTGTAGTTATAAAGGCCGATGGACTTTGTGCAGGAAAAGGTGTTTTAATTTGTGAAAATGAAGAAGATGCGATAAGAGGTCTTGAAGATATTTTAGTTAATAGAGTATTTAAAGAAGAAGGTAGCAAAGTCGTTATTGAAGAATTCTTACAAGGAATAGAAACTTCTATCATAGCATTTGTTGATAAGAGTGGAATAGTTCCAATGGTTAGTGCAAAAGATCATAAGAAAATATTTAATGGTGAAGTTGGACTAAATACAGGTGGTATGGGGACTATATCTCCAAGTACTATATACAACGATGAATTAGATAAGCAAATTAAAGAAGAAGTACTTGATAGAGCTTATAATGGTTTTTTATCAGAAAATTTAGATTTTAGAGGAATACTTTTTGTTGGTCTTATGATTACTAAAGATGGGCCTAAGGTTCTTGAATTTAATACTAGATTTGGAGATCCTGAAACACAAGTTTTACTTCTAAGACTTAAAACTCCACTTAGTAGCATAATTGAAAATATATTAGACGATAAGCTAGTTAATATGTCTATTGAATATAAAGAAGAGAGTGCAGTTTGTGTTATTTTAAGCAGTGGTGGATATCCAAAATCTTATGAAACGGGAAAAGAGATATTTGGACTTAATAATCTTGATGATGAAATAGTAGTTTTCCATAGTGGAACAAAATATACAGAAGACCAAAGATTAGTTACTAATGGAGGTCGTGTTCTTGGAGTTTGTGTACTTGGAGAAAATATATCAGATGCATCAAAGAAGGTTTATAAAAATATTCAAAAAATAAGTTTTGATGGTATGCACTATAGAACAGACATAAAATAGAGGGGGATTTTTTATGAGAATATTTGTTGAAAAGAAAAAAGAATTTTGTACTCACTCAAAAAGTCTTCAAAAGGACATTTTAGAGAGTTTACAAATAAAACTTGAAAATGTATCTATATATAATAGATACGATGTTTTTGATATAAATGAACAAGAGTTTAAAAAGTCTTCAAAAGTAGTTTTTAGTGAAGCAAATGTTGATGATGTTCATTTTGAAAAAATAGAACTTGACGAAAATAAAACTTATGTTTGTGTTAAATACCTTGATGGCCAATATGATCAAAGAGCAGACTTTGCTGAACAGTCAGTTGAAATACTTTGTGGTAAAAAACCTGTAGTTAAAACAGCAAAAGTTTATTCGTTTAATAACATAGATGAAGAAAGCTTAGCTAAGGTTAAGAAGTTTTTAATAAATACTATAGATAGTGAAGAATGTGATTTATTTAATATTTTAGATAATACTTTTGATACTAATAGTTATAAGCCTGTTGAGATAATAGAAAACTTTACAAACTTTACTAGTGAAGAATTACAAAATTTCTTAGATCAAAATAGTTTAGCAATGACTATTCTTGATTTAACTCACATAAGAGATTACTTTGTAACACAAAAAAGAAATCCAACTATAACTGAAATAAAAGTTTTAGATACATATTGGTCTGATCATTGTCGCCACACAACTTTTATGACGAAGCTTAAAAATGTAGTTATAGAAGACGGTAAATATAATGATTTAATAAATAAAAGTTATGAAATGTATTTAACTTCAAGAAAAAATATAGATTCTAAAAAAGATATAACTTTAATGGATATTGCTGTTATATGTATGAAGGAATTAAGACTTAACAATAAATTAGAAGATTTAGATGTTAGTGAAGAAATAAATGCTTGTAGTATAAATGTTATAGTAGATAAAATAGATTTTAATGGCGTTGAAACTAAAGAAGAATATTTATTAATGTTTAAAAATGAAACACATAACCACCCAACTGAAATAGAGCCATTTGGTGGAGCACAAACTTGTTTAGGTGGAGCAATTAGAGATCCACTTTCAGGAAGAAGTTATGTTTATCAAGCTATGAGAGTTAGTGGAAGTGCAAATCCACTAAATAAAGAAACTTTAGAAGGTAAGCTTTCTCAAAAGAAAATAACTACTGGAGCATCTAGTGGATATAGTTCTTATGGAAACCAAATAGGACTTTCAACAGGTCTTGTTAGTGAAGTTTATCACGAAGATTTTGTTGCAAAAAGAATGGAAGTTGGAGCAGTTATAGCGGCAACTAAAAAAGAAAATGTTGTTCGTGAAGTTCCAATGCCAGGAGATGTAGTTATACTTGTTGGAGGAAAAACTGGACGTGATGGTTGCGGTGGTGCAACTGGTTCATCTAAGGAACACGATGAAAATTCTATTAAAGAATGTGGTTCTGAAGTTCAAAAAGGTGATGCACCAACGGAAAGAAAAATTCAAAGACTATTTAGAAATAGTATAGTAAGTAAAATGATAAAAAGATGTAACGATTTTGGTGCAGGTGGAGTAAGTGTTGCAATAGGGGAACTTGCAGATAGTTTAGATATATATTTACATAGAGTTCCTTTAAAGTATGAAGGACTTAATCAAACTGAAATAGCAATAAGTGAGAGTCAAGAGAGAATGGCGGTAGTTCTTGATAAATCAAATTTAGAGAAGTTCATAGAATTATCAAATAAAGAAAATTTAGAGGCAACTCACGTTGCGGATATAACTGATAGTGGTTATATGAGAATGTATTATAATGGTGAAGTTTGTGTTAATTTAGAAAGAGATTTCATTGAAACTAATGGAGTAACAGGTGAAAATGAAGTTTTAGTTTCATCTAATAATGAAGAATTTAATATGAACTTGTTTAGTGAAAATGATAAAACAAACTTTGATAAAATAAATAGTGTTATGAAGAATTTAAATGTATGTTCGCAAAAAGGATTACTTCAAAAGTTTGATAGTTCAATAGGGGCATCAAGTGTTTTAATGCCATTTGGAGGAAAGTATCAACAAACTCCTTCTCAAAGTATGGTTTGTAAAATTCCTGTTGAATGTGAAACTAAAACTGCAAGTGTTATGAGTTATGGATATAATCCATACATTGCAAAATGGAGTCCATTCTATGGTGCATACTATGCAGTAATAGATAGCATTTGTAAAGTTGTAGCTAGTGGGTGTGATTACAAAAAAACTAGATTATCACTTCAAGAGTATTTTGAAAAGTTAGGAACTGATAAAGAAAAATGGGGTAAACCATTCTCTGCATTACTTGGTGCATATTACGTTCAAAATGAATTAGAAATACCTGCAATTGGTGGAAAAGATAGTATGTCTGGAACGTTTAAAGATATATCAGTACCTCCAACATTAGTTAGTTTCTCTGTTAACACTATAAATACAGACGATGTTATAAGTTCTGAACTTAAAAAGACAAATTCTAATTTATACTTAATAAAAACTAATAGGCTTGAAGATTATTCACTTGATATGAATGAATTAAAGAAAAACTTTGAATTCATATACCAAAATAATAGCAATATACTATCTACTTATTCAATTGGAGCAGGTGGAATAGTTGAGGCTATATGTAAGATGAGTTTTGGTAATAAAATAGGGGTAGACTTAAATGATACTAATGTTGATTTATATGATGCAATTTATGGATCATTCTTAGTTGAAACTACTGAAACTTATGACTTTGAAAATGCTATATTACTTGGAAATACTACTGAAAGTTATGAATTAAAAGTTAAAGATGAAACTATAAACTTAGAAATGATATATGAAAGTTTTAGTGGAGTACTTGAAGAAATATTCCCAACTAAAGTTGAAAAGGCTGATAGAAAAGTTCAAAATGTTTCATTTGTGAATACTAACAAGAAAACTTCTAACATTAAGATTGCAAAGCCAAAGGTATTTATACCAACATTCCCAGGAACTAATTCTGAGTATGATCTTGAAAAAGCATTCTTAAAAGCTGGGGGAGATCCTCACATAGAAGTATTTAAGAATTTAAAGGCTAACGATATAGATTCTTCAATAGAAGAAATAGCGAAAAGAATAAAAGAGTCTCAAATATTAATGTTACCAGGTGGATTTAGTGCAGGAGATGAACCAGATGGTTCTGCTAAATTCATAAAAGCAGTATTTAGTAATGAGCAAATAACTGAGGCGATAGAAGTATTCTTAGATAAAAATGATGGATTAATTCTTGGTATATGTAATGGTTTCCAAGCATTAATAAAACTTGGACTTCTTCCATATGGAAAGATAACTGAAACTACTGAAAATTGTCCAACATTAACATATAACGATATAAATAGACATCAATCACAAGTTATTAGAACTAAAATAACTTCAAATAAGTCTCCTTGGTTATATGAAACTAACGTTGGAGATATTCACTCAATGGCAATTTCTCACGGAGAAGGAAAGTTTATTGCAAGTGATGAAATGATGAAGAAGTTAATTGAAAATGGTCAAATAGCAACTCAATATGTTGATTTTGATGAAAATGCAAGTAGTGATATATTATTCAACCCAAATGGTTCATATAATGCGGTAGAAGGTATTACTAGTGAGTGTGGAAAGATATTTGGTAAGATGGGTCACTCTGAGAGAATTGGAAATAATGTTATGAAAAATATCTATGGTGAAAAAGATCAAAAGATATTTGAAAGTGGTATAAAATACTTTAAATAATAAAAATAATCTGATGAATTTTCATCAGATTATTTTTTTATAATAAATAAATTAATAAATTTCTTTAACATAAATTATAAATAATATATAACAAATGTATACTTTTAGTAATTATGTAAATACGAGTACGATATACTATATAGTAGAGCAATAAAAGGGGAGTGATAATTTTGAAAAAAATTTCTTCTATATTTAGAAAAGAAAAACAGGGGATAGTAACAGGTGTTATAAAATATTCAAATGGAGATATATATGAAGGAGATGTTAAATACGTTGATGGATATAAGTCATTAAAGTATGCACACGGAAAAGGTACTATAAAGTTTTTTAATGGAAATATTTATGTTGGTGATATGAAAAATGGACTTATGAATGGTAAAGGTATTTTGACTCTTAAAAATAAAAATATTTATGACGGTGAATTCGAATATGGAAGGCTTCAAGGAAAAGGAACTATAAAATTTAACGATGGAAGTATTTATTTTGGAGAATTTAAAGATGATAATTGTATTGGTGGAGGAATATTAAAGTTTGTAAATGGTGATATTTATGAAGGTAAAGTAAAGGATTTTAATTATAATGGGTTAGGCACGTATAAATTTAATAGCGGAAGTATTTATAGTGGTAATTTTTTTAATGGAAAAAGAAGTGGACAAGGAGAATATAGATTTAAAGATGGATATATAGTAAGTGGAGAGTGGATAAATGATAAAATTTAATCATAATAATATATATTAGTTTATATAATTTATGGTATAATAGTAGTAGTAAATTATATATAGAAAGGGATTAATTATGAATAGAGAAGCATCTAACGAAGAAGTAGATTTTAGAAATCTTGAAATTGAAGCTTATCAATTAATGATTGATAAAAAACAAAAAGAACTTGATGATATATGTAGACCTTCTAACGGAGACATTTCATATTTAAAACAAAAAAAGGATATATTAACTAATAAACTTAGCCAACTTCATCCTGAGTTTGATAAAGAAAAAGGTGATTTCATAAGATTAGAAATAGAATCTTTTGAAATGATGTTAGATAAAAAATTACAAAAATTAAATGGTATGACTACTAAACATAATTCACAAATAACTTTCTTAAAGCAAAAACAAGAAAGTATAAGAAATTCTAGTCCGATAAGTGGTTATATAGAGCCTAAAAATGTGCAAGAAAATATAACTAAACCATATGAAGAAGTTATACAAAATAATGAATCTAATGAAGAAAGATTTTTTAATCCACCGTATTCAAATGAATCAGAGGTAGATTCTATAGTTGGAAGTCACGTTTCAACAGAAAATTATAATACAAATGATAATGTTAGCAACTTAGGAAGTGAAAACTATTATAATTCATTTGAGCAAACTCAAAATATAAATTTAAACAACATAGATGAAATTAAATTACCAAATGAAAATAGTACATACTTAAGTCAAGATTATACATCAACTAATGAAAATATATCTCTTAATAATGTAGAAGATATAGCAGAATTTGATTTGAATTTTGATCTTAATAATGAGTTTAATTCATTACATCAAACATCAGAATCTAATGAATCAATGCATACTCAAAGATTCGAGGATTTAAACGAATTTCCCAGTTTTCAAGACAGAGGATAAACCTAAAGAAGATATTTCTAATAAAGAACCTCTAGATCTTTATGAAAAAGATAATAAGAAGAAAAAGAAGAAGAAAGCAAAGACTAAAAAGGGTGTTATTGATACTCTAAAGTCTAAGTTTACTAAAGAATAGAAGGGTCTAAATATTACTTAAAGTAATATTTAGGCTTTTTTTATTTTCAAAGGTAAAAAAATGTCTAAATAGATAGAAATAAATAAATAGTTTGTGGTATTATTATAAGTAAATAAAGATAGTTGGAAGGAGTTTAGATGAGAAAAATTTATCAAAATGATGACATATATAAAACTGATGTTTTTGATGAACAGCCTAACGAAAAAGGTATTCTAAGATTTCCAAATGGTGCAGTTTATAAAGGTGATTTATTAGATGGTAAACCACATGGAAAAGGAGTTTTTAAAGACTTAAAAGGTAATTTATATGAAGGTGATTTTATTAATAATAGAATTAATGGACGAGGAACAATCAAATATATTGATGGAAATACTTATGAAGGCAAATTCGTTGATGGTAAACGTCATGGTAAGGGGACGATAAAATATAATAATGCAGACGTTTATGAAGGTGAATGGTACGAAGATAAAAGACATGGACAAGGTATTTTTAAATTTGGAAATGGTAATGTTTATGAAGGTACATTCTTTAGCGGAGAGGCGCATGGAAAAGGTAAAATAGGTTATGCAAGTGGGAATATATATGAGGGTAACCTAGTTAATGGAAAACGTCATGGAAAAGGAATATTAAGATTTTCAGATGGTGCAATTTATGATGGAGATTTTGAATTTGGAAAGCAACAAGGTGAAGGAATGCTTAACTATGCAAATGGTGCAGTTTATGCAGGAAGTTGGGTTAATGATAGACGTCATGGGGAAGGTATTTTTAGATATGAAAATGGAGATGTTTACGAAGGTGAATTTGAATTTGGTAGACGTCACGGAAAAGGAATTATGAAATATGAAGATGGAGATATTTATGAAGGGGAATTCATAAATGATATGAAGTTTGGATATGGTACATTAAGATATTTAAAAGGTAATGTGTATGAAGGCGAATTTATAAATGATTTAAGACATGGAAAAGGTGTTTTAACTTATATAAAGGGAGATATTTTTACTGGAAGTTGGATTGAAGACAAATCTTGTGGTAGAGGAACATTAAAGTTTATTAATGGTGATACATATGAAGGCATATGGCAAGACGATAAACACTATGAGGCTATACTATATACTTTTAAAGATGGATCTAGTTATAAAGGAAAGTTTGTTGATGGTAAAAGAGAAGGTAGGGGAACATATACATTTTCTAATGGAAGTGTATATGAAGGTGATTTTAAAGATGGAAAAAGGAGTGGAGAAGGTAAGTTAACTTTTAGTTATGGAGATATCTATGAAGGTGAATTTTTAGATGGAAAATTCCATGGATTTGGATCATTAACTTCAAGCACTGGTATTAGCTATGTTGGAGAATTTGTCAATGAAAAAAGGCATGGAAAAGGAAAATTAACTTACTTAAATGGAGATGTGTATGAAGGTGAATTTTGGTGTAATCAAAGACACGGCAATGGAATTCAAAAAATAGCATCTACTGGAGAGGTTTATAGTGGACTTTGGTTTGAGGATAAAAAACAAAAAATAATTAGAATTTTCGAAAATGAATTGGAAGAAATTAAATCGATAGAGAAAGAATTAGTTATTTTTGATGAAGAAATTAAAGAAGAAAAAGAAGATTTTGTTATTGAAGAAGTAACAGAAAATATAGAAGTAAATAATAATATTTTTGCAGAAGACACAGAAGTAGATAATAATATCGTTATAAGTGAAGAAATAATTTATGATAATATTAAAGATGATATAGAAAATAAAGAGTTAAAAGAATTTATTGATGAAGTGATAGAAGAAAAAATTAAATCAAATGAAGAAAATAGTGAAGATTTAAAAACTTTTATTGATGAAATTATAGAAAATAACAAAGTTAATGATGAAAAAATAGAAGAATTTGTTGAAAAATTAGAAGAAGACATTTTAGAATGTAAAGACTTATCAAAAGAAGAAGTATTAGAAAATAACGAATAAAAAGATTGCATTTAAAATGCAATCTTTTTTTGTTTTTGTCTTATTGTATGTTTTTATATGTTAAGAGTATTTTTGATTTCTTCACAAAGCATATCTAAATGTTCAGGATGATTTATTAAATCAACTTTATCGATATCAACATAAAGAACTGGACATTCATTATATTCTTCGATCCATTTAGAGTATCTATTGTGTAGATTTCTCCAATATTCTATATCAACGCTTTTTTCCATATCACGACCACGTTTATTGATTCTATTTATTATGCTATCAAGAGAACCGTTAAGATAGATCATTAAATCAGGCTTTCTAAGGTTTGGAACCATATCATTAAATAACTCTCTATAAGTTAAATAATCTCTTTTAGTCATTAATTTGTTGTCGTATAGGTTTCTTGCAAATATTTCAACATCTTCATAGATACTTCTATCTTGAATATTATTTAATCCATTTGCTTGAATTTCTTTTTGTTGCTTAAATCTTTGTGCTAAGAAGTATAATTGAAGGT
The DNA here is from genome assembly GCA_044426235.1 of Peptostreptococcaceae bacterium. GTDB lineage: Bacteria > Bacillota > Clostridia > Peptostreptococcales > Peptostreptococcaceae > JAGHEK01. The sequence continues at coordinate 9,727 of JAWXUS010000021.1, read as the reverse complement.
GGAACCCCCATTTTTCTTGATCTAAATAAAAATCTTCTAGATAAGGATTTCCGTCAACCTTTTCAAAATGTTGTTCAAAACCTAATTTTTTTCCAACTAAAGTAGTAAGAGTACTTTTTCCTGCACCAACATTTCCGGCAACAGTTATAAATATATCACGATTTATTGGCTTATTACTTTTATTAACTAATTTAAACATTTTTCTCTCCCTCTAAGTTTTAAAATTGAATCTTCTACTTTTTGTATAATAAAATCTTTATCATTTTCATTATTTAAAAAGTCTAGCCTTGAATTATCTATTTCAATTATAATTGGTTCATTTCCAACAAAATTATGCTTAATTGAAAATGGATTAAAGTAATATTTATATTCTTCACTAAGTTCTTTTATATAATTAATATCCATTTTTCTTTCAAAACTTCTATCTCTAAGTGCAATTCTTTTCATTAATACATCAACATCAGAATTTAAATAAATTATTATATCTGGTTGAGGTAAGTCATTAATGAAAGTATTATAAACTTGTCTATATCTGTAAAGTTGATTTTTATCTAAAGTTAATCCTGCAAAAATTAAGTTTTTTATTATATGATAATCACTAATAACACTTTTTTTATTCGATAAAAAATCTCTTTCAATATCTTCTAATTGTTTTACCCTATTAAATAAGAAAAATGCCTCAGTTTGAAGAGCATAACCCTTTCTATCTGTATAAAATTTTGATAAAAATGGATTTTCTTCAACTATTTCTCTTAAAACTTCATATCCAAAATGTTCATTTAATATATTAGCTAAAGTAGTTTTTCCAACGCCTATTGGACCTTCAATAGCTATAAATACGTTTCTTTTATTCATAAGAATCACTCCCTAATTAACATATTAAGTAGTCTAACATAAAAAAAAATTAAATTATACTCTAGACATTTTTAAAAATTTATTATATAAAATGCAAACCTAGAAAAATACTAGTATAAAAAATTTATAGATTATAAATTGCTATTAAATTTATAGTTTTTTGGGTAAAATAGAAATTAATACTATAAAATTTATAAATAAAAATTAGAATATATTTAAGGAGAAATTTATGAAATATTATGAAATAGATAATGGGGTTATTCTTGAAAATATGGATAGCTTTGATCCAAAACATATTTTTGAGTGCGGTCAATGTTTTAGATGGATAAAAGAAGAAGATAATTCTTATACGGGAGTAGTATTTGGAAAAGTACTTAATGTATATAAAAAAGAAAATAAAATATATTTTAATAATACAAATATAAAAGATTTTGAAGAAATATGGATAGATTATTTCGATTTAGAAAGAGATTATTCAAGTATAAAAGATTTACTTAAGAATATGGACGAACATTTACTCAAAGCAACTGAATTTGGAGATGGAATAAGACTTTTAAAACAAGATAGTTTTGAAATGTTAATTTCATTTATTATATCTTCAAATAATAGAATACCTATGATTCAAAGAGCTATAGATAACTTAAGTAGAAATTATGGAGAATTAATTGGGATCTATAATGGAAAAGAATATTATTCATTCCCAACTTGTGAAAAATTAAGTAGTGTTAAAGTTGAAGATATAAGAGCTTGTCAAACTGGATTTAGAGATAAATATATAAAAAGTACAGTTGATGAAATAGCTTTAAATAATATAGATGTTAAGGATTTAAGAAAATTATCGACTGAAGAATGTTTAATTGAATTATTGAAATTTAAAGGTGTTGGTGCTAAAGTAGGAGATTGTATTGCATTATTTGGAATGCAAAAATATGACACTTTTCCAGTTGATGTTTGGGTAAAGAGAGTTATGGAAGAGTTTTATATAGAGGAGAGTTTATCTCTTCCTAAAATAAGAAAGTTTTCAGTAGATAAATTTGGGGATTTATCAGGTTTCGCACAACAATATTTATTTTATTATGCAAGAGAACTAGGAATTGGAAAATAATAAATGATTACTGAAAATAGATTTATTTTTTTATATATAGTAATCACATATTTACTTGGAGCTTTTTTATCTATAAAAATAATACTTGAAAATAGAGATCCAATAAAAACTATGACTTGGTTACTTATATTTATACTTTTTCCTGGGGGAGGAGTATTAATTTATGCTATTTTTGGAATAAATTTAAGAAAAAGAAGACTACTTTTGACTAAAGATATTTTTGATGAAAGTAGAAACTTATTTGAAAATTCTAATGCTATAAATGACATTATAGATATTGAAAAAGAACAATTTGAAAATAGAGTTTCTAATGATTCTATAAAAAAGTATCTAATAAATTTACTTTTAAATAATTCGAAATTTCCATATACAAAAAATAATAAAATTGAAGTTTTTAGAGATGGAATTGAAAAATTTGAGAGTCTATTTGAAGATATAAAAAATGCAAACAATTATATACATCTTGAATACTTTATAATAAAGGATTGTGAAGTTGGAAAAAAACTAAAGAATTTGCTTATAGAAAAAGCCAAAGAAGGACTTGAAATAAAAGTTTTGTATGATAAGATTGGCTGTTTTAGATTTATTTTAAAGAAAAATTATATAAATGAATTAAAGAATAATAATATATCTGTTAGCTATTTTAAGCCCTATAAGTTTCCTTTAATTGGTGGAAGTATTAATTATAGAAATCATAGAAAAATTGTTATTATAGACGGTCATACTAGTTATTTGGGTGGTATAAATGTTGGAGATGAATACATAGGTAAGAATAAAAAATTTGGATATTGGAGAGACACTCATATAAAAATATTTGGGAGTTGTACACATATGTTACAGATTAATTTTTCGACTGATTGGTATTTTTCAACTAAAGAAATATTAATATCAAATAAATATTTTCCAAAGATTAATTCAAGTGGGAAAAGTACTATACAAATAGTTAGTAGTGGACCTGATAGTGATTTAGAGAGTATTTATTATTCTTATTTTTTGATGATTTCTAGAGCTAAAAAGAGTATTAAAATTGAAACACCATATTTTATACCAGATGATACTTTACTTAAAGCATTAAAAAATGCAATATTAAGTGGAGTAAAAGTTGAAATTATTTTTCCAAAAATAGCAGACCATAAAATTGTTAATATTGCCTCTTACTCATATTTTGAGGAAATTCTTAAATATGGAGGGAAGATATATCTTTATGAAAAAGGCTTTATACATTCAAAAGTAATAATAATTGACGATGAAATAGTTTCAACTGGTTCTTGTAATATTGATATTAGGAGTTTTTTAGTTAATTTTGAGATAAATGCTTTTATATATGATAAATATGTTATAAATAAGTTTATATCAGATTTTGATGAAGATATAACTTCAAGCAAAGAATTAAGATTTGAAGAATTTAATAAAAGAAATAAATTAACTAGGTTTAAAGAGTCCTTTTGTAGACTTTTATCTCCTTTGTTATAAATATTAGTGTAACAAAAAATTATTGATTTACATAAAATAAAAAATTAGATAAAAGTATTGAAAATATGTTGAAAATAATATATTATTTAGGTATTAGCACTCTTATGATTAGAGTGATAAAAAATAATAATATGTTATTTTATTCTACATAATAAAATAGGAGGTATCTTTATGAAAATAAGACCATTAGCTGATAGAGTAGTAATCAAAAAGATAGAGGCAGAAGAAAAAACTGCAAGTGGAATAGTTTTACCAGGGAGTGCAAAAGAGCAACCCCAAATGGCTGAAGTTGTTGAAGTAGGTCCAGGAGGAGTAGTTGATGGACACGAAATAAAAATGGAAGTTAAAATTTCTGATAAAGTTATTTTCCAAAAGTATGCAGGAAATGAAATTAAAATAGATGGAAATGAATATATAATATTAAGACAAAGCGATATACTAGCGATAGTAGAATAAGGAGGGGTAAAAAATGGCTAAAGAAATTAGATTTGGGCAAGATACAAGAAAAGCTTTAGAAAGTGGTGTTAATAAATTAGCTGATACAGTTAAAGTAACACTTGGACCTAAGGGAAGAAATGTTATACTTGATAAGAAATTTGGTTCACCATTAATTACTAATGATGGAGTTACTATTGCAAAAGAAATAGAACTTGAAGATAGATTTGAAAATATGGGTGCACAACTTGTTAAAGAAGTTGCAACTAAAACTAATGATATTGCAGGAGATGGAACTACAACTGCAACAGTTTTAGCACAAGCTATAATTAGAGAAGGTTTAAAAAATGTTACTGCAGGTGCAAACCCAATTCTTATAAGAAAAGGAATACAAAAATCTGTTGAGGTTTGTGTTAATGAACTTAAAAGTCAATCAAGAACTATAGAAACTAAAGAATCTATCTCACAAGTTGCATCAATTTCTGCAGGAGATGAAGAAGTTGGAGCATTAATTGCAGAGGCTATGGAGAGAGTTGGAAAAGATGGTGTTATAAGTGTTGAGGAATCAAAAACTATGCACACAGAACTTGATTCAGTTGAAGGAATGCAATTTGATAGAGGTTTCGTATCTCCATATATGGCAACTGATACGGACAAAATGGAGGCGGTATTAAACGATCCATATATATTAATAACTGATAAGAAAATAGGAAATATACAAGAAATACTTCCAGTTCTTGAACAAATAGTTCAACAAGGTAAAAAACTTTTAGTTATTGCAGAAGATGTTGAAGGAGAAGCTTTAGCAACTTTAGTTGTGAATAAATTAAGAGGAACTTTTGAAGTTGTTGCAGTTAAAGCACCAGGATTTGGTGATAGAAGAAAAGCGATGCTTGAAGATATAGCAGTTTTAACTGGTGGTGTTGTTATTTCTGATGAATTAGGATATGACTTAAAAGAGGCTGATATAACTATGCTTGGTCGTGCTACTTCAGTTAAAGTATGCAAAGAAACTACAACTATAGTAGATGGATTTGGTGATCCTAATGAAATAAATGCAAGAGTTAATCAATTAAAAATGCAAATAGAAGAAACTACTTCTGAATTTGATACTGAAAAGTTAATGGAAAGACTTGCAAAACTTGCAGGAGGAGTAGCAGTTATAAAGGTTGGTGCAGCTACTGAAGTTGAACTTAAAGAAAGAAAACTTAGAATAGAAGATGCACTTAATGCAACTCGTGCTGCGGTTGAAGAAGGAATAGTAGCAGGAGGAGGAACTGCTTTAGTTAGCATAATCCCGTCTCTTGATAAATTAATAGACGAATTAGAAGGCGAAGAAAAAATAGGTGCACAAATAATTAGAAAGTCACTTGAAGAACCTCTAAGACAAATTGCAACAAATGCAGGCCTTGAAGGTGCAGTTATAGTTGAGGGTGTTCTTAAGGAAGAATCTGAAGTTGGATTTGATGCATTAAATGAAAAATACGTTAATATGATTGAAGTTGGTATAGTTGATCCAACTAAAGTTACTAGAAGTGCATTACAAAATGCTGCAAGTATTGCAGGGGTATTTTTAACTACTGAAGCTGCAGTTTGTGAGATAATAACTAATGATCCTATGCAAATGCCTGGAGGTATGCCTCCAATGATGTAGGCCATAAAATCCTATAAACTTTTAGTTTATGGGATTTTTTCTGATTAATATTATATTTGTTTCATAAATATACATAAAATATCAAAATATTTAAAATATACAGATTTATTAAAATAATGTTGACACTAACGGATAATTCTGATAAATTATACTCACAATTAAAAATAAAAGTATCACTCATATATATCTAGAGATAAGGTCTAGAAGTTTCTACCAAAATACCGTAAATATTTTGACTATGGGTGAAATTATTATAGTAATATTTTTCATAGAGTAAATGTTCAGGCTGATAAAGATCCCTGTTTATTCGCTATAAAAAAGTATTATGGATAACCTATATAGTAATTTCACTCTATTATTGTAGAGTAATTTATTATGTAGGTTATTTTTTTATATAAATATACAAATTGGAGAGAGGTAAATTCTATGGCTAAGATATTAAAAGAAGGATTAACGTTTGATGATGTTTTATTAATACCACAAAAATCTGAAGTATTACCACATATGGTTAATATACAAACTAATGTAACTAAAAAAATAAAATTAAATATTCCATTTATAAGTGCTGGAATGGATACAGTTACAGAATCTAAAATGGCAATATCTATGGCAAGACAAGGTGGACTTGGTATAATACACAAGAATATGTCAATAGAAGAACAAGCCTTAGAAGTTGATAGAGTAAAAAGATGTGAAAATGGAGTTATTATAGATCCATTTTTCTTAACAAAAGAAAAGACAATAAAAGATGCTGACGATATAATGGGGAGATACAAAATATCGGGAGTTCCTATTATTGATGAAGAAAAAAGACTAATAGGAATAATAACTAATAGAGATATAAAATTTGAAGATGATTTAACTAAAACTATTGACAGTGTAATGACTAAAGATAATTTAGTTACTGCAAAAGAAGGAGTTACATTAGTTGAAGCACAACAAATTTTAAAAACACATAAAATTGAAAAACTGCCGATAATCGATAATGATGGAGTTTTAAAAGGACTTATAACTATAAAAGATATAGAGAAAAAAATTCAATATCCAAACTCTGCAAAAGATTCTAAAGGAAGACTTTTATGCGGTGCGGCTGTTGGAATAAGTGCAGATTTACTTGATAGAGTTGATGCATTAAGTAAAGCACAAGTTGATATCATAGTTTTAGATAGTGCACATGGACATTCTAGAGGTGTAATAGATGCAGTTAAAAAAGTAAAAGAAAATTATCCTGAGATACAAGTTATAGCAGGTAATGTAGCAACTGCAAAAGCTACTAAAGATTTAATAGAAGCTGGAGCTGATTGTGTTAAAGTTGGTATTGGACCTGGTTCAATATGTACAACAAGAGTAGTTGCAGGAATTGGAGTTCCACAGGTTACTGCTGTTATGGATTGTGCTGAAGTAGGTCGTGAGTATGGAGTTCCAATAATAGCTGATGGGGGTATTAAATTCTCAGGAGATGTTGTTAAGGCTTTAGCATCTGGAGCATCTGCTTGTATGATGGGTTCACTTTTTGCAGGAACTGAAGAAAGTCCAGGAGAAGCAATTCTTTATGCAGGAAGAAGATACAAATCATATAGAGGTATGGGTTCAATAGGCGCAATGGAACAAGGTTCAAAAGATAGATATTTCCAAAATGATGCTAAAAAGCTAGTTCCAGAAGGTGTTGAGGGAATGGTTGCATACAAAGGAAATGTTGAAGATATAGTATTCCAAATGATTGGTGGATTAAGAGCTGGTATGGGATATTGTGGAGCTGATAGTCTTGAAGTTTTAGCTAATAGTGCAGAGTTTATGAAAATAACTGCTGCATCACTTAGAGAAAGTCACCCACATGATATAAAAATAACTAAAGAGGCACCTAACTACAGTATACAAGGAGATATATAGACTTATGATAAAGCACGAATTAGTATTAGTAGTTGACTTTGGTGGTCAATACAATCAACTTATAGCGAGAAGAGTTAGAGAGAATAACGTGTATTGTGAAATAATACCATACACTACAAATATAGAAGATATAAAAGCTAAAAATCCTAAGGGAATAATATTTACAGGTGGTCCAAATAGTGCATATTTAGAAAATTCACCTAAGATAGCAAAAGAAATATTTGAAATAGGAGTACCGATATTAGGTATTTGTTATGGAATTCAAGTTATGGCACATATTCTTGGAGGAAACGTTAGAAAAGGAAATACTAGCGAAAAAGAATATGGAAAAACTGCTATAACATACAATAATTCAAAATTATTTGAAGGAATAGATACTAATAGTGTTTGGATGAGCCATACTGATTTAATAGATGTATTGCCAGAAGGATTTGAATCAATAGCACATACTAATGATTGCCCAGTTGCAGGAATGCAAAATGTTGAAAAGAATCTTTATGGAGTGCAGTTCCACCCTGAGGTTGAACATTGTTTACAGGGAGATTTAATACTTAAAAACTTCCTATATAATATATGTAGTGTTAGTGGGGATTGGACTACTGATTCATTTATAGCCGATAAAATAAAAGAACTTAAAGAAACTATTGGAGATAAAAAAGTTTTATGTGCACTTAGTGGAGGAGTTGATTCTTCAGTAGCTGCAGTTTTAGTTCATAGAGCTATTGGTGATAATTTAACTTGTGTATTCGTTGATCATGGACTTCTTAGAAAAAATGAAGGAAATGATGTTGAGAGAATATTTAGAGATAGATTTGATATGAATCTAATAAGGGTAAATTGTGAAGATAGATTCTTAGGTAAATTAAAAGGAATAACTGAACCTGAACAAAAAAGAAAAATAATAGGTGAAGAATTTATTAGAGTATTTGAAGAAGAATCTAATAAGCTTGGAAAAATGGATTTCTTAGTTCAAGGAACTATTTATCCGGATGTTGTTGAGAGTGGACACGGTGAAGCTGCAACAATAAAATCTCACCATAATGTTGGTGGAATACCTGAAGATATAGAGTTTGAAATAGTTGAACCTTTAAGAGAATTATTCAAAGATGAAGTTAGAAAAATAGGACTTGAACTTGGAATAGAAGAAGGTTTAATATTTAGACACCCATTCCCAGGTCCAGGACTTGGAATAAGAGTTATTGGTGAAGTGACTAAGGAAAGATGTGATATTTTAAGAGAAGCTGATGCTATATATATGGACGTTCTTAGAAAGCACGACTTATATAAAGAAATTTGGCAAGCATTTGCTACACTTCCAGATGTTAAAACTGTTGGAGTTATGGGAGATGAAAGGACTTATGCATACTTAGTAGGTATAAGAGCTGTTACTTCTTCTGATGGAATGACTTCTGATTGGTATAAAATGCCGTATGATGTTTTAGAAGAAATATCAAATAGAATAGTAAATGAAGTTGATGGAGCTAATAGAGTAGTTTATGATATAACTAGTAAACCTCCAGGAACTATTGAATGGGAATAGATTAAAGTAAAAAGAACTGATAAATTTTTATTTATCAGTTCTTTTTATTATATATTATTATATTAAATTTCCATCACTATCAAATTTTTGACCATCTTCTAATTCGAGCCCTTTAAAAGTACCTTTTTCTCTAATGGAACCACTAGTGTAGAATGTTTCACCTTTTCCATCTCTATTGTTATTTATATATTCACCTTCATATTCTAAACTACCCATAAACATGCAGTATTCTTTTCCATTCCCATGTCTCTTATCTTCTTGGAATTCACCTTCGTATGCTAAATAATCATGAAATAAGTCACAATATTCTTTTCCATAACCATGTTTTTTACCATCTCTAAATTCACCAATATATTCTTCATTGAATGTATCGTATTTATAAATCATTTTTCCTTGTCCATGTGGTTTTCCGTTTTTAAGATCACCATCATACATAAGTGATCCATCTTTAAAATAAAGTTTTCCCATCACCAATTCCCCTTTTAATATTATAAATTGAACAAATTACTAAATATCAGAAATTTATTTAATTTATAATATTATATTTTAAAATATGCTTAATTTCAACAGAAATAATCATTAGATTAAAATTTATAAGGATATTAATGATATTTTTGTGTTAGTATATACTTACAAATCAAAAAGGGGGGGGATGGTTATTTTAAAAGAGGGATTATACGAGCAAGTAATAAATAAGAAATTACATGAAGATATAAATAAGAGTGAAAATATGATATATGAAAAAGATAATATAGAGAAAGAAGAAGCACATAAG
>JAWXUS010000157.1:0-2469 GCA_044426235.1 Peptostreptococcaceae bacterium | reverse complement strand
TATTTAAACATTTATAAAAGATTCCTCTTTCTATTTCTTTAACACTATCTGGTAATTTTATTGTTAATAAAGAATTACATCCACTAAATGCATATTCTTCTATTTTTTCTAATTTACTATCATCATTAAATGTAACTGTTAATAATGAAGTACAATGATAAAAACTTGATGCTTTAATTAATACTACTTCACTAGGTATTATTATATTAGTTAAGTTATAGCATTCATAAAATGCATATTCTTCTATTAATTCTAAATTATTAGGTAAATTAATTTTTTCTATATAATTACATTGATAAAATGTTGCTCTTTTTAATTCTTTAATATTTGTTATTGTAACATTAATTAAATTTGCTTCTATATAATCTATATTATCTAAATATCTACTACTACCAAAGAAATATCCTAAAAAATTATTATCACTTATTGTTTCTCCGATAAAAGGAATTGTTAAATTTTCTAAATTAGTACATCCTTTTAAAATTGAATTTCCTATATATTCTATTGTATCTGGTAATATTATTTCTTTAATAATTGTATTATTTAAAAATACTTCATTATTTATTTTAGTAATAGTATTTCCATATAATTCACTAGGTATATTAATATATTCTAAATTTTCATTTACTTTATTTAAAATTAATTTATTTGTATCGTATACTTCATATTCATTATTAAATTCATCAGAATAAATAGTTCCAATCTCAGGGTCTTTAATTATAAATTTAGCTATTAATATTATATCTTTAGTTATTAATGTATTAAAATCATATTCATTATTATCTAACTCCCAATATAAAAATAGATAATTTTCTTTAAATGGATCTATTGGTTGTTCTACTTTATTATTTTTATTTATTAAAATATTATTTATTTCTTCATCTATTACAAAACTAACTGTATATTGTACTATTTCTTCTTCAAATAAAGCATAAAGTATGATATCTTCATTAATTAATGTATTAAAATTAAATATTTCATCATTTAATAACCATCCTATAAATTTATATCCTTCTTTATTTATTATTATATTTTCTACTTTATTATTATGTAATATATCTATTTCTTTTAATACAACATTATCATTAATAAATACTACTTTATGTGTATCTTCTTTATATTTAGCTTTAAGTATTATATCTTCATTAATTAATGTATTAAAATCAAATTCTTCATTATTTAACTCCCAATATAAAAATATATAATTTTCTTTAAATGGATCTATTGGTTTATTAACTTTACTATTTTCTTTTATATATTGTATTTCTACTATACTTCCGTTTGATTCAAACTCTATTTTTATTTCATTAGAAGACTTACACGCAACTAATGTTATTAACAAAGTTATTATTAAAATTATTTTTTTCATATAAACCTCCATTTATAAAATTTTATCATATTTTTACAAGAAAAAAAAGAACCATAAATTAGGTTCTAAATTATTTCAGTAATCATTATATCATTTATTTTAAAATCAATTGATGATAAAAAATATGAATTTGTTTCATCAGTCTTAAACATTAATGTTATTTTAGGATTATCTATATTGTATAACTCTTGGTAATTACTATTAGATTCTAATAACATATTATGTATTTCATTGTCTAAATTAAGTTTATCTATTGTAGCTACTAGTCTATAAATATTTTCTGAATATTTATCTGATTCGTGATAAAATTCTAAATCGTCACAATCTGTTAATTGAAGAGCTAGTGGTATAAAATCTTTCATAGAGTAATATGTAAACTCATCTTTATATGTATCTAATATTAGTGTAGAAAAATGATCTAATGAATTTATATTAACATTTTCCATAAAGATAGTTGTTTCGTTTGTTAATAAGTCTTTTACTTCGATTGAATTAGAATTGATAGAGTGAGAGAAGGTATTAAAAGAATTATTTAAAGTTATATAATAATTCCCATATAACATTTTAGATAAAGTGCTTACAGATTTATCATCTGATATAATATTATATTGTAATACAATTTCATCCATAACTGGATTGTTTAACATTTCAACTAAATGAATATAATTAACATCATCTACATATCGATGATAACTTTTATCAAGCTCGCTACTACAACTACTTAATATAAAAACTAAAACTAATAAAATAAACTTTTTAATAATAATCACCTACTTTTTTAAGTTAATAATGTATCTCCTTCGAAGAACTGGAACATTTCATTACGATAATTTTGATTTACTACATAAAATGGACCTGTATTAAAATCATGCCAAAGAACAGGAACTTCAAAGTCATCATAAAAGAAATTATTTTCATTTGCCATTACTATATCATAATATGTGTTAAAAATCCACCAAGAAGGCTCTTGAGCATGTCCAACTCTTAAACAATAATCAGTTGCTAAAGGATTAGAGTTGTAGTAAAGTGTTACAGCAGGCACATTAGAGTTAACCATACCAACTAAAGCAAATGAATATCTATCACCATAATTATGTTCT
>JAWXUS010000156.1:0-2482 GCA_044426235.1 Peptostreptococcaceae bacterium | reverse complement strand
CCTCTAGTACTAGCAAATATACCAATATGGCTATTACTTGGCTTACTTATATTAAATCTTATTGGCTTGTTCTCAATATCATAGCCTAACAATAGATTAAATTTATCCGCCGTATGAATATTATAATCATACACATAACTATTATTAACATTTATAGCAGTTATATACACATAATAATTAATTTGTTCTATTATGATTTGATTACTATCTATATTTAAAAATCTACTTAATATAATTTTCTTATTAGTTAGTTCTTGCAGCTCAAACAAATAGTTTACTTTAAATTTATAAATTGTCTTTTCTTCTTTTTGCTCAACTGATCTAAATGCAATATTGTTTATTTTGGTTTCTATAAAGAATAAATTAAAATCCACTTTATTATTTTGAAGTATATTCTTAACACTTCTAAAACTCTCAAAAATTGCACTAATAGTAATATCTAATACAGTCATATAATCACCTCTTTTAAGTCCGCTAAATCAGTTGCAATATATCTAACCTTATAGCCTTTTAAATCAATTTTATCTTTTAAATCAGTTATACATACTATTGTTGGAATTACTTCAAATCTAGTAGTTAAGTTGGCTTTAAATATCTTATCTTTAAATCCGCTATATTTGTTTATGCAATTGGATATTTTGTTGGATAACTGTACTTCAATTACTTGAGTATATACCTTATTATCTAAACTAAATTTAATAAATGCATCGGATATAATATCATCAATTACTATATTTCTTTTAAAATCTATTATATTAGCTCCTAATTTCAATAACTTAACTACATAATCAGTTACTTTTAAATCATGGTTTATTAATCTTAAATTCGGTTTTTTTGAACTATTAGAATAATAATAAAACTTATTACTATCTAATTTGCATCTTTTTATATATTCAATATCCGCCAACTTGGTAAGTCTTCTACTACAAACTACATTATTTACATTAGTAAAGAATAGATCTTGTATGTGCTTGTTTGTTGCTAGCTCCACCAAATCTATAAATTGTACTACTTTTATATCTCGTTCAACTATCATATTTTTAGTTTTACCTCCTGTATTTTTATTTGTTTATATTTCTATGTATATGCCTATATTCTAAAATGTTTACATAAATATTTAATAGTACAAGCTTATTTTATAAATAGTTTAGATTTAGTAGTTTTAATGGGGGAAGCTAATAAAAATGGTGGGTTTAAAAGGATACAAATAGCAATAGGAAACATAAAAAGAAAATTAGTGTGTTTTGGTTTAAGTTAGTTTTAGCTAATGCATTATTGCTTTTACCAATATTAATAATTAGTTATAGATCTATTGTTTAGCTCCAGGGATTGTATTTATTATTTATAGATTATCTTTATCAGTAAGCCATATTTATAAAGAGCATCTTTTTAGTACACTTATAATATTTTAGTGTTTTTAGCAATAAAAAAAGCCTATTAAATAGATAAACTACTTAACAAGCCTTAATATGTTTGTATTACTAGCTTTTAAATTAAATTTCTAAAAAAATGACCTTTTTAAATAAGTTTTAAGTATATCGTAATAAATTATTAATGTTATTATATTATACAATATTACAACACTTTAAAAGCCTGTTTGATTAGATATTTTTAAGTGTTGTCTTAAATTATAGTATAAAGTAGCATTTATATAGCTAGCACTACAATTTTTATTTATTCCAACTATATTTATGTTAGGGTATTTAGCTTCTAAACTCATCAACATACCTTTTAAAGAATTAATATTAGTGTTACTTTTATAATTTCCTTTTAACATATTGTAATAAAAATTTTCGTCCTCGATTATGATAATTAATTTTATGTTTTGTTCCTTGGATCTCTCTAATTCTCTATAAAATCTATTTAGCTTTTTAGTTTCTCCATTTACAGTTATTTCTTTAATAGAATTTCTATCCAATAGATTATTTATTAGTTCATTTAAGTCTGCTTTTCTCTCAATAGCAATAGAATTATATACCTCATTTTTATCAAGATTTTTTATAAGATAATCCCCAGTTTTTATTGTTGTAAATTCGTACGGGATTTTATTCTTATCAAACTTTTCTATAATATGCTTTATTTCTTTTTCCCTTGTATCTACAAGTATTTTATAGTCCATATTCCTATCCTCCATAAGTTTTTTTAAGTGGATAAAAATAATTAAATATATAGTATTATTGTATAGTTTTTTGAGCAATAATATATTTTATAAATAACACTTGAATAACACTTGTTATTTATTTTGTATGACAAAAAATCTTTACTTTATGTAAAAAAGCCTTTATACTAAGTATAAGATTATACGAAATATAAAGGGCTTTAAACATTATAATTATAACTATATTTGTTGTAAAGAACGGCCATTCTTTTCAACTATTTAATTAAATTTTATCTAATTATAATTATAACATAAATTTTAATTTTCACGAAATACTTTTTAAAAGAAAAGTCAAATTAATATACAATTTGCTAATGGAAATGC
>JAWXUS010000155.1:0-2482 GCA_044426235.1 Peptostreptococcaceae bacterium | reverse complement strand
ATAAACAAAATAATACAAAATTATTTACTTCACTAAAAACATTTAATAATCCTTATTTAAACAAACTATCTGAAGAACTACTTAATCTATCTAATATCATTAGAGAATATAATAAAGAACAGTTTTATGACAAAGTATTAGATTTATTAAAAATACATGATTATTTAGAATCATGTGAAAACAAAGAAGAAACCTACGCTAGGATAACTTCTTTAAAACAATTAATATCGCATTCAGATTTATCTATAGAACACTTTATTAATCAATTACATCTACAAGATGAAGAAGATAATAAAAGTAAATTCAAAGTAAACCTAATGACTATTCATAGATCAAAAGGTTTAGAATTTAAAGTAGTTATTATAATTGGAGTTAATGAAGGAATCATCCCCACAACTAACTATACAAAAGGAACACTTGATGAAGAAAGAAGATTACTATATGTAGCTATAACAAGAGCAAAAGAAATCTTATATCTATCATCATCCAGAACTCATATTATTTACGGTAAAAAGAAAAACCTACTCCCATCTACCTTTTTACTAGAAAGTAATATCTCATCACAAAATACAATACTTAAGCAAAGAATATCGTATTCTAAGTAAGGTATCTATTATGAAAATAAAAATAAATAACACCTTTCAAGAAGCTTATATAAAAGTATTCATTAACCCCACAACTACAAACATTCTAATTTATACAAATGTAGATGATAAGATTTATGCAATTATATCATCAGTATTTACAGAAAAATTAAGAAGATTAAATAAAAATTCACTATATATCAAAAACCTTAAAGAACACCAATGGATATGTGATTTCTTAAAATCTAATAACCTAGTTCAATATATACCTAAATATAATAAAACAATAAATAATCAACTATACTTATACTTTAATTTAAACTTAAATGAAAGGAACTCTAATGAATAATGTTAAAACTGTTACAATAGGTAACGCAACTTTACATTTAAATGACTCAACTAAATTAGTAGAGGAATTTAAAAATATGAATTTAAAAGTTAATCATATTATTACAGACCCACCTTATAATATATCAAAATCAAATAATTTTACTACTATGGACGGTAATAGGTCGGGATTAGATTTCGGGGAATGGGATAAAGATTTTGATGTAACAAGTTGGATAAAAGATTACGTAGAAATATTAGATAATAATGGTTCAATCATAATATTTTGTTCTTACTTATATCTAAGTGATATATCAAATTCACTTAAACAAAATGGAATACTAGTGAAGGATATCCTAGTATGGCAAAAATCGAATCCTATGCCTAGAAATATAAATAGAAGATATGTACAAGATATGGAGTTTGCTATATGGGGAGTTAAAAAAGGTGCTAAATGGACATTCAATAAAGCAGAAGACAAACCATATGAACGTTCGTTATTTACTACACCTTTAGTATCTGGAAAAGAAAGATTAGGACATCCTACTCAAAAATCTTTGAAATTAATGCAACAAATAATAAATATCCATACTAATGAAAATGATTTAATACTAGATCCATTCATGGGTTCTGGTACTACAGCAGAAGCTGCTGCTAGACAAAAAAGAAACTTTATTGGAGTTGAAATTACTCCAGAGTATTACAACCTTAGTCTTAAAAGAGTTAAAGAATTTTACAAATAATTTACAAATTACATGATGAGGCTGAAACATAGTGGAAGTTACATTGTGTAATTATATTAAGGAGGAACGATGAAAATTCAAATATTCATTTACCAGCCAGTGGAACAAACTATTGATAACTAATCATATAAATGTTATAATAAAATAACCTGAAAAGGTAATTACTTCAAAATTGAAGAGGATATATCATTCGTATCTCAAACGTTATTGAGTAGAACTAACATGTTAATATAATATGTTGGTTCTTTTTTTACTTTGTCGAAAGTTTCTGATGAATATTCAACTAAAAATATTTAAATGTTACTAGATTTGTAAGTAGGCTTATATTAATTATAAATTAAAATTAACTAATGTAACAATTAATAATGAAGTAATAGATATAGATTTCTTAGAACATGATATGAAATTACTAAGTTCAAAATTTGATTATGAAGTTGATGGAATAATAGGTTATCAACTATTAAATAACTATATAGTTAAATTTAATTATAGAACTAAAACAATTAGTTTATGCAAACAGGATAATTCTTCTAAGTTTAATTAAGAATATAAATTGGATATGTTTTTTCTTGAAAAATTCTGAACAAATAAGTCCACGTCGAGAGTGTAGTGAAGCTTTTGGCAAAAAAAATTGTAAAAACTAAATTCCGACATAACCACTAATAAAATAACGATAAAATAATCAAAACAAGCCATATTATAATGAAATATAATGGTACCCAAGTCAAGGACAAATAGTTGACAGTAAGTATTATTTATAATTTAAGTGTTTAAATGAAAATAAAAGTATTAGAAATTTGAATAAATCAATTCATTTTTCTGATACTT
>JAWXUS010000154.1:2000-2485 GCA_044426235.1 Peptostreptococcaceae bacterium | reverse complement strand
TTATAAAATCTAATGTTAAGAAGTTTAATATTAATTACACTAAAAAGTTCCACACTAAAAATACCGATATTATAGCTTTTAAAGATAATGTAAAAGAAAGAATAGAAATTGGTGCAGGTAAGTTTAAAAACTATCAAAAACCACTTTTTTGTAGCTTGTATGAAGATAATAACTTGATTTTTTATTGTAGAGGAAACGTTGAGGCTCTTAAAAGAGTTTTAGATAAACTTAACTTTATCGGTAAAAAAAGCTCTCAAGGTTTTGGCGCTATAAAGACTTATAGTATAGAAGAAATTGATAATGATTACTCTATTTATAAAGGAGATATGCTCCATAGAACAATAGAATTAAGTAGTGCTAAAAATAAAGGATTTAAAAATGTCCGTATTGGAAATTCTCCACTTATTCCACCATATAGACGTAAAGAAAAATCTACGTGTTTAATGCCACGTTTTATAAAATAAATTGTAAGGGCTTATATTTAT
>JAWXUS010000154.1:0-1990 GCA_044426235.1 Peptostreptococcaceae bacterium | reverse complement strand
ATTTTCTGTTGTTCCTCTTATAACAACTCAAACTAAACAGTTTATAAAATATTTTTGTCTAATTAAATATTTTTGTAATTATTTTTATTGTTGTTCATATATATATTTATATAAACAATTTAAAATTTGGAGGTAGATCTATTTGATAGTAGAAAGAGATTTAAAGATAGTAGAATTTATAGACCTCGTGGAGCTTGCAACAAATAAGCATATCCAGGAGTTGTTTTTTGAAAATGTAAACAATGTTGTTTGCAGTAGAAGGCTAGCAAAATTAGCAAACGTTGAGTATATAAAAAGATGCAAATTAGATAGCAACAAATATTATTATTATGGAAATGATAGCAAAAAGCCAAATATACGACTTGTAAGACACGACTTATTATTAACCGACTATTTAGTTGAACTAATTAAATTAGGAGCTAATATTATAGATTTTAAAAGAAATTTAGTTATAGATAATGTGATTTGTGATGGATTTATAAAATTCAAGCTAGATGATAAAATTTATACTCAAGTTTTGGAAGTTCAATTATCAAATAAAATTTCTGATTGCATAGATAAATATAGTGATTTTAAAACTAAAATTTATAATGCTAAATTAAATGATAGATTTGAAATAATACCAACTATTATTTGTCTAACGGATTTAAAGGATAAAGTTAATTTAAAGGGTTATAGAGTTAGATATTTAGATACAAACCTTCAAAACTTAAAGGAGGTGCTAATATGACTATAATAGAAACTACAGTTTATGCAGTATTAGAAAGTGTAAAAAGTATAAGCAACATTCTAAATAATAAAACAATAGACTTTGACCTATTTTTTATGCAAACTAAAATAAACAATATAAAATTTTATAAGACTGAGTTAAAAAAAGATAGAACAGTTTATATTTTTAAAGTGAATTATTTATTTGAGCTAAAGGATCTACAAGATAAATCCATTTTTCTTAGTAAATTTCTAAATATAGATTCTAGCCAAATAATTATTGAGCAAATAGATTATTGTGTTTATATAACTACTACAAAGGATTATAAAAACTCTAAATACTCTACTTCTATTCATAAATCTAAAGAGTTTAATCTCCTTCTGGGCTACAATATGAAAAATAAAGAAGTTAGGTTTGATATAAATAAGCCAAGTAATGCACACATTGGAATATTTGCAAGTACAAGAGGTGGAAAAAGTAATTTAATGTATTTGATGTTATGCCAATTAATTCAATTTCCAAGGTGCGACATAGAACTTGATATTATAAATCCTAAAATTGTAGATTTTTTTGAATATGAAAAGGTTAAAAATGTTGTTAATTACACTGAAAATGAAGATGATGCACTCGATATTTTAGAAGAAAATATAAAAATTATGAATGATAGATATAATAAATTTAAAAGAAACAATGTTAAAAGCCTGGAACAGTACAGAAAAATAAATAAAATGCCTTATAGAATTGTTGTAATAGATGAATTAGCCACATTCCAGGGCAATAAAGACTTCCACAATGCTTTAACCATACTAGCTAATAAAAGTGCAGGAGCAGGAATAATATTAATGCTTAGTAGCCAACTTCTTAATAAGGATATTATGACTAATCAAGTTAGGCAAAATCTAAATTCTATATTTGGTGGTAGATGCAAAGATAAGACAAAAAGTAATATGATCTATGAAGATAGCAACCTACACATAGATATAAAAAAGGTTGGACAATTTAAAATTTATGATAGCTTTAATTATGGAGAACTAACGCAAGTTCTGGAAGTGAAAAATGAAACAATAACTGAATTATGTAATAAATATAAAAAAGTTGCTAGAGCTACCAACTCTAACAACTCAAGTAAAACAAAAAGCATAAGTGACAAACTTATATAACTATATTAGATAAAGGACTGTAAAAGTCCTTTTTTTATTTATTTATTATGTAACTAAATATATAATAAACTATGTAGAATGAATTTAAGTATTGGAGAAAAATATGAAAACAATTATTTAT
>JAWXUS010000153.1:0-2485 GCA_044426235.1 Peptostreptococcaceae bacterium | reverse complement strand
AACTACGATGAAAAGTTTTGGATAAATATTGATACAAAAAGTAGAGAAAATGAAGGGTTTGTTAGTTGTAAAACTAAAGAGAATCCTTTTGGAACTGAAGTATTTACAGTTTGTGCTTATATGAAAAATAATATTAGTAAGGATAGTTTAGAATATACTTATAATAATGAAGATTACTTAGCAAATAATAGCTACACATTTGAAGTAGATGAAAATGAAACTGTTTCTATTGAAAAGTTTGTTAGTGTGGTTACTAGTAGAGATTTTAGTGAAGAAAATCTTGTTACTGAAGCTAAAATAATACTCGATGTAGAATTTGAAAAAGGTTTTGAAAAATGTTTAGATGAACATTCAAAATCTTGGAATGAAAGATTTAATATTTGTGATATAAAAATTAGTGGTGACAAATTAGCACAACAGGGAATTAGATATAATCTATTTCAATTACTATCAACATATTCTGGTGAGGATAGTAGATTAAATATTGGCCCAAAAGGATTTACAGGAGAAAAGTATGGAGGGGCTACCTATTGGGACACAGAAGCTTATTGCCTTCCAGTTTATCTTGGAACTTCAAAGTCTGAAGTTAGTAGAAATCTTTTAATATATAGATACAATCAACTAGAAAAGGCTAAGGAAAATTCAAAGAAATTAGGTTTAAAAGGTGCACTTTATCCAATGGTAACTTTTAATGGAGAAGAATGTCACAACGAATGGGAAATAACTTTTGAAGAAATTCACAGAAATGCATCAATAGTTTATGGAATATACAATTACACTAACTATACGGGTGACACTTCATATATAAGTGAGTATGGAATTGATGTAATTGTTGAAGTTGCAAGGTTTTTTGCTAGTAGGGTTCATTTATCAACTAGAAAAAATATATATATGATGCACGGAGTAACAGGACCTAACGAATACGAAAATAATGTTAATAATAACTGGTATACTAGCTTTATGGGTAAATGGTGCCTTGAGTATGCAAGTGAAAATATTAAGAATTTAAATAGTAAAGAAATTAATAATAGACTAAAAATTTCTAATTTAGAGATTGATACTTGGGACGATATATCAAGTAAAATGTATTTACCATACGACGAGGAGCTTGATATTATTGTTCAACACGACAATTTCCTTGATAAAGAGTTTATAGAAGTTAAGGATTTAGACAAAAAAGATTTACCAATAAATCAAAAATGGTCTTGGGATAAAATACTTAGATCTTGTTTTATAAAGCAAGCAGACGTACTTCAAGGAATATATTATTTTTTAGAGAAATTTAGTGAAACAGAAATAAAAAATAATTTTGATTTTTATGAAAAATACACAGTTCACGAATCATCATTATCATCTTCAATCTATTCTATAATTGCATCTCAAATTGGATATTTAGATAAGGCATACGAACTTTATTCAAGAACTGCAAGGTTAGACCTTGATAATTATAACAATGATACAGAAGATGGACTTCATATAACTTCAATGTCTGGTGCTTGGATTTCAATAGTACAAGGATTTGCGGGAATGAGAACTTTTAGCACTTTAGAGTTTTCGCCAAAACTTCCAAGTATGTGGAAGGGATATTCATTTAGTTTAAATTATAGGGAAAACATTATAAATATTGAAGTTAGTAGTGATAAAGTTATAATTATTAATATTAAAGGTAATGAAATAAAATTAAAAGTTTATGGTAATGAATATTGTGTTATTGATAAAATTGAACTTGATAGAATATAAATTCAAGAAGTAGCATATGCTACTTCTATTTTTTATGTTAAGATTACTAAGGTAGATTTAGAATATAAATACTAGTTAGGTTTTTTATGGAGGATTATATATGAAAGATTATAAAAAAGTAAAGTGGAGTATGTGGACACTAATTGCAGTATCTATGTTACTTGCTATGTTTCTTAGATTATCAACGTCTGTTATAACTGATAATTTAGAAAATGAATTAGGATTTACAAGGTTACAAATATCTAATATTTCAACAATTACACTTTATTCTTATGCATTTTTACAAATTCCAGCAGGACTTATGATTGATAAATATGGGTCAAAAAAAGTTACTGGATTTGGGATAATAGTTGCAGGGGTTGGAAGTTTTATGTTTGGAATGGTGAATAATTTATATGTTGCTTATTTATCAAGAATGTTAATTGGTGCGGGAACTGCAGGAATTCTTCTTTCATCTATGAAGATTCAAGTTAATTGGTTTAATGAAGAGGAATTTACTAATTTAACTTCAAAAATGGCTTTAATCGCAAGTATTGGAGGGCTATGTGCAACTTTTCCGCTTGTGATACTTAATGATTTTTGGGGTTGGAGAAATACATTTTTATTAATTGGAGTGATTGCAGTAGTTCAAGGAATTATTATTTTAATAAAATTAAAAGACACTCCAAAAGAATATGGGTTTGATGTTACTAAAGAAGTTAAGATTGAAAAAATTAGTGTAATTGAAGGGCTAAAGTCTGTTCTT
>JAWXUS010000152.1:0-2487 GCA_044426235.1 Peptostreptococcaceae bacterium | reverse complement strand
TGGTTATTCATTTGAAGATGGAGAATCTTATGTGTCAAGAGTTCCAACGATATCTCAATTAAATTCAGTAGGAGCAAATTCAAGTAGTAGTAGTTCTTTAAATACCAATATTCAAAATAATGTAGATAGAGAAATAATTTATTTCACATTAAATAAAACCGATTTAGTTCCTTATTATTATCAAACGTCTATATCTATAACTGGAGAAACTATCTCATATAACACAGTTGTCTCTATATTTAAACAAATAGCGAGTGGGATAAATGGATATGTTGTGGAAGACAAAGAAAGAGTTATGTTTATCGGAGAAGGTAAACCTATTATAATTAAAGAAAATAAAGATGGTTACTTAAAAGAAGAAGTTGTAGATATGTTTAATTCGTTTAAAGAACTTGGAATTAAAATAGAATCTGAAGTAAATACTTCTCAAATAAAAAGCCTTCTTGAGGACAATAAATTAGATATAGCAACTATTAATTCTTCAAATTATGCTTTTAAGGATAAACCTAAATTAAATGGAAATCATCTTCAACTTAAAGTCTCTGAGGTATTTAATGAGCTTGGTGTTAGCGTTGAAGAAAAAGATAATGAGATTATTTTATCAAAAGATGGTCTTGTAGTTATATTTAAGTTAGATGCATCTGTTCTATTAATAGATGAAATAGAATTTGCACTTAGTAGCAAAACTACTAAGGATGGGTATGCAGATATAAATCTTGCTTTATCAAAGTTTGGTTATTCAATGACTTTAAATGATGAGAAACTAATTATTAAATAATGAAAGGAGAAGTATATGAAAAAAATAAACAAAAAAGCTATTTTATTAAGTGCTGGAGCTTTAAGTTTTTTGGGTGGAGTTAATTCAGTAGATGCACTTAATAATGAAAAGATAACATTTACTTCAGTAGATTCAAATAACAGAGGTATAGTTGGTAATTTTAATGGAACTTATGCAATATATAAAAACCCTTCATTTCCAAACAGAACTGAAAGTTATGGAGTATCAAGTCAGTATCCAGGAAATACTTACTTAGTTGATAGCGGTGTTCGAGTAGAGTCTGCTATGCATAGAGTAAATAATGAATACGGCTATACCTTAGTTTACTATGCAGTATCAAGAATAAACACTTATGAACCTGTATTTACGCCAAAGGGTCAAATGGGAGAGAATATATTTCATGTTTCTCCAAGTTTAAGCAATATGACTTCTGCAAATTTAGCAGGAAGATATCAAAGCATAACAGAATCTTGGAATAGTGCAGGAAATAATCAAAATATTCAAAGATATGAAATAAAGGCTAATATGGCAGGAAATGCAGGACACACACCATCTGGAAGTCAAGTTGGAGATAGTGCAGAAGCAATAGCAGGAGGAGCAGCCTCTACTTGGAGGTATTTAGGGTATTCAGGAGCTGGAGAAACAATTTCTAACACTCATTTTATGAATGACTCTTCAGCTTATGGAGCGCATAGGCATAGAGCTTTCCCAACATATACATCTAACACTATTCAAAGATATAGAGATGTTGCAAATAGTTATTACGACAATTCTATGTATGATGATAAATTAGCGGCAATACAAAGATTATTAGCGGCAGACCCTTCATGGTCTGCTCACAATGCTGAGTATTTAGAAGGTAATGTTGTTAAAAAAGGCCCAATAAGTGCAGGAGTATTAATGGATGCATTTACAATGCTTACTAATCCAGATACAGACACTCCAGTATTTAGAGTTTATTTTGGGACAGGTAGTAGTAGTTATGGAACGATAGTTGCTCCAGCTGTTGGAGATTTAACTAAAAACGTTAAGATAAGTAAGATTGAAGTATATAATAGTGAGGATAAAATTGCAGCGAGAACTACTATGGAGAATGATGGTAAATTTACAAGAGAGAATATTTTAGGTCTTGAGTATGGAGAGGAAGTTAGAGTTGTTGTTAGTGTTGCGAACACACATACTTCTGCAGCAACAACAGCAGTTCCGCTTTCAATATCAACAGGAGCTTACTTTGCTGAGATAGGTCAAAATATACCTCAAAATGAATATGCTTTCTCAGACCATAATGTAGCTACTCATTCTCGTAATTGGGCTATTCAACCATTTAATCCAGTTGATATATCATATACAATTAAAATACCAGAGGAAGGTACTAAAGCACCAAATACTAAGGGAGAGGCTGTGTCGTTTGCAGGGGATTATCAAATAACAGCAAAGTTAAATGATGAATTTGATTTAGCAGGTGAGAATCATAATGCTTTTGATGACCAAATAGATGTTTATGTGAGTGTTGGTAGAGCGCCAGATATAGAGGACGATTGTGAGATTGGGGTAGACCCAGCTTGTACACCTCCTACGGTTGTTGAGCCAGACCCAGGAGATTTATTTGCAGAAAGTATTGAGCTTATAAATAAAAGTGGTCAAGTAGTTGAATACATGGTTCCTGGTGAGGAATACAAGACGAGGTTTAAGTATCAATACAATGGTCC
>JAWXUS010000151.1:0-2487 GCA_044426235.1 Peptostreptococcaceae bacterium | reverse complement strand
TAGTGCCTAAAAATACAGTAGAACAAATGCCAGAGAAATTTATAACTAATGACGAGGTTGAATCTAAATTAATTGGAAAACAATTAAGAGGTGGTCTTGTTAAAGGTGAATTTATATCAGAAGATAGAGTAATTGACAAAGAAGATGAAAACTTTATAGAGGTTAAGCTGATACTTGATGGCAATTCTACTCCAGTTAATCAAAATGACTTTGTTAATATATATGTTGTCGGAAATGTTAGAGGCGAAGTTAGTATTCAGAGAGTTTTTGAGCAAAAGAGAGTTAATAAGAAAACTACTGTTGAAGAAAATGAAGGTCAAAGAGTTACTTATATAAGCCTTGATTTAACTGAAAAAGAAGCTATGACTTATTTAAAAGCTAAGGAGCTTGGAAAAATAGTTGCAGTTAAGAATAATAACTTAGATAAAAAAGAGGAAACTAAAGACGTTGAGTCTTTTAAAGAAGCAGATATCATTATCTTTGATGAAAACAAAACGGAGCTAACTGAGATTAAAGAAACAGTTGGAATGATAACTACAATATTTAAAGAGGGAGATACTCTTGAAGATTTAGCAATAAAGCATAAGACTAATGTTGCTACAATAATTGAACTTAATGAAGGAAAACAATATTTTGAGATTAATGAAAATATAGTTTTACCATCTATATAGAAAGAGAGGTACTGTAAAGTGGGAAAAATAATAGCTTGTATGCCGATTGTAATCGGAAATGGATGTAAATACACTACGATAAACTTAGCACACTACAAAAAGTCTTTAAATCAAGATGATAAGGTACTTCTAATTGATTTTGATTTAGAAAACCCTTATTTAGGTGAAAAATTATCTCTTAGTGATAAAGTTCACACAATAGACAATTTAGTTGAGAAAATAAATGCAGACCTAATGAATGAGAGCGTATTTAATGAAAATCTTGTAAAATTAAAAAATGAAGTAATGCTACTTAAAGGAACAAGAGCTAAAAGAATTAGTTCTATAAAAGAAAATCATATAAATGAAATTCTTGAAATTGCAAAAAACAATTTTGATTATATATTTGTTAGTTTATCTAATAAAAATTCATCAGCCGTTTCTTCTACTCTATTCCATGCAGATGAAGTTGTTTTAGTTTCAAAAAACAACTATTCTAACTTAAATAAATTTGATAGTGTTGTTAAAATAATTAACCATTATAAAAAAGAAGACACTAAAATAAATTTAGTGGTAAATCATTTCACTAATATGAGTGATGTTAGCTTTGCAAAATACTTAGAAAGCGAAAAAATAGAAAATACTGCAATGATTTTATACAATGAACAAACAATAGATAATTTAGATTTAGATAAAAGTATGATAGTAAGTGGTATGACTAAAATGTTTTTACAGTCTAATAAAAAGAAATCACTTAATGATTTTGAAGTATTTTTAGAAAAAATGTTTAAATAGGGAGGTGTTTTAAAATGTTTAAATTAAATCCTATAAAAGTTTTAAATAACAAAGACAGGGTCAAGATAGTTGAAACGAGCAGTATATTTGAAGTAGATTTTGATAAAATACATTTAAAAACACTTTCAAATGTACTTATTAAAGAGTTTGAAGTAGATGATGAAACACTTCTTGATATTGATATAAATCTTGGAGATATAAAAATAATTTATTTCTTTGAAAATGAGGAAATTGGAGAAGAAATCGTTAAAATAACTGAAACATTAGAAGTTGAAGAAATAACTTCTAAAGATACTCTATTTATTAAGTTGATGAGTGAAATTCAAGATAAAATGGATAATCCAAAGGGAACTGATGAAGAAATATCTAATCACACACTACTACTTAAAGAAGCTACAATTAATGAAAAGGCAAAGAGTTATATATCAACTAAAATAACTAATTACCTATCAGAGTATGATGATTTAACTGATGCTCAAGTAAAAGACTTCTCGTATAGAATTTTTGCTAATGTTTATGGTATGGGAGTTTTACAGGAGTTAGATGATGACCCAACAGTTGGGGAAATAATGGTTAACGCAAGAACATTCCCTAAATTTAATTGTGAAATATATTATATACAAAATCAAGTTAAGAAAAAGTATGACAAAACATTTAATACTTTAGTTGAGCTTGAAAATGTATTTAGAAAAGTTGTTGAATTTAGTAAAAAAGAGTTAAACTCAACAGATAATGCAATGATTGAAGCTACAAGGCCAAATAAGGACAGGGTAAATATAATAATACCTGATGCATCTGAAAACTGGGTTTTAAATATTAGAAAGTTTTCAAACTTTGTCCCTAATATGGATATGATGAAGCATTTCGGAACAATAGATGAATTTAACGACAAATTGTTTAATATTTTAGTTAAAGGTCTTTGTAATATTGGAATTGGTGGTTATATGGGTACTGGTAAAACAACTATGATAAACTACCTTTTAACTTATACTGAGCCAATTAGTAGAAAAGTTGTTGTATCTTCTATTTCTGAGACTGATAT
>JAWXUS010000150.1:0-2488 GCA_044426235.1 Peptostreptococcaceae bacterium | reverse complement strand
AAATATATATATATAAGCTCCGTAATCCAAGTAAGCGTGTAAAGGGTTCTTCTAATAAAACGAGTTATCTCAAGAAATATAAAAAGCACATAGTTCATTGAATGGGTGTTGTCTAAAACACCAAATTGACCAATGAAATAGAGTATGAATATGAGCGAAATTATAAAAGATATAATCCTACTTAATTGTTTCAATTCTTAACTTCCTTTCTTATTATATAATAATTAGTTAATTTATACGCTAATTATTATATAATTTACAGATTAATTAAATACAAAAAAAGCGAAGAAACCATTGATATTTATACTATACATTAAAGAATAAATAAAAAGAAGTTAAATGATGATACAAAAAAAGAGCAGTATATACTACTCTAAATTTTCTCTAATGTCTTTCATTTTAAATTCACATATTTCAAGATTGTTGTATTTAGATATATCGTTTCCATTTTTAATTCCAAGATATATCTGATAAATTTGCTCATGATATATTTAAAAGAAATACTTTCAAACAACTTATTGTTAACTAAAGTGTCTTTTTCCATTTCTATTTCAGCGAGTGTTTGTGCTGATTCATCTGAAAATCCTCTCTTTAGATATTCAAGGCAACACTTGAGTTCATTCTCACAATGAACTTCTTCTAAATACATCTTGAACTTATCAGGACTTGTTGAATGAAAAATGATATCTTCTTTGATTAAATTAATTTCATTAAAAGACCTAAAAGCTATATTACTTGATAATTCTACACTAAACATATAAATTTCTCCTTTTGATGTAAAAACACCTTTTAAGTAATATATGCAATAGTGATTTGTTTGATAAAATCTAAAGTATTATATTTTAAATATTTAAGTATAAAGCGTTATTTGATTATATAAAAAAAACGAATTGTTTGCTTTAATTAGGACAATCAATAAGTATATTTACTCTTAGGTTGGAATTTATTTAATTCGCTGTTAAATACGAAATATTGACTTTTACAGAAGGTATTGTTTTTTAATTTCACTCTAATTATCCTCATAGTTTTGTGAGATATATTTGAGTTCAAATAAATAGACACATCAACTTCATCAATTAATCCAAGTCTTATTTCTTTCATTTGCTTATATTCATATTTAGTATCTGCATATATGCTTACATCTAAATCATCTTGAAGTCCGAGTCTAATTTGTTCCATCTGCCTTACCTCAAACTCCTTATTTAAAAGCAAAGAATTGCTTTTTCCTAACTGAATTTTTCTCAATTGATTAACTGAATACCCTTCGCCTAAATACTTTTCAACTTCTATGCCATCATTTAATAGCACTTTAATTGACGCTATTTCACTATATGGATATTGAATTAAAAAATCTATATCTAAGCCTTTAATAGCTAATAGCTTAAGTTCCCTCATTTTTTTGTAATGATGCTTTGGATT
The DNA here is from genome assembly GCA_044426235.1 of Peptostreptococcaceae bacterium. Taxonomy (GTDB): domain Bacteria; phylum Bacillota; class Clostridia; order Peptostreptococcales; family Peptostreptococcaceae; genus JAGHEK01. Next base: position 1,069 of record JAWXUS010000150.1, on the reverse strand, counting down.
TAAGTATTTAGTAAAATCAACGTTATGAATCATAGAGCTTCTTATTTCTTCCATTTGAAATCCATCATACCTGTTGTCTGAATAAATAGATATATCTAAATCATCTTTTATTCCATCAGTTAAGACTCTTAGTTGATGATTGTCATATAAATGCTTATTATCCAATAAATATTCTATTGAATTTATATTTAATGACTTATCTCTTTTATATCCCATAAGTCTTCTAACTTCACGTATTTTTGGCCTTGCTGTTAAGTATTCTTCTCCAGTGAATTCCTTTAATATATTTACTCCACTTAAAAGACCTAATCTTATCTCTTTCATTTCAAAACAACTAAAGCTCTTGTCCTCATAAATGCTTATATCTAAATTATCCTTTATTCCAAGTATAATTTCATTTAACTGAGAGACATTAAGTTCACTCTCTATATATTTTACCATTAAACTTTCTTCTAAGTTAATTCCTGAACTAAGTAGTATATATGCTTTTTTCATATTTTCATAAGTATAATTTTCTTTTATATAGATTTCAAAATTCAAGCCCTCTATTATACTTGAATAAATAAGTTCTATTGCTAAAAAATCATAACCCATGTCAATGTATGTAGTTAAATCAAAACCTTTGCGTTTTGCTTTAATAGATAATTTTATAGACCTACAATCAACACCTTTATTTAATAAATAAAGACTTAGCTCAAGTTCATTTTTTCTAAATGTATGAAATCCAGTCACATTACGTTTCTTTATTTCTTTTATTAAATCTTCTCTCGTCACTTGAAATTCTCCTTTTGATGAATATAAGTTAATTATACAACAAGATTATTACATTTTCTATTTTTTTTATAAAAGAGTAGGAGTTTTGAATGTTGTTAAAATTCTAAATTAATCTCAGCATCTAAGAGGTAATGTCTCCTTTTGTTTTTATGTAAAGGACTAATAATTTAAATTATCAGAATCTTCACAACTATTTCAGCGATGAAACAAAAGACCTATAATGCTTACGCCATTAAAAAAAATGGCACAATCAACTTTTTCTCGCTACGCTTAAAAAGCAATATCCACTCACTTC
>JAWXUS010000149.1:0-2491 GCA_044426235.1 Peptostreptococcaceae bacterium | reverse complement strand
ACTACTAGATACTTTTAATATCTTCATTATTTATATTCACCTCCTTTATATTACCCCTCTTACGTGGTATTTAACGTATTTTTTATGAACCATACCATAGTGTCTACTATCTACACTACCCTCTTTATTATCACCTTCGAAGAAAATATAATCCCCTTCAACTTTGATAGCTCTTTTTATAACGTAATAATCAAACCCCTCAACACTAGTTCTAGTATAAACATAAATATCACCTTCTACTACATTAGTTTTTCTAAAAACTTTTACAGTAGTAACTAAATCTCCATCTTGGAAAGTAGGTAACATACTCTCCCCATCTACTTCAACTAAAGGTATAAATATAGACCCCAAACCAATAAAAACAACAGTAATACTTACCAACCCTACAACTAAAGTAACTATAGGTATATTAAATATATACAACATACATATAAACAACCCAATAAACATACATATAACAACATTCATACAAATATCATATAACCTATCTGACAATAAAGGTCTAACACAATAAAGAACAAATAAAGAAGATAAAACCCCTATACATATAATATTCATAAAAGGCATTATTCTACCTCCTTGACTATAATATCTTTATCAACCAACTCTAAAAAATCTTCAAGTCGCATAGTTATGAAATCTTCCGACTCCTGTACTCTCTTACCTTCTTTATTTAATAGTTGTTGGTGAAATACTATACAAGGTATTTTACTTAAAGGGCAATCCTCTAAAGCCTGTTTAAACCAATCCTTAATCTTTAGTGTTTTTTGGTTCTTACATTCAATATGTAATTTAAACTCCTTGGTATTATCTAAATTAACTATATCCCCTCTAAACTCTTCGGCTTTTTCTGATTTTTTAGCAAAACCTCCACTTTGGGGAGTTCGCGCTAAATCAATACCTAGATATTTCTTAAATATCTTCGCCACAGTTCTTTCATAAGATGCTCCTTTTAATTTAGCACCCTTACCACGTTTACTTTTTTCTAATTGTTCTTCTAACTCTTTTAGGTTTTCTAAATCTGTCTCCCCTAAAATACTCATATTATTTCTGTAAAACATAATCTGTTGTTCAATCATCTTTCTATTAGTCAATTTACTCATAATACATTCTCCCACATCTCGTTATATATTTATTATAAACTCTTTATATCTTTATTGCAATAAAAAAGGGACTATCACTAGTCCCCTTCTCCCTCCAATTCACTTAGTTTTTCTTCTATACACTTATCAATTATCTCATCTATACACCTATCAATATCTACATCTCTATAATTTTCGTAATTTTTAACTAGCTTAACTTTCTCCCTAGATATTAAGTATTCAAGAAACACACGGAAAAAATGTATTAGTAAAAAGAAATTAAAGATATTCTTACCTACCACACCTATAGCAGTTAATAAAGTCATATCTACCTCCTTTGCACACTATCATTTCTCTGTTCAGTATTAAAATCAGAACCCCTCCTAGATATTTCCCTAGAAACTAAAAATATGGCATCTTCTATACTACTTAAACTATATTGAAGTAACCTTAATTTTTGTTGTTCGTCTTTATACACTAAAAAGCTCTCCTTAACACTATCATCATTATTAGCTATTAACTCTTTACTAGTTTCGCTCATTTTGTTTTTAGATAACTCCGTATAAATAGGTAAGAAGAAATTATAATACTCCCTCTTAGTATTCTCTACCTTTATCTCTTGCCACCCTATAAGAGTTCTCATATACATTCTATTTTGAGTATAACTATTTAAATAATTACCTAAAAGCCTAGATGGAATATCCGTTAAATCTTTAGGTAATATCAAATAGTCACTATCTATATTTAAAACACCACCAATTTCAGTAGGAGCTAAAACTGGTACTCCCTCTTCCTCTAACTCTTTTATTAAATTTCTTTGTCTATCTTCAACAATCCTCTTAGGGTTTATCTTAGTCTTTAACATTTACCTCAATCTCCTTTAGTTTAATCTACACCCAACACTCCGTTTTATAATTGCAATATCTACACGTTTGACAACTCTTACTAGTACCCTCCCTGTTAGGTAAAGTATTACTAACACAACAATCATTTAACATTTTATACTTATCTATAGCATCTTTAACTAAATCCTTATTCCTTTTAACTGTGAACTCCTTCAATTCTTGATTATCCTTATTTTCATATAAAAACACCACTTTATCTACAGGTTTAGTAGTATTAAATAATATAAAATCGGCTTGTAAACAACTGTTCACTTGAAACCTTATTTTCTCTTCTCTATTATATGTACTACCATCTTTTAAATGCTTATATCTATCTTCATAATATTCTCTCCTACTACCTTCATCATCTAAAAATGCTTGAAGAGTAGGATATTTAGATTTTAAATATAATCTCCTCTCCTCCGAACAGTATAAATAAACCATAGCTTGTTGTTGGTGGTCTTCTCTTGCACTTTTTAATTTAACAAACCCATTAGAATTAATACTCTTAATCTCTAATATACC
>JAWXUS010000148.1:0-2506 GCA_044426235.1 Peptostreptococcaceae bacterium | reverse complement strand
GGAACTGATATAAAACTTTCTGATAAAGCACGTGAGAATGGTGGACTTAAGGTTATTGGAACTGAAAGAGCAGAGAATAGACGAATAGACAACCAATTAAAGGGTCGTTCTGGTCGTCAAGGAGACGTTGGGGAGAGTCAATTTTATGTTTCATTTGAAGATGAACTTGCAAAACATGTTCAAGGTAATATAAAGAAAGTTCTTGATAAAACAGACCAATCGTTAGATATACCAATATCTAATAAAATATTCTCAAATAGTATTAACTTATGTCAAAAGAAGTATGAAGGTTATCACTTCCAAATAAGAAAAACTACTCTTGAGTATGATAGCGTAGGAAATAAACAAAGAACTTTAATATATGGTCAAAGAGATGAAATTTTAGCATTTAATAAGAACGAACTCTTAGAGCAATTAATTAAGATAATAGAATCTGTAATACCTGATTATCTAAGAAGTAAAAATATTGACTTAACAATAGAAGATTATTTAATAGAGTCTATGAATGAAATATACTCTTTAGAAGGTAAGATAAATAAAGGCTTTAAGAGTGATGATGAGGCTATAAGTTTTGTTTTAGAGTCTATGATAGATGCTTTAAAAGAAAAATCAAAGCTTGAGAATTTTACTGAGATAATAAAAGAGGTTTTTGTAAAAAAAATAGATGAGTGTTGGATTGAAAACTTGATTTATTTAAATGATTTAAGGGAAGATGTTAGGTTTGAGAGTTTAAGGGGAGTGAATCCTATAAATACATATATTGAAAAATCGTTTGGAGCGTTTTCTGATATGATTAATTATACTCAAATTGAGATGCTTAAGTACGTGTTTCAATTTAATGTAGTTGGATAAATTATAAAAAAAGGAGAATTTACATGTTTACTGAATATAAAAATGGAGATATGATAATATACGAAACTTGCTCTGAGGAAATAAGAGGGAAAGTTGTAAGAGTTAAGAGTGATACGGAGCTTGAAATAGAAGTGGCTTATTTTTATAATAAAAGCGACACTATAATTAGAGAAACTCTTTTTGTAAAGAAAAAAACAGTTAGACCTATAACACAAAAAGAAAAAATAATGACTATTTAGTCATTTTTTTTATGCAAAAAAAATAAATTGTCGATTTGTTTATTAAAAAAATTATAATTATTTTATAAAAACAACATATATATAATCATATATATAATTCACTGTATTTTAAATCGAAAATTTAGAATAATGTATTTATGTAGTAATTTTGGTTACAATATATAGTATAAATATACATTTGTGCATTGACAAATACAGCAATACTGATGTAATATTATATATAAGTATTATATGAAAAGTAATATATAAAAGATAATTAAAATTTAAAATAAAAAAAACAAGGAGATGATTTTGAACTATGGCTTTATTAGCGTATGAAAAACATTTAAAACTTAAAATAGATAATTTTTTTGAAGAAAACAAGGTATTACCTACAAAGGAAAACTTATGTGAGCTTAATATAAGAACAGCTTTAGTAATGAAAGAGTATGGAAGTTTAGTGAATTTATATAAAGTTCTTGGATACAAGGATTTTGAGATGGAAAAAACAAAGTGTACTATTGATTTAGATAAATTAGAAAACGATGTGTGTGATTTTTATCTTGCTAATAGAACTATGCCTACACTTAAGCAATTAAATAATTTAGGATACTCATATTTTAAGATAAGTAAGCATTATGGAAGCGTAAAGAAATTCACAGAAGAAATAATTGAAACATCTACTAAGCTTAAAGATGTAATGGCTGAGGTTAAAAAGAAGAGTGATAATGAAACTAAAGAGAGAATTGCTTCAATAAAGAAAGACTTAATTACTGAAATTAAAGAAAATAACGTAATTCCAAATTTAAAAGAAGCTAAAAACAAGAAGATTGACGTAGATTTTCTAATCAAAGAGTATGGAAGTTACCCTAATGCAAAAGAGGAACTTAACCTTTACGAAGAAGAAGATAAATTATTTAAGGAAATTGTAAATGAATTTAGAAAAAATAGTTTAACGAGTAAAGAATTAACATATATGAAAGAATGCTCAAGTAATTCTCAAAAAAAATTACTTAAGAGAGTTATAGAAAGATATAAATTTGAGGACAATGGAAAATTAAAACAATCATTTGTAAAGACGTTGGATAAATTAAAAGTAGGATTAGTAAATGAACCATTTTTAAGAAAAACGTTAGTTGATTATTATAAAGAAAATGTATTAGAAAATGATAAAGTGCCTGTTTCAGGGCCTGGTAAAAGAAAGTGTCTATTCACAAAGAAAAGTGTTTGTAGTGACATAGAGGGAATGAATAGAGTTTTAAGTAAATACAGTTCATTTAACGATATGTTAAATAAAGTTGGAGTTAAAGATGCTATTAAACAAGAGGTCATAAATAAATTAATTCAACTTAACTTAAAATTAAATAAAGGATACTTAACCTCTAATGATGTTAAAGAATCTAATTTAAGCCTATCTATATTTAGAGACAGCAGAG
>JAWXUS010000147.1:0-2506 GCA_044426235.1 Peptostreptococcaceae bacterium | reverse complement strand
AGTTATAGAAGATACGAAGATCCTGTAATTTTGCTAAAAGCTATGGTTTGTGCTAAACAATTTTATGCTCTAAAAGAAGTTGTTTATAGGTATAGGGTAGGCTATAAACAAGTAGAATGGAATGAAGAAAAAGTTATTGATTTAGCTTCTAGTATCTCTGAGATTTTAAAAATTACTAGCGAAAATAATCTTGAATATCTTCATGCTTTAACTGTTCATAGGGTTGATTTTGAACGTGCAGATGTTTTTGCAAAAATTTTAGAACAAGGTAGTACAGGATTACTTGAAATTTTAAAGAAATTGAATAGTTATATTAATATAGATTTACTAAATAAATACGATAATTCAACTAAGTTTACAGAACCTTATGTTATTAAGGTTTCACAACGGTATAGTTAATGGAGGTTTTTTATGATCTTATATCATGGAATTAATATGATAAATAGGGTAAAACCAATAATACATCATATGGTTTATCATCGTTTAGATGATAATATCGAAAACTTAATGAAAATTGGATTAGGATATTTAATACCGATTTCAATTTCTTATATTTGTGAAGAATACGATATTAAAGAGAATTGTATCGGTGCAGTAAAAGATATAGAGAATAAAAATAATAGTGGCTACAATGTAGATGTATTATTAATTAATTTAATGAAAATTAGAGAAAGAGAATTTATTAATAATATATTACCGATACAATTAAAATATAACTTAAGTGCAAGTTACTTTACTAATGAAAAAACATTCAAATTTGACGAAAAAATTAAAATGAGTCCATTGTTACAGAAAAATTTTCATTCTAAAGATTTGAAACTTGCACTACTTGAAAACATTATATTTTCATACTCAACTTCAGATAATCCATTTGTTACTTTTGATTGTTCGTTTTATTATAATTGGTTAAAATACTTTAGATTATCACCTTTTTCAAAATTAGAACATGAAAATTACAAAAACCCTAAAATTACTGTAATTTTACCAATATTTAACGTTTCACGTTATATATTTGAATGCTTAGATTGTTTAATTAATCAAACTTTAGAAGAAATTGAAATTATTTGTGTTGATGATGGCTCTACTGATGATTCATTAGAAATACTCAAATCGTATCAAAAGTTCGATAAAAGAATTATAATATTAACACAAGAAAATCAAAGTGCCGGAGTTGCAAGAAATACAGGATTAGATATTGCTAAAGGTGAGTATATTTCTTTTATTGACCCAGATGATTTTCTTGAGTTGTCAATGTTAGAAAAAGTTTACAATAAAGCTAAAGAAAATAATGAGACTGATATTGTTATATTTGATTACATGATATTTAATCAATTTAATAAAAAAATTAATACTGCAGTACTTGAATTACCCGACTATAATGGCTCTTTTTCTTATAAAGATATGATAGATACTATTTTCTTTAAATTTCAAGATCAACCTTGGAATAAATTGTATAGACTTGATTTTATTAAGAAAAACAATTTAAAATTCCAAAATTTATACAGGTGTAATGATGTTTATTTCACAAATTTGGCATTGATTGTTGCAAAAAAAATAGTTGTTTTGGATAATAAATTGATATATTATCGTGTTGGAACTGGTAATGGAAGTCAAGATAAAATTAATCTGCATCCTCTAAGCTTTTACGAAGCAGAAATTGTTTTGTTAAACAAATTTATAGAAATAGGTGCTTATAACGATATTAAGATAAGTTTTTTAAACAAAGTCTTAATCGATACTTTGGATAATATTAATAGAATAAAAGATAATGAAGTTAAGTTAAGCACTATTAAATATGTAGCTAAAAACCTAGACGTAGATTTTAAAATAACCGAAAATCCAAGGGAATTTTATATAAAAATATTCTATGATGAATTTATTACACTTAAAAATAAATATGCATATGTAGAAAATTGTAACAATAATACTGAAAATGATATTCCAAAAATAAGTATAATAATACCAATTTATAATATTGGTGAATATTTAGATGAATGTTTAGAAAGTGTACTAAGTCAAACTTTAAAAGACATTGAAATTATATGTATAGATGATGGTTCTACAGACAATTCATTTAGTTTATTAAATAAATTTAAAGTTAACGATAAACGAATAATATTATTACAACAAGAAAATCAAGGTGCAGGCATTGCTAGAAACAAAGGTATAAAAACTGCTAGAGGAGAGTTTATTATATTTATGGATGGCGATGATTATTATCCTAATAATCATACACTTGAACTTTTATATACAAGTGCAATAAATAATAACGTTTTAATTGCTGGAGGTTCTTTTTCAAAGGTCGAAAATGGTATAATTTTGACTAGTAAACTTGAAGATGGCTATAAATTTTTTAAAGATAATTTAATGGAATATAAAGATTATCAATTCGATTTAGGCTATCATAGGTTTATATATAATAGGGAAATGATAATCAATAACAATATATTTTTTCCAGATTATCTTAGGTTTCAAGATCCACCGTTTTTTGTAAAAGCAATGATTT
>JAWXUS010000146.1:1345-2515 GCA_044426235.1 Peptostreptococcaceae bacterium | reverse complement strand
TTAAATTCCACAGAAAAATCAAATGAAGGTATAAAGTTTATTCCATGAGTTCCTCTTTGAGGATTTAAACTAAATCTACTTAAATCTTTACCTAATTGAGCTAACAGTGTTAAGTTAAACTCAGCGATATTATATTCATGCTTTATTGACTGAGAAGACTTAAAGTTTCTTGCAGTAGTCCAACAAACAACGTCATGTATATGTGATAAATAATTATGAAGTAGTATCTTACCACCATTATCTAAACAGTAAAAACTAAGTGCATTGTCATTAAATATATCTTCATCTTCATTAACTAAGTTAAATTGATTTATTAACTTATTAGCACTTAATTTTCTTAAAGATTGCTCTACTTCGCGTAGAGCGTGTGAATCGAAATCATCTTCTGAATCATGAATTTCCTTGTCTTTAATTGACATTAATTCATTATTCTTAGTTAATTTCATGTACTTAAGTGCTTGTCTTGGAGAAAGTATGCCATGTCTAAATAAAAGCTCAAGTATTTTCATATCAAAATCATCAACTCTACCATTTACAACTAACTTAGCGACTTGACTCTCAAGTATAGCTTGGTTTTGATTAGAATTTCTAAACAACTGTTTGTATCCAAAAAGATTTGTTTCTATAAATTCCTTCTCGTTTCTTATATACATATTGAGGCTCCTATAAATTAAAGTCGTTAGTTTCTTCTATAAACGATATTATTTTCCCTCTAACTCTTTTTTCTTCTTCTATGATTTTAGTTATTCTAATAACAACTCTCATGCCTTCAGTAGGTTCTACTGTAAATACTTCAGGAACAGATGTTAAAGCATCTAAGTCAGGTGCTATACATACATAACAGTGAGTTGATTTAATGTTTTTTATAGTACCAAAAACTATATCTCCTCTATTAAACTTAGAGAAGTCCATTACTGTATCTGCACAGAACTTTTCTACTGCTTGTACAAATATTTTCTTAGTGTTAGATATCTTAGATATTTTAACTTTTATAATATCATTAACCTTATGATTATCTATTACTCTTGTATGGTCTTGAGCGAAATCAGTATTTCTAAGAACAACTTGAGTTCCATCTATTTCTAAGTATGCACCAAAAGTTTGTAAGTACACAACTTTAGCATCCATTTCTTGACCTTCTTCAAGAGCTTTTATAACAGCGTCTCTTTC
>JAWXUS010000146.1:0-1335 GCA_044426235.1 Peptostreptococcaceae bacterium | reverse complement strand
GTCTCTTTCAGCTTCTTTTAATATTTTTCTTGAAGCTAAAACATTTCTTTCATCTATAATCTCTGTTATAACGAACTCTATATTAGTCCCAACATATTTATGCATAGAATTTTTTCTATCTATAACGTCAAATTCTTCAGCCTTTATAGTAACAGTAATAGTTTCTAAATCAACTAAAACCTTCATCTCGTTAGTATCTTCGTTAATTGAAGCTGACCTTATTCTTCCTTGAAGAACAGACTTGTCTTCCTTATATTTATTTAATACATCTATATTCATATTATATTAATCTCCCTTATTTATTTTTTTTAAATATATTTCTAAAGACGCTTGATATCTTACTTTGAATACTTTCTTGAACCACAACTTCCTCTTCTTCTTCCTCTTCTTCTTCAATTCTATTATTTTTCATTGAAATACTCATATTTCTCAAGTCATCAATAGATGTTGTAGGCTTTTTAATATTAGCCTTATTAATATTATTATATTTAGTTTCTTCTATATTAACACTTTTAAGTGTATTATCTATTTTATTGTAATTTAACTCCTCTTTGCTTTTCTCTATTTCAAAATCTAACCTATCTGATAAAGACATAGAGAACTTATCAACCTCTTGATATTTTGGTTTTTCTTCCTTTTCTTCTATATCAAATACATCAACTTCAACAGTTTTATTTTCCACTTCTTCTTTAACAGTAAATTCATTCATATTATAAGATACTGATAGAGACAATTTAACTTCAAGGTCTGTGTCTTCGTCTAAAGAATCCGTAAATTCATCGTTATAACTTATATCTTCTTCAATCTCTATAAACTCGTCTTCAAACAAATCAACATCATCTTCATCTTCATCTAATGATATATCTTCATAATCTTCATCTTCATAAAACTCATATGGGTTGTGAGAGTCTTTTTCTAACTTATCAAGCATAATATCTTCTTCTATTTTCTCTTTTGACACTTCAAAAGAGAAGTCGTCGTTTTTCATAATATTAGATATCTCAAATTCTTCTAAATTTGGAGCCTCAAAGACTTTTCTTCCGCTTAAGTATCTTTCATCTTCTTCAATATCAAAATCATCTTCAAAAGAATTTTCCTCAAAATCGTCACCTAAATCTAAGTCTTCTTCAATATCATCTTCTAAATCTAATTCAAAATCTTCTTCTAAATCTAAGTCATCTTCAAAACTGTCTTCTTCAAAGCTATCTTCTTCAACATCATCTTCTAAATCTAATTCAAAATCATCTTCTAAGTCTAAGTTTTTGTCTAAATCGTGACTATGTCTATCTTCTTCATACTCATACTTATAGTTGTTACTTGAATTATTTAAACTAT
>JAWXUS010000064.1:0-5083 GCA_044426235.1 Peptostreptococcaceae bacterium | reverse complement strand
CCTCTCTTTGCTTATCTTGAAGGACAATTTTCTTTTTTTTAGAATAGTTTGACACTATATTTTCTACATTCACATTAAACAGGTCAACTATTTTATTGCAAGCGTTAACCATATAGCCGTTAAGGTATTCATAATTAAATGTTCTTATTTTATAAAATTCACCAAAATCGCTTAATGCAAAAGCATATTTTTTTGAGAGACCTTCTGTGGCTATATTTTTATTAGATTTTTTGAAATCAAAAGTAGCATTACTTAAAAAACTATATATAGTGTTTTCATCTATGTTAAGTCGATAAATTGGATAGTTATTAGTTAGCATAAACTTAATTCTACTTAATTCACTTTGATTTATGCTAAATTCTTTTTGAGTTTCATCACATACATACATATTGCATTTAGATTTAATCAGATTGTCTATTTTGCTAACATCATACTTTATATTAACTATATCAAATATCTCTTTAACTACCTGTTCATAGTTCATATACGTATGCCCTAATCTTTCATTATTACTTAATAGACTTTTTGCACAGTAAATAATTCTTGATGAATGAGTCAATAATTCATATCTATTTAATTTAGTGACTTTATCAGCTTCCAAGAATGTATAATTTAAAGTGTTAATTAAAGTATTGTACCATTTTTCCATAAGTAAATATATTAAGTCCTTCACTTTGCCATTTCTAAATATTAAAAAATCAACTACCTTATCTAAAGGCGATAAATCTTTAGATTCATTACATCTAATAAAATATAATCCCAAGTCTTTAGTTAAGTAGTTATTTATCTTATCTTCGCTAATACCAAGGTTTCTTAACTGCAACAAACTATCTTGATAATCAGAAGTATTTAGTTTCATTGTTTTATATCTCTCTATGTTATTTGCACTCATAGTTTTCGGTAAAGGAGCTATTGGATTATTAGAGTACATTAATAATGATTGATAGTTATCACCTAATTTACCATATATATACTTAGCATCTTCAAACGAAACGCCACCCATTAACATTATGTCATAAATAGAGTTCTTACTTTCAGTTAAAGTTGTTTCTGATTTTTTTACATATTTAAGATAATTATTCTTTAAATACAAGTCATATGATACTCCAGGTTCAAACGTGTAGGAGCAATCATAATCATTAATAAAGTGGTCTCTTTTATTAAAATCTTCTTCTAAAGATTGGTGGTTTGAATTTTGCATTTTATGGTTATAAGTACGGATATCTTCAAAAACATACTCTATTAGAGGTTGTCCTTTTTCATTAACATTATAATTTAATGATTTTATAAACACAGAATTTAATATTCGTTCTTTATTCCCTTTGTTTTCTAAATTAAATATTCTCTGTAAATTGTCGTTATTAATCATGATTTTTCTCCCAAAATAATTTTTTATTTTTTTTATTGTAAAAATAATATGAAGAGTGTATTCTTTATTAAAAGAAAATATCTGCATATAATATTATTATTAATAAACATTATACCATATAAATGGTGAGATTTATTGTAAAATATCTTATTTTAATACTTTTGAATTAATTTATGAAAGGAAGACTTGATTTGGCTAAAAGAAAAATAGAAAAGAAAAAAAAAGAACAAAATATACAGACGCAAAGCTACTTAGATAGAAAGTTAGAGAACTTCATTTATAAGTTAGGAGAAAAAGAAGCTAAAATTATAATAGCTTGCTTTATAGGGCTTGCATCATCTGTTGTAATATATAGCACTGTGTTTTTATTTACATCTATATCATCAAATGACATTGAAGAACCAAAAAATGAAACTGATAGAATTATAAATGAACAAATTAACGAAGCTTTAACAGAAGAGGAAAGAAAATCTTTAACTTTAGAGGAGCAATATCTTGAAGTATTTGGAGAGAGTGGAATGTATTATTTAGATTATTTAACTCTTGGAGATGAAGATAAACCAGAGTTTTTAGAAGAAGATGTTCAAGTGTATTATAATCAATTAATAATATATGCTCAATCTGCAAGTTACGATAAAATAATGGAATCTATTGAAGATAAAATTAGAGAATATAAATTTACTGAAGAATATAACTGGAAAATAACTAATCTTTATCACGACTCTTTAATAATGCTTAGCTCAAATGAAATACCAAGTGATAGGAGTTCAAATTATTATATTAAAGCAGATATGGTTAAAAACTTAAAAGACCCTGTTATGAAAGCAATATCAGCTTTAATGGTAAATGAAGAAGTTAGAAGATATATTTTATTTGATATGGATAGTATAAGCCCTATATTTAATGGAAATGTTGAATATTTAGGCACTGATATAATCTCAATAGAAGAAGATAGTATTGATAGACATGTAGAGTCTATTTATAATAACTATGGTAGTGTTCAAAGCGTTCATAAGATTAAATTATTAATAGAAAATAGGAGAATTAACGCTTATTTAATTGAGAACTTAGATAAGACATTTAGTTTAATAACGTATCAAATGGAAGATGGAAATCATCCATATCAAACAATAAGATATTGGATTGACCTTGATAGTAAATTAAGTGGAGCAAACTTAACAAATACAAATAATTCACCAAGTAACTCTTCACTTCACACTTACGAGCCGGAAGTCTTTGAGGAACTTGAAAATATGATTTTAGATGATATGATGAATAGCTTTGATGGAGACATAAACGATTTATTTGAGAATTACGAATAAATTTAAAATCGAAAGTGATAATTTAATAGCATAAAAAAAAGAGAACTATATTTAAAATAGTCTCTCTTTTTTTAATTAATCATGTCTTATAGCTTCAATAGGATTTAATTTTGATGCTTTAATCGATGGATAAATACCAGATATTACAGTTAATATAGCGGTAAATATAACTACTATTATTGCAGTTTGAACGTCTATTTGAGTTATGCTATTTACTACATTCATATCATATATTTCAAAATACTCAAGAACTTTTGCTAAAATATCACGAATACCGTAAAGTGCAAGGTCTGTAAGTATTACTCCAAGAATTCCACCTAAAGCACCAATGACAAAACTTTCAGTTAAGAAAAGTCTTTGTATGTCAAATTTAGTCGCACCGCTTGACCTCATAAGACCAATATATCTAACTCTTTCGTGAATTGACATTATCATAGTATTTACTACCCCAAGAGAAGATACTAACATAACTATAATTCCAAGAGAGCTAAGTCCAATTTTGATTATTCCCATAGCACTATTTATTGTGCTGGCAACAGTCTTAACACTTTCTGTTGAATGCTTTAACTCCAATTCAATAAAGTCACTTAAAGTTTCAACGTCATCAAGTTCACTAACTGAAACCTCCATAATGTCATATCCTCTATCTATTAACTCTACTTCGTTTTGATTATCGAAATCTTTAACTCTTTTCATTAAGTCATTTGTAACTATTACAGATGGTTGATAAAACCTTTGGTCAACAACACCTTTAACAGTAACCTCTTCATTAAATATTAAAGGCTCATCATAATTTGGAATAGTTGAATTTAATGTGATTTTTGCACCTATAATGTTTGATATATTCTCAAATCCAAGTGTGTTTATTACAAAAAACTCAGGAAGTAGTATGCTGTTAGTATCTTCATCTGTAAGCATTTCACCTGCAATTAAAAATTCTACATTGTCATCAATGTCAGCATTTTTCTCTTTTACTATCCTCATTTCTTCGTTTAAATACATTACATTATCCTCATATGAAGATATAGCTAAATTATTAACTGATTTTTCATTGTGAATTAACTTTGTAAGCTCTGAGTTATATCTTCTAATAGAATGTTCAACTTCATCTCTTTTGTCAATGTTATCAGCAACTTCTTTTGTTATAGGTTTTGACTTTACAGCACTTTCAAAATCAATGCCACCATCAATATTGGTTTGTGCAAGTGCAATAGATAATTCAGCAGTTGTTTGATATTCATTAGCTTTCACAGTAATATGCTTTAGATTATTTAACTCTGAAACTTTGTTAATTAAGACATCTTCTATTCCAATTCCAAGACTTAGCATAGTAACTATTAAAACAACCCCAATAGATATTGAGAATATGTTTATAAATGTTCTAAGGCTTCTCTTTGATAATTGAGAAAAAGAAAGTGATAGTAAATTGAATATTTTAAACATTATCCTCACCACCCTCTATCTTATCTAAATTTGAATTTAAAGCCAAATATTCGCAATCATTAGCATTATCATCTAAATTATCTTTTGACTCTTCTAAGATAGGTTCTATTGCCTTTAATTCACCTAAATTTTCTTCTAAGCCTTCAACTTCTTTTTCTTTCAGTAAAGCATCGTCCTTAAGCTCTTTTTTAACTTCGTCTAATTTTGAAAGAATTGAATCTATATTATCAACGCCTTTAGATATAGCATTTAAAGTGTTTTCCTTAATGCTTTCCTCATCTGTATCAATATTTGCATTGATGCAATTCTCTGCGCTACTTTCAATTTTATCTAAAAGATTTGAAGTGTTGTCCATTTTCTCATCTTTTTCTTTTTCAATAACATTTATTATTTCGCCATCTTTTATAGCAATCACCTTATTAGAATAAATAGTTTGCTCTAAGTTATGCGTTACCATAAGAATAGTGTACCCACTTTTATTTAAATCCCTTAAAAGCTCAAGTATTACTTTTGCATTTTTAGAATCTAAATTCCCAGTTGGCTCATCTGCAAGTATTATATTTGGACTTGAAACTAAAGCTCTTGCTATTGCAACTTTCTGTCTTTGTCCACCACTTAAAACATTAACTTTGTTCTTTTTGTGTTCACTAAGACCTACTCTATCAAGAATGTCATTTGATTTTTCTTTTACAGTTTTATTTCTCAAATTAAGAAATTTTAGTGGCATAGACACATTTTGGATAGCAGTCTTGTTTTCTTCAAGTATAAAGTCTTGGAAAACAAAGCCTATTTCATCTCTTCTAACTTTAGAAATATGTCTATCCTTCATCTTTAATATATTTTTTTCATTAATAAAAATCTCGCCGTGCTTTGTTTTTTCAAGCCCCCCAAGTAGATGAAGAAGTTTTGATTTACCACTTCCTGATGCTCCAACTATTGAAACAAAGTC
>JAWXUS010000145.1:0-2525 GCA_044426235.1 Peptostreptococcaceae bacterium | reverse complement strand
GATAACTCTACAGCAATTATCGGGCCTAATAATGTATCTTGTGATACTATGATCAAATTGTCTTCAGGGTTATACGAAGTTGATAAAGGAGAAATTAGTAATATTCCTTTTAAAAAACAATTTTACATTCCTAATAACCCGAATAAATTATATAGTTCTATTTCTGCATTGATAAAATTTTATGCAGAATTTTATAGAATAGATAAAGATGTATTTAGTTTATTTGAAGCATTTAATATTAGTGATAATGTTAATTTAAAAAATTTTACTTTTAGTGAATTAAAATTAATTTATTTAGCTATTGCTTTGAATACGAATGTTGATGTTATTTTTATTGAAAATATTTTTGATAATGTTACTTCTGATGTCAAAAATGAAATGTTAACTATTTTAGAAAAGTATAATAAACAAATTATTGTTACAAGTAATGATGTTACTAATTTAGAATTATTTACAAAAGATTTTATTTATGTTAACAAAACTGTTATTAAATATAATTTTAAAGAATTTACTTCTAAATTTTATAAAGCATCTATTTCTTATAATAGTATTAAAGAGAAAGATATACTAAAGTTTAATCCTTGTTATTATAAAATGAATAAAAGAAATGTAATTATTATTTTAAAGATAGAAGAATCTGAATTATTTTTAAGAAAAACAAATCCAATTTTGGTAGATTTATTAGATCTATCTTTTGAAGATATTTTCTTATTAGGTGAATATTTATGAGACAATTTAAAGACACTTTCCCATTTCTAATTGTTTTAACTATTGTAACGTCAATTATATTTTGTTCGTTATGTATTAGTTCTAGCAATTCGCTCGTATCTATTAACACAGATAATTTTGATTATATTCTACCTTTCAGTATTTTAGTTATTATTTTTTATAATTTCAAATATTTAAAAATAAGAGAAGAAGCTACTAATGTATTTTCTCTTCCTTTATCTAAATTAGATTCTTTTAAGGATAGATATGTATGTGCTATTTGTCATATTAGTTTATTATTTGTTATTTTACTTTTATTATCTTTATTAGTTGGTAATGTTTATAATATTAATTTTTATGTAAATTTAAACTATTATTATTTATCTTTACTTATAAAATATTTCATTTTAATTCTTTTATTTAATTTCTTTCTATTTTGTTTTATTAAAGGGAATAAATTAATAGATAGTTTATGTTATTTAATTCTTGCTACTTTTGTATTAAGTTTATTTAATTTCTTTTTACTATCTATGTTTAATATTAATATTTCATATTATTTTTCTAGTATAATTGCTCCATTTAATGTTATGGGTAATTTAACAACAGTGATTTTTCATATATTATTCAGTTGTGTTGAGGAAATGCGTGTATTAACATCTTTAATTTTTTTAATACTATTCATTGTAATTTCTTTAATAACAATTCCACTTAATTTTATAGAAGCTAAAAATTATAAACTAGAAAGAGTAGAAAGTAATACAAGTAACTTACTTTATCAAATTTCAATGTCTATATTATCATTAACATCAATAATAATATTTTCTTTACTAATAGATACATTTGCTACAGCGTATTCTGTTATAATAGTAGTAAATGTATTTATCTATATAATGTATTCAACTATAATAGGAAAATATGTCCCTAATAATAAAGAGAGAGTAGTATATTTTATAATATTTTTATTAGGAACATTTATACCACAATTAATTTAATTAGGAGAGTTTATGAAAAAAATATTATTATTAACAATAAGCCTTGTTTCTACATTGTTTTTTACAGTTAGTGCAAGTGCTTTAAATATAGAAAATAGCGATATAGAGACATTTTTTAATGACAATATGGATGAAATGACAAGTGCTTATGAAGCTGAAACTAAAATTCAGTGGAATGCTTCAAAAGTAGAAGATATAGTAGATGTATATGATACTTATTATGAACAAATTGGTTATTTAGTAATTTTTGATTGCGGTTATTTAGCTTTTCATAATAATTTAAGTGTACTAGATGTAGCAACTACAGGATATCCTACATATTACAAATCAACATTTAGTTTTAATAAACCAAAAATTATTTATAAAAGCGGATTATTTTATACTGATAATGAAGTAAATCCAGGTTATGATGATGCAGCAACATTAGATAGTAATGCTACAAATATTTATTATCCTTTAGATGATTATTATTTAAAATCAGGATTCCAAATAAATTCATCTATGGTTCAAATACCTTATTTCAAAGATGCTTATGATTCAAGCTCTTGGGGAGACTATATGGGTATTTCTTTTTCATATATAGGAGAAAATAGTGGTGCAGTTTTAGCTACAATGGGATTAATGTATACTTTAAAAGTTAATGGAGGAGCAGATTTAACTCCTTATCAAACAAGTTACAAAGATTTAAGAGATTCATTATATGTGTATACAGGTTTTGATTATGATCGTGAACCTATTATGAATCAACAAGTTTTATCTTGGGGTATCAATGATTATTTAGAACATAATTATGGTGATAGATATTCATTTGCTTTAGTTGGTATG
>JAWXUS010000063.1:0-5133 GCA_044426235.1 Peptostreptococcaceae bacterium | reverse complement strand
TGCGCAAGTTACGAATACTTAGAGCTCAAGGTGCTAATATAGATGAGAATATGTTAGCGTTTAGGTCGATAGAGGCACTTAGTAACATTAATAGTTAGAGAGGAGATTAAAAAAAACATGTCTATTATAATATTTATAATACTTATAGCTATATTTGTAGCACTTAGTTGTGTAAAGGTTGTTAATCAATCAAAAATCGGTATGATTATGAGGCTTGGTAAGTTTCATAAAACTGCTGAGACTGGAGTTAATTTCTTAGTTCCATTCTTAGATACCATGACTCACATAATAGATTTAAGAGAACAAGTAGTTGATTTTAGGCCACAGCCAGTTATAACAAAAGATAATATAACAATGAGGGTTAATAGTATAGTTTATTACAGAATTACAGACCCTGTGAGATACACTTTTGAGATAGCAAGTCCAATAAGTGCAATAGAGAATTTAACAGCTACAACGCTTAGAAATCTAATGGGGGAGCTTGATTTAGATGAGACTTTAACTTCAAGAGAGCTTATAAATACTAAGATGAGGTCTGTTTTAGATGAAGCGACAGACAGATGGGGTATTAAAATAAGTCGCGTTGAATTAAAGGATATAATTCCACCAGAAGATATTCAAGTTGCAATGGAAAAGCAAATGAGAGCAGAAAGAGAAAGACGTGAGTCTATTCTTCAAGCAGAAGGAGAGAAAGAGTCTGGAATACTTAGAGCTCAAGGTGTAAAAGAAGCAACGATACTTGAGGCTGAAGCTAAAAAAGAAGCGATGATTAGAGAGTCTGAGGGTATTAGAGAATCTAAGGTTCTTGAGGCTGAAGGGGAAGCACAAGCTATTATTAAGATACAAGATGCAAATGTTCAAAGTTTAAAGAACATATTGTTCGCAATGAAGACAGCTAATATAGATGAGAACATGTTAGCATTTAGGTCAATAGAAGCACTTGAAAAACTTGGAGATGGTCAAGCTACTAAATTAGTACTTCCTTCAGATACTGTAAAATTCCTTGGAACATTTAAAGGGATAAATGAAGTTATGAAAGATGACAGTCCATTAAAATAAAGCCCATATGGGCTTTTTTTTATTGCTTAAAACGATTAAATTAGTTTAATTTCAACGCAAAAATCAAGAAATATATAATTAAACTAATTTTTATTATATATATAATTAATAAACCTATAATATAAATATATAAAAAGGTAGTTTATACCTAAGAGAAAGAGATTGGTGTTTTTTTATGTATGACGTGATTAATGAGTTAGAAGAATGTGATTTTAACTTCTTATTTGGATTATATAACCATAGATGTTTAACATTTTTTCAAGCATATAATCATTTCTATAAAGATAACTCTAACAGTTATAATGATTGCTTGGATAAATACATTAACAAGTTAATTAGATTAAAGCTTGTTGAAGATACTTTGTTTGCAAATGATAACTTAGCGCTTTTTTTAACTAAGAATGGAGTAGATTTTCTTAGAGAGTACTTCAATTTAGATAAAGAAATTTATGTTAATGGAAGAATTAAAAAATCTATATATACGGCAGGGGATTTAAAGATGCTTCCAAGACTTATTCCCCATCAAGTATTCTTAAATCAGTTTGTGCTTGATTTTAAGACTATTTGTAGCTTTGCAAAGGAGGATAATTGGGCGTACTTTGATGAAAAATTTGTATCGAAATACACATTCATTAGACCAGATGGCTTAATTGAGTTTAAAGATACGGATTATTTCTTAGAGCTTGATATGAATACTGAGAGCAAAAAACAATTAATAGATAAATGGGATAAGTATAGTAATTTCTTAAGACGAAAAAAGCCTAAAAGAAAAATAGTTGTGCTGTTTATTGTAGAAAACACAAAGAATATGAAAAATAGAATTGATGTTGTTAATTATACGATAAACGAGGCTATAAGCCACTTAATATCTGATAATTTTGATATAGTGGTTGGAAGTAAAGAAGATTTACTTAAATATATGTTTACAAAAAAGAGCAAAACTCTTTACGAAGTCCTTAAAAATGAAGGATTTAAGGTTTCATCTGCAACTAAAAATAAAGACTTATTTAATAATGCTAATTACTCATACTATATAAGGAAATTAGATTGTAATAACAAAATAATTAATGAAAATGGATATAGCGCTGAGTATTTAATAGATGAATTTGACGAATCATCATCGTCATCTTTAATGAAAGCCAAGTTTTATTATAGAAACTTGTCTCATTTCAAAGGTAGTTTTAAAAGACATATATTTTATGTGATAGTGGTTGATGATTTAGACGCTTTCTTTAAAAAATACAGGCATTGTAAATTTTTATTTAGAAATGAATTTATATACTTTACAACATTAAATAAACTTAGTCAAAATACTCTAAGCAAGTCTTTATTTAGATATGACAAGTCTGGTAGTATTATGTACTTGAATAAAATGAAAAATAAAATCACTTATATTTAAGTTTAAGAAAGGGTGTGAGTTTTATAAAAAAAATTGCATTAGCGGTTGGTAATTTAGATTTAGAGATGTATTTCGATAGATTAATACCGAGCTTAGAAGAAAGAGCAGATGGAGAGAAGTTTGAAGTTGCTTCTGTTATTCCATATAAAGAAAGAATAGTTGAAGAAGTAAAGATATGTAGTCCAGATATACTTATCTTATGGGAGGATATGCCAGGTAAGCAAAATATTCTTGAGATAATATATCAGGTTAGAATTTCAAATCCAGAAACAAGAATAATATTTATTGGTAAAGAAAGAAAGCCTGGAAGTGCGTTTATGACCGCTCTAATTCAATACTCAATCTTTGATATTATATGCGGAGAAGAAGTTGATATGGTTGAGGTTGTTGCAAAAATAATTATACCAAATACAGTAAAGTCTGTGGCAAACTATATGCCAAAAATCAAAGTTGATGAAAATACAGACGAGATATTGTTTACTGCACCAGAACTTGATGGTTATAGACAAAAAGATGACTTTAGCGCCTTAAACGATTCTTTATTTAAGGAAGATGTTAGTGTTGATAAAGGATTTAATGATAATACATTTGAAGATGTCTTTGACAACAGTAGCGTTGGTGAATATGATGAAGATAAATTCCTATATAAGGGAGGATTTACATTAGAAGATGAATTTGAAGATGAGTTTGACGACGAATTTGATGATGAATTTGATGACGATTTTGAAGATGAATTTAATCAAACAAATTTAAATTGCTCGTTTTCTGATAATTCAAATAATGATACCTTAGATTTATTTGATAACAATACAAATGATGCTTTTAGTGGATTTTCACTTAATATAGAAAAGGACGTTGAAGTTAAAATAGAGTCTAACGCAAATAGTGAAATTGTTCTTGAAGAGGAAAGAATGAGGAAAAAGCTTAGGCAAGAACAATATGAAAAAGAAGAGCAACTAAGAAGAGAAAAAGCTCTTGAGCACGAAAGAGAGCTTGAGCTTTACGCCTTAAGAGAAAAACTTAAGCTTCAAGAAGAGGAGACCAAAAGACTTCAAGAAGAAAAGAATAAGGAGAGACTGTTAAGAGAGAGCTTAGAGAGAGAAACTTCTGAAAAGGAAATGACGTTAAAAGAAAGAGAAATGGCAATGCTTGAGAAAGAGAAAGAGATGAATCTTAGGCAAAGTGAATTAAGCAAAGAGCCTAAAGTTATGTTTACTCAAGAGCCGAGTTATGTAAAAAACAAAGAGCCAGAATCTAAAAAAAGCTTATTTGGTCGTAGTTCTTCAAAAAACAGCAATCTTATAAAGCAACAAGTTTTATCGTTTGCAGGAACTGGTGGCAGTGGAGCTACTACATTAGCTTTTTCAGTTGCATTAGAGCTTTCATCTAAGGGAAATCATGTAATGTATTTGGATTTAAATGAAGATTTTAGCTACATAGACTCTCTTTATCAATTAGCATATTCTGATGCTGGAATAGATACTGCAATAAGAGAGCTTAAGAGAGATAATTATTCTGAAATAGACAAAGCAATATCAAATACAGGAAGAATACTTAAGGTTATTGGTAAAGACCATGATTTAAAAGATACTTATTCTAAAATACCAAAAAGCCTTGATATGATGTTTTTCTCGGATAATTATATGAGACTTGAGGATAGGTTTGATGAAAGAGTAAAGGAAGTTTCAAGTGGACTTAAGGACTTAATATCTTTCTTGAAAAGCGAAGATTATCAATTCATTATACTTGACTTAAGTTCAAATATTAGAAGTAGTATGAATAAGTTTGCCGTTAAGGTTTCATCAAAAACATTCTATGTTTTAACACAAGATTATGCGAGTTTATCTTATCATTTCAATCAATTTGAAACTTTAAACGCAGGTAGACTTACCTTAGAGGGAAGGATATATCATATTATTAATAAATATGAGAATGTTAATGGGCTTAAGGTTAATGATTTAAAGAGAAGTTTATCTTCATCTGTTGGCTTAAGCAATATAGAAACAATCAATGTAGGTGGATATTATAAAGACTTAATTACACAAAATTATGCAGGTTATCCTCTTTACTACAAAAACAAGAATTTTGCAAATGACATTAAGGGCATTGCAAGTATTATAACAAACAATTAATTTGGAGGTGAAAAGGCTTTTTAGCCTTATAATATTATGAAAAAAACAATGGTGTTTACTACTCTTTTACAGGGTGGATTACTAATAGCTTTTACTGGATGCTTATTTATGGTTTCTCAAAACCAAGTAAAACCAGTAGATACGTATGTTTACAGTAGAGAAATTTCTCGCTCAACTCAATTAAGCGAAGCTGATTTTAAAAGAATTACTATACCAAATGATGGTGTAACATCTAATATGATAACTGATAAAGATGAGTTAATCGGGAAACATTTAACAACTAACGTATTTAGTGGAGAGTATATAGATAAGAGACATTTATCTGTTCAACTTGACCCGTTTGACAACTTAGAGAATGCGAGTGAGCTTAGAAAAATATCAATAGAGGTTGATATGGCAAATGCTGCGGGAGGAAATGTCAAAAGAGGAGATAAAATAGACTTAGCATATACTACAAAAACTAAGGGAATAGACCAAGAAACTGGTCAAACAATAGAATTTACTTATACTAAGACATTCCTTCAAGATATTTTAATCTATAAC
>JAWXUS010000144.1:1938-2553 GCA_044426235.1 Peptostreptococcaceae bacterium | reverse complement strand
TCCGCAAAGAAGAAGTAGAGTATTCATGGTAAGCAAATTAGGATCTAAACTTGGACTAAAGAAAGAAAATATGAATTTGTCAGAATGTAGTAATTCTTTGAATTTTTTATGTGATCACAATCTTAATAAAAATGGAAAGTATCAAACAGAATTTGATGCTGCTCAATTAAATAATACACCATCCAGAGAATATATGTGGAAAATAAATGCAAAGATTTTAAATGAAAGCACTATTGTTAACACAATAACTTGTAATATGGATAGAAGTAATACATCTGCAATGTTTGAATATTGTGGAATAAAAGGATCTACATATCGTTTGCTTACAATAAGAGAAGCGTTCAAATTAATGGGATTTACTGATATTGACTATGAAAATGCAAAGAAAGCAAATTTAAGCTATAGAAAAATGAATAAATTAATTGGAAATTCTATAGTAGTGAAAGTCTTAGAAGAGATTTTCAAGGGGATGTTTGGGGGGATTTAAATGATTATTGATTTACCTATAGATAAAAAATCTTTTTTTTATAATATAAATAATGATAACAAGAGTGGACATACTGCAACTGTAGCTACTAATATTAAACAAGGTAATACAATTAACGAAAAATTAGC
>JAWXUS010000144.1:0-1928 GCA_044426235.1 Peptostreptococcaceae bacterium | reverse complement strand
ATATATTGATAATAAATTAGATGGCAATTTTGATTGTGATGATTTAGTTTTATGTTGCACTAAAAATTCTAAATCGCAAACTAAAATCGTCTCAATCCATACTTTTAGTAAATTTTCAATTAATGGATTAAGGTTTGATTGTGATTTTGAGTTTTGCATTTATGTGAAAAAAGAGATTGATACACAAAAAGTTCAATTCGGGAGAATGAAGATGCATTATCCATTTTCTTTTAAATATGTTAATATTGATTTTAATATTAACAATCGAGAGGTAGTGAAATGTATTTCTAATATTTTAAAAGGTAATGCATTTTTAGTAAATTCTTTTAAATACGATATGTCTTCAAAAGTACTGGATTTTGATATAACTATATTAGGATATAATGGTATTCCATATTCTAAAGTATTCATCAATAGTAAAGGCGCTGGTAATAAGTTTAATGAAACTTTCAATGATTTTTCATATTATTACGATACAGAAATCGAAAATATGAGGAAATATTTTTTTGCAAATATTAACACATCTAACTTTAATGAATATTTTACTAAATGTAAGTCTTTAGCATTTGATGTTATTAAAGAAAAGTTTTTGATTAATAGTAGTGGTGATTATATTGGTGATTGTTTTCCTTCTGCACCCTATGATGTAGAATATTTTGAGGGTGAAGTTAAGAAATATCTAATTATAGTTTTAAGTACAACTAAATTTAAAAAAATAACGCTTTCGATGCAAAAGTTGAATTTTTTAAATGATTTCCCTGAATACACTAACGTTGTGTTAGTAGATGATTTATTTGTTAATAAAAATATTAGTGTGTACTCAGCTGATAAATTAAGTGAAATGAATAAAACGATAAATTCAATAAGTTTTACGGAGGTAGATTAAATGATAACTAGAAAAACGAAAATACCGCCAGCTAAAGCCTTAATCAATGGTATTAGATCAATTGGATATACATTTCCATCTGCTGTTGCTGATATAATTGATAATAGTGTTACAGCAGAATCTAGTGTAATAAATGTATATTCTGAAACTGAAGGTATGAACCCTTACTTCTTAATATGTGATAACGGATTTGGAATGAATGAGTTTGAATTAGAAAATGCAATGACATTTGGTTCAAATAGAGAAGGTAAAATTGATAGTGATACAGATTTAGGAAGATTTGGTCTAGGTTTAAAATCTGCTTCCTTGTCTCAATGTAAAAAATTTACTGTTATATCTAAAAAAGAAAATTTAATACATGCAATGGAGTATGACGTAGACTTTATTGAAGAAAAAAATGAATGGATATTGAATGTTTTATCCAATGAGGAATTATTTAAATTACCATGTGTGAATCTTTTAAACAATTTAGAATCAGGTACTATTGTATTGTGGAGAAATTTCGATAAATTAGAAGGTGCAACTAAAAATTTTTCTAAATCATTTCGTAATGAGATAGAAAAGACTAAGAAGTACATTGAACTTGTTTTTCATAGATTTTATAAAGAGATAGAAATTTTTGTAAATGATATTAGAATTGATAAAAGGGATCCATTTTTATTAGATTCAATAAATAGGCAACAAGAAGGAAGGACTACAGAGATTGAAATTGAAGGTTCGTATATAAACGTAACCCCATTTACACTACCTTTTCAAGGTACACTTACAGATAATGAAAAAAAATTACTTGGTGGTTCTAAGATATATGACGAACAAGGTTTTTATATTTATAGAAACAAAAGATTAATATCATGGGGAAGTTGGATGTATATGAGTTTTAAAAGTGAAACTTTTAAGCTTGCTCGTGTCAGAGTTGACATTCCATCTACATTAGATAAGATATGGCATTTAGATGTGAAAAAAACAAACGCAAGGATTCCTGAGTTTGTTAAAGAAAGATTATATTCTGTCGTTTCGGATTCAACAATAAAAAGCAAAAGGG
>JAWXUS010000004.1:0-102292 GCA_044426235.1 Peptostreptococcaceae bacterium | reverse complement strand
AATCTTTTGGGAAAAAGCTCATTAAAGTATTTGGTTTTTCTCCTGTTTTTCTACCTGAAATATACTTCGAATAATTCTCAATTCCTTGACAAAAACCTATTTCTTTAAGCATTTCAATATCGTATTTAGTTCTTTGTTCAATTCTTTGTGCCTCAATTAATTTATCATTTTCCTTAAAATATTCTATTCTATTTTTAAGTTCATCTTCTATTTGAACGATAGATTTTTCAATTTTATCAGGAGTAGTTACGTAGTGTGATGCAGGAAAAATTACAACGTGATTTCTAGTTCCAACTATTTTTCCAGTAACATAATCAATCTCAACTATTCTTTCTATTTCATCTCCAAAAAACTCTATCCTAATAGCTCTTTCGTCGCTATTTGCAGGGAATATTTCTAAAATATCTCCTCTTACTCTAAAAGTACCACGAGTAAAATTAATATCATTTCTATCATATTGAATTTCAACCAATCTTCTAATAACATCGTCCCTATCTTTTTCCATACCAGGTCTTAAAGAAACCATAAGTTCTTTATAATCCATTGGATCTCCAAGCCCATAAATACAAGAAACCGACGATATAATTATTACATCATCTCTTTCAAGGATTGCAGAAGTTGCAGAGTGACGAAGTTTGTCTATCTCATCATTTATACTTGCATCTTTTTCTATATAAGTATCGCTATGTGCAACGTAAGCCTCTGGTTGATAATAATCATAGTAACTTACGAAGTATTCAACAGCATTTTCTGGGAAAAATTCTTTAAATTCGCTATATAACTGTGCCGCTAAAGTTTTGTTATGTGCAAGAATTAAAGTTGGCATCTTAGTTTCTTGAATTATATTTGCCATAGTAAAAGTTTTACCAGACCCTGTTACTCCAAGAAGTGTAGAACACTTTTCGCCATCATTTATTGCACCTACAATTTTTTTTATTGCCTGTGGTTGATCTCCCATAGGCCTATATTCTGATTGTATATTAAAATCCAAAATATCACCTCTTATTATTTCTACCAAAAACTTGTTTTGATAGACAAAATTTGATAATTTTATTATATCCTAAAAAAAGAATAAAGAACAAAAAATTTTAAAATTCTACAAACAAAAAAAGGCCGTCTAAACGACAACCTTCTAACTATTTCTTATTTATAGCTTTCTTACAAGCAACAATTATATCATCACTAGTTAAGTTATATTTTTTAAGTAATTCATCTGGAGTTCCAGACTCTCCGAATACATCTTGTACTCCTACTTTTTCAACTATAACTGGACATTCTTCAGTTACAACTTCAGTAACCGCACTTCCAAGCCCACCAATTACACTGTGCTCTTCCGCTGTTACTATAGCTTTAGTTTTCTTTGCAGATTCAACTATTAAACTTCTATCTATAGGCTTTATAGTTGACATATTAACTACTCTTACTGAAATTCCTGCAGCTTCTAATTCTTTACTTGCTTTTAATGCTTCATTAACCATTATACCACAAGCAATTATAGTAACGTCATCTCCATCAACTAACATATTTCCTTTTCCTATTTCAAACTTGTAAGAATCAGAAACTACATTCGGTACTGCACTTCTTCCAAGTCTAACATAAACTGGTCCATTGTATTTTGCAACTTCAAATATCATTTGTTCAGTTTCAATTCCATCAGCTGGAACTAATACTGTCATATTTGGTATACTTCTCATTATACTTACATCTTCTACCGATTGATGCGTAGCACCGTCTTCTCCAACTGTTAATCCAGCGTGAGTTGCACAAACTTTAACATTTAATTTTGGGTAACAAACCGAGTTTCTAATAACTTCGAATGCTCTACCTGCAGCAAACATTGCAAAACTACTCACAAAAGGAATTTTTCCGCAAGTTGCTAAACCACAAGCACTACCAACTAAATTTTGTTCTGCAATTCCCATATTAAAAAATCTATTTGGGAAAGTTTTTGAGAAATCATAAGTTTTAGTTGACTTTGAAAGGTCTGCATCTAAAACAACAACATTTTCATTTATTTCACCTAATTTAACAAGTGCTTTTCCATATGCATCTCTAGTTGCTATCATTAATTTTGACCTCCTAAACATTCTAAAGCCTTTTCAAGTTGATTATTACTTGGGGCATTTCCGTGCCAACCAGCTTCATTTTCCATAAAGTCTACACCTTTACCTTTTATAGTTTTTGCAACTATCATAGTAGGTTTATTTACAGTTTCTCTTGCCATATCAAGTGATGCAAATATTTGATCAAAATCGTGACCATCTATTTCAACAACATTCCATCCAAACGATTTAAACTTATCTGCAACAGATCCTAAATCCATAACATCTTTAGTTTCTCCATCTATTTGAAGACCATTATAGTCTACTATTGCTACTAAATTGTCAAGTTTATAGTGAGCAGCACTCATTGCAGCTTCCCAAATTAAACCTTCTTGTATTTCCCCATCACCAAGTATAGTATATACTCTCCAAGGTGCATTATCCATTTTTGATGCCATTGCCATTCCACTTGCAGCAGAAAAACCTTGACCTAAAGAACCTGTTGACATATCAACACCAGGTATATTTTTCATATCTGGATGACCTTGAAGTATGTTCCCAACTTGTCTTAATCCACTTAATTCTTCTTTATCAAAAAATCCTTTTTCAGCTAAAGTTGCATAAAGTGCAGGCGCTGCGTGACCTTTAGATAAAACAAATCTATCTCTATCATCTTTAATTGGATTTGAATAATCAATATTCATCTCATCAAAATAAAGTGCTGTTAAGATATCAGTACAAGAAAGCGATCCGCCTGGATGACCAGATTTAGACTTATTTATCATCTTTACGATTTCTTTTCTTATACTAACGGCAATACTATCTAATGTTTTATTATCTCTCATTATTACCTCCGTATTTTTCTTTTAAGTTTCTAAATCATATTATATCACTTTTTTGTATATATTTCCGTACTTTTCACACTTTTTTTACAAAAAAAATTGATATCATAAATAATATCAATTCTCTTATGGTATAAATAATCCTAAACTTATTTCAAGTCCATTGTCAATTTTTTGCATCATTTCTTTATCTAAATGACCTATTTTTTCTCTTAACCTTTTTTTATCTATTGTTCGTATTTGTTCAAGTAATATGACCGAATCCTTATTTAAACCGTACTCATTAGAACTTATTTCTATATGCGTTGGAAGTTTTGCTTTATTAATTTGAGAGGTAATTGCCGCTACAATTATTGTTGGACTATATTTATTTCCAATATTATTTTGTATAACTATAACTGGCCTAACTCCACCTTGCTCAGAACCGACAACAGGGCTTAAGTCGGCATAATAAAGGTCTCCACGCTTTATATCTAAGTTAGTAATCACCGTGAGCTACAATCTCTCTTTCATCTTCATTACAAGACATATCGTTTGTCATACCAAGTTCAGCAAGTGATAAATTAATTTGTGCCATTTCCATATAACCTTTTATCATAGAATCCTTAGCACTTAACTTTTTCTTTTGCTTAATATAGAACTTAAACGCTTCTTTGGCAAAGTCTTCTCTATTTGTGTTCTCCATTTGCACAATATTATCCACTTCTAAAGCAAGTGAATCTGGTAATGTGAATATTATTTTTTCTTTTTTCATAATAATCCTCCTCTTGCTAATTACTATTTTACCAAATTACTTTTATCTTGTAAATTTATTTGTATAATCTAACTACTCTATGGGACAAACTTGTTAGTATTTCATAAGATATAGTCCCTGCCCTTTTAGCAACATCTGATGCTTTAATATTTCTTGATGAAAATATCGTTACTTCATCTCCAATTTTCAACTCTATTTCTTTGTCAATTTTAACCATACATTGATCCATACAAATTCTACCAACAACATCAAAAATTTCATTTTTAATAATAACTTGCGGATTTGATTGACCTCTAAAGAATCCATCTGCATAACCTATAGTTATAGTTGCAATTTTTTCTTTTTGCTTTGCAGTATATGATATTCCATAACTAATTCCATCACCAGAATCAATAGTCTTTATATTAGATACTCTACATTTAAGAGTTAATGCAGGTTTTATATCTATATTGTCTGGCATTGATTCATCTGGTTTACAACCATAAAGTGCTATACCACACCTTACCATATCATATTCACCATCTGGCAAATAATAAGTATTTGCACTATTTGATAAGTGAACTATGATATCCTTACTTAAATTTAATTTACCTAATAAATTTTTAAATCTTTGATTTTGTAAATTAGAAAAAGTCCTATCCACTTCATCTGCAGTTGCAAGATGTGTAAATATTCCTTCTACTTCGATATTATCTAATTTAAAAACTTCCTGTATTTCATAAATATTTTGAAAATTAAAACCAAGCCTATTCATACCCGTGTCCACTTTTATATGAACCTTGATTTTTCTCCTTAATTTATTAGAAATATTATCTATTTTTTGCGCAATTTCCAAAGAATATACACATATTGTTATATTATTTTTGATTGCATCTTCAATATTTTCAGGACAAACGTATCCAAGTACTAATATCGGTAAATTTATATTATTACTTCTAATATTTATTGCCTCCTCAATCCTTGCAACTGATAGATAATCAACATTTTGACTTTCTAAAAACTTTGAAATTTCAATTATACCATGACCATATGCATTAGCTTTTACAACCCCACATATTTTTGTTTTCTTATTTGTTTTATTTTTTATATTATCCAAATTATGCTTTATACTTTGCAAGTCTATCTCTGCCCAAGTACTATATTTTGTAATGTTTTTCATTTTGTTCCTCTTTAATGTTATTTTTATGATTACCTATAGGTGTTATTTTTGATACTTAAAATTATTATAATAAACTATAAATCTTTCATTTTGTTCGTTATCTAAAATAACCATTTTTTGTGGTGTATTAGTTTTTTTGTCCACAAAAAGTATTTGAGTATCAAAATATTCACTATTACTTTTTATTTTAGTTTCAAGAACAAGAGTAGTTTCGTCCATACTAATAATTAAATCACTTGAATCTTTAAAATTATTTATAAAATCTCCTACAAATAAATTCTTACTTACTTCACCTTCATTTGGAAGTTCTACTTCATCACCAACACCACTATTTTTTATAATAATTTTATCTCCTATATACTCAACAACCGTTCCTTTTAATTC
The DNA here is from genome assembly GCA_044426235.1 of Peptostreptococcaceae bacterium. Lineage (GTDB taxonomy): Bacteria > Bacillota > Clostridia > Peptostreptococcales > Peptostreptococcaceae > JAGHEK01. Next base: position 97,111 of record JAWXUS010000004.1, on the reverse strand, counting down.
ACTTGGTGAAATAGTCTCTATCAAATAACTATCTGGTGCATTGAAAGTATGTTTAAACTCGTAATTTGAAGGAGTTTTATTCCCTCTTACTTCAACGTTTGCTGTGCATTCATAATACGATATAGAAGTTATCTTATCATAAAACTTTTGATAAACTTCTTCCTTTGTGGATTCTGATTTTATAAGTGTAGTCATTCCAAAATATATAACAGCTATAACAGGTACAATAAGAATTATCCACTTTTTCATATATACCCCCAATTAATGTGTTTCCTTGCTAAGAATTATATGAAAATTAAATTATATATATTACTAAATATTTTGTTTATTTTCGAAATATTAATAAAGAATTTGCTACTGCATAATTTTTACTATGTGAAATAGAAACTTTTATATCTTTAATCTCTCTGTCATTAATTATTTTTTCTAAATTATTATATACTCTGACGTATGGACAACCAAGTTCATCCCTTAAAACTTCAATATCTTTAAAACTAAAATCTCTAATACCACTTCCAAGTGCTTTTGAAATTGCCTCTTTAGCACTAAAATTTCCTGCTATAGTTTGATATTTAAATTTCTTACTTTTAAAATATTTTATTTCATTTTCAGTAAAAATTCTAGTCAAAAAATTTTTATTGGATAAAATTAATTTTTCTATTCTTTCAATTTCAACTATGTCAATTCCTATCAATTGGTTAAACTCCTTTGTTATTTTATACTAAAAAAGAGGCTATTTATAGCCCCTTTCTTATAAATTTATTATTATGCCCAGTTTGCACTTTCTGTAACAATAACTGTTTTTTCTTTATCTACATTCATAAAACCACCAGATATTTTAGCATCTTTAAACTTACCATCAATTTTAAGTCTTAATGTTCCATCAGACAACCCTGCAAGCATAGGCCTATGGTTTGTAAGTATACCTCTATCTCCCTCAGTAGTTCTAACAATTATCATTTCAACTTTTCCTTCAAAAAAAGTTTTATCAGGAGTAACAACCTCTACAGAAAACATAATTATTTACCTTCCTTTGCCTTCTTAATAACTTCGTCAATGTTTCCAACGAATAAGAATGCTGATTCAGGAAGATTATCGTGCTTTCCTTCAAGTATTTCTTTAAAACTCTTGATTGTTTCTTTAAGTGGAACATATTTTCCAGCAAATCCAGTGAACTGCTCAGCAACCGTAAATGGTTGTGATAAGAATCTTTGGATTCTTCTAGCACGTGCAACAGTTAACTTATCTTCATCACTAAGTTCATCCATACCAAGAATAGCTATTATATCTTGAAGTTCATTATATCTTTGAAGTATACTTTGAACCCCTCTAGCTACTTCGTAATGTTCTTTTCCAACTATTTGTGGATCTAAAACTCTAGAACTTGATTCTAGTGGATCAACAGCTGGGAATATCCCAAGAGATGCGATTTGTCTTGATAAAACTGTTTTTGCATCTAAGTGAGAGAAAGTAGTAGCTGGCGCTGGATCTGTTAAATCATCCGCTGGAACATAAACTGCTTGAACAGAAGTTATCGATCCATTTTTTGTAGATGTTATTCTTTCTTGTAATTTACCCATTTCAGTTGCAAGAGTTGGTTGATATCCAACTGCTGATGGAGTACGACCAAGTAAAGCCGAAACCTCAGAACCTGCTTGAGTAAATCTAAATATATTATCAACGAATAATAAAACGTCTTGATTTTCTTTATCTCTAAAATGTTCAGCCATTGTAAGACCAGTTAAGGCAACCCTCATTCTAGCTCCTGGTGGCTCATTCATTTGACCAAATACTAGTGCAGTCTTTTTTATAACTCCAGAATCAGTCATTTCATGGTATAAATCATTTCCTTCTCTTGTTCTCTCTCCAACTCCAGCGAAAACTGATATACCACCATGTTGTGTTGCTATATTATTTATAAGCTCCTGAATTAAAACAGTTTTTCCAACTCCTGCTCCTCCAAAAAGACCAATCTTTCCTCCCTTTAGGTATGGTGCAAGTAAATCAACTACTTTTATTCCAGTTTCAAGTATTTCAGCCGTTGGTTGTAATTCTTCAAACTTTGGCGCTTCTCTATGTATAGGTAAAGTATCAACATCTTTTAATTCCTCTTTACCATCAACAGCTTCTCCTAATACATTAAATATTCTTCCAAGTGTATTATCTCCAACTGGAACACTAATTGGTGCACCAGTGTCAACAACTTCCATACCCCTTACAAGTCCATCAGTTGAAGTCATAGAAATACATCTCACAGTATCGTCACCAACGTGTTGTGCAACTTCTGCAACTATTTCTTTATCTCCATTTTTTATAACTAATGCATTTAATAAATTAGGTAAGCTTTGTTCGCTACTAAATTTAACATCTAGTACCGGTCCTATAACTTGAACTATTTTTCCTCTCATTAGAAAACCTCCCTAAGTTTTGCTTTTTTGATTACTGCGAAGATGCAGCTCCTGCAACAATCTCTGATATTTCTTGAGTAACTGCCGCTTGCCTTGCTCTATTATAAACTAATTCTAGTTTTGATATCATTTCATTTGCATTATCAGTTGCTGATTCCATTGCAGTTCTTCTTGCAGCTTGTTCAGATGCAAAAGATTCACAAATAGCTCCATAAACGCTTCCTGCAATGTATTTTGGTATAATATAACCAAGCACACTTTCTGCAGAAGGTAAGTACTGAACAGATGCTTTTGTTTTTTTAGAGTTTTCTTTTTCAACACTAACTGGAAGTAATTTAACAACTTGAGGCTCTTGATCTAGTGCTGATACGAATTTAGTGTACACTAAATTAACTTCATCAAACTTACCATCTTCAAAAGCTTTCATTATTTCTTTAGAAATTCTAGTTGCCTCTTCATAGTTAGCATCTTCAACAGTTTCAATAAAATCAAAAATACTAAATCCTCTTTTACTTAAAGATTCTTTAGCTCTTTTTCCAATACTCACAACTTCACTATTTTTATATGATGCACTATGACTTTGAACAGTTTTAAATATATTTGAATTATATCCTCCAGCAAGCCCTCTATCTCCTGCAATAACAATATAACAAACAGTTTTTACATCTCTATTTTTTAAGAATATATTATTTGAATTACTCGTATTTTTTGCAATATCATTTACAGTTTCATAAAGTGTTTCAAAATATGGTCTTGTACTTTCTGCTTTCTCTTTAGCTTTTCTAAACTTAGAAGATGCAACAAGTTCCATAGCTTTAGTTATTTGCTTAGTACTTTCAACACTTTTAATACGAGTTTTAATTTCCTTCATTCCTGCCACTAATTACACCTCCTACCCACAATTTTCACTATTTGAATTAACAAATAGTGAATGGTGTATTAATTAAACTTTCTTTTAAATTCATTGATAGCATTAGTTAAATCTTTTTGGAAATCTCCACCTGATAACATCAGGTTTATCAAATCTTGATGGAAATTACTCATGTATTCAGCTAATTCACTTTCAAATCTTTTTATATCTTCTAATTTAATTTCTGATAATAAGTTATTTGCAACTGCATGTATTATCATTATTTGATTTTCTACATTAAGAGGTTGATGTTCACCCTGCTTTAATACTTCAACTATTCTTTCCCCTTGTGCAAGTCTACTCTTAGTATCTTCATCTAAATCAGATCCAAACTGAGAGAATGCAGCAAGTTCCTTATATTGAGAGTATAAAAGTTTAAGTGGTCCGGCAACTTTTTTCATTGATTTAATTTGCGCTGAACCTCCAACTCTTGAAACTGATATTCCAGGATCAACTGCCGGTCTAATACCTGCATTAAATAATTCTGGTGTTAAATATATTTGTCCATCAGTTATTGATATAACATTTGTTGGTATGTATGCAGAAACGTCTCCACCTTGAGTTTCGATTATTGGAAGTGCAGTTATTGAACCCGCCCCTAAATCATCACTTAATTTCGCCGCTCTTTCAAGAAGTCTTGAATGTAGATAGAATACATCTCCTGGATAAGCCTCACGACCTGGTGGTCTCTTAAGTAGTAATGACATTTCTCTGTATGCAACTGCATGCTTACTTAAATCATCATAAACTATTAAAACGTGCTTTCCATTAAACATAAATTCTTCACCCATACTAACTCCAGCATATGGCGCTAAGAATTGAAGTGGTGCTGAATCTGATGCAGTAGCAGAAACTACTATTGTATAATCCATTGCACCATGCTTTTCAAAAGTATTAACAAGTTGTGCAACAGTAGAACCTTTTTGTCCTATTGCAACATATATACAAATAACATCTTTACCTTTTTGATTAAGTATAGTATCAACACAAATAGAAGTTTTTCCTGTTTGTCTATCCCCTATAACAAGTTCTCTTTGCCCTCTACCTATCGGTATCATCGCATCGATTGCTTTTATTCCTGTTTCTAATGGCTCATGAACAGATTTTCTAGCCATAATTCCTGTTGCTTGTGATTCAACTGGTCTAGTTTTCTTTGCATTTATTGGACCTTTACCATCTATTGGTTGACCAAGAGAGTTTACTACTCTACCAATTAATTCTTCTCCAACTGGAACCTCAACTATAGAACCTGTTCTCTTAACTATGTCGCCTTCTTTTATACCTTGATCATTACCAAGCATAACAGCTCCAACAGTTTCTTCTTCTAAGTTAAGTGCCATTCCATAAACTTCCCCTGGGAATTCTAGTAATTCTCCGGCCATAGCATTTTCAAGTCCATAAACACTAGATATACCATCTCCAACCTTTAAAACACTTCCAGTTTCAGTTAATTCAACTTTGTTTTCATAATTTTTTATTTGCTCTTTTATTAAAGCGCTTATTTCATCTGGTTTTAAACTCATATTCTCACCACCAATTTTAAGATATAACTTGAGATAAATTATCTTTTAACTTAGCTAAATTAGCTTTAACAGTTCCATCTATCTCTTCATTACCAAGTCTAACTAAAACTCCACCTATTACAGTTTCATCAACTATATTAGTTAAAGTAACGTTTTTACTATACTTATTTGAAAGTTTTTCTTGTAAATTATTTATTTCGTCATCACTCATTTTTACTGCTGTTATTGCAGTACCTTCAATGATGTTTAATTTTTCATTTATTAATTTTTTGAAATGTATTTTAATTTCACTTAAAACATTAATTCTTTGTTTATCAATTAATATTTGTAAAAAATTCTTAGTAGTTTTATTGATATCTGTGAAAACTTTAAGAAGTAAATTTTTCTTCTCTTCTCTATTAATTATTGGAGATTTTAAAACTCCATTTAGATTTTCATTTTCTAATAAAACTGCACATACATTTTCAAGATCACTATAAATTTCATCAAAAGAATCAGTTTCTTCGCAAACTTCAAAAAGTGCTAAAGCATATCTACTTGCTATCATCTACAGTCACCTCGTTTATGAAGTTATTTATTAATTCTTGATGCTTAGATTTATCTAAATCTTTTTGTATAACTTTTGATGCTGCAAGTAGTGCTATATCTGAAATATCATCTTTTATTTCATTCATAACTTTTTGTCTTTCTTGTAAAACATCTTTATTTGCTTTATTTAAAATAGAAGATGCTTCTTTTTTAGCATTATCTATTATTTCTACTTCTTTTTTCTCAGCTCTTATAGTTGCTTGCTTTATTATTTCTTGACCTTGGTCTTTTGCAGAGCTTATTTTTTCCTCATATTCACCTTTTAACTTATAACCTTCTTTTTTAACTCTTTCACCCTCTGATAAACTCATTTGTATCTCTTTTTCACGAGATTCAATAATATCCATTACAGGTTTGAATAGAAGTTTCTTAAGTATTAAAAATATTACGATTGTATTTGCAATCATAAATAAATTTTCATAAGTTAAACCTATTAACGGTTTCATTTCCATTGTAAAACCCTCCTTTCAACCAATCATTAATAAGAATTTCATTAAAAAACTATATAATTAAGAGATGAACGAGTCATCTCTAATTAAAAAACTTCGAAATTATCCTATAAATGGATTAGCAAATAAAAGAATTATAGCTACAACTAGTCCATATATCCCTGTTGACTCGGCAACTGCTGCCCCAAGTAACATCGTTTGTGTTACATCACCTTTTGCTTCTGGTTGATTTCCAACCGCTTCAGCTGCTTTACCAGCTGCAAATCCTTGCCCTATTCCTGCTCCAATTCCTGTCATAACTGCAAGTCCTGCACCAACTGCAGAACCAGCTGCGATTATAGCTGTTTCCATAAAAAAATCCTCCCTGTTATTTAATATAATTTTTTAAAACTTAAAATCTTTATTATTACTCAGCTGCATTTCCAACAAACACCATAGTAAGCATTATAAATATGAATGATTGAAGTATACCTGAGAATAAATCAAAGTATAAATGTAGAGGTACTGGTATTAAAAACTGTCCTATTGGAATTGAAAGTCCAATAACTCCAGTTGATACATACGCTAAGAACTCATATAAAAGATTCATTATAACTGCCCCACCCAAAATGTTACCAAATGGACGGAAACTTAAAGATATAGGTTTTGCAAGTTCCCCTATAAGATTTAGTGGTAGTAATAATGGAAGTGGTTCTAGTAACCCTTTAAAATACTTAAGCCCATGGAACTTAATTCCTGAGTAGTAAATCATAATAAACGTCATTATAGCCCATGCAAATGTTGTATCTAAATCTGTAGTTGGAGATCTAAATCCAAGTAAACCTATTAGATTTGAACATGCAAAGAATAAGAATAAACTTCCTATGTAAGGTACTATATTTGGCATTTTTTTTACTGTGTTTTCCCCCATTGTATCAGTTACTAACTTTTGTATTCCACTAACTGCAAACTCTAAAAATACTTGAGTTTTTGTAGTTGGAACTTTTTGAAGATTTCTAGTTAATAAAAATGACATAACAGTAAGCCCAATCATTATAAGCCATGTTGTAACAACTGTCTCACTTAATTTAAAATCTCCAAAAAAGAGTACATATTCAGCCTGATTCATTAATTAGCCTCCTTTCGTGAAAATTTTTGTATAACAAATTTATCAAATAAAATAATAAATTTGGGTCCTAATAAACCTAGAGTTACACCTATTATATTTAAATGTGGTTGATTTACTGATACTAAAAGTACAATAAAAATAACAAACATTCTAACAGAGTATTGTAACCCCGAATATACTTGTGCTTTCGCAGGTGGCATATTCACAGACTTATGTATTGTAATTGCAAGTAACCTAAAATTAAGTACTGCAATAATACATCCAAACATAAGGCCAAGTAACATTTCTTTATTAAAATTACTAGATAAAATAAGAATAATACTTAATACTAGATAATAATAAAGAATTCCTTTTGTTACACGTTTGATTTCATATAATAAATTACTATCCACAAAATCACTTTCCTTTCGTGTACGCTACTAGAGTTTTGTAAACTGCCATAAATGCACCACCTATTCCAAGAAGTAAAAATATCAGTGTGAATATAGGTTTTGTATTTAGTTTTTGATCTATCATTCTCCCAATGAATGTACACCCTAATATGGAAATCAATATCATAAGCCCAATTTGAGTAACTAGGGATAGCATATTGGCTACTTGCATATAATATTTTCTTTTACTCATAAGTAAATTTTTTCCTTTATTTTATGTATTAACATTATATTAACACTATTGTCAATATATTTCAATTTGTATTAAGAAAACTTTCCATAAAATTTTTTTATTTAGTTCCGTATAGTCTATCTCCAGCATCTCCAAGACCTGGTACTATGTAACCTTTTTCATTTAACTTTTCATCTATTGATGCAACGTATATATCAACGTCTGGATGATATTTTTGAACTTCTTCAATTCCTTCAGGTGCTGCAACTAAGTTAACAAGCTTTATTGAAGTTGCTCCTTTTCTTTTTAAAACATCTATTGCAACTACTGCTGAACCACCTGTTGCAAGCATCGGATCAACTACTATCATTTCTCTCTCATGTATATCTTGAGGGAACTTTGAATAGTATTCAACTGGCTTTAAAGTTTCTGGATCTCTATAAAGTCCAACATGTCCAACTTTTGCAGCTGGTATTAAATTAACTAAACCATCAACCATACCAAGACCAGCTCTAAGTATTGGCACTATTCCTAATTTTTTACCGGCTATAACATTGGATTTTGTTGTACAAACTGGAGTTTTTATTTCTATTTGTTCTAATTTAGTTTCTTTAGTTATTTCATATCCCATAAGCATCGTTATTTCAGTTAATAATTGTCTGAAATCTTTCGATCCTGTACTTTCTTGTCTCATTAATGTTAATTTATGTTGTATTAATGGGTGATCTGTTACTATAACTTTTTTCATTTTTATTACTCCTTCATTTTATCGATTATTTTATCTTATATTTTTCTTTTCAATATCCATTATCATGTCAACTCTTTTTTGATGTCTTTCTCCTTCAAACTCTGTATTTATAAAAGCATCAACAATTTCAAGCGCAAGTCCTTTTCCAAGAACTCTCTCTCCTAAAGATAACATATTTACATTATTATGTGCTTTTGACATTTTTGCTGAAAAAACATCTGATACTACTGCACATCTAATACCTTGTACCTTATTTGCTGCAAGAGATATTCCAATTCCTGTACCACAACAAAGTATTCCAAAATCAACTTCCTTAGCTACAACTGAATTTGCTACTTTTTCTCCAAAAATAGGATAGTCAACACTTTCATTAGTCATTGGACCAAAATCCACCACTTCAATATTTTTAGATTGTAAAAATTCTTTGATGTCGTTTTTTAAATTAAATCCACCATGATCACTTCCAAGTCCGATTCTCATCACAAGCCTCCATTATAATAATAGTATAAAGAATTTATTTAGATATTCTTTCTAATAATAATACATTATTTATTATAGTTATAAAAGTATTTTTTGACATATTTTAAAAATAAATTAGTCAAATTTTATAACTTTATACCCTGCAGACTTTAATAGCCTATTCATAACTGCCATACCAACTCCATTATTCCCAAAATATTCAGAATATATAATATCTATATTTTTATTATCCATATCAATTAATGATGCAAATAAATTCTTACCAACTTCATCTAAATCACTACCAAGATTAATTACCTCACAATCATATTTATCCTGATTTTCGTCAATGCATATAACTCCTGTAACTAAGTTTTTAGATTTATTTTCCCTTATTAAATTATTAACATTTTCAAAAATATTATTTCCATCTACAATAAAAACTTCTGCATTAGGTGAATAATGTTTGTATTTCATTCCTGGTGCTTTGGCATTTATATTATCTTCTTTTTTTAGTAATGATTTATCTATTAAAACTTCACCAATTTCACTTTCTAATTCTTCTTTTGTAATACTTCCAGGCCTTAGAATAACTGGAGTTTCTTCTGTAAAATCAACTATCGTAGACTCAATTCCAAAATCGCAATCATTTCCACAAATTATTCCACTAACTCTATTATTCATTTGTTCAACAACGTGTTTTGACTTTGTTGGAGATGGTTTACCAGATATATTTGCAGAAGGTGCAGCAATCGGAGTTTCACTAAGACTTATTAATTTAAGAAATATATTATTATTTGGCATTCTAAGCGCAACAGTTTTTAATCCACCACTAGTCTTATTTGGTACTATTTCTTTTTTATCAAGAATTATAGTTATTGGTCCTGGCCAAAATTTATTCATAACTTTTTTAGCCTTATAATTTATATTTTGGGCTAATTCATTAACTTTTTCTATACTATCAATATGAACTATCAATGGATTGTCACTTGGTCTTCCTTTTGCCTCATAAATTTTTGCTACTGCATTTTCATCAAGTGCATTAGCCCCAAGTCCATAAACTGTTTCAGTTGGCAAAATAACTGTTTCTCCATTTTTTATTAAATTTGCATACTTAATTAAAATATTTTCATCTATGTTTTTTTCATCTATATTATCTATTATAGTCTTCATTTTATCACCTATTTTCTTATGTTAATTTCAAAAACATTATAAAAAAATCCCTAAAAATAGGGATTAACTTATTGATGTCATTTTTTCTGTTTGATCAACTGTTATAAGTCCATCAATCATTTCATCTATATCTCCATCAAGGAATGTATCTAATTTATATAGAGTTAAGTTTATTCTATGATCACTTACTCTACCTTGTGGGAAGTTATATGTTCTAATTCTCTCAGAACGATCTCCAGTTCCAACTTGACTCTTTCTTTCAGATGCTATTTCTTTATTTTGTTGTTCTATTGCTTTATCATTAAGTCTTGCAACTAATATTTTAAGCGCTTGTTCTTTATTTTTAAGCTGACTTTTTCCATCTTGACAAGAAACAACTTCTCCTGTTGGAAGATGTGTTATTCTAACCGCTGAATCCGTTGTATTAACACTTTGTCCACCATTTCCAGATGAACGGAAAACGTCTATTCTTAAATCATTTTGGTTTATATTAACTTCAACAACGTCAACCTCTGGTAAAACTGCAACTGTTGCAGTTGAAGTATGTATTCTTCCTCCAGACTCAGTAGCTGGTATTCTTTGTACTCTATGAACTCCAGATTCATACTTTAATCTTGAGTAAGCACCTTTACCTTTTATTAAGAAAGATACCTCTTTATATCCTCCAACACCAGTATCACTAGCACTTAAAAGTTCTATCTTCCATCTTCTTCTTTCTGCATATCTTGAATACATTCTAAATAGATTCCCAGCAAATAAAGCAGCTTCATCTCCACCTGCTCCACCTCTAACCTCAACTATAACGTTTTTATCATCGTTAGGATCTTTTGGTAAAAGTAATATTTTAAGTTCTGCTTCTATTGGCTCAACTTGATCTTCCATTTCAGAAAGTTCCATTTTAGCAAGTTCTCTTAATTCTTCATCACTCTCTTCTTGAAGAATTTCTTTTGATTCTTTTATGCTATCTAAAACGTTAGTATATTCTCTATACTTCATAACTATTGGCTCTAAATCCGAATGTTCTTTCATAAACTTTTGCCAAGTTTTTTGGTCATTTATTATTTCAGGATCACTTATTTTTTCTGTTAATTCTTTGTACTTATCTTCTAGTACTTCTAATTTTTTAAGCATATTTTCACCTCTTTATTAAGTATCAATTCTTCAATTATATCATAGTTTATAACCTATAACAACTCTATCAATACCTTGAATATCTTTTATTTTATATATTTTATTAAAATTATATTTTTCCATAATACTAACCACACACTCACTTTGATTATAACCAACCTCGTATGCTAATATCCCGCCTTCATTTAAATAATCTCCGCTTTGTTTAGTTATCTCTTCATAGAAAAATAAACCATTATTATTTGCAAAAAGCGCAGAATGTGGTTCGTAGTCTTTTACTTGGCAATGAAGTGAGTCCATATCTGCATATGGAATATATGGTGGATTTGATACTATAATATCGAATTTTCTACCACTATCCTTTATTACTTCAAATAAATCAGACTTTAAAAATTCAACATCAACATTATTAGTCTTTGCATTTAATTTTCCAACCTCAAGTGGTGTTTCTTCTATATCAAAAGAAGTTACTTTAGAATTTTTTAAGTATTTAGCTAAACTAACACTTATAGCCCCTGAACCTGTTCCTATATCTAATATTTTTATTTCTTTTTTGTGATTATTCTCATAAATTTTTATAATTTCTTCAACTAAAGTTTCAGTATCACATCTTGGAATTAGTACCCCTTCTTTAACGAAAAAATCAAGCCCCATAAATTCTCTATGTTCAGTTATATAAGCAACTGGCCTATTATCTAATCTTTGATTTATTAAATCTATAAAATTTTCAAGTTCTAAATCTGTTATCTCTTTTTCTAAATTAAGCATAATATATAATTTATCAACGAATAAAACCTTTTGTAAAATAAGTTCTATATCAAGCCTTGGTGTATCACTTATTTTTTTTAATTTATTTTCATACTTCATTATTATATCTTTTATTTTCATAAAATCCTCAACTTATAATTAATTTAGTCTTTCTACGTAAAACATAATAACATAATACGGACTAATTGTATATTCTTTATACTATTTCGTTTATTGCCTCTATTGCAACCTCTATATGTTCATCATTAGGTTCTTTAGTTGTAAATTTTTGAACTAAAAATCCAGTACTGCATAATATATTTATAAGAAAATTATCATTATCTCCAATAAATTCTATTATCTCATAACAAATAGATACTATAAAAATACTACTAAAACATCTTAAAATATACTCTAAAAACATTTTTTCAAATCCAATAAATGTAAATATTATAATTGATATAATCATACTTATCGATAAAAAATTAGTTCCACATCTTTTATGAAATCTACTCGATTTTCTGATATTTTCTAAGTTTATTTCTAGGTTATTTTCATAGCAATTAATTGCTTTATGCTCTGCTCCGTGGTACATAAAAAGTTCTTTATTATTGTTTTCCTTAGAAATTGAATTTATATAAAATAAAATTATAGAAAATCTAAATATAAATTCAAATAATGCACACAAAAAACTATTTTTAATAAAATTAAAAATAAATCCACTAAATATTAATGGTATTAATATAAAAATTAAACTTAATATACTTAAAACAGTTAAAAAATATACTTTTTTTATTGATTCTTTTGATTTAAATACTTTCTTTATGATCTTATCAAAAGTCGTTCCTTCAAATATTTCTTTGAAATTCATTTTATTAAATGAAAAATATAGATTATCAAACATAATCAGTATCCCTCTTAAAAAAACTATATTATCAAGATTTTTATCCAAAATCCAATTATTTATATTACTTTTTCTAACGTTTATCCTTTTACTCCTAAGCCTTGTAGCAGTTGCTTTTTTAGTTTTTGACTGAACTGTTACTCCATTAAAAAGCGCTTGACCTCCTAATTTTTCCATACATTCTCCTATTAATTAAAATTTATTAACTTCTATTATATGTTAAACAACAAAAAAAGTACTAGAATAATCTAATACTTTTAATTATTATTTATTAATTTTTTAAGTAACTTACTAAGTCTATCATATAAGCAAATAACTGCAACGACTGTACAAATCAAACTTCCAATTGAAACTTTAAATCCAAGTAATAAATATGTAAGTAGTGCTTTTCCAGTAAGTCCACCAGTTATTAAATATGGTATTTGAAGTAAACTACCACATAAGAATGATAAAATCGCAGAAACTACTAAGTATACATCTGTATTATCAGTTTTTGTACTAACAAAGTTATATATTAAAACATAAGATATGAAAACTACAAAATACATCATAGCCCAAAGTCCAAATCCTTTAGTTAAAACTACTATCATACAAAAAAGTAAAACAGAATATACAGCCTCACGTTTTTTTAAAGTTGTTCCATACAACATAACCATAAAATTTACTAGTTCAAAATATAAAAAACTTGAACCAATCATATACATCATATAAATTAGAGTTGCTAAAACCGCAGTTCTAGTTATTTCTAATGCTTTCATTTTAGTGACCTGTATTAGTTGTAAATTTAAACGTTACAGTATTTTCCTTACCTAAATTAACTTCTGAAATTCCCGGCGCTTGACCAACTTGATAATCAATCCCTTGATCTTCACTAATAAACCCATACATCCACCAAGGACCAGTAGACATTTCTTCAGTTTTTATTCCATTTATTCCAACTAAAAATGCCCCGTATTGACTACTATCAAGTTCTACATTTAATTCTTCTTTATTTTCCTCTAAAAATGCCTCAAGAGTAGTAGTTTCTGTTTCAAACTTTTCATTTTCTAATATAATTTCATCAGTTGATTCATCAATTACGTTAACGTAAACTACTTTAGCACCCTCAACCTTACTTCCATTTACAAACTTATCTATCCCAAAGAATGCAACTACTGCAATAATCACAATAGCTAAAGCTATTTTAATTTTATTATTTTTATTTTCCATTTTATTCTCCTAATAAGATTTTGATATAAATTCAGTTTCAAAAACACCATTAACTCTGTTTATTTCTAATGAAAATAAATAAAGTAGATTTGTTAGTAAATTTAGAAACTTGAAAATATTATCATCAATTTCTATACCATTATTTTTTAATTTGTATAAATTCCTACACGAAATCTTAGATAAACCACGTACTTTATGATACTCACAAGCAAGTTTATGTCCTACTGGTAATGTAAACATTTTTAAATTATCCAAATTACGTTTTTCCAATTCATCATAAATACTAGATAACTTGGCTATATCATCATCGTTAATTGCACATTTTCCTCTTAATGATCCATTCAAATGAAGTACTTTTTCACAAATCATTTTAGTTTCTTTATGAAGTGGATTTTCTGCATAAACTAAGCTACCAAGAGATGACGCTAAGTAATCAGTTAGAATTTCGTGATCTACCAAATTATCATTTTCTTCATTCAAAAATGGATATGCTATAAATTTCATATTTCCTCCTTAATCATTATTTAAAATAAAAAAAGCCGTGGCATAGCCCCGACTTTATACATATTTTTTGCACCGAAAAATACGCTAATAAAAAGACGACCAGACTTATAGCTTAAAAGCTCATTACTGTAGCGGGACTGTGTTGGAATCTCACCAAACTTCCTCTTATATATTTTATTTTATCTAATAAGTATAAATCATAATACGATTTATTTCAACTTTTTATTTTTCTATTTTATGACATTTTCTACATCTTGCCTCATAACTCTCAATTGCTCCAACTTGAATTATTGGATCATCATATTTTGCAGGTTCGCTATCTATAAGCCTTTGAGTTCTAGTTGCAGGTTGCCCACAAGTTGAGCAAATTGCTTGAATTTTATCAACAAATTCTGCAACAGTTAAAAGTTTTGGTGTAGGCCCAAAAGGTTCCCCTCTAAAATCCATATCAAGTCCTGCACAGATAACTCTTATCCCTTTATCTGCTAAATCAATGCAAATATCAACTATTTTTTCATCAAAAAATTGTACTTCATCAATTCCAACAACCTGTACTTCATCATTTATATAATCATATATTTTTTTAGAATCATCAATTACAATCCCAGTAGTACTTTGACCACTATGTGATACAACATCATTTTTACTGTATCTATCATCTATTGTTGGCTTAAATACAAGAATTTTTTGCTTTGCAATTTCTGCTCTTTTAATTCTTCTTATTAATTCTTCACTTTTCCCACTATACATAGGTCCTACAACAACCTCTATATATCCGTGATTAACTGGTCTATACATAAATTTTCTCCTGTCAAAATATAAAATTGTGTTATTTTTTAATAAAAAAAGTCCTCTAAAACGAAAGGACTTGGAGTTTTTCATAAAAAAATAGGAGTTGTCAATGCAACTCCTCGTAGTGAAAGATTACTTGTTAATGTTGAATCTCTTCTTGAACTTGTCTATTCTTCCACCAGCTTCTATGTTCTTTTGCTTTCCAGTATAGAAAGGATGACATTCTGAACATATTTCTATTTTGATCTCATCTTTAACAGAACCAGCTTTAAATGTGTTTCCACATACGCAACGTACTTCTATAGCATCGTATTTTGGTTGTATATCTTTTTGCATATCGATTTCACCTCTTCCTTTATCTTAAGATTATTATATTAATTATATTTTAGCGTTATCAACTTAATCATTATATCATAAGTTTTTAAAGCATTCAAGCATTTTTATATTAGTTTAAAAAAGAGTTTTTAGAGTCCCTATAAATTCTTTGTTATCCTTAGTCTTTTTAAGTAGTTCAAGCACTTTATCAGTAACTTCTACAACTGAATTATTACTCATATCTCTTCTTAATTTCCATAAAGCAGTTTTTTCTTCATCATTTAAAAGTAAATCCTCACGTCTAGTTCCAGACTTATAAATATCTACTGCAGGATAAATTCTTTTTTCTGCAAGTTTTCTATCAAGACAAAGCTCCATATTTCCAGTTCCCTTAAATTCTTCAAATATAACATCGTCCATTCTAGAACCAGTTTCAACAAGACCCGTTGCAAGTATAGTTAACGAACCACCTTGTCTTATGTTTCTTGCAGCACCAAAGAATTTTTTAGGTCCGTGAAGTGCTCCAGGATCTAATCCTCCAGATAAAGTTCTTCCAGTTGGAGAAATCGTTAAGTTATATGCTCTAGCAAGTCTAGTTATACTATCTAATAAAATCACAACATCTTTTCCGTGTTCAACTAATCTTTGTGCACGGTTTAAAACCATTTCTGCAACTTTAACGTGATGACTTGAAACTTGATCAAAAGTTGAGAATATTACATCTCCATCTATTGATTCTCTCATATCGGTTACTTCTTCTGGCCTTTCATCAATTAATAAAACTATAAGTTCTATGTCAGGATGATTTTTACTAATATTATTTGCTATACTCTTTAGTAAGCTAGTTTTTCCAGCCTTTGGAGGTGCTACTATAAGGCCTCTTTGTCCTTTTCCAATTGGAGAAATTAAATCAACAAGTCTTGTAGCAATGTTTGATTGTTGTCTTTCAAGAGTTAATCTTTCTTCTGGATATATCGGTGTTAAAGTTTCAAATAACTTTCTCCCAATTGCAGTTTCAGGATTTTCATCATTTATTTTCTTAACATAAACTAATGCTCTAAATTTTTCTCCTGCATTTGGATTTCTAGTTATTCCAACAACTTTATCTCCGGTTCTCATATTAAATCTTCTGATTTGAGATGGAGATACATAAACATCTTCATCTGTAGATAAATAGTTCGAACCTCTTAAAAATCCAAAACCATCAGGTAATAATTCAAGCACTCCAACTGCTAATTCTCCGCTCGAATTATTCGTTGTATCTATACTTTTTGTATCATCAAAAGTTTTTTGAGTATTGCTTGGTTTATTATTTCTAAAATCACTATTTTCTATACTCTGAATTCTATTTTGTTGTGGTTTATTATTAGTTTGGAAAGTTCCTTCATTCCTAGTTTCAGTTTTTTGGTAAGTGCTTCTATTATCAGTTTTTTGGTAAGTATTTCTACTATCATGTCTTTGATTATTTCTATTATCATTTTTTTGATAAGGCTGCTTATTATAAGTTGAGTTATTTGTATTTTTAAACTCACTTTTTTGATGATTTGATTTATATGGTTGTTTAATTTCTGGTTTATTTTCTAATTTGTTATTTGTTTTAATTTTTTCTTTCTCTAAAGTTTTCTCTTGGATTTTTTCATCTTTTATATTAGATTTATTAGATTTTTCAGTTATTAGATTTATAAGTTCATCTTTCTTATATTTTGTTACAGATTTTATATCTAAATCTTTAGCAATCTCTCTTAGATTTATTAAAGTTTGTTTTTTTAGTTCGTTCGTATTCAAAGTTTCCTCCTATAATATAAAGCTTTTTTGTTTGGAATATTAAAAGATATGAAAAAGAAAAGTTTTTTAATAGTCTAATAATATCATTCACCCAAAGCTAGGTCAATAATAAAGTTCTTTTTTAGCTTATACTAATTTAATATAACCATTTTTTAAATTTTTAAACTAAAAAAGCATACCTATCGGGTATACTTTTAAAAAAATTAATTTACTTCATATTTCGCCATAAGTTCTATTAATATTTCACTCTTATTTAAATTATGAATTCCATCAACAAATCTTATAGTACCAGTCTTGCATCTCATAACTACTGATTGAGTTTTTATCTTATTACCACTAATATTTTTAACTCCTTTTAAAAGATCTCCTTCTGTTATTGCAGTAGCTGCAAAGTAAAGATTTTCTCCTTTTGCTAAGTCTTCAATAGTAAGTATTTTTGCTATATCTTCATCGTTAAATCCCATTTCATAACATCTATTTGTTTCTTGTTCGCTAAGTGGATAGATTTTTGCTTGCATATCTCCACCCATAGATTTTATGGCAACAGCAGTTATAACTCCCTCAGGTCCTCCACCAATTCCCATCATCATATCTATTCCTGTATCTTCAAAGCATGTTGATATTGCAGTTGCAACATCTCCATCTCCAAACATTTGTATTCTTGCCCCTAATTTTCTTGCCGCCTCAATTATATCATTATGTCTTTCTCTATCCTGTACAGATATTGTCATTTGATTTGTTTTTTTACCAAGTGCCAAAGCAACAGCTCTTATATTTTCCTCTGGTGACTTAGTTAAGTCAATGCTACCTTTAGCTTTTGGTCCAACAACTATTTTTTGCATATATGTATCTGGTGCTTTAAGTAAACTCCCTTTTTCACCTATTGCAATAACTGAAATAACATTTTGCATTCCCTTTGCAATAAGAGTAGTTCCATCAAGAGGATCAACTGCTATATCAACTTCCATACTATCAGGCTTTTGCTTTCCAACTTTTTCACCTATATATAACATTGGTGCCTCGTCTAATTCACCTTCTCCAATAACAACTTCTCCATTTATATCCACAGATTCAAATGCTCTTCTCATAGCCTCAACTGCTGCACCATCTGCACCATTTTTATCTCCTCTTCCCATAAATTGAGAAGATACTATTGCTGCAGTTTCTGTTACTCTCACAAGTTCAAGCGCTAAATTTCTATCCATACATTTCCCTTCCTTTATCGACAATAATTAACTTTATTATACCTTATATAATATTTTACGTAAATAATAAGTCTTTATTTAACATAAAGACTTATTAATAGATTATATGAATAATATTAAAACACTTAAAATACTAGATAAAACAAAAAATAATGCAACTGCTTTTGCGATAGTTTGATTTCTTTTAATAACTTTTTTATTCATAGTATCCTCCTAATATTTCTTTTACGTATAGTATTAATTTAGATTATAACACTAAATAAATAATTAGAAAACTAGTAACACAAAAAACTAACCTCAAAGAGATTAGTTTTTTTGTAAAGTTAATTTTTCAAGTTCAATAACTAAATCATCAAACTTTTTAATAGTATCTTCAATTGGTTGCTTACTTTCTAAATTAACTCCTGCATCTTGTAGAAGTTGTAGCGGATACTTACTACTTCCATTCTTTAAAAAATCTATATAATCACTATTTTCTCCATTTAATATTTTTTGTGCAAAACTAACTCCGGCACTACAACCTGTTGCATATTTATAAACATAAAAACTATTATAAAAATGTGGTATTCTAGACCAACCAACCTTCGATAATTGATCAAGTTCATAGTCTTTTCCATAATATTTAACAAGGAGTTGCCCCCAGATATCGTCAAGTACTATTGCGTTTATACTTTCATTATTCTCAACTTTTTCGTGTATCATTTTTTCAAATTCTGCATACATAGTTTGTATGAATAAAGTTGATTTTATCATATCTAAGTATTGAGTTATATAATATGCTTTTTCTTCATTATTTTTAGAATCTTTTATCAATGATTCATAAAGTAAAGATTCATTAGTTATTGACGCTACTTCGTGAGTAAATATTGAAGGTGTTGAATTGAAATAATTTTGATTTTTTGAACTTAAGTATTCATAAACTGCATGCCCCATTTCGTGTGCCAAAGTTGAGACTCCATCTAATGAATTATTATAATTAAGTAGAATATATGGGTGAGAACCGTAAACCGACATACAATATGCCCCACCTACTTTATTTTCATTTCTATAAACGTCTATCCACTTTTCATTAAATGCCTTAAACATAACATCTGCATACTCTTTACCAAGAGGTGATAATGCAGAATATATTATACCTTGAGATTTTTCAAATGAAATTTCTTCATCAACTGCTTTGACTATTGGAACACCCAAGTCGTATGAATGAACCTTGTCTAAATTTAAAATTTCTTTTCTAAGAGTAATATACTTGTGTAAACTCCCTAAATTTTTGTCAACAGTATCTATTAATTGATCATAAATTTTAATATCAAGTTCATCGAATTTAAGATACATATCAAGTGATGATTTATATCCTCTTTGAGTTGAGAAAAATACATTTTTCTCAACTTGACCAATAAGTAACGACGATATAGTATTTATATTATCATTATAAGTTATAAGTTCATTTTGATATGCAATTTTTCTGGCCTCTCTATCATTGCCTTCAATAATTTGCTTGTAGTCCGATGCTGATATAGTTCCTTTTTTATCCATATTTCTAAATAAATCATAAGTATCTTTTGGAAGTGATGCTAATTTTGAAACGTCACAAAGTATTTCTTCACTTTTTTCATCTAAATAATATTCTTTATTAAGCCTTATTTCCTCTAAATACATTCCATACTTTTTAAATAATGTTTTATCTGATTTAATATCTTTATATTCTTCATCAGATAATTTTAATATTTCAAGTTCTAAATCAGAACATATTTTACTATAATCACTACAAATATTTAATATATTTTCTCTCATATCAAGGTATTTATATGAATTTTTATTGATATCTTGATTAAGTTTTACGTAACAATATAATTTTTCAAGTTTTATATCAAGTTTTTCTTTAATATCTAGTGCAAAAGAAAGATGTGTTTTTGATTTAGTAACTTTTCCAATATAATTTTTTAATTCTTTAGTTTCTTTCTCGAAACTTTTCAATTCATTTTCCCACTTTTTTTCTGTTTCATAAAGGTTTGTTAATTCCCAATATGTATTTTCATATTTAACTACTTTTTCTTTTTCTTCTGACTTTTCTTCATCTTTGTTTTCTAATAGTTCTAAATTTAAGTTCTCACTAAATGAAGTATTTTTTTTATTTAATGGATTAGCAAAAAGGATCGAAGTCAAAATTACTAATGTCAAAGTTTTTATATATTTTCTATTAACCATAAAAAAGCCACCCTTTCGATAAATTAATATCATTAGGTTGACTTTTTTAATACAATAATATTCAATTATTACAAATTTATTTATATTAATCACAAACTTTAGTAACTAATACAGTCATATCATCTTCTATTTTTTCATCTTGAAGTTCTAATGCCTTATTAATAATTTCATCCGCTATATCTTTAGGGTTTGTAGTTTCAATTTTCTTTAAGAAATATGTTAACCAATTATCCCCTAAATTTTTATTTTTACCTGCATCTACTATTCCATCAGACACCATAACAACAATATCACCTTTATTTATATTTATAGTTTTTCTATCAAGTTTTATATTTGATAAAATCCCAACTGGCAGTGACGAAGATGAAACTAAATCAACATCGTCCTCATCTCTTTTTATGTATGTTGCACAAGCTCCCATTTTAACAGTTTCAAGAACTCCTTTCTTAAGATCAAAAAGCCCTAAATCAATAGTTGAAAACATTTCTTCAGTATTTGATTTTAATATCAACATATTATTTATAGTATTTATTACTATATCATCATCAATTCCAGATTCCATCATTTTCTCCAAAATATCAATAGTTATATATGATTCTTCATAGGCTTTTTTACCTTTTCCCATACCATCACTAAGCGCTACCATATACTTTCCATCAACTATATCCATATAAGTGTAATTATCCCCACAAAGTACATTTCCATCTTTTGACATTCTAGCCACTTGTGTTATAGCCTTATACTTTTGTGCACGTCTTAAATTTATTCTGCATCTTCCACCAAGAGAACGGCACCCTATCTTTTGAGCACAAAGCGGTTCATCTAAATACTCTGATAAAATTGGTTCAATTAATGAATCACATAATTTAAAATCACTACAATTATTTTTTTCAATTGATATTTCAAATTCATCTTTAGATAAATTTGTGTAACTTACTTTTTCAAGAGAAATATTATTCCTTTTTAATTCGTCGTATATTTGTTTTTCTTTTTCCATATTTATAGAGATATTATCTTTTAAATCTTTTGAAATTATCTCTATTGATTTTGAAATGCTTTTTATTTGATTCGCTATAATCTTTCTACTTTCCGAAAATTTAAGTGTCCAATTATAATCAAGTACAAACATTCTATAATAATACATTGCAACTTTTAAAACTTGTTCAGGTTTTAAGCACTCTTTTCTAAAAGCCTCATTTATTACAAAATTACTTTCGTGTCCTTTTTCCTCAATATCTTGAAGTAAGTCGGAAATTAAACTATAAGTATAATTAAACTTAAGATCCCAACACTTTCTCTTCATAGAACACATATTACATTCATCGCTATATATCATATCAACAATACTTGCAATATCTCTATTATCTATAACATTATTTTTTTGTCTTATTTTATCAAAAGTATCTCCAAGTTCATCATAAGTTTTATAAACTTTAACAAGCCTATTATTTATTGCATCTGTATTTCTTTTTATATAATCATTTAAAACCTTGTTATTTCCTTCATTTATATTAACAAACCCTTCTAAGTGAAGTATAACTCTTTTTGGAACTAACATAACTACAATACTCGCTATTAACATTTCAATAATATGGTTACTATCAATACTTATTCCAGAAGAATATATATATATTATTCCCCAAGTAAGAAGATATCCAAAAATAGAATAAACTCTATTTAATTTGTTAAATGCTCCTCCAATAAGCGCAGATAATGAATAAAGTCCCATATGTATAGAACTTGAAACACTATTTAACATAAATGCTAGTCCAACTATTACTCCACTTGAACAACCAATAGATGCACCACCTATTATTGCAGATAACATTACGAATATCGTTGATAAAATATTTTTCATTGATAATCCTACGAATGTTAAATCTCCAATTCCCATTATACTAAATACAACTAAAAAGCTAAGAGCTATAGCCTCCTCAACTCTAATTAAAACCTTATTATTAATATTTGTTATCATATCTATTCCAAATGTGAATATATATGTAAATATAAATAAAAGTAGCAATTCAAGAACATATATAAAAACATCATAAACATACATTTTTGAAAGAATAACTTGTAAAATAGTTATAGGTAACATAGTTAAACTTGTAATAAGTGCTATTTTTAATTTTGATTCATTAGCTTTTATTTTAGAACTAATAACCATAAGAATTGTTAAGGTAGCAACATATTTTGAAACATTCGCTATATCATTAAATGAAAATAGTATGCCTATTAAAGTTGTACAAAAAACTGATATTTTATATCTATAAGATTTTATAGTTCCCATAAAAAATGCTATTGATAAAGGAGCTATACTTCCAATTATAACGGCTCTACTAAGTAAGAAACCTATTATTGAGAGTATGAAAACATCTATACCTAAAAAATTTGTTATATCTATATCTTTTAAAATCGATTTATTATTTTTAATTACCTTACTTGTTGACATATAAATCCCCCCTATTTGTTATATAATAAAATATTGTAACAAATTAGAGGAGCTTATTTTGTCGTAATGAGTTAGTAAAATACCAAAAAATTAAGACATATTTCTTACTTTTTCACACACCAAACCTTCTAAATTATCGTATTCACTAACTACAATTGTATCTTTTTCTATGTTTTTCATTATAATATTTAAAATTCCTACACCAGATACTATTATATCCGCTCTTTTTTCCTGAAGTCCCTTGACTTTTTTCTTGTCGTCTAGTGTCATATTTTTTAAATTATCAAAAATATTTTCTATATTATTAGAATAAATTTCACTGTTATGTATTTTTTCCATTGAATAAACTTCTAATTCTTGATTTATAGCACTAACCGAAGTTATAGTTCCACCAATTCCAACTACTTTTCCTATTTCGTAATTCTTTATAATATTGATAGTTTCTTTTATAGTATTATTTATAAAGTTTTCCATATTTAATATACTTTCTTCATTTGAAAATTTATCATCAAAGAATTTTTCAGTAAGTCTTAATGCTCCAATATCCTCGCTTTTTGAAAATAATATTTCTTTACTATTTCCAACTATAAATTCTGTAGATCCTCCGCCTATATCAATAACTAATATATTTTCACTAGTCTCTACTCCACTAAGTACTCCCTTAAACCCAAGGTATGATTCTTCTTCACCAGAAATTACAGAAACATCTATATTCGTTTTTTCTTTTGCATTTTTTATAAATTCTTCTTTATTTTTTGAATCTCTAAGTGCAGAAGTTCCAATGCAATATACTTGTTCACATTTATTCTCATCACAAATTTTCTTAAATTCAATTAAAGCATTAACATTATTGTCTATTGCATCTTTAGTTAAATATCCAAATTCATCAACACCTTTTCCAATTCTAGTGGTATTAACGTATTTTTTTCTAGTCATAAATTTATTATCTTTAAAATATGAAACTAAAAGTCTCATCGAATTCGTACCTATATCTATTACACAGATTTTCATATTATTTTCTCCAATTTTAATATTTAAAAGAGAGATAAAAAATTTATCTCTCTTTTATGTCCATATAAATAATTTCATTACTCTTAACCATATTTAATCGTTCTCTAGCTATTTGTTCTAAATCATAATCTTCTTTTTCATTATACTTCTCAATTTCTTTTTTAGTTTCAATTATTGATTTATTAAGATATTCTATCTCACTTTTATACTCATTTATTTTAACTATTTGAGTCGCAAAATTATTAATTATCGTATAACACATATAAAAAACAAACATTAATAAGATTAAAAATTGACTATTAAATTTCTTCTTTAGATTCATAAATACTACACCTTTTTCTTAGTTTTAAACTTAATTCTATTATTTACTCTTTTATTCCTTTTTTGTCTACTAAAAAGTACTGGAAGTAAAAATAAAATATCATACAAAAGGTGTATTAGGTAAGCTAATAAATAATATATTGCCTCAGATATTTTTAATATATATTTAAATGTAACTACAAACACTTTAATTATTACTGAAACAACAAAATTTAGGGAATTAAATATAAATTTACTTATGGTTTTATAATAAAGTAAAAATCCTATAAATAATGCAATAAAATGATAATATCTAAGATCAAAAGATTCAACTGCATTTATCAAAATAAAACTTATTAGTGTTACTATAAACCAAAATACGATATCAAATATTGAGTGTAGTGGCTTTATTATTTTTAAGTTGTTTTTCATAACTCGATTAATATCAAAACATAATCCTATAAAAAGTCCACCATAAATTGTAGCAAAAAAACTAATTAAATCTTCAGTAAAAAAACTCATTATTTAAATATCCTCTTCACTATATTTTCCTTTGACTTTCTTTCTTTGGAATAAGTTATAGAATTTATAATTCCCTTTATATCAATAATATTATCATCTATGCTAAGCTTACCCATATCAAGATTTTCACCTTCAATTATCATTTGTCCAACAGAAGTTTTAACTTCAACTTTTTTATCATTAAAAGAATAAATATGTTCAACTCCAGATATCGTTAAACTTTTTCTTTCAATCAAATTAACATTATGTTCCAAAAATATCCCCTCCACAGTATATTTAAACCTTTAATTTAAATATACTAAAAGAATAAGGGATTTATTCTACTATCTCATACATTTCTTTTGCATCATTTTTTAAAACGTGCTCTTTAATTTCAGTTATTCTATATTTAATAATTTTTTCTCCAAATTTTATCTCAAGTAAATCTCCACACTTAACTTCTGATGATGATTTAGCTAATTTTTCATTTATTGTTACTATTCCTTTATCACAAGCATCTTTAGCAACACTTCTTCTTTTTATTATTCTTGAAACTTTTAAAAATTTATCTAATCTCATAGTCTACTCCTTTAAAAATTAATAAAGAAAAAGTGTGGTAAATTAATCCCACACTTTCACTTATAAATTATGCATTAACCTTATCTTTAAGACCTTTTCCAGCTTTAAAAACTGGTGCTTTTGATGCAGGTATTTCTATTATTTGCTCTGGATTTCTTGGGTTTCTTCCTTGTCTTGCTGATCTTTCTCTAGTTTCAAAAGTTCCAAATCCAACTAATTGTATTTTTTCACCTTCTACTAAAGCATCTTCAACAGCTCCCATAAAAGCATCTAATGCTATTTGAGTATCTTTTTTACTTAATCCACTTTTTTCTGCCATTTTTGTTACTAATTCTGACTTGTTCATAGTAAACCTCCTAATTATTTTAAATAGAAACTAATAAATTAATTTCTATATTTTTAACTTTTTAAAGACTTCTTAGATATTTCCCAAAGTCTGTCTTTTTCTTCAAGAGAAGATTTTTTAAAATCAATACCATTTTTAATTGCATAGTCTTCCATAAATTCAAATCTATCTACAAATTTTTTGTTGGTTAAATTAAGTGCCTCTTCTGGATCTATGCTAAAGAATCTAGATAGATTAACTATTGAAAATATTAAATCGCCTAGTTCTTCCTTTATGTATTTTATATTCATACTTTCTACTTCGTCAAGCATTTCTTTTAATTCTTCGTGAATTTTTTTAATTATATCCTCAGAATTATCCCAGTCAAATCCAACTAATTTTGCTTTTTTTTGAATTTTTTCTGATTTTAATAGTGCTGGTAAATGTGTTGGAATTCTATTTAAACTCTCAGACACTTTTGATTCATTTTTTTCCTCTTTCTTTATATCTTCCCATATTTCTTCGAATCTGTCCATATCTATTTTTTTATTTTTGAAAATATGTGGGTGTCTATTTATTAATTTATTACAAATACCGTTTATAACTTCCTTAAAATCAAAATATCCACTTTCTTTTCCCATTTGAGAATGAAAAATAACTTGAAGTAATATATCTCCTAACTCCTCAATCATTTCATCAATATCATCATTTTCAATAGCTTGAACAAGTTCATAACATTCCTCAATCAGACATTTTTTTAGAGTTTCGTGTGTTTGTTTTTTGTCCCAATCACAACCATTTTCTCCTCTTAGTCTTTCTATTATTTGTTCTAATTCATAAACATTATTATACATTTTTTTTGTACTTTTTGCTATATATAAACTAGATAAATAATCGAATTTATTTTCTGGTCTGTCTAGTTCGTGAAGTTTCATATAGTTTTTTGTTTCTAAACCTTTAATTCCAGCTCCATTTACAACACAAACTTCTTGATCAAAATCATAATACTCCATTAATTTAATTTTTATATTTGATGCTATAAAATTATCATAAATTTGAGTTATAATCATTGATGTGTTTGTATCGATATATGAAGTTTCAATTTCAAAGGCATCAACTAATTTAAATCCTTCTGCAGGATCTATTGCCAAATAATTAAACATAGCATCAACAAAACTCATAGAAGGTATTACTTCAAGTTCTATATTATTTTCTTTTGCTAATTTATCAATTATAGAGACTGTTTTTTCTGCAACTCTTGGATGGCCTGGAACTGCATAAACTAAATTTTCAGTTTTACCCTTCTCTATTATATACTCAGATATACTTTGGTATACATCCTCAAAGCTTTCTTCGTTATCATAGAAGTAATCAAGAGATATAAATCCTATCTCTTTTTTTAATGTATCTATTACTGGATGCTTTTCAGTTCTAAAATAAATATTCGTTGATTTTTTTAAAATATCAAGTACTCCTTGACTAATTAAAGAATATTCTCCTGGGCCAAGCCCTACTATACTTATTTTCGCCATAATCCACCTTTATTTCATTAGTTTTATTTTTCTAAGTACCTGATATAACTTTTGTCCTTTTGGCATAGTTAATATTTCATCTTTTGTAATTCCACCTATAAATATTAAAACTATTCCATAAGCTATTATTCCAACTAATACTGCAACTACTGTAGCAAGTTTCGTACCAATTATTCCAGCAAATCCTGCGTAACTTAATTTAACAACTACAAACATTGTTATAACAGTTATTAATGGTTTTACAACAAAATCTTTTATTGAGAATTTTATTTTAATAACTTTAACTAAATAAATTATTTCAATTATAACAGCTATCGTGTATGCTGAAACTGTTCCTATTGCAGAACCAAATATATTTACTTGTGGCATTGCAGTTAGTGTATAACTTAAAAATACTTTAACTGCCATACCAACTAAAAGTGCTATAACTGGAACCATTGGTTTTCCCATACCTTGAAGTATTCCATTCATAGTTTGTATTAATCCTAAGAAAATTACACAAGGTGATATTATAAGTAAAATATCTCCAACTAGCGAAGGTTCATTTGGATATAATAAAGACATTAATGGATGCGCAAGTGATGCTATACCAAATGCCGCAGGTAATACCATAAGAAGTGTTACTTTTATTCCATTTTGAGTATCTTTTGTTGCTTGTTTTTTGTCCCCTCTTGCAAATGATTCTGAAATTGATGGTACTAAACTCATACTCATAGCAACAGTTAAAACTGATGGTAAATTAACTATTGTCATTGCCATACCCGTTAATTGACCAAACATCGCATTTGCCTCACTTAGTGAAAATCCTGCAACTTCAAGTCTTCTAATTACTAAAACTGTATCTATCATATTTACAAGTGGCATAACTGCTGCACCAATAGTTATTGGAACCGCAACTACTAATAATTTTTTTAATATTGTAAATGTACTTTCATCTGGGAAATGCTTACTTTTTTCAAGTTCAACTTTTCTTTTCTTTCCTTCAATTAAATATATTACGATTAAATAAAGAATTGAGAACATTGCACCAACAGTTGCACCCATTACCGCTCCTGCTGCTCCAAATTTTGGGCCATAAAGTTCCATTAAGTAAAATGCAAGTGCTAAACCAAGGATTACTCTAAAGAATTGCTCCCCTATTTGAGATAATGCTATCTTACTCATATCACGTCTTCCTTGGAAGTATCCACGATATGCAGACATTACCGGAACAAATAATAATGAAGGTGCAATTGCAAGCATTGCATAATATGCTCCTGGGTTTTTTATTATGTCATTTACTATATAATCTGCTCCAAAGAAGAATATCATAAATGATACTATCCCTGTTAATAATAGCGTTAAGTGAGAAACTCTAAATATTTTATTTGCTCCCTTAAAATCACCCTTAGCATTCTTTTCTGATACAAGTTTTGCAAGTGCAGTTGGAAACCCTGCTGTTGCAAGTGTTAAAAATAGTGTATAAATAGGATATGCTGCTTGATAATACCCTATCCCTTCAGCTCCTAAAAAGTTACCTAATGGTATCCTAAATACACCACCCATAAGCTTTATGAATATTCCCGCTAAACCAAGAATAAAGGCACCTTTTAGAAATGATTCTTTTTCTTTCATAAAATTTTTTCCCTCCTAAATTTTGTAACACTCTTAAATATATCACATATGTAATAGTATATTCAACATAACTAGAATTAAAATATATTTTTTAAAATATCGTAATAAAAAAAAGTCCTAATTATTTAGGACTTTGAATTTTGGTTTATTGAATTTGTTTTCCTAAGAAACCAGCAGCAATTTTTGCTATGTTTTCTTCGTTTTCTCCAAGTTTTCCTTCTTCTTCAGAAACTATAGTAACACAACCTATACAATCTCTTGATAAACTAAGTATAGGAACTATTATTTGTTCTTTGTAATCCATGTGATCATCTTTATATACTGGTATTATCTTAGATTCATTGTAACTTTTTAACCTTCTATCTTCTAAGTACTTTTCAAGTTCACTACTTATAGCTTTTTCTTTGTAGTCTTTTGAAACCTTTGATGTTGCAATTATTGTATCTAAATCTGTAATTATTATCCCAAATTCTAATGTTTCAGATAATGTTTCAGCAAATTCTTCAGCAAATGCATCTATTTCTCCAATAGGAGAGTATTTTTTAAGGATTATCTCACCATCTTTTGCAGTAAATATTTCTAATGGATCTCCTTCTCTTATTCTTAAAGTTTTTCTTATCTCTTTTGGAATTACAACTCTTCCTAGGTCATCTATTCTTCTTACTATTCCTGTAGCTCTCATTTTTTATCCTCCATTGATAATTTAAAGTTATTTTTACCACCTTTAAGAAAAATATACAAAAATCTATTGATTTCGATAGATACATTAATTTTTATTAGAATTCAAGTTTTTCAATTATATCTTCTTTTAATTCAATTTCTGAATTTTTAACTAATTCATCTACTAAGTCAAGGTATCTTTCTTTAATAAAAACTTCCTCAATAGTATTTTTAGATTCTTCTAATGATGTTATTTTTTCTATTTTATCACAAATTTTTACAATATGATACCCATAATCGCTGCTAATTATATCCGAAATTTGACCGACTTCTAACATTTCATAATTACCCGTTAAATAACTTGGAACATTTCCTTCGGATACAAACCCTAAATCTCCACTTTTTATAGATGAATTTTTATCTTCTGAAAATTCCTTGGCTATATCTTCAAAATTTTCTCCATTTTTTATTTTATCAAGTATAATTTCAATTTCATTTTTAGCCTCTGTACTAGTTTTATTAGCCTTAGTTATAAAAATTTGCGATAATCTTAAATCATAAGATAATAAGTTATCTTTATTTTCTTCATAATAAATTTCTATTTCTTCATCACTTATTTTTTCATTTTTATAAAAATTTTCTCTGTGCATATCAATTGCTAAATTTAACTTTTGTTGTTCTTCGATAAAATAATCATCTATTCCTAATTCTTCTAATTTAGCTTTATATTTTTCATCATTATTAATACTATCCTCTATTTTTTGAATATGTTCTTTTAGCTCATATTGAGTTGGAAGTAAATTTTCTTCTTTAGCCTCTTGATATAATACTTTCATACTAGAAATTTGATTTATTATATTTTGTTTTAATTCTTCTTTATATTCTTCATCTTCAAAAAGTTTCTCCCCTGCAAAACTTTCGATTTCTATTTTATATAAATTAAGCACATTTTGAACCTCTAATGAACTAACATTTTCATCATTAACTATTATAGCTGTATTATCTTTAAAATTATTACATCCTGTAATTAAAATACTATTTATTAATATAAATGATAATAAATTTAATTTTTTCAATACTCCACCACCCAATTTTATTATTTAATTTTTTTTAATTTAATCATATTTTCAAGTAGTTCTTCAAGTTCAAAAACTACTTTAGAACCCATCTTTTCTTTTGTTTTATATCTTGTAAGCGGTGCAAGAATTATCTCATCTTTTATTTGTCTTACTTTTTCAATCCTTAATATTTTACATAATGATTTTATATATGCAATTTTTAATAAAGTTTTTACAGAAAGAGGAATATCTGAAAATCTATCTTCTAACTCTTCAGAAATTTGCTTTATATCTTCTTTTGAATTTATATATGAAATCTTTTTATACATATCAATTTTAACAACTTCATCTTCAATATAACTGTTTGGAATATATGCATTAACTGGAATATCAATTTCAACGTCAACCTCTTCTACTATATCCTCACCTTTAACTTTTCTTATTGCCTCATTTAACATTTTAACGTATAAATCATAACCAATAATAGACATATGTCCGTGTTGTTTTGCACCAAGAACACTTCCTGCTCCTCTAATTTCAAGGTCTCTCATCGCAATTTTAAATCCTGATCCAAACTCTGTAAACTCTTTTATAGCTTTAAGCCTTTTTTCTGCAACTTCACTCAAAGTCTTTTCTTTTTCATACATTAAATAAGCATATCCTTGCCTTTTACTTCTTCCAACTCTTCCTCTTAACTGATAAAGTTGAGATAATCCCATTTTATCTGCATCATAAATTATCATAGTATTTGCATTTGATATGTCCATTCCAGTTTCAATTATAGTTGTACAAACTAATACATTATATTTTTTATTTAAAAATCCAAGTATTATATTTTCAAGATCTTTTGGAGTCATTCTACCATGGGCAACTGCAACTTTTGCATCTGGTACTAATTTATTTATCCTATTTGCCATATGATCTATTGTTTCAACTCTATTATAAACAAAAAACACTTGACCATCTCTTGATATTTCTCTTTCTATCTCATCTTGAATAATACTATCTTTAGCCTCTGTAACATAAGTTATTACAGGATGTCTTTCTTGAGGTGGTTCTTCTATAACGCTCATATCACGAATTCCACTAAGTGACATATGTAGTGTTCTTGGAATTGGAGTTGCAGACAATGTTAAAACATCTATTTCAGATTTAATCTTTTTTAGTGCTTCTTTATGCCTTACCCCAAATCTTTGTTCTTCATCTATAACTACAAGTCCTAATTTTGGAATACTAATATCTTTTGAAATAATTCTATGTGTTCCGATTAAAACATCAACTGATCCTTTTTCTGTATCTCTTATTATTTTTTGTTGTTGTGCAGTGGTTTTTAGTCTACTAATAACTTCAACTCTTAAACCATATTGTTCAAATCGTTCTTTAAATGTATTGTAATGTTGTTGCGCTAAAATTGTTGTCGGCACTAAAACCGCAACTTGCTTACTATCCATACAAGCCTTAAATATAGCTCTTATAGCAACTTCAGTCTTTCCATAACCAACATCACCACAAATTAACCTATCCATTACTTTATTACTTTCCATATCAATTTTAGTGTCTTGTATTGCGGTTAACTGATCATTTGTTTCTTGATGTGGAAACATTTCTTCGAATTCACTTTGCCAAGCAGTATCTTCTGAAAATTTGAATCCTTTTACTTTATTTCTTTTTGCATAAAGATCTATTAAATCTTTAGTCATATCCTCTATTTCTTTTTTAACCTTATTTTTAGCCTTTAGCCATTCTGCACTTCCAAGTTTATTAATCTTTACTTTTTCATCATCAACACCAATATATTTTTGGATCTTATCCATTTGATCAATTGGTAAATAAAGATTATCTCCACCTTGATAAACTACCTTTAAGTAATCTCTTTTTATATTATTTATAGTTATTTGTTCAACTCCTGTATATCTTCCAACTCCACTACTTTCATGAACAACATAATCCCCTATATTAAGTTCTAAAAATGACTCTATTTTTTTACTTTTTTTACCTTTATTAATCTTACTTTTTGTTATAGTTTTATTTAGTCCAATCATTTCATTATCAGTTATAACTATAAACTTTATAGATTTATATTCAAATCCTTGATTTATTCTAACTGGAGAAATTATAACTTGAGAATTTTTTATATCATAATCATCATTTTCAATAACTGTATTATCAATTTTTGCATCAAAAAGTTCATCACTTAACTTTTTAGCTCTATCTAAACTATTAGTTCCAAGTAATATTTTATAATCTTGCGATTTAAATCTTTTTATTTCTTCAATCAATAAATCTAACTTACCATTAAATTTTGCTACTTCTCTAACATCAAAATCAATATTTTTATTAATTTTAAAATCTTTTATATTACTTTTAAGTATTGAATTTAAAATTATTTTTCTACCTTGAATTAAATATTCAAATTCACTATAATCATAAATCAAATTTCCTTGATTTTTTAGAGTTGTACCTCTTTCAAGATTAAGTTGATAATTTTGAGTAAATTCATTTCTATAATTTTCTATTCTCTCTTTAGTTCTTGAAATATCTTCAAAGAAAATAAATGCATCTTCTTCTAAATAATTAAACAAACTTTTATCGCAATCCTTATAGATATAATCTATGTAATTTTCAATTCCTTCAAAATACGTTCGATATTCAATATTATCTATATCTCTAAAAACTTCTTCTTTAGTTAAATCAGTTGAATCACTTTTTAAATCTATTACTGCACTAGTAGTATTAAGAGGATAAATAAATTCTCTTGATGGAGTAATCACTGCACTTTCTAAATTTTCAACAGATTTTTGAGAATAAATATCAAAAATTCTAATTGATTCTATTTCATCATCAAAAAGCTCTATACGAACTGGCTTTTCGTATTCAAGAGAAAATATATCAATTATTCCTCCACGAACACTAAATTGACCAAATCCTTCAACTTTTGATACTCTTTCGTATCCTAATCTAATTAAATTTTGAGTAAATTCTTCAATATCTATATTTTCACTTACTTTAAATTTATTAGTATTTTTAATTAATATTTCTTTTGGGACGTATTTTTTTAAAATAGCCTCAACTGAAGTTACAAGTATTATTTTTTCTTTTCTTAAAAGTCTACTTAAAGTCTTTATTTTTTTTGCCTCAATACTTCTATCTTTAGCATCTAAATGATAAAATAAAATGTCTTCATATCCTAAATATTCAACATTTTCATTATTATAAAACTTTAAATCTTCATATACTTTTTTTGCCTCCAGCACATTACTACAAATATATAGCATTTGCTTATCTAACTTTTGATTCAATAAATATGCAATATGAGATTTTTGCGACTTTAGTAATCCATTTAAAATAACATTTTTGCTTTTTAATATACTTATTAAATCATTGTATTCTACTGAATTTATTAGAGGATTTAGCATTAAACTATTCATAAACATTCCCCTTTCTATTTTTAATTATTATATTTGTTCATTGAACTATCTACTGATTCCTTTATTATTTCCTCAATTGCCTTAACAGATTTTTCAATTCCATTTTGAATATCATCATTTTCTTCTTTTCTAAATTTAGCTAAAACAAAATCTGCTAAGTCTTGTCCATTTTGTGGTTTTGAAACTCCAAATCTAACTCTTGGAAATTCATTTGAACCAAGACATTTAATTATTGATCTCATTCCATTATGAGTTCCACCACTTCCTTTTTTTCTAATTCTAAGTTTTCCAACTTCTAAGTCTATATCATCATAAACAACAATAATATTTTCTATATCTAATTTATAAAAGTTATACATATCAATTAAAGTTTCACCACTTAAATTCATATAAGTCTGAGGTTTTACAAGTAAGACTTTTTCATTTCCAATTCTACCCTCACCAATTAATGCTTTATGTTTTATTTTTGTTACAGATATATTATTTTCATAAGCTAGCTTATCTATTACATCAAATCCAATATTGTGTCTCGTTTTGTCATATTGCTTACCAGGATTTCCAAGTCCAACTACTATATACATAAAATTTTCCTCCTAAAATTTAAATACTAAAAAAGTCTCCTTTTAAAAAGTTCTAAATGAAGACTTTAAACAAATTATTTTGTTTTAGTGCTATAAAAAAGCATCCTTTAAAAAATATTTAAAGGATTGCTTTTTTTAATTAGAATAACATACTTACTGATTCATTTGAGAATACTTTTTTGATTGCATCCGCAAATAATTCTGAAGCAGATATTACTTTTATCTTTTCTAACTCTTTTTCTTCCGGTAATTTTATAGTATCTAAAACTATAAGTTCTTTTATAGCAGAATCTTGTATTCTTTGAATTGCTTGACCTGATAATACAGCGTGAGAACAACAAGCATAAACATCTTTTGCACCAAATTCTTTAAGTGCATTAGCAGCATTACATATAGTTCCTGCAGTATCTATCATATCATCAAATAATATAACATTCTTATCTTTAACATCGCCAATTATATTCATTATTTCTGAAACATTAGCTTTTGGTCTTCTCTTATCGATTATAGCAAGTGGTACACTTCCATCTATTGCATCTGCAAACTTTCTAGATCTTGTAACACTTCCAAGGTCTGGGGATACAACTACTATATCTTCTGTTAGGTTCTTTTGATTGAAGTATTCAGCAAGTAACTTTCCACCTTGTAAATGATCTAGTGGTATATCAAAATATCCTTGTATTTGTGCAGCGTGTAAGTCCATAGTTAAGACTCTATCAGCTCCTGCTGCAGTTAATAAGTTAGCAACTAATTTTGCTGTAATTGGATCTCTAGGCTTTGCTTTTCTATCTTGCCTTGCATAACCATAGTATGGTATAACAGCAGTTATTCTACCAGCTGATGCTCTTTTTAATGCATCTATCATTATTAATAATTCCATTAAATTTTGATTTACTGGACTATTTGTTGATTGTATTAAGAATACATCACTTCCTCTTACAACTTCATTAATGTTTACACTTATTTCACCATCACTAAAAGCTCCAACTTCACAATCACAAAGCTTTATATCAAGGTGATTTGCTATTTTTTCTGCTAATTCCTTTGATGCATTTCCAGCGATTATTTTAATCTCGCTTCCACTTGTATTCATCTTATGTCCTCCTAAAAAATCAAAAAGTTATATATATATATAAATCAAAGCTTTTTAAAGCTTTGATTATATTCTCTAATATTATTTAAGTCCTTTTCTAGCTACCCAACCTTCTTTAACAGTTTGCCTTTGTCTTGCAACTGCTAATGAACCTTCAGGTACATTTTTAGTTATAGTTGATCCTGTTGCTATATATCCATTTTCTTCAACTACAACTGGTGCTACTAGATTAGAATTTGATCCTATAAATGCACCATCTTTTACTTGAGAAACGTATTTATTTTTTCCGTCGTAATTAACAAAAACTACCCCGCAACCAATATTTACATTCTTTCCAACGTGTGCATCTCCAATATATGATAAATGCGATGCTTTTGAATTATCTTCAATAGTTGCATTTTTAACTTCAACAAAATCACCAATTTTCACGTTATTTCCAATTTTAGAATTTGGTCTTAAGTAAGCATATGGACCAATACTTGTATTTTCCCCAATAACACTATCTAATATAGTTGAATTTTCAATAGTGGTATTATCTCCAATAGTTGAGTTTGATATTTTTGAATTTGATTCAATAATACACTCTAAACCTATTTTTGTATTTCCTTTTAAAGTAACATTTGGATATATTACACTATCACTTCCAATTATAACATCACTTTCAATATATGTTGAATTAGTATCAATGATTGTTACACCATTAACCATATGATTTTCATTTATTCTAAGTTTCATAATTTGTTCGGCTTTTGAAAGTTCAACTCTTGAGTTTACTCCCATAAGTTCTTCTATTGTAGAACCATTAAAAGCCCCAACTTTATAACCTTTTTCTCTTATTATTTTTATAGTATCTGTTAAATAGTATTCATTTTGGGCATTATTGTTATCAATTAAATCTAAAGATTCCTTTAGTAATTTTCCATTAAAACAGTATATACCTGAATTAATTTCTTTAGTTGCCTTTTCTTCTTCATTTGCATCTTTTTGTTCTACAATTTTAAGTAAATCAAAATTATTATCTCTTATTACTCTTCCATATCCTGTTGGATTTTCTATTACAGTAGTTAAAACTGTTGCATAGTATTCATTTTGTTTATGGTAATCAAATAAATTCTTTAATGTATCTTCCTTTATTAAAGGAGTATCTCCACATAAAACAAGAATTGTATCATCTTCATTTATATATTCTTTAGCCATCATAACTGCATGTCCTGTTCCTAATTGTTCAGTTTGCATAGTAGTTAAAGTTTCTTTTGGTATCGCATTTTTTACAACTTCTGATTCGTGACCAAGTATTGCTACAACGTCTTCTACCCCTGATTTTTTTGAAGCATCTATTATATGGTTTATCATTTCTTTTCCACATACTTTATGTACAACTTTTGGGTATTTAGATTTCATTCTAGTACCTTTTCCAGCTGCAAGTATTATAGCTTTTAAATTCATATCTTTACTCCATCTATTATAAATTTTTATATTTTACTTATACTAATATTTACTGTATATATTTTTTTATATTACCTAAATATATACGTGTTTTATCCATTACTAATTAATATATCATTTTTTGGCCAATATGTATATATATTATGATACTTTTAATGTTTTTTTAAGTTCTTTGGTAAAATTATAGAAAAAATACTTCCTTCATTTTCTTTAGATGATACTGATATTTTTCCATTTAAATTAGAAATTAATATGCTTGCAATAGAAAGTCCAATT
Source organism: Peptostreptococcaceae bacterium (assembly GCA_044426235.1). Taxonomy (GTDB): domain Bacteria; phylum Bacillota; class Clostridia; order Peptostreptococcales; family Peptostreptococcaceae; genus JAGHEK01. The sequence continues at coordinate 59,486 of JAWXUS010000004.1, read as the reverse complement.
CCAAATCCATCACTATTATTTTTTCTTTCATTTGATGATCTAAAAAATCTATTGAATATAAATTCAAGTTCTTCTTCTTTAATTCCAATTCCACTATCTTTTATTTGTATCTTGATATTTTGGTTTTCATCAAGTAATTTTATCTCTATTAAATCATTTTCATCTGTATATTTAATAGAATTATCAACAAAAATAACTATAAGTTGTTTTAATTTTTCTTTATCTATATTTATCGTTTGATTTTTTAGTTCATTACTAAACTCAAATCTTTTATTTTGAAATTCAATAATCTCTTCATATTCAGAAATTATTTCACTAAATATACTTCCTATATCTTCATTTTGATAGTTAAGTTCAACTACCCCATCTTCTTTAGTTAATTTTAATAAATCAGAAACTAACTTTCTAAGTCTTCTAATTTCTTTCATAATAATAACTATATTTGGCATTTGACTACTAACTGATTGGTCTTGATTTTTTATTATATTCTGTAACTTAGTAAAAACTATTGTAAGAGGTGTTCTAAGTTCGTGAGAGGCATCTTGAATAAATAATACTTGATTTTCCCACGATGCCTCAATCGGTTCTAGTGCTTTTTTTGTCAAAAATTTTCCTATTAAATAAACCACTATAAGTCCTATAATAGTAAAGAAAAACATTATATTTCTAAGATTAGTTAGCATTAAAACTTCTGTATTAACTACTTTTATTATTTCTATACTATATTCATTAACAGTATTTTTTATTTGTCTAAAATGGTAATCCTTATATGAATAAGATGAAATTCCATTAGATATATCCTTACTAAGTTCATATGGTCTAATTTCTTTTGCAATTTCTCTTGGTGATTCAAATATTAATTCTTCTCCTTCCCAAATATATACCATTTGATCTTGAAGTCCTCCTTTATTTAATACTAAACTTCTAATATTAAATAAATTAAGATCTATAACTATTTTATGTAATTGATCATTGAGAGATCTATCTATATCATTATAAGTAAAATCATAAAAGTACTGATAAATAAATATTGAAAAAAATAAAAAAACTACTCCGACTATACTAGTATACAAAAATATTAATTTATTTTTAGTTTTAGTAAATAATTTATTATTCATCTTCAAAAATATAACCCACTCCTCTTTTAGTTTTTATATATTTAGAATAATCTTTTAATTTTTTTCTAAGACCACTAATATTTACTTCAACAATTTCAAGCGGTGTATCACTTTCTATTCCCCATATCCTATCATAAATCTGTTCTTTCATTAAAATTTGACCCTTATTAACTAAAAAATATTCTAAAATATCGAATTGCTTTTTAAATATACCTACTTCTTCATTGTTTAAATATACTTTTCTAGATGATAAATTTAAATTTAAATTTTTAAAGCTAAGTATATTTTCTTTATCAATTATTTTACTTGTTCTAAGAAGTGCATAAATTCTTGCAACTAATTCTTCCATATAAAAAGGCTTTGTTATATAATCATTCGCACCCTTATCAAATGCCCTTATTTTATCATTTATATCTTCTTTTGCAGTAAGCATTATAACTGGTATCTGGCTTATTTTTCTTATTTTATTTAACACATCAATTCCGTTCATATCAGGTAACATTATATCTAAAATTATTATATCGTAGATATTTTTTTGCGCCTCATAAATTGCATCTTCCCCATTAAAAGCAGTTTCTATCTCAAAGGTTTCATTTGTAAAACAAAGACCCTCAACAACACTTTTCGATAAAACTTCATTATCCTCTACCAATAATATTTTCATATTTATTCTCCTTTCTAAAAATTTATTATTTAACTTTAAGGTTCATTTAAGGTTTAGCTTTTATTATTATAGCATAATCAAAAAAGGAAGGGATAAATATTATGAATTTCATATTTCGTGGCTTTAAATCTCTAATTGAGAGAAAAGGAAAAACATTTATAATGTTTTTAATTATGCTAACTGTATCGCTAGTTACTCTTACTAGTTTTAGTATACAATCAGCAACAAATCTTGCATCAGATGCTGCAAGACAAAAACTTGGAGCAACAGTTAGTTTGACTCAAGATATTGAAAAATTAATGGAGGAGGCAAGAAATAGTTCTGAAGAAGGAATAAGGGGACAAAGAATAGAACAAGTTCCAGTTCCTACATCATACATAGATGAATTAATATCATCTGAATACGTTATTGACTATTCAGTTACATCAAATTCTGCTGCAAATTTAGATGATACTTTATTAGCAGTTGGTGTCGAGGAAACTACTGAATCAACTACTGATCAAACGGGTGGTAATAGACAACAAATGGCAACTGGAGATATTACTTTAACTGGTGTTTCTAATATGATAAATGAAGATAAGGTTACTAGTGGCTTAATTGAATTAATCGATGGTCGTGAATTAACTGAAGACGATTTAAATAGTAATGTTATTTTAATGGAACAAAGTTTTGCCGAACTTAATTCTTTAGTAGTTGGTGATACTATAAACTTAAATTCATACATTGATGAAACTATTGTTGTTACTGCTGAAATAGTTGGAATATTTGCTGATAGTAGTGAAGTTAGTGAAAGTGCATTTAGAATGACATCTCAACTTCCATATAATAATATGTATGTTCCATATACTTTATCAAATGAATTAAAAGGTACTACTGATAGCGTTGATAGTATTAAATTATACTTAAATGATCCTTTAAATATAGATACTTTTATGGCTGAGGTAAGTAGTAATTCTAATATAGATTTTGACACATTTAAACTTGATGCAAATAGCGCATCTTATGATGCTATGATGGGTCCTATTGAAAATGTTGCATCATTCTCTAAAACAACTTTAATTATAGTACTTGTATTTGGTGGATTAGTTCTAACATTAGTAATAATGTTATCTATTAAAGATAGAGTTCACGAAATGGGAATACTTATGGGACTTGGAGAAAAAAAATATAAAATAGTTCTTCAATTATTAACTGAAACTGTTACTGTTTTAATAGTTTGTTTATGCTTATCATCATTAGTTGGGGAAACTATAAGTTCAACAGTTGCAGATCAATTAATTAGTCAAGAGATTTCAACTTCTGAGGAAACTAACAATGGATTTAGTAGTGGTCGTGATCAAAGTAGAAATCCTTTCACAGGAAATACTACTTCAGTAGATGCAATTGATGAATTAGATGTTAGTATAAATAGTGAAGATTTAGTGAAAATGTCACTTTGTTCTTTAGGTATAACAATGGTTGCAACAATAATCCCATCATCTTTCGTTATGAGATTAAATCCAAAAACTATACTTAGTAGACACAATTAGGAGGAGTTTTATGGAAAATATATTACAATTTAAAAACGTAAATTATTCATATGGTAAAGATAGCTTAATTTTAAAAGATATAGATGTAAATTTTGAAAAAGGTAAATTTTATACAATAGTTGGTCAATCAGGTTCTGGTAAAACAACATTTATATCACTTGCTTGTGGTCTTGATAAACAAGATAGCGGAGATATAATATATAAAGGTGAAAAACTTAAGAGTATTGGACTTGAGAAATTTAGAAATCAACACGTTTCAATAATATTCCAAGGGTATAACCTGCTAAATTATATGACAGCTCTTGAAAATGTAACTTCAGCTATGTCTATAAAAAATATTAAAACTGAAAATAATAAACAATTTGCACTTGATATGCTACAAAAGGTTGGAATAGATAACGATAAAGCAAAACAAAAAACTTTAACTTTAAGTGGTGGTCAACAACAAAGAGTTGCAATAGCACGTGCACTTTGTTGCCAAACAGATTTAATAATTGCAGATGAACCAACTGGAAACCTTGATGAAAATACTTCAAATGAAATAATTGATATCTTCAAAGATATTGTTAAAAATGAAGGAAAAACAATATTAATGGTTACACACAATAAAGAAATTGCAATGGAATCTGATGAAGTATACCTAGTTAAAAACAAAAATTTAATAAAAGTAGATAAAGATAAGCTATAAAAAAATAACCGACTTTTAAAAGTCGGTTATTTTAGCATTCTTCAGAAAAATCAATTTCTCCGTAATTAAAACTATTAATATACTAAATAAATGTTATCTGTTCTGTATATATATCATTATTATCTGCATTATTTAATCCAGTTATTATTCTTTTATAATTATTTATATTCTCCATAGCCTCATCTATTAAATTTCGTCTACTTAATGATACAAATAATGCTGCCGAATAAGCTTGACAATTTATTGATTTATTATGATTAAATTCTATATCTGTAAAAGCATCATATTTTAAAATCTCTTTAGATAATTCTTCTTGTTTATATAACGCATTCATATATAACCAATCATAAAATAATGTCTTAGGTTCTAGTTCCCACGACATACCAAAAAATTCAAATCCTATTAGATCCCCTGATTCTTTCAATCTTATATCCTTTTTAGCTTGTCTAGAGTCCTTAGTTAAAATATCTATGTATGGTCCTCCATTTTTAAATACTTTGCTAGACTGAAATGCACATTCAACACTAAATCTTTGATTTTTTTTTACAGTAGTTATATTCAAATTAAATGCACTAAGATTTACACCCAATACTTCTTCTGATTTGCTCGAAATCTCTAAAATATTATCATTATCATAAATATCTTTATAGCCACAATGTAATGCCCTAATATTTTTCTGCTTTTGACTAGCTGAAAAACCAGGATTCCATTTAAAATCAATATTTATTTTTTCTACAAATTCATTTCCTACTTCACTTACTTTATATACTTGCCTTATCGCCATAATTAACTCCAGTACTCATAATCATCTCTATATTTAAATAAGTCTTCATTTTGATAAAATATCATATTAGAAAATTCTTTCCACGGAAAATCTGTTTCTCCAGAAATAAAATTTATTGATTTTATGTAATTTATTTCTATGTCTTCTAAAACTAATACCTCTGCCTGAGGATCGGTAGCATACTCTAAACCTAATAGACCAACCTGTCTACAATCGTGATCGTAAAATAATTCTTTTAATCCCTTTATGCCCATTTTATCATAATCATGTCTATATTTCTCTTTATTACTAGCTGCATTAGTGATACAAAATAAACATTTCTTTTCATACAATACGCTTGCATCTAAAATTAATACACAATACTCTTCATTACCACCATTAATAATCTCTCTATACTTATAAAACATTTTATAATTAGGAAATGTTATAGACGTACATATTGCATCTCTTTTTTTCTCTAATCTCTGCTCATCATTATAACTATAATTTAACCCTTTATTTTCTAATGTGTCAAGAGAAAGTAAGCCATTATTTAATATACTTTCTAAATTACTAATTTTTGTAAAATGACACAGTCTAGTTATATTTCTTTCTTCTAAAAACTCTTTTATTTCTAAATCCATACTATCCCCCTAAAAAATTATCTCCCCTATAAATTTTAATATATTAGTATGTTTAATTATTTATTACACTGTTTTAAAATATATTATAAATTTACTTCTAAATAATCTTTAATAAATATAGATAAAATAAAATAAAATAAAATTATATAAATACAAAAAAAGCCTGATTTCTAATATAGAAATCAGGCTTTTAGCATTCTTCAGAAAAATCAATTTCTCCGTAATTAAAATCTCCGTTATATTTTTTACCCCATTCACCTAAATCATAAAGTACAGATATTAAACTTTTACCTATTTCAGTAAGTGAATATTCAACTTTGGGAGGTTTTTCATCATATATTTTTCTCTTTATTAAGTTATGTTCTTCAAGTTCTCTTAATTGCCTACTTAAAACTCTTTCATTTATGTTCGGTATTTTTCTTTTTAATTCTCCATATCTTATATTTTCAAATTTTCCAATTTGATAAACTATAAGAGGTTTCCATTTACCACCTATTATATCTAATGTTAACTCAACATTACAATAAAATACTTTTTTATCATCCATATAAAAAACTCCTGCATTTAAAAAATAATTTTTTAAAATTTAAGTATATTATATCACTTATTAAAAATAAAAAGTATACATATAAACTTTAAAATATTAAATTTTATACATTAATTAAAAAGTTTCTTTATGTATTCTACTTTCATCATATCTATCAACGAATTTATTAGATTGATTTTCTGCTGGATATCCAATTGGAATTATACTATATGCTTTCATATTGCTTGGTACATCAAACATTTCATTTACAAAATTAAGGTATTTTTCATCTGGTGCAAGACCTATCCAAACTGAACCAAGTCCAAGTTCTGTTACTTCAAGTAACATATTTTGAGTACAAGCTCCTAGATCTTGTTGCCAATATGGAGGTAAAATCATTCTATCAGTATTACCAAATATAATTATTGTTGCTGATGAACTTGCAATTGAACTTGCATATGGATTCATTCTTGATAATTGTTGTAATCTATCTTTATCCCTTATAACTAAAAATTCCCAAGGTTTTTGACTTGCTGCAGAAGGTGATTGCATACCCGCTCTAAGTATTTTCTCTATCTTTTCATCTGCAACATATTCATCTGTGTATCTTCTTATACTTCTTCTTGTAAATATCGAATTCATTTTTACTCCTCCTAATTTATTTCTTTTGACAAAACTCTATTATTTCACCAGTTTCTGATTGTATCATAAAGAAATATACTCCATTTTCCCATATAAAATCTAAATAACCTATTCCATTTGTTGTGAATGTACATCCCATATTTTTAAAATATTCATAATCAGCTTCTATATCATCTGATACATATGCCATATGATCAATCTTACCTCTTTCCATTGGACTTAAGTTTTTATTTTCATAAAGTTCATAGACTACACCATCACAGTTTTCAAGGTAATAAAATTCCATACCATATGAACTTTTAAACTTTGCTTGTATTGTGAATCCTAAAATCTCTTGATACCACTTAACAGCAGATTCTAAATCATCAACTATTAATCCAACGTGATCTAATTTTCTAGTCTTTATCATAATTTTATCCCTTTCTTATATAATCTATTAAAAGCTTACCATAATTATGGTAAGCTTAATATAATTAATAATATATTATTAAACTCTTTCTATTATTTCATCTTTAGAAAGTCTTGATTTTGGTAATTTAGCATTGAAATCATCTTCTGTGTGGTATCCAAGTGAAACTACAACTGAAGGTGCGAATCCTTTTTCTCTAAGACCAAATTCCATATCTAAAGCCTTCATATCTATTCCTTCCATAGCTATTGCATCTATACCAAGAGCTCCAGCTCCTAATAATAAGTTTCCTAAGTTTAGATAAACTTGCTTTTCAGCCCATTGGAAAGCATCTTTGAAATCATATTTATGGAAATCAGCGAAAGTTTTTCTTGCTACGTGGTTATCATTTCTTAATTGATTATTTGCAAATCTTCCATCTTGAGCTTCTTTTTCAGTTAAATGCATTAAGTATTCTTCTGATAAATCTAATTTAGTTGATAAAACTACAACAGCTGATGCATCTAAAATTTTATCTTTATTGAATGAGTAGAATCCTTCAGCAGATTTTGCTATTCTTTCTTTTCCTTCTTTAGTAGTAGCTACTACAAAGTGCCAAGGTTGAACATTTGTTGATGATGGAGATAATTGAAGTAAATCTTCGATTTTTTCCATATTTTCTTTTGATATTTCTTTTTGTGAATCAAATTTCTTAGTTGAGTATCTAGTTTCTAATGCTTTTATTATATCCATTTTAATTCTCCTTAAATTTTATCTATAAATTTTAATTATATATTTTGCTTAGTTATTTGATATTTATAAATCAATTATATCCACACTTATATTCAATAACAAGTACTGACATTATTATCCGTACGGACAAACTTGTACAACAAACTTTTAGAATTTAATTTCAAGCATTACTTTTTACGCATTTAATAAATTTAAACTTTTATAAAGTTTTTGCATTTTTATATTTTTATATTTTTATATTTTTATATTTTTATATTCAAATTTTTTATAATTTGCAAAAAAAAAGTTGCCTTTAAAAAATTAAAAGCAACTCTTTTTATTTTATTCAGCAGCAACTTCTAGTTGTGCGATAGCTTCATTATATGCATTTAAAACTGCATCTTCTAATACTTGTCTCATTTCAACATTTATCGGGTGAGCGATATCTCTAAAACTTCCCTCTCCAACTTTTCTACTTGGCATAGCTATAAAAAGTCCATTGTGCCCCTCGATTACTTTTATGTCGTGTACTACGAATAAATTCTCGAAAGTAATTGAAACTATACATTTCATTTTTCCTTCGTCAGTTAATTTTCTAACTCTAACATCAGTTATGTTCATCTCTAAGTCCCCCTTATGCTTGTAAATAAATTTCTAATTATTAAATTCTACAAGCATTTACCAATTCCTTTTTTATTTTTAACTTTTTTTATTAATCTATATTTATTTCCTCATCTATCATCTTTAAATTTGGTATTAATTTAACTTCCCCCTTATCAATTTCAAGTTCTATTAATGAAACATAATTATCAACTAATTTTTCTTCCGGTTTAATAGTTGACATTAAAACTCCAGTTCCTATAACCTCAGCACCGAATTCGTGCATAAGATCTGTCATCCCTTTTATAGTTCCTCCACCTTTCATAAAATCATCAATTATAATTACCTTACTTTTATTTTCAATAGCCTTTCTTGGTAAACTCATACTTTTAATTTTAGTATTATCACCACTTACATAAGTTGTGCTAAGAGTTGGTCCTTCAGACACTTTTATATCTTTTCTAATTATTACAAGAGGTAAATTCATAGCTTTTGCAGTCATAAGTGCCATTGGAATTCCCTTGGTTTCCATAGTAACAACATAATCTGCATGAGTATAATCAATATTAGATGCCATAATTTTACCTATTTTACTAGATATTGCAGGATTATATATTATATCTACTAAATATAGAAAATCTCCAGGAAGTACTCGACTTGACTCTGAAATTTTACTACATAAATCCTTTAAAAATTCATCATTTTCTTTTTTAGATGCTTTCGGAATATATTTAACTCCTCCAGCAGCTCCTGCAATGGTTATTACTTGACCTAATTCTAATTTTTCAAATACATTTTTGACCACCAATAAATCTTCACTTATTGTTGATTTTGCTGAATTAAATTCATTAGTAAAATAACTTAATGTAAATATTTTGTTTGGGTTATCCGATAATATCTTAACTATTGCTCCAATTCTTTCTGTTCTCTTAAATTTCATTGTATTTTTCTCCTATCTAAAGTTAATGCATAAGTTTATTTATTATGTTATAATTAAAGTCATATTTTGCTAGAACAACTAATATGATTTTATTATATGTATATTTTTATAAAATATTGAACATTAAAATATTATATCATAAGCATAGTTCATATTATAGGACTATTTTTTAAGGAAAGGTGGATTTTTATGAAGATACATTTTATTGGTATAGGCGGAATTAGTATGAGTGCACTTGCTAATATTTGCTTAAACAAAGGGTATGAAGTTTCAGGCTCTGATTCTAATGAATCATATCTTATTGATGATTTAAGAAATCAAGGAGCTCTTATTTCAATTGGCCACAAAAAAGAAAACATTACAGATGATATTGATATGGTAGTTTATACTGCAGCAATTAGCGAAGATAACGAAGAGTTTTTAGCTACTAAAGAAAAAAATAAATTAACTGTAAATAGAGCGGCATTTCTTGGTCATATAATGAGAGAATATAAAAATCCTATTGCAGTCTCTGGAACTCACGGAAAAACATCAACAACTTCAATGTTATCAACTATATTTGAGTATGCAGATTTAGATCCTACAATTTTAGTTGGTGGAAATTTAAGTGTCATTGGAGGAAACGTTAAAATTGGTTCTTCTGAAAACTTTATAACTGAGGCTTGTGAATATGTTGATAGTTTCTTAAACTTTAATCCAAAAATTTCAATAGTATTAAACGTTGAAGAAGATCATTTAGACTACTTCTCTGGTTTATCTGAAATAAAAGCATCATTTAATAAATTTGGTAAATTACTTCCAAAGGACGGATACTTCATAATAAATGGAGATGATGCAAATACAAAAGATATACTTCACGACGTTAAAGCAACTATTATTAGATATGGTACAAACTCTGATAATGATGCAATAATTTCTGATGTTACTTTTGATGAAAATGGATTTGGTAATTTTAGAATAACTTTAAATAATAAAGATCTTGGATTATTTGATATTTTAGTTCCTGGAATACACAATATATTTAATGCAACAGGTGCAATACTTGCAGCATTATCATCTAATATTGAACTTGAAACTATAAGAGAAAATATCAAAAAATATAGTGGTGTTGGTAGAAGATTCGAAGTTAAAGGAAAGTATAATAATGCTTTAGTTGTTGATGATTATGCACATCACCCAACTGAATTAAAAGCTACTCTTTCTGCTGCAAAAAAACTGAAGAAAAATACTCTATGGTGTGTATTTGAACCTCACACATACACTAGAACAAAATCTTTACTTAATGAATTTTCAGAATCATTCTATGGTGCAGATAAGGTTATAATAACTGATATTTATGCTGCAAGAGAATTAAATCCTGGTGATATTCATTCAAAAGATTTAGTTGAAAAACTTTATCAAAATAATGTTGATGTTACTTATATAAGTAGCTATGAAGATATTGAAAAACATTTAAGAGAGAATTTATCTGAAAATGATTTAATAATAACTGCTGGTGCAGGACCAATATTTAATGTTGCTGAGAAATTAGTAAAGTAGGATAAAATCCTACTTTTTTTATTTAAACTAAAAAAAGCCTGTAATAACAGACTATTTTATATTAAAAACATCTTCTTTTAAATAATTATACAATATAGTTGAAACTTCATAGTAAGCCTCACCCTTTTCAGAACTTATTTTAACATAATCTTCTCCCATAGTTTCAATAGTTGCAGTATAATTATCCCCTTCTATATTAACCACAAAATTATATTCACTCTTTTCTTTATTTTTTTCAGGTTGAACTTTTCCAACTATTCTTTTAGATATCAATTTATAAGATAATTCGTCAAACTTCCATTTAGATAAAGTTCTAGTTTTATTTCCATCTGTTATCTGAACTTTTTTCCAAGTTTTATATTGTTTAACAAATCCAAGTGATGTATAAATACTTTCATTTAATATACTTTCTAATTTTTCTTTATCAGTTACTGGAACCTTATAAAACTCTTCTTTACTTACTGTATATATTCTAAAATAATCAAGGTCTGTTTCAAATCTAATTCCATCATCTGAATGTCCTTTATATATTGGATTAAACTTATCCACTTCTCTTATGCTTGGAAATTGATTAAATATTATTCTTACTTCGTCCCAATGAACATTTTCAATTTTTATACTGTCTGCATTTTCACTAGACATATATATGTTTTTTTTATAATTTAGCTGCGATCTTAAACTATTTGTACTTTCCCTTTGAGTTTCTGTTGTAGATGTGTTTTCATTCATTTCATTATTGTCTAGCATATTTCCAAATATCTTAAGACATATTAAATATGTAACTAAAAATAGGATTATACCCATAGCAATTTTAACACTCTTTTTATATTTTCTAGCCATACTTCTTCTCCCAAATATTATATTTTGATATTTGTAATTATAACATAAAAAGTAAACATTAATCAAAATGATTAATGTTTACTAATAAATTTACCATATTATACAGATTTTATTATTTCAAAAACCATTTTAGCTGAATCAACTAAATCTTTTATTGCTATATATTCTTCTAATGTATGTACTTTTTTCATTCCAACACCTAATATAACTGCTTTTAATCCATTTTTATTCATTATGTTAGTATCACTTCCACCACCTGTTGATGCTAAAGTAGTTTCAACTCCCATATTATCGAATGCTTTTCTAAGAACATCTATTATTTCATCATTATCTTCTATTTTAAATGCTGAGTAAGATCTTACTATATCAACTTCACAAGTAGTATTGAATTCTTCACAAGCCTCTTCAAAACATTTTTTCATATGTTCACTTTGCTTAGCTAATTTATCATTACATAAACTTCTTGCCTCTGCAGTTATTTCAAGTTCTGGCATAACTATATTAGTTGCAATACCACCATTTATAGTTCCAATATTTGCAGTTGTTTCTTCGTCTATTCTAAGTAAGTTCATTTTCTCAATCGCACGTGCTGCAACCATTACTGCACTTATTCCTTTTTCAGGCATAAGTCCTGCGTGTGCAGGTTTACCTTGTATCTTAACTTTTATAGCATCTTGTGCAGGTGCTTGAGTTATTACTTCTCCTGGAGAACCTCCACTATCTAATACAAAACTAAAATCTACATCTATTTTAGAATAATCCATATACTTTGCACCATTTAGTCCACCTTCTTCCCAAATCGAGAATGCTACTTGAATATCTCCATGTTCTACATTATTTTCTTTTATCATTCTAACACCTTCTAAAGTAGCAACTATTCCAGCTTTATCATCAGAACCTAATATTGTCGTTCCATCAGTTTTTATAATTCCTGCCTCTTCATCTATTATAGGTTTTACACCTTCTCCTGGAGATACAGTATCCATATGTGAACTAAATAATATTTTCTTAGTATCTTTAGTTCCTTTAAGAGTCGCTATTATATTTCCAGTTTCACCGTTTAATTTTTCACCCGCATCATCAACATAAACGTCAAATCCTAGATCCTCTAATTTTTTTATAAGTACTCCTGCAATTTTTCCTTCCTTAGAAGAATGGCTATCTATTTGTACAAGTTCTAAAAACTCATCTATTATTCTTTTTTCATTCATTGTTTAGTGCCTCCTATTTTCTTATTTTTTATGTAAGCTATTTTCTCAAATAAAGCTATTTTAATAAATTTAGCTTATTAAAGAGTATATCAAATGGATTAGTTTTTTTCAAGATAACAATATATTAAACATAATAAACAAAGTTAATACTCAAATAAAAAATTATTTGAGTATTAATAAATCTATTTAACTATTTTTCTAGTTCTACAATCAACAAAGCATAACCAATAACCCATAGAATCATTCTTTGTATCACATGGTTGATACTTAACAAATCCAGTTAATCCTTTATCTGGTTGTTCATCTTTTTTACCCGGTACTCCATAAATATAATATTTACGTCTATTGTAATCATCATATTGAACACCAAACACATAATGTCTATATTTATATGAATTCATAACTGTGTCGCTATACATAGTATAATTTAGAGTATTTATATAACCTAAATTTGGCATAGTATATCCACATAAAGTAATCGGGGTAATCTCAATTTTCCACCATCTACTCTTTTCAATATAGTCTTTTGAAAAAGGTCTTACTTCTTTAAACATCTTTAAACCTTTTTTAATTTGTCTTGGCATTAAAAGAGTTTGTGCACCATCTTCAATATCAGTTTCTATATCACCTTCAACATCACTCTCAATATTATTTTCTATACTTTTTTCAATATTTTCTAAGTAATCACTTGAAGATGATTTTTTTGAATCGTTTATCAATGGCTTTTTGTTAAGTGTTCTAACATACTCTACATCACCATACTTCTCATTTTCATCTTTAATATCTTCTTCTACTTTTATTTCCTCAATTTGTATTTCTTCATCTTCTTCTAAATCTTCATATTCTTCAATCTCTATATATTCATATTCATACTCTTCGTATTCTTCATTAACTTCAACATATTCAATATTATCAAATGAATCATCTTTAAAAAGTAATTTTTCATAATCATTTATTTTTGAACCTTTAAATCCTATAAGTAATATATTTTTTTGATGTAGTATGCAAACTGCTTTTATTTCTTCATTATCCTCTGATAGATTATATATTCTCTCACCCTTACCAAAATTATTTAATGTAATTTCTCCAAGTTCAGTTGTTTCAAGATCTGAATTTATTATTACAACTCTATATCCTTCATCAGATACTTTTAAATTTTCTGCATACAAAGATAAAACATTACTATCTTCATTTACTTCTATTTTAACGAATGCTTTTGGTGTTACTTTATCTTTAAATCTATAACTTAAATCATTAGCCTCAAGAATTATATAATCTCTTTTAAATTTCCTCTTCAAAAAAATCACCCCTAGTATTAAAATTCTATAGAATTATATGAAGTAAAACACAAAAAAAGTACCTCAAATTAAATTTGAGGTACTTTTTATTAAGCCATTTTATTTACTTCATTAGAAAGATTAGCGAATTCTTCAATACTTAAAGTTTCACCACGTCTTTTTTCATCTATTCCTGCTAAGTTTAATACTTCTCTTATTTGATCTTTATTTAAGAAACCAAGTGTAGATAATGCATTTAAAAGAGTCTTTCTTCTTTGTGAAAATCCTGCTTTAACAGTTTTAAAGAATATTTCTTCATTATCAACATTATATTTTCTCTCTTCTCTAACGTGAAGACCAATTACAGTTGAATCAACATTTGGTTGAGGTATAAACATATGCCTTGGTGCTTTTGCAACGATCTCAGTATCACAGTAATACTGAACTGCAACAGATAAAGCCCCATAATCTTTAGTTGACGGAACTGCATTCATTCTATCTGCAACTTCCTTTTGAACCATAACAACAATATCAGTTACTGGAATATCTTCCTCTAAAAATTTCATAACTATTGGAGTAGTTATATAGTATGGAAGATTTGCAACTAGTTTAACCGGTCCTCCACTTAATTTTTCTTCTATTAATTCTTCTACATTAACTTTTAATATATCTTTATTTATAACTTCAATATTATCAAAATCATTTAAAGTTTCTTTTAGTATTGGTATTAAATTTTTATCGATTTCGATTGCAACAACCTTTTCTGCAACTTTTCCCATTTCAGAAGTTAAAGTTCCAATTCCAGGTCCAACCTCAATTATCTTATCTCCTTCGCTAAGTCTTGCACCTTTTAAAATATCATCAATTACATTATCATCAATTAAAAAGTTTTGTCCTAGTGATTTTGAAAATTTAAATCTGTGCTTGTCCACTATACTTTTCGTGGCTTTATGCGATGAAAGTCTATCCATTATTTTCTCCTAATCTTTTTAGTGCATCATTAAACTCATCACGAGTAACACCATAATTATTTAATCTATTTAAAAATTGCTTTGCATTTCCATATCCAATTCCAAGCATCTTTCCAACTTCATCTCTTTTATATGAAGATGAATCATCTCCTATAAATCCATTTCTTATTAAATCAACTTGGCTAAATTCATTTTTAGTTTTAATATCCTCTGTACGAACATTTTCAAGCGCTTTTAAAATACTTTCAGGTGATGCATTTTCAATTCCAATATCATCATCTTTTATAGCCTCTTCTCTTGGTAAAAATGCGTGCTTACACCCTTTTATCTCTTGAGAAATTTTCTTTCTTATTTTTTCTCCTGCAAAATCTGGATCTGTAAATATTATTATCCCACATCTTTCTTGTGCAGATTTTATTCTTTCCATAACTCCCTTTGGAAAACCAAATCCACCAGTAGTTATCATTTCAACATTTTTTAATGCTCTTTTAACTGCGGATACATCGTCTTTTCCTTCAACTACAATAACTTCTTTTATCATAATTTTTCACCTTTATTTTCAAGTTTAATAACTATTATAATACTAATAATTATATATTTATTCAATGTATTTTATCAATTTAACTCAAAATTAAAAAACTCATAGTAATTACTACGAGTCTTTTAATTTACTTTATATTAAATAATTTCTTTGCATTTTCTTTTGTCACTTCACAAACAGTTTCATAAGAAATTCCTCTTTCCTGTGCAATTTTGTCTGCAACAAATTGAACATATGAAGGATTATTTCTTTTTCCTCTATAAGGAACTGGAGTTAAGTATGGACTATCAGTTTCAATTAATAAATACTCAAGTGGAATTTCTTTTACAACTTCTAGAGTTTTAACATTATTTTTAAAAGTAACAGTTCCCGGAATTGAAATATAACAATTCATTTTAATGTATTCTTTTGCAAATTCTAAACTTCCACTATAGCAATGAATTACACAACCAATTTCATCATTTTTGTATTCTTTTATAATATCAAAAGTATCTTGGTGTGCATCTCTATCGTGAATAATTATTGGTAATTTAAGTTCATTTGCAAGTTTAATTTGTTCAATAAACCACTTTTTTTGTAGTTCTCTTGGAGAATTATCATAGTAATAATCAAGTCCTATTTCACCAATCGCAACAACCTTTTCGTTACTATTCGAAAGATTTCTTAAAATGTCTATAGTATTTTCATCTAAATCTGAAACGTCGTGTGGGTGAACTCCAACTGATGCATATATAAAATCGTACTTCTTAGCAAGTTCAATACTTTCAATAGAAGTCTTAATATCTGCACCAACATTAACTACAAGTTCAACATTATTTTCTTTAAGAGAAGAAATTAATTCTTCTCTATCTTCATCAAATCTAGAATCATTTAAATGGGCGTGTGAATCAAATAGCATTATCTAACCTCACATCCATCTATAGAACCATCAACTGATGCAACAACAACCTCTTGACCTTTATCTCCTGCAGCTAAAATCATTCCTTTAGATTCAACTCCTCTTAACTTCACAGGTTGTAAATTGCAAACTACAACTACATTTTTACCAACCATATCTTCTGGAGAATACCACTCTGCTATTCCTGAAACTATTTGTCTAACTTCTGGTCCTATTTGAATTTGTGAAACTAATAATTTATCTGCTTTTGGATGCTTTTCACATTTTATAACTTTTCCACATCTCATTTCAACCTTTGCAAAATCCTCAATAGTTATAGTTTCTTTATGTTCTAATGGCTTTTCTTCTAAAGTAGCAACATTTGATTTTTCTGCGAATAATTCACATAATTCTTCAACTTCTTTTTCTAAATCAAGTCTTGGGAATAAAGACTCACCTTTACTTACTTTATTATTATTTAATAATCCAAAAGTTTTTGCACTTTCCCAAGTAGTTAAGCTTTCATCAATAATTCCCATTTGACAATAAATCTTTGTAGCCGTAGTATTCATTATTGGATTTATTAAAGTAGCTATTATTCTTATACTTTCACATAAGTTAAATAACACTCCATTTAACTTTTCTTTATCTTCTTCATTTTTAGCTAAAGCCCAAGGCATAGTTTCATCTATATATTTATTAGTTCTTCTTATTAATTTCCATACACTTTCAAGTGCTTCATTAAATTGAAGTCTATTCATTTCATTTTCAAACTTCTCAACAGATAATTTTGCAGTTTCTATTAAACTCTCATCAAATTCAGTAGTAGTAGTTTTTGTTGGTATAATTCCATCGTTATACTTCTCAACCATAGCAACAGTTCTACTCACTAAGTTTCCTAAATCATTTGCAAGATCTGAATTAAGTCTTGTTATAAAGTTTCTGTGAGTATAATTTCCATCTTGACCAAATGCAAATTCTCTAAGTAAGAAGTATTTAAGTGCATCTACTCCATATCTTTCTATCATTTGTTCAGGATAAACTATATTTCCTTTTGATTTACTCATTTTATCATTATCAAATAGTATCCAACCATGTCCATAAACTTGCTTTGGAACTTCAACATCAAGTGCCATTAAAAGTGCTGGCCATATTATTGTATGGAATCTCATTATTTCTTTTCCTACTATTTGAACATTTGCAGGCCAATATTTTTTATATTCTTCATCATTTTCAGTCATATAACCAAGTGCAGTTATGTAGTTACAAAGTGCATCAACCCAAACATATATAACGTGTTTTTCATCAAATGGTACTTTTATACCCCAATCAAAACTAGTTCTAGTTACACATAAATCTTCTAATCCTTGATCTAAGAAATTTGCAACCATTTCATTTTTTCTTGATTGTGGGAAACAAAACTCTGGATTTTTGAATAATTCTCTAAGTTTATCTTCATACTTTGATAATTTAAAGAAGTAAGCTTCTTCCTTTGATAAATACGTTTCACGGCCACAATCAGGACACTTATCTCCTTCTAATAATTGTGATTCAGTCCAAAAACTCTCACAAGGTGTACAATATCTTCCCTCATAAGCACCTTTATATATGTCACCTTGCTCATATAATTTAGTGAATATTTTTTGAATTATAACTTTGTGTCTATCTTCAGTAGTTCTTATAAAATCGTCATAAGATATATCCATAACGTCCCATAAACTCTTTATATTATCAACCATTGAATCTAAGTATTCTAATTCAGTTAATCCTTTTTCTTTTGCAGTTTTTTGTATTTTTTCACCGTGTTCATCAGTTCCAGTTAAAAATTTAACGTCATATCCACAAAATCTTTTAAATCTAGCTATTGCATCTGCTGCAACAGTAGTATATGTATGACCTATATGTAAATTACCACTTGGATAATAAATAGGAGTTGTTACGTAAAAATTCTTATTCATTTTTTTCTCCTTAGTTTTTATGTAAATTTTTATTATTTCATTTATCAAATAATTACTTTTTTGACTATTATAGCTACAATTTATAAAATTAATTATAGCATTATTCTTTTATTTTTTCTAGTAAATAATTACACTATGTAAATAACACATAACATATAAATACTGAACCTATAACCCCAAAAATATGGCTAATCATAGCAGAAGTTAAAGTATATCTTGTATTTTTAATTTTAAGACTTCCATAATAAATCGCCATCGTATAAAATACAGTTTCAGATGCGCCAACAATAGTCGAACCCATTCTTTCAATTAAACTATCAATCCCAACTCTAGTAACAAGTTCTGAGTACATTCCAAGAGCCCCACTTCCCGATAATGGCTTTATCATTATAAGGCCTATTAGTTCTTTTGGAATACTCATTAAATTTGCTATTGGAGTAAATAAAAACTCTAAAATTTCAATTCCTCTACCACTCTTAAAAACTCCAATCGCAAGAAAAATACCTATTATGTATGGTGTAATATTTAGTGCAGTTTTTAATCCTTCAAATGCACCACTAACAAAACTTTCATATATATCTATACCCTTAATTTTACCATAGACTATTATGAATAAAATTATAAATGGAACCAAAATGTTTGAGAAAAAGTCCATTATCGTCTTCCTCCAATCATTTTACAAGAAAGTATTCCAACTATAGTTGAAACTGTTGTTGCAAATAAAGTAGTTAAAATTATGTCACTTGGATTTGATGAACCACTATCAAGTCTTATCTTTAACATTGTAAAAGGTATTATTTGAATTGATGATATGTTAATCACCAAAAACATAATCATAGAATTACTTGCACTATCTTTTTTCGGATTTAGAGTTTGAAGTTCCTCCATAGCTTTAAGCCCAAATGCAGTTGCACCATTCCCTGCACCAAAAATATTTAAAGCCATATTCATAACCATATAATTCATAGCCTTATGATTTTTTGGAACATCTGGAAATAATCTTTTCATAAGTGGACTAAGTAAGTCACCAATCTTTTCGATTAATCCAGAATCCTTAGCAATATTCATAACACCCATCCAAAGCGCCATAGCACCAGAAAGACTAATTGCAAATTCTATTCCCCTTGACGCCTCATTTAATATAACTTTATTTAACTCATTTAAATTATTGGTCATTATGCTACCAACTATACCAATAAAAATCATATAAAACCAAATTTTTGCCATAAAATCTCCCCTTTCTAAATAAATTCTACTTATGTAAAAGTTAATTTATACTTAAAAGTTTAATTTCGCACAAAAAAAGACTCCAAAATTAATTGGAGTTAGATTTTCTTGATATTAGCGCATATAGTCATATATTAAATCAAAGCATCTTTCTTGTGTTAAAGTTGCTAATGAACCATTATATACTACAGATTCTAATGTTCCACCTCGAACCTCATCTGCATCTGCATTTGCTTGATTATCTCTAAAAGTTATCCATTCTCTTTGCTCAACTTTTAACGCTTCCATTTCAGATGAACTTAAAGTAGACTGCAATTCTTTATATATTTCATTTAAAAATTTATCCCATAATTCATATCTTTCATATTCTCCATTTGCCATTTCACTATTGCTAAATTGACCAAAATCTATATTCTCTACTTGCCTTTCTACTTCTGCAAACTTACCAAAATAAAGTTCTCTTTGTATAGTAATATCTCCGACCATTTCTTCAACAACTTCTTCTTTTTCTTCAATGACTACTTCTTCCTTAGGTTCTTCTTTAGTTACTTCCTCAACCTTTGGTGCTTCTTCAACTACTTTAGTTTCTTCTGCAACTTCTTCTTCCGTTTCCTCTAGAACACTTAACTCTAAATCATCGATATTTTCTTGTAAATTTTGTACCTGTCTTTTTATAATTCCAAATTCATCATTTTGACTTAAAAGATCATCACATATTACTTTAGCCTCATCTAAATCTTCCTTCTTTATTAAATTTTCAATATCTCTTAACTTTTGAATTTGGCTATACAAAATATTTGCATCACTATTGTCTTTACTTTCACTTAAAGCAAGTTCTAATAATCCTTCTGCTTTTTGATATTCACCACTAGCTATAGCAAGTTTTGCATTTTCAATACTTTTGTCTACTGTTGAATTTGAACACCCAATTAAAAATATACTTAATCCTAATACTACTAACTTATTAAATCTCATAAAATTCCACCCCTTTTTTTATACAAACTAATAAAAATACTAACATATTTATACATAATAGTAAATAAAATTTAATTATACTTAAGAAATGTCAATTAATCTATTTTCTAATTTTAATCTTTTACTACTCTTAAATATAATTATTTTAATTTTTATTGACCAAATTCCTAAAAAATAGTTATACTTAAAGAATAATATAAATAAAAAGGAGATTTTTTTGATGCGTAATTTAACTCTTCTAACAGACTTATATCAATTAACTATGCTTAATGGATACTTCGAAAAAAATGTTCACGAAGATTTAGTTGTATTTGATATGTTCTTTAGAAAAAATGCTTGTGATGGGGGATATACTATAGTTTGTGGTATAGAGCAATTCGTTGAGTACATAAACAATATAAAATTTACAGATGATGACATTAACTACTTAAAAAGTCTTAATATGTTTTCAGATAAGTTTTTAGATTTTCTAAAAAACTTTAAATTTACAGGAGATATTTTTGCAGTTGAAGAAGGAACTCTTATGTTTCCAAATGAACCGATTATAACTGTAAAAGCTCCACTTTATCAAGCTCAATTAATAGAAACTACTTTACTTAATATCATAAATTTTGAATCATTAATAGCAACAAAAGCATCTAGAGTATGCTACTCTGCAGGAAATGATCCTGTGTTTGAATTTGGATTAAGAAGGGCTCAAGGACCAGATGCAGGACTTTTAGGAGCACGTGCCTCAATAATTGGAGGGTGTCTTGGAACTTCAAACCTACTTGCAGGAAAAGAATTTAATGTTCCTGTAATAGGTACTCAAGCACACAGTTGGATACAAAAATTTGACACAGAACTTGAGGCATTCGAAACTTATGCAGAAATTTATCCTGATAAATGTTTATTCTTAGTAGACACTTATAACGTTTTAGAAAGCGGAATAAAAAATGCTATAACTGTATTTAAAAAACTTCGTGAAAAAGGTCATAAACCTCTTGGAATTAGACTTGATTCTGGAGATTTAAACTATCTTTCTAATAAGTGTTATGAAGAACTTAAAAAAGAAGGATTTGATGATTTATCAATAACTGCATCTAATGATTTAGATGAGAATACTATTTCTTCACTAAAAGCTCAAGGGTGTTCAATAAATTCTTGGGGAGTTGGAACTAAACTTATCACTAGTGCAGAAAATCCATCACTTGGAGGAGTTTATAAACTTTGTGCAAGTGGAGATGATTTTAGTCCAAAAATAAAGATTTCTGAAAATCCAGAAAAAATTAGTAATCCGGGATACAAAAAAGTTGTTAGAATTTATGATAATAAAAATAAAGCTCAAGCAGATTTAATTATGATGCACGATGAAGACATTGATTTATCAAAACCGCTAACAATATTCGATCCAGTATATACTTGGAAAAAGAAAACTTTTAATGATTATTCAATAAAAGAATTACAAAAACCATTATTCATAAATGGGGAATGTGTACATAAATCAAAATCAGTCTTAGAAATAAAAGAATTCGTTCAAGATGAATTAAACACCTTCTGGGACGAGTATAAAAGACTTTTAAATCCTCAAACTTACAAAGTCGATTTATCTAAGAAACTTTGGTACTTAAAAGATAAAATGATAAATGAAAACAAATAAAGCCTTCTTTCGAAGGCTTTATTTTATATTACTGAACACCAGTTGGTTCTCCATCTCTAACAAGTATAGTATGTGGATATTCAACAAACTCTCCCTTTACTTCAAAGATATATTCATTAGTACCTAATTTATTAATCAATTTAACGTATGCTTGATTTTGATCCATATAGCTACAGAAATATTCTCCTGCTATCTTAGATGCATAGTCTTGTTCATAATCAGATATTTTAAATATGGCAGTTCCATAAGAATACATTTCAAAAGTTTCTTTATCGAATAAAACGTCACTCGGTCCCGCCTCGTGGTTATATACAGAATAATAATTTCTTCCTGTTGCCCATAAATTATAAATATCGTCCCATACCGTATCTAATTCCATAATATCTAATCCGAATTTATCTAAATATAATTTTCTAATTTTTTCAACATCTTGATCTTCATTACTTTCTTCAACTTTTGAATCACTTACTTTCACTTCTTCGTTTTTATATACTCCAAATAACTCTATATTCCCCATACAAGTATCATTATAACTACTTCCCTTGTAAACATCTAAAATAGTCATTTTTATGTATGAAGTGTCAACACCTTTATCTCCTAAACTAATTTCTTGAATACTAGTACTTTCCTTTAAATCAACTACTTTACTACTTCCATCAGAGAAACTAAGTTCTAATTTCTTAACTCTATTATTTGCATTATATAAATTTTCTGATGAAGTATGACCATTAACTAATTTAATAGTTTTCACATTTTGTATATTATTAAATGAAACTTCAATCCATTCATTTATTCCAGGTCCACTAACCCCTTCTGACCAAATAGTTTTATTATCATTATCGATTGCTCTGCTTGATGAATATGAATTACTAGTATTATCAACTAGTTCTGATGACGCAGTTGAATAACTAATATTTAATCTCTCAATTTGCTCAGTAACTATTTCTTCTTCAATACTTTCTTTTTCTTCAACTTCATCTTTAACTTGGATTTCTTCTTTATCTTCAATTTCTTCTTGTAAAACCACTATAGTGCTCTCTAATTTAGATATTTGAGAATTTAAAATATTAAATTCATCTTTACTTTGTTTTAATTCATCACAAAAAACTATGGCTTGATCAAATTTTTCATCTTTAATCAATTTTTCGATTTCTAAAAGTTTATTAACTTGCATTGATAAATTGTTTACAGTTTCATTCTTATCACTTTCTTCTAAAGCAAGTTGTATAACGCCCTCTGCTTTTTGATATTCTCCACTTGCTATTGCAAGTTTAGTATTTTCAATACTTTTATCTACAATAGAATTTGAACAACCAACTAAAAATACACTTAATCCCAACATACACAATGATTTAAATTTCATAAAAATCCCCCTTTTAATGTAAAATTTATATTACTCAAAAAATAAAGACTACAACTAGGTTGCAATCTTTATTTGAATAAATATCTTTATTAAAATTTTCCCTATAATTACATTTATAGTACCATAAATATTAAAAACTTACAAATTATTACTATCTTTGTCCAATTTTTAAATTCGGAACTGCATTAAGTCCCATATTACTAATATTTTTATTTATATATTCATAATATCCACAGCATCCAATCATAGCTGCATTATCCGTGCAAAGTACTGGACTTGGATATTTAACATCTAAATTATGTTCTTTTGAAAGAAGTTCTAATTTTTCTCTAAGTGCAGAGTTACAAGCAACTCCACCTGCTAAACAAATAGTTTTATAACCTTTGTCAACCGTAGCTTTTATAGCTTTTTTCGCTAAAACGTCAACAACCGATTCTTGAAAAGATGCACAAACATCTTCAACTATTATTTCTTCATTCTTCATTTTTTTAGCATTAAGATAATTAAGTACTGCAGATTTTATTCCGCTAAAACTAAAATCATATCCATCATCTAAGAATGCTTTAGGGAAATCTATAGCAAATTTATTTCCACTTTTAGCTAGTTTATCAACTATTGGTCCTCCTGGATATCCTAAATTCATAGCCCTTGCTATTTTGTCGAATGCCTCACCAGATGCATCATCTCTAGTTCTTCCAAGTATCTCAAATTTATCATAATCTTTTACTTCAACTAAGTGAGTGTGTCCACCAGAAACCACAAGTGTAATAAATGGTGGCTTTAAATCCTTATGTTCAATATAGTTTGCACTTATGTGACCTTCTATATGATTAACCCCTACTATTGGCTTATTTAATGTGAAAGAAAGTGCTTTTGCATAAGATAATCCAACTAATAATGCACCAACTAATCCTGGTCCGTAAGTAACCGCTATATGATCAATATCATCAAGTGTAACTTTTGCCTCCTCAAGTGCCTCAGTCAAAACTAAATCTATGTTTTCAACGTGTTTTCTTGATGCAACTTCAGGTACTACTCCACCAAATTTTTTATGTAAATCTATTTGTGTAGATATAATATTTGATAAAACTTCACGACCATTTTTAAGTACTGCTATTGAAGTTTCATCACAACTACTTTCAATCGCAAGTGTTAAAATATCTTTCATTTTATACCTCTTTCCACATTATAAGTGCATCTTCTTTATTGTCACTATAATATTCTTTTCTAATTCCTGCTAATTTAAATCCATGATTTTTATATAATTTTTGTGCAATAATATTACTATTTCTTACTTCTAAAGTCATAGATTTTATTTTTTTATCTTTACAAATATTAATTAATTCACTTACTAATTTATCACCAATTTTTTGGTTTCTAAATTCATAACTAACTGCAATATTTGTAATATGTGCTTCATCAAATATAAGCCAAGTTCCTATATATCCAATAACTTTTTCATCTTGTTTTGCAACTAAATAAAGTGCTTTATCGTTTTTAAGTTCATCTTCAAACGATTTTCTTGACCAAGAAATAACAAAACTTTCTTCTTCAACTCTAAGCACACCATCTAAATGATTTTGATTCATAATTTCTATTTTTAAATTTTCCATAATTAATTATTCTTTAACTTTCTTTGTTTTTCGTCGTATTCCATTTCTGCTTGAGATTTTCTAACATAATTTAAGTTTGCAGTTTGAGAATTTTTTATATCAATATTTTCTTTAAATTTATTAAATGCAGTAAAACAAAGGCTACTAGCACTATTTATTCTATTTTTTGGAGTTGCTAAATTGATATTTTTAAGCTTGTCCAAATACTTATAATTTGCCTCACCAGTTAATATATAATTTTCATCTAAAGTATCTATTAAATCTTCTATTTCAACTACTTCTATTTCACTAATTTGAGTAAGTTTATTTTCTTTATATTCAAATTTCTTACAGTAAACTTGAGTTCTTTGTGCATCAAGTATTGCACAGATTTTTTTATCAGTTAATTCAATATTTTGTGCAATAATTGTTAGTGCATCAACAACCACAATAGGTATATTTCTAACATTTGAAATTGCCTTAGCAGTTGACATTCCAATTCTAAGACCTGTAAATGATCCTGGACCTTCACATACTGCAATCAAATCAATATCATTAATACTTATATCACTTATTAAAAGCATATTCTCAAGCATTAACATAAGTTTTTGTGAATGTGTTTTTTTAGTATTTATACTGTACTCACAGATTAATTTATCATCTTCAATAACCGCTACACTAGTGGACAAAGATGAAGTGTCTATTCCTAAAACTTTCATTAAATATTACCTTTCTTCTAAAAGATTTTTTACTATATTTTCATACTTTTCACCAATTGGATTAAGTATCATTTCTCTTGAATTTTCAATGTAATTAAGTTTTATATCTAAATACTCAGAAGGTAAAATATCATATATTAAATTTGCCCACTCAATAATGCAAATACCTTCACCATAAACATATTCATCATACCCTATATCATACATTTCATCACTACTACCAATTCTATACACATCAAAATGATAAAGCGGATACTTTCCTTCATATTCATTAACTATTGTAAAAGTTGGACTAGTTATATAATTATCAATTTCTAGTGCACGAGCTATATTTTGAGTTAAAGTCGTTTTTCCAGCCCCTAAATCTCCAACTAATGTTATTACACTTTTCTCAGTTAATAATTTTCCTAATTTATATCCAATTTCCTTAGTTTTTTCTTCATTTTCTAAATATATTTTAAACATATTTTTCTCCATAACTTTAAATTTAACATACATTATTTTAATTGATTTAGACTATTTTGTCCAATAATTAAGTAATTTTAAAATTTTTTTATTTTATTTGTATATAAATACAAAATTGGTCAATAATTATATTACAAGGGATATTTACTCCCCCAATAAAATATTCCCTTATTCCCCCAATAATATCGAAAAAAAGAACTTGCCTACGGAAAGCAAGTTCTTTTTCTTTTATGCAGTTATTTTTTCTAACTTACTAATCGGTATAAACACCATAAGAATAGTAGTTAAAAATGCCTCAACTCCAAGACTTGAGAAGTTATATATCATAGAATAAACCCAAACATTCATTCCCTCAGGTGCATATTCTCCAAAAAATACTGCACCAGACACAACATTAGTCATAACACTAAGTAAACTTGCAACAAAACAACCTATAAGTATTTTTATTTTAGTTTCTTTTCCAAACATTCCACTTAAACCTAAGAACATATTAGCTAAAATATAATCTAACATAAATTGCATTGGGTGAATAAAAGTTACACCATCAAGCATCTTAAGACAACCTAATATAATACCTGCACTAAGACCTGCACCTTTTCCATAAAGAAGTCCAATCAACATAATTGGCATCATAGAAAATAGTGTTATACTCCCTCCTTGTGGCATATTTATGAATTTAATCATATTTAACACAAATGCTACTCCACTTAAAACTCCAATAGTTACTACTAATTTAGTATCAAACTTAGTCTTTTTTATTTCATTTACATAAAATAATGCCATACAAAGCGATACCACAAAAACCATTAAAATCATTTATTTCACCTTTCCAATCAGCTAAAAAAAGCTATATTCCAATTAGGAATATAGCTAAAATTTTTCATTAAAAATGCATATAAATAATGCATAAAATTTTGAAAGCTTTCCTACGCTGGTATTATCCAGATCAGGTACGAGGGTTAGTAAAATACTTCTCAGTCATAAAGACACCCCTAGCTGATTATTTATTTTAATTTGAGTATAGTTTTAATATTAATAATTGTCAACGGTTAATTAAGTACTGATTTTATCTTTTCATAAATTAAAACTGTAACTGATGATATCATTAAACCTTTTAATATATTAAATGGTATTATCATCCAAATTATAAAATCAATCTTATTTTTTATTATAGGATTTATTTCAGATGCTAAACCAATAACCGCATCAATTGGCATTATAGTTTCATAAAATGGTAATATTAAAAAATAATTAGTTAAGCAACCCATAAATGTCATAAATATAACACCTATTACTAAAGATTTTATTAAATTTTTCTTATTCTTAATTTTAAAAGTAAAACTCATCCCAACAACTAAACTTGAACCTATTAAAAAGTTTGCTAACTCTCCAATTCCTCCATTTGAGCTCATTCCAGTTATAAATTGAAGTAGATTCTTTAAAAATGAAATTAGAATTCCAGAAACTGACCCCATACTAACTGTACCAAGTAAAACTGGTAAATCTGATATATCTAACTTTAAAAAATCTGGAAATAAAAATGGTAGTGGAACAGATATAAACATTAAAATATATCCTATAGCACTTAGTAAACCTATCTTTACTAAATTATTTGTATTACTTTTTTGTGAAACTTTTAAATTACTCATAACTCCTCCTTATTTTTTGGAATAATAAAAACTCGAAGAATCTTCTTCGAGCTTTTTTGAGTAAAGTAAATATACGTATCAAAAATACATATAAAATAAGCATATTTGAATACATTTATATAAAAGTTTCTTCTCTCATCCAGACTATACTGTCGGCTTTGGAATTTCACCAAATCATACTACCTAAATAGTTCGCGGGCTATACCGCCGGTAGGGAATTACACCCTGCCCCGAAGATTTTCGTTATTTATTTTTCCATCTTTATATAAATATTAATACCTTTTTTTAGATAAGTCAAACATTTTTTAATTATTTTTTATAAACTACTTTTCCATCAATTATGGTATATAAAACATTACTTTGAATACTAATTAACGGATCATTATCCCAAATAACTATATCCGCATCTTTTTCAATTTCAATAGAACCTACTCTATCACTTACTCCAAGACTTATTGCAGGATTTATAGTAATAGATTTTAATGCGTCTTCGTATTTCATTCCATACTTTATTGAAATACCTGCACAAAGTGGTAAATACTGAATTGGTACAACTGGGTGATCTGTAGTTATACTAACATTTACCCCTCTATTTGAAAGTATTCCTGGAGTTTCAAAAGTCAAATTAATAAGTTCTATTTTCGATCTCTCAGAAAGTGAAGGTCCAACTATAACTGGATATTTTTCTTCAAATAACTCATCTGCTATTAAATGTCCCTCTGTACAATGATCTAGAGTTAAATTAACATCAAATTCCTTTGCAATCCTTATTGCAGTAAAAATATCATCTACTCTATGTGCATGCACTTTAAACGGTATTTCTTTTTTTAATACCGGTATTAACGAATTAAGTCTAATATCAAAATCAGGCTCATCATTTTCTTCTTTATTCTCATTATATTCTTCTATACTTTTCAAATATTCTTTTGCACTGTGTAGATTTTCTCTTAACATACTAGCTATAGCCATTCTAGTTTGAGGCATTTTGTCGTCTCTACCATAACAAGATTTAGGATTTTCACCGAAAGCAATCTTTGATGCAACTGGACTTTTAAGAATCATATTGTCAATTCTTCTTCCAAAAGTCTTAATTGCAATACTTTCGCCACCCATAACATTCGCACTTCCCGGAGTTACACAAGCAGTAGTTATTCCACCAATTATTGATTCCTTAAAACTCATATCAGAAGGATTTATTCCATCTATCGGATTTAAATTTGGAGTTATTGGATCTGTAACTTCGTTAGTATCATCTCCCTCAAATCCCATACCATTTTCTGATAATCCAAGGTGTGTATGTGCATCTATAAACCCTGGAAAAACTAATTTATCAGTTGCATCTATAACTTCCATTTCAGAAGTTACTTCTATATTTTCTTCAATACGTTTTATTTTTTTATCTTCAATCAAAATATCAATTTTTTTAGTTCCATTGGTAATAGTGTTTACCAAACCATTTTTAATAAGTAACATATTTTCTCCTTAATCAAGTAGCATAGATAACGAAACTTTATGTTTTTCTATGTCAATTTCAACAACCTTAACATCAATAATATCCGAAACATTAACTATAGTCATTGGATCTTTAACAAAAGTTTTGCTCATTTTTGACTTATGAACTAATCCATCATTCTTAATTCCAATATCAACGAATGCTCCAAAATCAACAACATTTCTAACCGTTCCTTTAAGAATCATTCCAACTTTTATATCTTCAATTTTAAGTACGTCGCTTCTTAAAATAACATCTTGGGCATTCTCTCTTGGATCAAGTCCCGGTTTTTTTATTTCATCAATAATATCAGTTAACGTTATCTTACCTATATTTAATTCTTCGCTTAGTTTATCTATTCCATAAACTTTTATTTTACAATCAATATCTTCTAAATTTCTATTTTTTATATCTTCTAATTTATACCCAAGTTTTGAAATCATATCTTCACAAATTTTATAACTTTCAGGATGAACAGAAGTATTATCTAAAATATTTTTACCTTCTCTTATTCTTAAAAATCCTGCACATTGAGTAAATGCTTTTGGACCTAATTTTTTAACCTTTTTAAGGTCTGATCTTTTTGTGAATTCTCCATTTTCTTCTCTATATTCAACAATATTTTTTGCAACTGCCGAACTAATTCCTGCAATATGTTCTAATAAACTGTGAGATGCACTATTTAAATCAACCCCAACAGAGTTAACAGAATCTTCAACAACTCCACCTAATACTTCAGAAAGTTTCTTTTGGTTTAAATCATGTTGATATTGACCAACTCCAATACTTTTTGGATCTATTTTCACAAGTTCTGATAATGAATCTTGAAGACGTCTTGCTATTGATATTGCTCCTCTTATAGAAACATTAATATCTGGGTGTTCTTTGCTTGCAAGTTCTGATGCCGAATAAACTGATGCCCCTGCCTCATTAACTATAACGTAACTTACTTCTCTATCAATTTCTTTTAACATATCAGAAACTATTTTTTCACTCTCTCTTGATGCAGTTCCATTTCCAATAGCTATAACGTCTATTTCATATTTGTTAATTAATTTTTTCATTTCATCAATAGACTCTTTTACCTTGTGCTGAGGTGCTGTTGGATAAATTGTTGTAGTATCTAATAATTTTGAATTTTTATCAACTACACATATCTTACAACCAGTCCTAAATGCAGGGTCAAATCCCATAACCACTTTATTTTTTAATGGTGCTTGAAGAAGTAATGATTTTAAATTTTTAGAAAAAACACTAATTGCCCTTTCTTCTCCAATTTCAGTCAAATGATTTCTTATCTCTCTTTCAATTGAAGGATAAACAAGCCTTTTTAAAGAATCATTTATTGCACTAACTATTATTTCTTTATTCTTAAAATTAGAATTATTAACGTATTTATTAATTATATAGTTTAATATTTTATCAGTATTAACTTCAACTTTAACCTTTAAAAACTTTTCTTTTTCTCCTCTATTTATCGCAAGAATTCTGTGAGGAAGTATAGTTGATACTTTTTCACTATAGTCATAATAAGTATCATAAACAGACTTTTCTTCACTAGTTCCCTTACTAGCTAAAACTCCTTCTCTAAGAATAAGTTCTCTTATATATTTTCTAACTCCTGCATCATCAGATATCATTTCTGCAATAATATCATTTGCTCCACTTAGGGCTTGTTCGTTATCTTTTACTTCATCATTTAAGTATTTTTTAGTTTCTTCGTCAATGTCTAATATATTTTTAGATAAAATATCATTAGCTAAATTTTCAAGCCCTTTTTCCTTTGCTATCGTTGCACGAGTTCTCTTTTTTTGCTTAAACGGAAGGTAAATATCTTCAACTTCTTGTAAAGTCTTCGCTTTCTCAATTCCAATTTCTATTTCTTTAGTAAGTTTTTCTTGTTCTAAAATTAATCTTAAAACGTCTTCTTTTCTACTTTCTAAGTTTCTAAGATAAGTTAATCTTTCATAAAAATCTCTAAGTAGAGTATCGCTCATATTTCCTGTAATTTCTTTTCTATATCTTGCAATAAATGGAATCGTATTTCCCTCATCAATAAGTTCTATAGTATTTTTTATTTGAATTTCTTTTAGATCAAATTCACTTTTTAAAGTTTCAAAAATCATTTCACTACTCCTTAAATTTTATAAAAATAGGCTTGAGTAATCCCAAGCCTATTTTTTCAGTTTATTATTTTTAAGATATTCATTTATAAATAAATCAATACTTCCGTCCATAACACTATCAACATTTCCAACTTCTGCATTAGTTCTATGATCTTTAACCAATTTGTATGGTTGGAAAACGTAAGATCTTATTTGACTTCCCCAAGTAATTTGAGAGTATTTACCTTGAATATCTTCTACTTTTTCTTTTTGTTCAAGTTCCTTTAACTCAATAAGTTTTGCCATAAGCATTTTCATAGCAGTATCCTTATTTTTATGTTGAGATCTTTCATTTTGACACTGAACCACAACTCCAGTCGGTATGTGAGTTATTCTAACTGCTGAATCTGTAGTATTTATATGTTGACCTCCGGCTCCCGATGCACGGTAAGTATCAACCTTTAAATCACTAGGATTTATATCTATTTTTATACTATCATCAAGTTCTGGTAAAACATCTATTGATGAAAAAGAAGTGTGTCTTTTTCCAGAAGGATCAAAAGGAGATATTCTAACTATTCTATGAACTCCCTTTTCTCCTTTTAAATATCCATATGCATTATGACCTTCAATTTGAAGAGTTGCACTTTTAATTCCCGCTGCAGGGTCTGATAGCATATCTAAAACCCTTACTTTATATCCTTTTTTCTCTGAATATCTAATATACATTCTAAGTAACATTTGTGCCCAGTCCTGTGCATCAAGTCCACCAGTTCCGGCATTTATAGAAAGTATAGCATTATTTTTATCGTACTCTCCATCAAGTAAAGTTTTTATTTTAACTTTTGAAACTTCATCTTCTAAAGATTTAATACTTTCTTCAATTTCTTCAACCAAAGAATCATCATCTTCTTCCAATGCCATTTCAAAAATAGTTTCAGTATCTTCTAAACTGCTTTTTAAATGTTTATATTCATCTAAAACCTCTTTAAAAACTTTATTTTCTTGAAGAATTGACTGTGCTTTTTGATTATCATTCCAAAAATCATTATCATTCATTTTTTCTTCATTTATAGCTAACTTTTCTTCTACACTTAAAATGTCAAAGTGAATCACTCAATTCTTTTATGTCTAAAGCTAGCTTGTTTATGCTAGCCTTATACTCTTGTATATTTAACAAGATTTATCACCTATCTTCCACAACATTTTTTATATTTCTTACCACTTCCACAGCTACAATCTTCATTTCTTCCTGACTCTTCCGTTTTTCTTGCACTAACTGGTACTTCATCCATATTAGAAGATAAATGACTTACATCTACAACTTGCTTTCTTTCAACTGGTTGTTCAATACTTATATTAAATAAATATTTTATTGCCTCTTCTTTTATTTGTTCATTCATTTCATTAAACATTTCAAAACCTTCACTCGTATATGCTTGAACTGGATCTTGTTGACCAATTGCACGAAGTCCAATCCCTTGACGAAGTTGATCCATAGCATCTATATGATCTATCCAATGATTATCAACTGCTTGAAGAAGTATAACTCTTTCAACTTCCCTTAGTTTTTCAGATCCAACAACTTCTTCTTTAGCATTATATATTTTAAGTGCTATTTCATAAACTTGTTCTATTATCTGCATTGGATTTAATTTTTCAATATCTTCAATTTCAATGCTTCCCTTTGGCATAAATAATGAATACATATGCTCTTTAAATCCATCTCCATCAAATCCGTTTTCATAAACATAACCATTTACTGCAGATTCTATTATTGAATGAATCATATCTTTTATCTGGCTTTCTAAGTTTTCACCTTCTAAAACACGTTTTCTTTCAACATATATTATTTCTCTTTGCTTATTCATTACGTTATCATATTGTAGAACGTGCTTTCTAACTCCAAAGTTTCTACCTTCAACTTTTTTCTGTGCATTCTCTATTGATTTACTAAGCATTTTGTGTTCAATTGGCATATCTTCTTCAAGACCAATCTTTTCAATAACACCTGAAATTCTTTCACTTCCAAATAATCTCATTAAATCATCTTCTAATGAAATATAGAATCTTGAAGTTCCAGGATCTCCTTGACGACCCGCACGACCTCTTAACTGGTTATCAATTCTTCTTGATTCGTGTCTTTCAGTACCAATTACACAAAGTCCACCAACCTCTAAAACTTTCTTCTCTTCTTCATCACACTGTCCCTTAAATGTTTCAAATACTTGATCATATTTTTGCTTTGCATTAAATAATTCTTCATTATTTTCTCTAGTTATAGAATCTAAATTACCATCTAATTTATTAAGCACTTCATCTGTATAACCCATTTTCTTTAACTCTTTTTTAGTTATAAATGAAGGATTTCCACCAAGTGCAATATCCGTACCACGACCTGCCATATTAGTTGCAATAGTTACTGCGCCAAATCTTCCGGCTTGTGCTATTATTTCTGCCTCTTTATGGTGATTTTTTGCATTTAATACTTCGTGTCTAATTCCTCTTCTCTTTAATATATAAGAAAGTGCCTCTGAATTTTCGATTGAAACTGTACCAACTAAAACTGGTTGATTATTCTTATTTCTTTCAACTATTTCATCAACTACTGCATTAAATTTGCCTTTAACATTTTTATATACCGCATCTGGTAAATCAATTCTTTCAATTACTTTATTAGTTGGAATTTGAACAACGTCCATTTTGTATATTCCCTTAAATTCATCTTCTTCAGTTTTTGCAGTACCAGTCATTCCTGATAATTTATTATACATTCTAAAGTAATTTTGGAACGTTATTGTAGCTAGAGTTTTTGATTCTCTTTGAATTCTAAGACCTTCTTTTGCCTCTATTGCTTGGTGTAGACCTTCTGAATAACGTCTACCAAACATAAGTCTTCCTGTAAATTCATCAACTATTACAACTTCTCCGTCCTTACAAACGTAATCTATATCACTTTTCATATTTTTATGTGCTTTAAGTGCTTGACTTATATGGTGATAAATCTCTATATGTTCTATATCCGTTATATTTTCAACGTTAAAGTAAAGTTCTGCTTTTTTAATTCCTTCTTCAGTTAATGAAACAGACTTTTGCTTTTCATCAATTTCATAACTATCTTCATTAAGAGTTGTAACAAAAGTATTTGCATCTGAATAAAGATGTGTTGATTTATCTCCAGGTCCTGAAATTATAAGAGGAGTTCTTGCCTCATCAACTAAAATAGAGTCAACCTCATCGACTATTACATAGTTTAATCCTCTTTGAACCATTTGCTCTTTATGTATAACCATATTATCTTTTAAGTAATCAAATCCAAATTCGTTATTAGTTCCGTAAGTTATATCACAAGCATATTGTCTTCTTCTTATAGTTTGGTTTTGTCCGTGAATTATAACCCCAACACTAAGTCCTAAGAAATTATATAACTTCTCCATAATTTCCTTATCACGTTTTGCAAGGTAATCATTTACAGTTACAACGTGTGCACCTTTTCCAGTTAATGAATTTAAATAAACTGCAGTAGTCCCAACTAAAGTTTTACCCTCTCCAGTTTTCATCTCTGCAATTCTACCTTGATGAAGAACTAAACCACCAATTAACTGAACCCTATAATGTCTCATACCAAGTACTCTGCTTGATGCCTCTCTTACAGTTGCAAAAGCATCTGGTAAAATATCATCTAAAGTTTCACCGTTATTTAATCTTTCTCTGAAAATATTGGTCATAGCTTGAAGTTCACTATCACTCATTTCTTTATATTTTGGTTCTAACGATTCTATTTTATCAACTGTTAAATTGAATTTTTTCATTTCTTTCTTTTCTGCCATATTAAATAAGTTATCTAAAAAGCCCATTGTTATTCATCTCCTTAATTTTTCTAATATATTTATTTTATCATAAATAAAAAATATTAACACTACTACAAAAAAATTAATATTTGCCAATACAAAAAGACTATTGATAAAATCAATAGTCTTTTTGGTACTATTCTTGTTCTAATATTCCATATCCACCACTATGTCTTTTGTATACTACTGCAATTTCTTCATCTTCATTTCTAAACATATAAAACTCATGACCTATAAGTTCCATTTGAAGAATTGCCTCATCAACTGACATAGGCTTTAAATCAAACTTTTTGATTCTTTCTATCTTTATATCATCAGTTTCTTCAACTTCATCTATTTCTTCTATATTTTCATATCTAATACTTTCGTGTTTTTGGTGTCTATCTTGTAATTTATTTTTATACTTTCTAAGTTGTCCCTTTAATTTATCATACACAACATCTATTGCAGAATATAAATCTTCTTCACTATCTTCAGCGCGAATTATCGCCCCATTAACTGGAATTATTGTTACCTCAACAGTTTGCCTATTTTTTTTAGCTTTTACAGTAACTTTAACCTCGCAATTTTCAGTTAAATAATGATCTAATCTATCTAACTTTTCATTTATGGTATCTTTTATTGCATCAGTTAAATCAATTTGCTTTCCTGATATAGTTATTTTCATAAGAACAACTCCCTTCTGGTAGTAAAAAATTGTATATAATAATATATTCTACATGAACTTAGGAAATCCCTTTTTTATTTAAAAAAATATTTTAATCTTTTTATATCTTTTATTATTGACCAAAATTTTTATTATATTCTTAAATTTTTATACAAAAAAAGTACCTAAAAAGGTACTTACATTTAGCTGACCTGGTTTTTGACCCCACACTCGCCTACTGGAGATTTTGCTTGGGGTTACCGCACTACTGACTCTCTCGATTAATATCGGTAGGACTTACCTCTAAGCCGCACCATGATCATTAACACAGCTATTAGCATTAACTTACGTGGATCCCTTTGCCTGCGACTGGCTTGGACTTTCAACCACAGACCTAAATGGTAATACTCGTATTTTCGTCAGACTCTGCTAATTACTCTTTACTCAAACATATTACAATTAATTATAATATATTGTTATTTTAATTATGTCAATATAAATTTATTTATACGTAATAAAGTTTTATACAGATTTTGTTATAAAAGTTATAGTATATATTTTCCCTACTGAATAATTACTTAAAGCTTTACTTATTTCATTAACTGTTGAACCAGTTGTAAATATATCATCAACTATTAAAATATTTTTATTTTCCAAAATTTCACCGTTTTCTATATCAAAAACACTTTTAAGTTCTTTTTCTCTATTTTTAGCATCTAAAGTAAATAATCTTTTAGTGTTTTTATTTCTTTTTAATATGTCTAAAAACTCAATTTGCACAAGTTCACTTAAGTACTCTGCAATTTTTTTCGCTTGATTAAATCCTCTCGATTTAAGTCGTTTTTTATGAAGTGGTACACAAAGAATATAATCATACTTTATTCCTTCGAAATCTAATTTTTCAAGCATAATTTTTGAAATATATTCTGTTATGTAGGTTTTATTTCTATATTTTAAATCAAATATAAACTTTTTTGATAAATTATCATATTCAATACACGAAATATTTCTCTCAAAATCAAATGATTTTTTACTACAAAATATACATTTATCAACTAATATTTCTTCTGAATATGAATTTATTATATTTCTTCCACATCTAAAACAGCCATCTTTTATAAATTTCAATTCATTAAAACAGCTTTTACATAAAGAATAAGTATTATCTTTTTTTATTGGATCAAAACACAATAAACAAGTTATATTTTTTGGATAAATAATTTCTAAAATTTCTTTTAATAGCTCTTTCATATTCCTCCTATTTGCTAACCATAGAAATTAACTTATTAGATAAATTTGAATATCTTTTATTGGTTCTATTATTTTGTACCATATAATCTAAGTATTTAGCCTCACCAACTAATACTACTAATTTTTTAGCACGAGTTACTCCTGTATATAAAATATTTCTACTAAGTAACATAGGAGGCGCCCAACAAATAGGCATTATAACAACTGGAAATTCACTTCCTTGACTTTTATGAATTGTAGTACAAAAACTATGGTCTAATTCATCAAGTTCTTCATACTTATACTTAACACTCTTATCATCAAAAGCAACTAAAATAGTTTTTTTGTCTTTATCTATGTATTCAATAAAGCCTATATCACCATTAAAAACTCCTTCTCCTTTTTCAGATCCACTTTCCCATTTTTTTTGGTAATTATTCTTTATTTGCATAACTTTATCGCCAACCCTTAAAATCCTATTTTGAAAACTCTCTTCAATTTTATAAGATTCTTTTTTATTAACTACTTTTTGCACTTCCATATTCAAATTAGTAACCCCAACATCACCTTTTCTCATTGTAGAAAGTATTTGTATATCTTTAATTTTATCTACTCCATAATATGTTGGAAGTCTATTTTGTACTAAATTTACAATTTCATCTATCGTATCTTTTTCACTTTCAGTTTTTATAAAGAAAAAGTCTTTATCTCTTTTATTTAAATAAAGAGGTTGTCCCTTATTTATTTGATGGGCATTAATAACTATCATACTTTCGCTTGCTTGCCTAAATATTTCTATTAATTTAACAGTTTTAACAACCTTTGATTCAATTAAATCTGCTAATACATTTCCTGCTCCAACTGATGGTAATTGATCACTATCTCCAACAAAAATAACTCTTGTTCCAACAGAAATTGCCTTTAATAAACTAAACATCAAATGAATATCAACCATAGAAACTTCATCTATAATTATCACATCACATTCAAGTGGTGAGTCTTCATCTTTAAAAAATGTAAATCCAGAACCTTCTGCTCCTTTTTCCATTTCAAGTAATCTATGTATAGTTTTGGCCTCTCGCCCTGAAGTCTCACTCATTCTTTTAGCTGCACGTCCAGTTGGTGCACAAAGCATAACCTTCTTTTTATTATTTTCAAAAATTTTTATAATAGTGTTAATAGTAGTTGTTTTACCGGTTCCAGGGCCTCCAGTAATTATTACAACACCACTATTTATAGCCTCTTTAACTGCTAATACTTGATTTTTTGCAAGCACTATATTTTCTGATTTTTCAACAACTTTTATTTCATCATCTATATCAATATTTAAATTTTCAAAACCATAATT
Source organism: Peptostreptococcaceae bacterium (assembly GCA_044426235.1). GTDB lineage: Bacteria > Bacillota > Clostridia > Peptostreptococcales > Peptostreptococcaceae > JAGHEK01. Next base: position 20,737 of record JAWXUS010000004.1, on the reverse strand, counting down.
ACAAAGAGTAATTATATTTTCACTAACACTACTCTCACAAATATAATATGATATTAAATAAACATTTTCTTCATTATTAAATCTCTCAATATATATTTTTTTATTAAACATTAATGAATCAACATTTTGTTCAACAAGTATTTTATCTACTCCAAGTAAATTAATGCTATTTAATATTAATTCATTTCTTGGTAGGAAAGTGTGTCCATTAGTAGTCGCATTACTTAGTGTATATATTATTCCTTGTGAAATTCTTTTGTCTGAATCTTTTGCAATCCCTAATTTTCCTGCTATTTTATCTGCTATTTTAAATCCTATTCCATAAATTTCATCTGCTAATCTATATGGATTTTCATTTATTATACTAATTGCATTTTCTTTGTACTTCTTATATATTTTAAGGCAATAAGCCGGTGTTATTCCATATGGAGATAAAGTAATTATTATATTTCTAAGTTCACGGTCCTCTTCATAACTTTTTATTATTTGTTCTATTTTTTTCTTACCGATGCCCTCTATCTCTGTTAATTTTTCTGGTTCATTTTGAATTACATTAAGAGTATCTACTCCAAACTTATCAATTATTTTTTTGGCCATTTTCTCACCAACACCATTGATCATACCTGAAGATAAATAAACATATATTCCTTCAACTGATGAAGGGGTTACAGGCATAAAACTACTTACTTGAAATTGAAGTCCAAATTTTTGATGATTTGTCCATTTACCTTCAACTTCAATGCTCTCACCTATTTGTATAGTTGGCATACAACCAACAATACAAATATCTTCTGAAGAATTTGATAATTGTGCTATCGTAAAGCCATTTTCTTCATTTCTAAAGACTATATCATTGATCATTCCATCTAATTTTTCCATAAGTTTCTCCTACAATAATATTATTTATAATATTATACAACTATTTCATATATTATACAAAACTCTTTAAAATATATAAAAAAACTATCTTCAAAAATTGAAGATAGTTCTATAAATTAAGCTTGACTTTTAAGTATTTCTACTTTATCAGTTCTTTCCCACGGTAAATCTAAATCATTTCTACCGAAGTGTCCATAAGCCGCAACTTTTTTGTACATTGGCTTTCTTAAATCTAAATCCCTAATTATTGCTCCTGGCCTTAAATCAAAGTTATTGTTTATAAGTTCAATAAGTTTTTCATCAGAAACAGTTCCAGTTCCAAATGTATCAACAAATATTGAAAGTGGCTTTGCAACACCTATAGCATAAGCAAGTTCTATTTCACACTTACTTGCAAGTCCTGCAGCAACAATGTTTTTAGCAACGTATCTTGCAGCATATGCAGCAGATCTATCAACCTTTGTTGGATCTTTTCCTGAGAAAGCTCCTCCTCCATGTCTTGAATATCCACCGTAAGTATCTATTATTATTTTTCTACCAGTAAGACCTGTATCCCCTTGAGGTCCTCCAACAACAAATCTTCCTGTTGGATTTATGTAGAATATAGTTTCTTCATCAAGTAAATCAGCAGGTATTACTGCTTTGATAACTTTTTCTATTAAATCTTTTCTTATAGTTTCATTTGTAACATCTTCACCGTGTTGGCTAGATATTAAAACTGTATGAACTCTAACTGGAGTATTTCCATCGTACTCAACTGTTACTTGAGTTTTTCCATCAGGTCTTAAGTAAGCTAATTCTCCGCTTTTTCTAACTTCAGTTAATTTTCTTGCTAATTTATGTGCAAGAGATATCGGAAGAGGCATTAACTCTTCAGTTTCGTTACAAGCAAATCCAAACATTATTCCTTGGTCACCTGCTCCTACTTTTTCAATTTCTTCTTCTGCATTTTGTCCTTCTCTATTTTCAAGAGCCTCATCAACTCCTTGTGCTATATCACTTGATTGTTCATCAATTGAAGTTATAACTGAACAAGTATCACAGTCAAATCCATATTTTGCTCTATCATATCCTATTTCTCTTACAGTTTCTCTTACTAACCTTGGTATATCAACATAAGTACTAGTAGTTATTTCTCCTGCAACAAGTACTAAACCTGTAGTTACAGTTGTTTCACAAGCAACCCTTGCAGATGGATCCTTTTCAAGTAATGCATCTAATATTGAATCCGATATTTGATCACAGATTTTATCTGGATGCCCCTCAGTTACTGATTCAGATGTAAATAAATGTCTTGCCATAATTAATTTCCTCCCGATTTTAAGTAATTTTAAAGTTAGCCCCTTTACCAAAAAACGCCCCTTCAATTAAGAAGAGGCGTTAATTTATATACGTAAATTAACTAACCTCATCTTTCAAAACTATAATAGTTTTGTAGGATTTAGCACCTTCCCTTAATGGGTGGTTGCTGGACTTCACAGGGCCTATCCCTCCGTCACTCTTGATAAGGTAAATCAAGATAATATTCATTTTTAAGAACAAATCAATATTACTATATGTAACATTTTTTGTCAATAATTTATTTTTAAAATATTATTTTTTATTCTAATTAATTTTTATTCGTAATTTTGCAAATTATATAATTAATAACTTTGTTCTTTTTGATAATAAAAATTCATATAATTCCTTGAAGGGGTGAGTCTATGTACTTAGCTAAAATAAATTATAAAAAAGAAAATGTAGTTCAAGTTTTAAGCTCAACTTTAAAGAATCTAATAGATGATGATCTTATTATAGTTTGTATAGGAACCGATAGAGCTATTGGCGATTCTCTTGGGCCATTAGTTGGTACTATGTTAAAAAATAGCGATTTCAAATATCCTGTTTACGGTACTTTAGAAAACCCAATCCACGCACTTAATATAACTGAATCAATTGAAGAAATTAAAAAAACTCACACAAAAGGAAATTTTCTTGCAATTGATGCTTGTCTTGGTTCAAAAAGCAGTATAGGTGCCATTCAAATAAGAGAGGGACCAATACTTCCAGGAAAGGGTGTTGGTAAAAAACTTCCTCAAATTGGCCACCATTCAATAGTTGGAATAGTTGATAAAATTGATGAAAATAATAAATTTTCATTTAATAATGTTAGACTTAGTTTTGTCTTAGAACTTGCAGAAATAATATCTTTATCAATATTACTTGCAACATAAAAAATCTCGCAAATAGCGAGATTTATTTGTTTCCTTTTGCAATTTTAAGTAAATCTAATGAATTTAGAGTTTCTCCAGTACCTTTTGCAACACACGTAGTTGGATTTTCAGGCACTATAACTTGAGTCTTAAGATTGTATTCAATCTTTTCTGCTAAACCTCTAAGAAGTGCCCCTCCTCCCGTTAAAACTATCCCTGTTTCTGCAATATCAGAAATTAATTCTGGCGGAGTCTTATCCATTACTTTTCTAATTGTTGAAATTATAGTATTAACACTTCTATCAAGTGCTTTATTTATTTCATAAGAAGTTATATTTACTCCTTTTGGAAGTCTAGTTATAACGTCACGACCCCCAACCATAGCTTCACCATAAAAATCTCCATAAACTTTACCTATGTTTATTTTTAATTTTTCTGCACTCTTATCTCCAATTAAAACATTATGCTTATCCTTTACATATTTAACTATTTCATCATCAAATTTGTCTCCTGCAATTTTTAGAGATTCAAATTCAACTATCCCACCTAATGATATAACTGCTATATCCGTTGTTCCTCCACCAATATCAATTATCATACGTCCATTAGCTTCAGATATATCAACTCCTGCACCAACTGCTGCTGCGATAGTTTCTTCTATGATATATACTTCTCTAGCTCCTGCACCTTTTGTAGCTTGTTCAACGGCTCTTCTTTCTATATCAGTTAAACCACTAGGAACACAAACCATTATACGAGGCATAAAATAAATTCCCAGACCTTTTTTATCTAAAACTCTTTCGATAAAATGCTTTAACATCGACTCTGTTGCACTAAAATTTGAAATTACCCCATCTCTAATTGGCCTTATAGTCTCTATATAACCTGGTGTTTTACCTATCATTTTTTTTGCATCATGTCCTATTGCAATTACTTCTTTATTTCTAGTATCAATTGATACTACTGAGGGTTCATCAAGCACAATCCCTTTTTTACTAATATATATCATAACATTTGCTGTTCCTAAATCAATTCCTATATCAGCCCTAGTCATAATTTTCACTCCTTACACATAATATCTATTTTTTAATCCATTAATTTTAATATTCTCTATTATACAAAATATATAAAAAAATAGATTAAGTCAACAAAAAAAAAGATACAGATTTTATTCTGTACCCTTAGACAGCCTTTTTTTATATTTTAATTTGGTTGCCATTCCCCCTCTAATATGTCTTTCAGATTTATTTTTTTCAAGAACTTCTTTTACTTCAAGCGCTAAATGTGGATTTAATTCCACAAGCCTTTCTGTTATATCTTTGTGTATGGTACTTTTACTTACCCCGAAATTTTTTGCAGTTTGTCTAACCGTAGTATGTCTTTGTAATATATACTTAGCAACTATAACTGCTCTTTCTTCTATATGCGTTCTCATGTGTCCTCCCTAACATATCTTTAATTATTCAAATATATGTTAGGAAATCCTAAAAAATGAATAAAAGACAAGCATTTAACTTGTCTTTTATCTAATAATTATTTTATTACAGTCATAGGGTCTATATTTTCATTATTTTTAAATACTTCAACATGAATATGTGGACCTTCTTTAAATTCTACAGCAGTAGTATTTCCAATACTTCCAATACTATCACCCTCTTTTAATGCATCTCCAACACTAACTAATACATCTTCACTTAAGTTAGAATATAATATATCTATATTATCATCACTTTTAATTTTTATACTCATTCCATGTGAATCATCATGGAAAATATCAACTACTTCACCATCAAGTAATGATTTTATTTCTTGTCCAATTTCTCCACGAACATCAATTGCTTTATGTACTTCCCAAACATCTAAAGTTTCTGAATAAGTAGGTTGAGTATCTGAATATCCTCTAGTAATTACATCTCCTAAGAAATGAAGTTTATCTTCTGGTTGTGCCTTTGCCGTTTCCAAACTTTCCTCAGACTCTGTTGAAGTTTGAACTACATCATCATATTCATTATTTTCAATAAAATGAACTTCCTTATCTTCTTCACTTTGTGTAAATTCTTCTTCGATATTTATGTCTTTCTCAATTAATAAATCACTCTTTGCAAGTTCTTCTACGCTACTTCTTGTAAACCATATTCCAAACATCGATACGAAACCAACGCATAAAAATAAAGTCAAGTAAAAACCATCTTTTTCTAATAGCTTTTTCATACAAATAATCCTCCATAATATATTTATTTGTATCCTTGACTGAATTTTTAGTTTCTATACACTTTTTTTCAAATTAATAAATATCTTTTATAGTCGTACCAGTATAATAGTGTTCTAGTATTTCATAATAATAAAATCCTTCTTTAGCCATTCCATCTGCACCCCATTGACTCATTCCAACTCCGTGCCCAAATCCACGAACATCAAAAACCACTTGATAATCATTAAATTCTATATCAAAATTAGAAGAATTTAAGTTGAATAAACTCCTAAAATCTCTTCCTTTTAAAGTTTTATCTCCAACTAAAATATCATCAACTGAACCACCTTCACTACGATTTTTTATATAAATATCGTTTTCAATAGATTTTTCACTTAAATATATATCATCATAGTTAATTTTTAATGTATTAATAAAAGCATCCTTATCAATGCTAAATGTTGATTCATATTTTGGAGAATTAGAATCATAATAACTTTCAACACTTCTTAAATATGGTTCCTCTTCAGTAAACACTTCTTCACTATTTTCAGTTTTTCCTGATGAAGTTGAAAAATAAAGAGGAAGTATATAGTCATCATTATAAGTTATAACATGCCCCTTAGTATCATCTACGGCTTGTTTTATTTTTGAGTAAGAATTTTCAATCCATTCTTCACCATGAAGATTTAATAAATCTTCTTCGCTTTTATATTCTTGACAATGATTAAAATCAGTACAAACTACTGCACCTTTATGTACACTTGAAACTTCATTTTTTTCCTTATATAAAACATAAGTTCTAGCGGCTACTGCCTGTGCTTTTAGAGCCTCAATATCAAATGATGAAGGCATTTCTCCAGATACTACACCATATAAATATTCTTCTAGATCCATAGTTTGATTTTTATCTAATATATGATTATAAACTACTATTTCTTTTGAACCAAGATCTACTTCTTCATAATCAATATATTCTCTTTTATTTACTATAATTTTATTCTTTTTATTTTCTTCAATTTCAAACCCTCTATAAAATAAAATACTGCTTATTATAGGCATTATAATGACTCCAACTAAAATCACTATATAAGACTTAAAAAGGTTATTCATATACTCTCCTCCTTAGTGTAAATACTATTTCGTAAAGTATATGAATAACCTATTATATTTTATTACTATTAAATTAATCTTCTATTATTTCTATATTTCCACCAAGAGCCGTGATTTTTTTGTCTATATTAACGTAACCTCTTAATATATGATATATTTCACCTACAACAGTTTCACCCTCTGCAATTAATCCACAAAGAATAAGTGCTGCTCCTGCTCTTAAATCTGTTGCATTAACGTTTGCTCCATGAAGTTTTTCAACCCCATTTATAATTGCACATCTTCCATCAATTTTAATGTTAGCTCCCATTCTATTAAATTCTGCAACATGCATAAATCTGTTTTCAAAAACAGTTTCAATAACAGTGCTAGTACCTGGTGCCATAGCAAGCATAGCCATAAACTGTGCTTGTGCATCTGTTGGGAATCCTGGATGCGGAAGTGTTTTTATATCTATTGGAAGTAATTTTTCTGGTCCTTTAACCCTAACTGCATTCTCAAGTTCTATAACTTCGCATCCTGCTTCTCTAAGTTTTGCAACTATTGGTTCTAAGTGATCTAATACTACATTCTCAACAGTTATATCACCTTTTGTAATCGCAGCAGCTACCATATAAGTTGCAGCCTCTACTCTATCCGGTATTATAGTATGTGTCGTTCCACTTAAACTATCAACACCATCTATTATTAAAGTATTAGTTCCTTCACCTTGTATTTTAGCACCCATTTTTCTAAGTAAGTTAACTAAATCAACTATTTCCGGTTCTTCAGCAGCATTCTCAAGTATAGTTCTTCCATTTGCTAAAGTTGCAGCCATTATTATATTTTCAGTAGCTCCAACACTCGGGAAATCAAGATAGAACTTTTTACCTTCTAATTTTTCACATTTAGCGTCTACAAACCCGTGCTCCATATCAATTGTAGCACCCAATGCTTTAAATCCTTTAAGATGTAAATCTATTGGTCTTGTACCTATTGCACATCCTCCAGGCATAGATATTTTTGTGTGTTTAAACCTTGCAAGAAGTGGCCCCATAACTAAGAATGATGCTCTCATTTTTCTAACTAATTCATATGGCGCCTCGCAAGTTGTTATATCCGTTGCATCTATAGTTAAAGTAGTATCTTTATACACAACTTTTGCTCCTAAATGTCTTAATAAATCTGATATAACATGTACATCCTTTAAATCTGGAACTCCATTTAGTACTGTTGTATCTTTTGCAAGAAGTGTTGCGGCTATTATTGGAAGAACTGCATTTTTCGCTCCATCTATCTTAACCGTTCCATTTAATGGATTACTTTTTCTTACTAATATTTTTGGCATACTAATCTTTCTCCTCATAATCGAATCTATATATATATATTGTTGACCTAATGTTATAAAGTATACTTTATTAAAAATATACTAAGTTATTTTGAATAATTTTAAAATTTTAAATTCGGCTAAACTTTCATACAAATAGCCACTATATATTTATATATCTTATTTACAATAATGTCAATAAAATAGTATTTAAAATTAGATATAAATGCAGATTTAAACTTTAAATTTCGACAAAAAAATAGAGGATAATAATTTAATTAAAATCCCCTAGAATAAAATTTATTTTTTTAATGAATTATATTGTGTTGAAATTTGTTTTATAAGGACATCATCATCAATCTTACAAACTTCCTTAATAGTACTTTCTACACCATCTTTATCTATCATATTTTGTAATTCTACACTTTGTGTATCTTTATCATTTTTATAGTGAAGAGCTGCTGCTAATCCAATTACTAAATTATCAACTTCAACATCATAGTTTTTAGCATTAAGAAGTGGCTTAACTAGTCTATCATTACAACTTAATTTTCTAATGGGCTCTCTTCCTACTCTAACAACATCATCATTTAAGTATGGATTTTCAAATCTCTTAAGTATCTTATCAATATATTTAAAGTGAACATCTTCTTCAAAACCATATTTTGCAATAAGACCTTTTCCACTTTCAATCATAGCATCTTTTACTATATTTCTTATTTTCTCATCACATACACTCTTATCAATAGTATCTATTCCATATATATATCCTAAATAAGCAGCTACTGCGTGACCAGTATTTAATGTAAATAATTTTCTTTCTATATAAGCCATTAAGTTATCTGCTAAATTCATACCTTCTATTTGCGGTATTTCACCTTTAAATCCTGCTTGCTCAACATTCCACTCATAAAATGCTTCAACTGTTACATCAAGTATATTTTCATTTTTTATAGGAGGAACTATTCTATCAACAGAACAATTTGGGAAACCAACATATTCTTCAACATATTTAACAGTTTCTTCATCTAGGAACTTAACAACTTCTTCTTTTAAGATTTGACTTGCATATATAGCATTTTCACAAGCTATTACATTTAAGTTCTCAACTACATTATTTTCTTTTCTAAGTTTTATACCTTCAGCTAATGTTTTTGCAATCCTTGGAAGAACAACAGGTCCAACAGCAGTAGTTATTATACTTGCTTCAGATATTTCATTAACTAACTTTTCATCTAAAGAATTTATACCTCTTATGTTTGAAACCTCTATATCTTCACAGTTAGTATCTCTAACGAAAACACTGTATTTTCCTTCGTTATTTATTCCATCTATTATTTCCATATTAACATCTGCAAATAAAACTTCAAATCCTGCTTTTGATAATAAAAGTCCAATAAATCCACGACCAATATTTCCAGCACCAAATTGTATAGCTTTTTTCATACTATAAATCCCCCTTATTAATTTGTAAATGCTTCTATTATTTGAGCTTTTGAATCTGTATCTTTTAATCTATCTGTTAACTCATCATCTAAAACTGTTGCTATATTAGATAATATTTCTAAATGCTCATCTCCAACACCTGCTATTCCTATCATTAAGTAAGCAAGTTCTCCATCAAAGTCTATTCCATTTGGAAACTGAAGTACTACTATTCCTGATTTTTTGATTTCTTTTTTAGCTTCATTAACTCCGTGAGGTATAGCAACACCCATTCCCATAAATGTTGTCATTAATTCTTCTCTATCAAGCATAGCTTGTATGTAACTTTCATTTACATATCCATTTTCAACTAACTTCTTACCACACATAACTATTGCTTCTTCTTTAGATACACTATCTAAATTTAAAACTACATTATTTTCATTTAATACACTATTCATAATTTTATATCCCCTTTAATTTATTTTTATAAAAATTAGTAACTATAAGATCTAAATTATTTTTTATTTTAGTTTCATCAAAATCTTTTATACTATCTAGAAACTCATTATTACTAACTAAATTCTCACTTACAAAGCTAAGTATTTTTTTACTATGTCCAATATTTTTATCTGGAGTTAACATAAAAACTATATTATCTGTATACTTATTTTCATCTATTTCAATCTTTTTATTTAATTTAATAAAAGCGATTTTTATAGAATTAATATTTCCAAAGCTACAATGCGGTAATAATATATCAATTTCTTCAAAATATATACTTGATGGTTTATTTCTATCTTTTAGCTTAATATATAATTCTTCTTTTTGATTTAGTGATACATCAAAAATACTAGAACAATAGATTAATAACTCATCAATATTTTTAACTTCTAAATTAAAAATAAAAACTGCATCTTGAGTAAAGCTAATCATTTCTTTAGCTAAAATCATAAGGTCATAAACTTTATCACTACATTCTGATTTTATATTTTTATGTTTTTTATCAAAAACTTTTTTAGTTATAATTTTTCTAACTATACTATCTATCAAAGCTTTATCTGTACTCTTTAAAAATGGACTAATAAATATACTATCAATACTAAATTCTATATCTATCGTTGATATTATAAAATCAATTTCATTAATTTTTATATAATCATCATCTACATCAAGAACTGAAACTGTATCAACTATATTTATGCTATTAAAATAGCTTTTTATATTAGTAGCTAAAATTGCGGATGCTCCAATTCCTGTTGGACAAACAATAACTACATTTATATTATTATTTAATAAAACATTTCTTTCAATTGATGAAACTATATGCATTGTTATATATGCTATCTCTGAATCCGGTATATAATCAATCTCAAATTCATTTTTTATTAAGTCGCATATACTTGATATTTCGTTAAAAAAATCGCCATATCTACATTTAATTTCTTCTAGCAGTGGATTTCTGATTTCCATTTTCATTTTCAACCTATATATTGCAGGTTTTAAATGATTTAATAGATCATCTGAAAGTGTAGAATCTTTTAATAGGTCAATATTAAACTTTTGACTGCAACTACTTATTATATTTTTACTTAATTTATTTATATTTAATTCTTCTAATAAATTAAAATCATCACTACTTAATTTTAATTTAGATCCTCTTAAATGCATTGCTATATATCCTACTTCTGATTTTGGTATAATAATATCAAATTCTTTTTCTATACACTTAATTATTTCAGATGCCATAATATATTCTTTCTTTGATGAAAGATTATTTAAAATATCATCATTCATAACTATATAATCATTGTTTAAGATTCTCTTTATCATAAGTGAAGTATGAATCAAAAGCCCTATGTAAGAATTATCTGATAACGATAATTTTTTTATAGTTTTAAAAAGTACAGTTTCAGTTTTTATAAGAATTTCTTTATCGATTAAATCTAAAATTGGATTTTCACCATAAATCTTATTTTTAATGATACTTAAAATCTGATTTTCATTATAATTACTATAAATCAAATTTATATTTGCATCTCTTATATTTTTTTCGCTACCTTCTAAATAAATTCCAAGCCCTTGTTTTTTTATAATTTTTATATCAAATTTATTAAGCCAACTTTCAATAAAAATTAAATCATTACTAAGAGTTCCCTCTGAAGTTTTAAGTTTATTATTAAAATAAAATAACTTTATAGGTTCTTTTGAGTTAAGAAGTTCATTTAATATAAATAGATATCGTTCTTCTTTCTTATATGAAATCTCTATTTTTTCTTCATCAAGAAGTTCAAGTATAAATGACTTATTTTCTTCATCTTCATTAAGTAGAAGTCCTACTCCTGATTTTCTTACTAAATTAAAATCATTTTCAATAAACCAAGCTTCAATTTTAATTAAGTCCCTAATAACTGTTCTGTAACTCAAATTCAAATTATTAGCTATTTCTGATATAGTCAATACTTTTGATTTTTGATTTACAAGTAATATTATTATTTCTTTTTGCCTAGATGTTAACTTTTTAGTTATCATTAATCTCCCTCTGCTTATCTTTATATTACCTAGAAAATTAGAGTTATTCAACTATTACATAAGTTATAAATGTCATAGTTAAATATGACATTTATATATTATTTTGACACTCTATCAAATAGTAAATCAATATTAGCGTCTTTTAAGAAATTAGATATACTAATTACTTCTACGTCTCCCTTTACCCTTTCAACTAGAGTAACATGAGTCACTACTATATCTGCATCAGATGGTATATTATCAACTGATGAATTTACTACTTCTATTCCTAAATTTAGATCTTTTATTCTATTTTTAAATCTTGATGCACCCATTGCACTAGATCCCATTCCTGCATCACAAGAGAATACTATCTTGTTTATTTTCTTATTATCTTTATTCTCCATTTGTGTGCCATTATCATCTTTTATTTTTGTTAAATTTTCAAATAATAAGTCTAAATTAGTATCTTTTAGGAAGTTAGATATACTAATTACTTCTACATCTTTTTTTACTCTCTCAACTAAAGTAATATGAGTTACTACTATGTCTGCATCAGATGGTATATTATCAACTGATGAATTAACTACTTCTATCCCTAAATCTAAATCTTTTATTCTATTTTTAAATCTTGATGCACCCATCGCACTAGATCCCATTCCTGCATCGCAAGAGAAAACTATCTTTTTAACATTTGAGTAATTTACTCCTTTACTTTCTTCACTCTTTTTAACTTTCATATCTTTCATTTTTTTAGTTGCATCTTCTAAAGAAGTATCATCATCACCTAAAGATGCTTTTTTAATTATTGGTGCAGCTACCATAAAAGATACTACAGTTGATGCAAGTACTCCTAGTAATATCGGTAACATACCACCTCTTGGAGATAATGCCATAAGTGCAAATATACTTCCTGGAGATGGTGCAGCTACAATTCCTGCCCCTAAAATACTAAATACTAAAACTCCAACTCCTCCACCTAATATTGCAGCAACTATTAAAACTGGGTTCATAAGAATATATGGGAAATAAATTTCGTGTATCCCACCTAAGAAATGAATTATTGCAGCTCCTGGTGCAGATTCTTTTGCAGAACCTTTACCACAAATTATATAAGCAAGTATAATTCCAAGTCCTGGACCTGGATTTGATTCTAATAAGAACATTATAGACTTTCCAGTTTCTTGTGCCTCTGCAATTCCTATTGGACCAAGTATTCCGTGATTTATTGCGTTATTTAAGAATAATACCTTAGCAGGTTCTATAAATATTGATATTAATGGAAGTAATCCATAACTTACAATAGTACCTACCCCAATTTCTATAATTTCAGTTAAACTAACTACTAATGGCCCAACTCCATAAAACCCAAGTATAGCTAAAAGCATTCCAAGTATACCAACTGAGAAATTATTAACTAACATTTCAAAACCTGTTGGAACTTTTCCATCAACAAATTCATCAAACTTTTTGATAACAAAGCCTGCTAAAGGACCCATAGCCATAGCCCCTATAAACATAGGTATATCTGCTCCTACTATAACCCCTGTAGTTGCAATTGCACCAATTACTCCACCTCTTAAATCTGCAATACATTTACCACCTGTATACCCTATAAGAATAGGTAATAAATATGTTAACATCGGTGATACAAGTCCTGCTAAATCTTCATTTGGAAACCAACCCGTTTCTATAAAAAATGCAGTTATAAGTCCCCAAGCAATAAATGCTCCTATGTTTGGCATAACCATTCCACTTAAAAATTTACCGAACTTTTGTATACTAGCTTTTAAATCAAAGTCTTTTTTCGTTTCATCAACTTCTTTAACTTTACCGTTCATAATAATCCCCCTTATCAACTTAATCTTTTATAGGTAAATTATACAAGTAATACGTTTTCCTTTCAACTTCAAGAAACTATAAAAATGTCATATTCAATAATGACATTTTAAAATAAAAAAAAGACCTTCATAATGAAAGTCTTCTTAAATATTATTTATTAAGCAGTTTTGCTGCATCTTTATCAACTATTATTGTAACATCTTTATGTAATTGAAGTATTGAACTTGGTATTTGTGGAGTTATTTCTGAGTTTAATGTATCATATATTGCTTGTGCTTTATTTTCTCCTGATGCAAGAAGTACTATCTTCTTACTCTTCATTATTGTTCCAATTCCCATTGAGAATGCTTTTTTAGGTACATCTTCTTTATTTTCAAAAAATCTTGCATTAGCTTCAATAGTACTTTCATTTAAATCAACAAGAGATGTTTGCTTATTAAAATGATCTGATGGCTCATTAAATCCAATATGTGCATTAGAACCTATTCCAAGTATTTGTAAGTCAACATTATTTTCTGCTAAAACTTTTTCATATCTTGCACATTCTTCTTCTGGATTAGATGCTATACCATTTGGTATATTTATATTTTCTTCTTTAATATTAACGTGATTAAATAAATGTTTCTTCATAAAATAATCATAACTTTGATCATTTTGCTTTTCTAAACCAAAGTATTCATCTAGGTTAAACGTTTTTATAGATGAGAAATCTATTGTGTCATTGTTGTACATATCTATTATATTTTTGTACATTCCTTCTGGAGTACTTCCTGTTGCAAGTCCTAAATTAGACTCTGGGTTTAATATTATTTGGCTTGATAGTACAGCTGCAGCTTTTTTGCTCATTTCATCATAATTTTCACATATTATTATTCTCATTTTTGATTAGTCCCTTCCCTTTAATATTGGTATATACCAATATATTATACTATTGTATTATGTTTGTCAATGATTAAAAAAATGTTTTCACAAAAAAAGTATCCTTAAAATAAGGATACTTTTTTAATCTATTCTACTGTAACTGATTTTGCTAGGTTTCTTGGCTTATCAACATCACATTCTCTTTCAACTGCTGTATAATAAGCTAATAATTGAGTTGGTATTACACTTAATATACCTGATAATCTATCGTCTATATTTGGTATATAAATAACTTCATCAGCAGACTTTTCAACTTCTGTATTTTTTTCATTTGCAATAGCTATAACATATCCACCTCTTGCTCTTACTTCCTGCATATTTGAAACCATTTTTTCAAATAAATCTTCTTGAGTTACAATAGCAATAACTGGAGTATCTTGTTCAATAAGTGCTATAGTTCCATGCTTTAATTCTCCTGCAGCAAATGCCTCTGCATGAACATATGAAACTTCTTTTATTTTTAGTGAACCTTCAACAGCTATTGAATAATCTAGCCCTCTTCCTAAATAGAAAGTATCATTATGATTTTTAAGTCTTTTTGCTATTTCTTTTATATCATCTTCTTTTTCAAATATCTCAGAAACTTTTTCCGGTAAAGTTCCTAATTTATTTATTATATCGTAGTATAATTCTTCACTAATAACATGCTTTTTAATCCCAAAATCTAATGCTATCATATAAAATGCAAC
This sequence comes from Peptostreptococcaceae bacterium, assembly GCA_044426235.1. Taxonomy (GTDB): domain Bacteria; phylum Bacillota; class Clostridia; order Peptostreptococcales; family Peptostreptococcaceae; genus JAGHEK01. The sequence goes on along the minus strand of JAWXUS010000004.1, from coordinate 5,668 downwards.
TAATTGAGTAGTATATGCTTTAGTTGATGCAACTGCCACCTCATGACCTGCCCAAGTATAGAATACATCGTGAGATTCTCTTGCTATTGATGACCCAACAACATTAGTAACACTTAAAACTCTTGCTCCCTTTTCTTTTGCATATCTTAAAGATGCTAAAGTATCAGCAGTTTCACCAGATTGACTTGCAAGAATTATTAAAGTATTCTCATCAACAAATGGATCATTATATCTAAATTCAGATGCAATATCACATATCACTGGAATTTTTGCAAACTTTTCTATTGCATATTTTCCAACTAATCCAGCATTATAAGCAGTTCCACAAGCAACTATATAAACTCTATTAATTTTTTCTAAATCTTCTTTAGTCATAACTATATCATCAAGTTTTATATTGTTATTTTCATCAAGTCTTCTTTGTAGAGTTTCTTTTATTCCACTTGGTTGTTCGTGAATCTCTTTTAACATAAAGTAATCATATCCACCTTTAGATGCAGATTCAATGTCCCAAGTTATTTCAGAAACTTCTTTTTCAACTTCTTTTTTATCTATATCAAGTACTTTAAGTCCATCATCTTTCATATGAATGTACTCATTATTTTCTAAGAAATAAACATTTTTAGTATATTTTAATATAGCAGGAATATCTGATGCTATAAAGTTTTCACCTTCACCAAGTCCAACTATTAATGGACTATCTTTTCTAACAGCCACTAATTCTTTGCTATCATCTTCACAAACAACACCAAGTGCATATGCTCCTCTTAACTTTTCAGTAGCCTTATAAACTGCATCAAGTAAATTTCCTTCATAGTACTTATCAACTAAGTGTGCAACAACTTCAGTATCAGTTTGAGATAAGAATTCATATCCTTCTTTTTGAAGTTCATCTTTTATTTCTAAGTAGTTCTCTATAATTCCATTATGAACTACAGCTATTGATTTTTGTTTGTTAAAGTGCGGGTGAGAATTAACATCAGAAGGTTCTCCGTGAGTTGCCCATCTAGTATGTCCAATTCCAAGACTTCCTTTTATAGGATTAACATCTACATCATCACTTAGTACAGAAAGTCTACCTTTGAACTTTCTAATTTCTAAATTTCCATCATTTATTACAGCAACACCAGCAGAATCATAACCTCTGTATTCTAACTTTGAAAGTCCATCAATTAGAACTTCTGTTGCAGTTTTATTTCCTAAATATCCAACTATACCACACATATCTTTTCCCCCTAAAATTTAATAAATTTAATTTTTAGAGAAAGTCAAATTCACTTAAAATTTTCTTTGTCCAAAAGATTGCTCTTATGATTTAAAAAATTTCTAACGACTGTGATAGCCGTAGAGTCATCCGCCGAATTTTCGATAAACCCTAACCTCGTCAACTTATAAATAAGTTCTGGCGCTTAAAATGAAAAGAATGCTATCGTAGCATTCTTTTATTTTACTACGATAGTTTTTGTTGTATTAGATTAGCTAAATTAGTTGCTAATTCTTTTATTTGACTTTCATATTTACCTTCTAACATTACTCTTACTAATGGCTCTGTACCAGATGGTCTAATTAATACCCTTCCATATCCATCAAGAGTTTTTTCTATATTTTCTATCTGAGATGCAATCTCTGGATATTCCATATATCTATTTTTATTCTCATTTTTAATAGTTGCATTAACTAAAACTTGAGGATAACTATTCATTACAGAAGTTAATTCTGATAATGGTTTCTTTTCTTCTTTTATTATTTTAGATAAAACTAATGAACTTAAAACTCCATCTCCAGTAGTATTATAATCAAGGAATATCATATGTCCCGATTGTTCTCCACCAAGGTTATAGTTTTTCTCAACCATTTTTTCTAAAACATATCTATCTCCAACTGAAGTAGTTTCAAGATTTATTCCATTCTCTTTTGCAGCTATAGTAAGACCTAAATTACTCATAACAGTTATTACTAGAGTATCATCTTTTAACTTGTTATGTTTTTTTAAATATATTGCAGATAGGATCATTATATAATCGCCATCAACTATTTCACCTTTTTCATTAACTGCAATAAGTCTATCAGCATCTCCATCGTATGCAAGACCTAAATCTGCATTTTCTGATTTAACAACTTCTTGTAATTTTTGCGGGTGAGTTGATCCACAATTATCATTTATGTTGTTTCCATCTGGAGTATTGTTAATTATAATAATATTTGCACCAAGTTCTTCAAAAACAATTGGAGCTACATCATAAGCTGCACCATTTGCACAATCAAGAACAACTTTCATGCTACTAAAATCAGTATCTATTATTGATTTTAAATAATCAATATACTCTCTTTTAGAATTATCATAATAAACTTTTTTCCCAACCTTACTTCCTGTTGGAGTATATTCTATTTGGCTTATATCTTCAATATAGTTCTCTATTTTAAGTTCTATTTCATCATCTAACTTAAATCCTTCACTATTAAAGAACTTTATTCCATTATATTCAACTGGATTATGTGATGCAGAAATAACAACTCCACAATCAGCCTTATATTTTTTAGTTAAATAAGCCACAGCAGGTGTTGGAACAACTCCTATACAAATAACATCACATCCTACAGACATAAGACCTGATATTAAAGCAGATTCTAGCATATCTCCAGAAACTCTAGTATCTTTTCCAACAACAACTTTTAATTTTTCTTTTCCTTCACCTAATACAAATCCACCTGCTCTACCTAATTTATAAACTAGATCACAAGTAAGTTCTGTATTTGCGATTCCTCTTACTCCATCTGTTCCAAAGTATTTTCTCATGCTTTTCTCCTTAAAAAAAGAAAGTTATACGTCTATTATATTACTATTTATTAATAAAGTTCTTAAACTTTATAAAAACATTTTAATATAAAATAAAAAAAAGAACAATAGTTTTTACTATTATTCTCCATATAATATTATTTATTCGGCTTTCTTTGGATTTATTGATACATTTGATAATAAATCATCTGATTCAAATTTTATAGTTGTATCGTTATCTATATAAAGTTTTATTTGTGATTTAGTAGGTTTAATTTCGTCGTATCTACCAACTAAAGTAACTTTAGCAGGAACTACTACATCATTATCTCTTCTATCTATTTCACTACCTTCAAACTCAAACTTAACCAGATTATTAATATCTGAAATATTAATATCAGCATACTTATTATTTAAATATATACTTTCTAAAGACTGTAAAGAAACATTTATAGTATCCTTACTTAAAATTTCATCAATATCAACTTCTAGAGTTTCAATAAATTCCACATTCTGTACTAAATTATATTCACCACGAATAGTAACTGTTGTATTTAAAACATCATATAATGATTCTTGGTTTTTTACATTAAGTTTTATTGGAACTTCTACTTCATCAAAAATTATAACATTAATATTTAAAGTATTTTGGCTTAAGCTAACTCCATCAATAGTATTTCCATCAATATCTACTGCAGATAATGTAGTATTTATAAGATCTGTATCATTTGTGCTACTTATATCAACATATCCTTCAATTTTATCTACCTGTTCAACTAAACTTCTAGGACCTATAATTTTAATCGATGTCACTTCATTTTCAATAGAAATCGATTCTACATTATCTTTATACTTACCATATGCTATTATTTCAACTTCTTTTTCTTCTTCAATTACTTTTTCTAAATTAGTAAGTATAATTCTATCTTTAAATCTATGTGTTATACCTTGAGGAGTTGATGCACTAAGATAAACCTCATTAACTCCCTCAATAGGATTATTTATTTCACCACTTATAACTATATCATTTTTAGTTATTGATTTTATATTCGATAAATTACCATTAATAGTTAGATTAGAAGTTAAATCATTCGTATTTGGATATATCATTAAATTTGCTTCTTCTAGTTCAATTTGATTTTCAATTCTTACCGAAATATTTTCTATTGTTCTACTTTCTTCTGGATCGACAACAGCCATCACATACATCCAAAGAAAGATAGAGCTCATTATAGAAATTAATTTTATTTTAATATTATTTCTTAAGGATTCTTTCATTAAAAATACCTCCTTTTAGAAAATTCTTCTCTTGCTGATTTACTTTTAAATTATTCTTAAGTATACTAATCATTCTATCTTTTGTTACTTTCCTATATAATTTTCCAGATTTTGAAATAGAAACATCTCCTGTTTCCTCTGAAACTATAAGTGCCAAACAATCAGAAACTTCTGAAACCCCAACCGCAGCTCTATGCCTTGTACCAAGATCTTTACTAAGATCTTTACTTTCAGTTAAGGGTAGAAAACAAGCGGCACCTTTTATCTTGTCCCCTCTAATTACAACAGCTCCATCGTGTAGAGGAGTATTTGGCATAAATATATTAATAAGAAGTTGCCTAGAAATAATAGCATCAAGTATAGTACCAGTATTTATTATATCTCCTATCTTAGTTTCTCTCTCAATAATTATAAGCGCTCCTATTTTTTGCCTTGATAAAGAATATAAACATTCAACAATTTCTTCTACTGTTCTGTTAATATCTTGTTCTTTTTCACTATAATTATATTTTGAAAAAAAGTTTAATCTCGTTCTACCAATACGTTCAAGCCCTGCTCTAAGTTCTGGTTGGAATATTATAATAGTGGCAATAACCCCTATATTTAAAGAATTAATTAAAATCCAATTCAAAGTATGCAAATTAAAAATCTCACTAATTTGAGTTGCAACTAATAAAAATACTATTCCTTTTAAAACTTGACCTGCTCTAGTATCTTTCATAAACATAAATATTTTATAAAAAATATAAGCAACTATTAAAATATCTATAATATCATTTACTTCTATTGATAATATCGTATCAAAAAAATTTCCTAAAAGGGAATTCCTATTTATCAATACTTAATCCTCCCATATGTATTTTTATATTCATTAATTATTATATACAATTATTCGCCAATTTAATATACTTTTTTATACAAAAAAACCTCATATAAAATGAGGTTTTTTAATTTATTGGTGAGCGCACAGGGATTCGAACCCCGGACACACGCCTTAGAAGGGCGTTGCTCTATCCAGCTGAGCTATGCACCCATATATATTTGTATACAAAAAAATGGCGGGAATAACAGGACTCGAACCTGTGACCCAATGATTAACAGTCATTTGCTCTACCAACTGAGCCATATTCCCACATGTTTATTTAATTGGCGACCTGGAAGGGACTCGAACCCTCGACCTCCAGCGTGACAGGCTGGCATTCTAACCAACTGAACTACCAGGCCGTATTAATGGTGGGACTAACAGGGCTCGAACCTGTGACCCCCTGCTTGTAAGGCAGGTGCTCTCCCAGCTGAGCTATAGTCCCATATACGTTTAATCTGGAGCGGGTGAAGGGGATCGAACCCTCACAGCCGGCTTGGAAGGCCGGAACTCTACCATTGAGCTACACCCGCATAAATATTTAATTGGTGGAGGATGGTGGATTCGAACCACCGAAATCGTCGATAACAGATTTACAGTCTGCCCCCTTTGGCCGCTCGGGAAATCCTCCGTTTATTGGAGCTAGTGATAGGAATCGAACCTACAACCTGCTGATTACAAGTCAGCTGCTCTACCGTTGAGCCACACTAGCATATTGGCGGGAATAACAGGACTCGAACCTGTGACCCAAT
>JAWXUS010000062.1:0-5218 GCA_044426235.1 Peptostreptococcaceae bacterium | reverse complement strand
TATTTATTAATTAGTTTTTGTTGTTTGTACTAACCTTCATCAATCGTGAGTGTTGCATAATAAGTTTTTTGTTTATAAAAGCGATATTGTTTATGCTACAAATCAAACAAGAGGAATGAACGAAGTGAATGGATAATGCTTTTTTAAGCGTAGCGAAAAAAATTTGATTGTGACATTTTTTTTAATGGCGTAAGCATTATAGGTCTTTTGTTTCATCACTGAATTCGTTGTGAATATTCTGAAAATTATGTTTAAGTCCTATATTTGTAAGTTCTCTTTTAAAATTCTATCTATCTTATCATCTATAATATTATATTATCAATAATTTTTATAAATATATTACTGATAATATAAATTGACATAGATATATGTGTATAGTACCATTAATATATTCTAATTAAACTTAATAAGGGGTGTTTTGTGAATAGCATAAATTTATATAAAAAGTTAATAAGCAATAATAAATCTAAAGATATTTTGTTATTAGTTGAAAATTCAATGATTAAAAATAAGTATATTGATAATTTAGATTTAGATTGTAGTGAAAAATTAGATATAACCACATATTATAATTTTATAAAGAAAGAAATAAAAGTATATTTTCCACTTATAGATTTTGAATTACTTGGAAAAGAAGAACCTAAATTTATCAATTCACTTTTTGTTGATGAATTTATACTAAAAAAAGTAAATTCATTGAGAATAGAAAAGGGATATTTCAATGAATTAAGAAGTAGCGATAGAAGTATATCAAAACAAATTTTAAACAATATAAGAAAAAGTTGTGAAAATTTGATAGACTACAAAGAAGTAAGTTCTTTAATTTACAATAAAAAAGATTATAAAGATAAAATAAGTGAAGAACCATTTAAAGAAATGAATGAAATAATAATTGATTACTTTGAAACATTCTTAAGAAAATCAATACTTGATGATTCTTTAAGTATTTTTATATATAATAATTATTTACTAAATAATAAAGACTATTTGAATCGACTAAAAAATAAAACTATAATAATTGATTCTTTAGAAAAATTAAACTTTGCACAAATAGATTTTATTGAAAAATTAAAGGGTATTGGATGTAGTATTCATTGTTTTTATGATTTAAATAAAGATTATTCAAGTTTCAATAATTTTGATAAAAAATACGTTGAAGAAGTTTTATTAAATAAAGAACATATAAACATTTATAAAAATCATAATATAGATTTTATAAATACTTCAGATATATATTCTTTTAGTGAGAAAATAGAAGATTGTTATCAAGAAATATTTTTTGATCAAATGTTAGATAGGGTTATAAGTGAAATACAGGTTCTAAAAGATAAAAGATATAAAAATAATGATATAGGTATTATTTGTCCTATAAACACTAATTTAATCGAACAAAATCTTAAAAATAAAAATATATATAATAATACACTATTCTTTAACAATAAAATTATAGATACTTTAAGTTGCAATAAATTTATAAATGCCACTATAACTGCACTTTGTATTTATTATAATTTTGATAAAAAAGAGATTGACAATAATAAGATAATTGATAAAACATTCTATAGTAAGTTTTATTATCCATTCATAGAAGTTCTATTTGATACCAATAAGATTAATGCAAAAAAAATGTTTGATGAAAGAAATATATCTGTTAAAACAATATTTAATGATATAAGAAGTTTGCAAGCTTTATCACCAGAAGAATTTATCTATAAATTCTATGAAAAATACTTAATAAACAAAAAATATGGTCGAAAAAATTTACAACTATGTGTTAAAATAGCTACTGCTTTTGAAGATCTAATCGATACTACAAATATAATATTTGATGATAAAGATGATTTATACAAATAGTTATTCGTAATTAATATTTTGAATAATAATTTATTTAATTTTATAGATTCAAATACTATGATATCTAATTTAGATGATGATTTTATACTTATATCAAGTCCTATTACATATTTAAATAGTAATATAAATAAAAAAATATTGTTAATAGTTGATGCTACAAATGAAATTTATGATACTAAAATAGATAGAGATTTAAGTAATTTAATAGTTCTTAGAAAAAGTTTTAATGATGATACTTTTACAGACGATATGAATAAATATTACAGTAAATACTACACTAATAAACTCTTATACAATCTATTAAATACCACAGAGAAGGTAATTTGTTTTGAGTGTGAGGTGCCGGTTAGTGGGTATATTTCAGAAAGTTATTTTAGTGAGTTATTAAATAAAAAAGTGGAGATTGAAGATGATAACATATAGACCAGATCAAGTAGATATTATTAATTATAAAAAAGGTAAAATGAGTATACAAGCAGTTCCTGGTGCAGGAAAAACTTTTATAATGACACATTTAGCTACAAAACTTATAAAGGAAAAAGAAGTTGGAAAACAAAAAATTTTGATACTTAGCTATATGAATAGTGCATCTGAAAATTTTGATATTAGAATTAAAAGATTTCTTAAAGAAGAAAATATATCTGCAAAAAATAAATTTGATTCTATGACAATTCATTCTTTAGCATTTAAAATAATAAAGGAAAAACCTGAGCTATTAAATATTTCTGATGAAGTAGAGATAATGGATGAATATCAACAATTGAAAATAATAAAAAAAATAGTTGATTCTCTAAATTTTGAGTATAATGATTATTTAAATGAAAAAGCAGGAGAAAAAACTATCTCTGATTGGCAAGATAAATTTCTTACTTTAGTAAAAAGTACTATTTCTAAAATAAAATATACTAACTTATGCAAAGATAATATAACAGGTGAATTTTTACCTTTTATATATATGGTTTATGAACAATATGAAAGAGAATTAAATAGTAACGGTAAATTAGATTATGATGATTTATTAGTTTTAGCATATAAATTATTAGTTGAAAATGAAGAGTTAAGAAATATATTTAAAAAGAGATATAAGTATATTTTTGAAGACGAGTGTCAAGACTCTAATGAAATCCAAGGAAAAATTGTCAAACTTATTTGTAGTGGAAACTTAGTTAGAGTTGGAGATATAAATCAAAGTATTACAGGAACATTTAGTAATTCCAATCCTAAATTTTTTAAAAGTTTTATTGAAGAAACTAAAGAGCATAAGCAAAACTTTACTATGAATATGTCAAATAGAAGTTCAAAAGAAATACTAAAAAAAGCCAATAAATTAGTGCAAAATTCATACTTAAATTATCCTAATTCACTTGAGAATGTAATAATTGACACAGTACCGACTAATAAAGGGTTCAAAGAAAATCCAAAAGGTGTAATTATAACAATGAAAAAGTATACAATTTCTGAAGATGAATTAGAAAAAAATATACAAAAAGTACTACTTCTAAGTCAAAAGTATAAAGATAAAACTATAGGTATTTTATTTCCTACTATTAAACAAGTTTCTGAGGCATCAAAGATTTTAAATGCTAAAGAAATACCACATAATCTAATAGGACATAAAAATATAGATAATAAAGTTGTTTGTGATTTATATAAATTAATTGACTTCTTAATTGATTGTACTAATATTAATAAACTTATAAATGTTTTAGAAAATGTATTTTTTAAAAGAGAAGGTAAAAAATTTGATGATAGTTTAAGTGAATTTTTAAGTAGTATAGAAAGAGTAACTACAATTGATTTAATCTATGGAGAAATAAATAAAGACATAAAAGAGAATGTTTACTACGAGTATTTAGATAATTATATAAAAATAATACAATCTATTTTAGAATTTGATGATTTAAGTATACAAAATTTAATTCTATTTATAAAAGAAAAATTGAAATTAAAACATTTTGAAAAATCTGTTCTTGACTATATAATATACTATATAAAATTTATTAATCCAAGTATTGATACTTTAGAAAAATATTTAGAACTTAGTAAAGATTCAAAACATACTTTATTTAATAGAGTAATAGAAATAAATGCAAATTTTTTAGAAAATGAAGATGATCATCAAATTACAGTTTGTAATCATCATAAATCAAAAGGACTTGAATGGGATATAGTTTTTTTAATTGGTGTTACAGATTATAATTTTCCTAAAAAAAATAGTAAAACTTTTTCTTGTGAGCCTTATTATTTAAAACCTAACTTTAAAAATCCTGATGCAGTTATTGATTATGAAATTGATTTGAGTATCAATGGTGCAAGTGATTTAAATAAGTTTTTTAAAGATGCAGAAACTGAACTTATAAATGAAAAACTTAGATTATTATATGTTTTAATTACACGTGCAAAAGAGAGTTTATATTTATCATATAGTACTTTTAATTCCGAAAAACAAAAGTCAGCTGCAGAGAAACATGGATATGATTTATCACAAAATTTATCTATACACGTAGAAAATTTAAAGGAGTAATTTATGAAATATAGTCAAAATGCTTTAAATACATATAAAAGCTGTCCTGTTAAATATAAAACAAAATATATAGACAAGATTTATTGGAAAAAAGAAAATGATACTGATTATTTAGAAAAAGGAACTTATTTTCATCTTCTTTGTGAGAGATTTTTCTTAGGAATAAATACTACTATAGAAAGTGATCACGAGTTTTATAATGCTTTTTTAAATGTACAAAATAAATTTAATTTAGATGATTATGATTTTATTTTACCTGAATACGAAATAAATTATAAAAATTTTAATGCAAAATTCGATTTGGTTTTGATTAAAGGTGATTTAATCGAGATATGGGATTTTAAAACTAAGGTTAAAAATAATAAAAGATTATCTCCAAATTATAAAGATAGAATGCAAACAATAATCTATTTATTTTTAGGTTATGAAGTTATTCCAAAATTATTTGATTTAAAAATAGATTATTCTAATATATCTATTAATTTCTTTGAGGTTGATGATAATAAGTTATATACTATTAAACATAGTAAAATGAAACACTTAGAATATAAAAAAAATATATTTAATTTAGTAGCGAATATAGAACAAGAAAAATTTTATAATATCAATGAAAAACATTGTAAGTACTGTGAATTTGAAAATATATGTAACAAATGATATAAAAATAATATTATTTTTATATCTTAAGATTAGTAATTTATATATTTGAAAGATAAGATCTGAATCTTTTACAAAACTCAATTTTATTTTATAATAAGGAAAGTATGGATTTCATAGACACTGATATAGTGTCTATGAACCTCTTTTTAGATAAAGAACAAATAATTAAAAATGTACCTG
>JAWXUS010000061.1:0-5264 GCA_044426235.1 Peptostreptococcaceae bacterium | reverse complement strand
TCTGTTATTCCAATCTCAATTATTTCCGATATCTTATTTTTTTCTCTTGTTGTTTCTATGTTAATAACTACATAATTTCCGTTCATTTAAAATTGCTATAAATAATTAAATCTATAAACCTAATGGCATGCTTATATAAAAATGTACCAAATTTCTATACATCATAGATTACTCCTTATAACATTCCTCACTTTCTTTATTTATATTTAAGCTATATTAATAATGTTTAGTATATAGTCTAAGTAATCATCTTTACTTTTTATTGTAGAGAAGACGCTTGATAGAACTTTAAAGTAATCATCTTCACTCAAATGTTTTTTTAAAATATAATTAACTTGATTTAGGTCATATACAGAAAACCTTAGATGATTATTTATTTTATTTGAATTTTTAATAAGATTAACTATTTCACATGCACTGCTATTGCAAAGACTTGTCTTATTGTTTGTTATTTTTATAATTTCATTTTCAAATAAATCAGATTGTTCCTTTAAGAAGCTAAACATTTCTTCTTTATTTAATAGTTTATCTCTTAAGTTAGTATAAAATTCATCTAAGGTATCATTATATACTAAATTAAGAAAATTATCCCTTTTATCTGTGCTAATATAGTTAATGCTTAATAAATCTTCCTTTACGTCTATGAAAATCTTATCAGAACCCTTTATGAATCCAAATTTTTTAGCATCTACTTTTTTATCAAAGACCTTGCCTTCTTTAAATTCAATTTTCTTTTTATATTTATATTCTTCAATTAAAAAAGAAGTGTTAAAGGCTTTACTTAAAAGACTTGCAGTGCTCTCAAAATCAACTCCCCTAAACTCTTCGCTTAACTCATATTCTTTAATCATATGTTTTTCATAAACAACACTCTCGCTAAAATCAAGAACAATTCCTTTTAGCAGCAGGTATCTTTTAACGTGGGTAATGTATGATTTAACGTCTTTTTCATAACTTAAGTTCTCATCTATCACAAGTGGCTTATTATATCTTAAATTGCAAGTTAGCTTATCATTAGACAAACTAAGGATATATGTTTTCCCAAAGTAAAAAGGCATTCCCTCTTTATGGTTTTTTAATATGTCTTTCTTGCAACTCTCATCTATTTTAATGTTTCCAATCTCTATTATTTCTACTTTCATTTAAATTATCACCTTTCTTTTTAGCTCATTAAATCTATTTAGGTTATTAAATAAGCTGCATCCATCAATCTCTTTTATGATTTTCTTTATTTCGTCTAACTTATTGTTTGAGATTTTATCTTCTATCGCAAAAAGTATTTGAGAAAAATCAAATATCTTCTTGTTAGAATTGTCATTTGTAAGTATTAAAGGCATAAGTATAGATTCAAGAGATTTGCTTTCATCTAATCTACTAATTCTTTTAGCAAAAACATTCGCGTCTAAAAGATAGTTACTTATTGAATTTTCATCAAATAAATTAAAAGATATGTCTTTATTGAACCTATTTTCTATTTCTGAGAAATAAATGTTTTTTAAAGATATTTTTTCACTACATCTATTAAAATAATTTATTGTTAATTTACTATTTTCATAAAGCTTTATGTTGATATTTTCAAAATTAGTTTTTGAATATTTGCTTTTAATTCCATTTGAAACGTCATATTCTAAAAATTTTACATCTGTATTTTTGTTGAAAGATTTAGAGTATTTCTCATACCTTCTGTTAACAGATAAAATCATTTCAAATGAATCTTTATACTCTAAATATTCGTTGTCTAAAAATATTGATTTTTCAACATTAAAATCTATTTTAGCATCAATTAAATTAATTGAAAAACCACTACGCTCAAGTTCTTTTACGATACCTCTTAATTTATCATTAACGTTATTTTCATTAATAATTATTGGAGTTATAAAAAATATGGTTGCATATTTACCTTCAAGCTCAATTAATAAATCATTGTTTGAATATTGATAAATGTTATTTTTTAAATCTTTGCCACTTATTTTTTCATGTGTTAATGTATTAAAATTAAACATTTCTACTTCTGAATTTATTGATATTTCAACGCTCTCTATTTCATTTATAATTAATTCCATAATAAATCCTTTCATTAAAGCAATGTCGAGTCATCTTTTAAATAATAATACATTATGAAATATTATTTTTCAATATTTTTTTATAAAAAAATAAATTGTTTGTTTTATTGTCGAATAAAGTAGAAATATTTACCTTTATTATAAATTTAATATTTAATTTAAGCATAAAAAAAGACTAAGAAAAACTTAGTCTTTTAATATTATTTTAATTCTCTTTTCATAAACTTTATTAAGTTTTTAGAAATTTCCTCAGTTGGACAAGATATAATGTTTTTTTCATACATAAATTCAAAATCTTCTTGTAGTCTATTTCTTTCTAATGCACTACCAAACATTATGTTAAATATCTTAATTCCATCTTTTCTTCCATTTTTAACAACTCTTTTAACCATTTCTTTTGACATTCTATCACTTATTCCATGTGCAGCTGGTAAACCATCTGATAAAACAAATAATATCTTGTTTCTTTCATCTCTCTTGTTTAATTCTTGGATTGCAATCTCTATTGACATAGCGTCATGGTTTGCACCATCAGCATATGCCTCTATAACGCCTCCGCTAACACCTTTTGAATTTAAATATGCTTGAGAGAAACTCTTGTTTTCAGCACAAGTGTCTGAAAAATCTTTTATTATAGCATTTTGACAAGTATTAAATCCATTAGCTAAACCTGTGTTAAATTTAGCAATTTTCACAGGAGCTATACCATTTAAAGCACCTTCAAGTAAACCACAAGACTCCATTGCATTTTTGTATTTATTACCATGCATTGAACCACTTGAATCTATTAAAACATAAACTACATAATCCCCTGGGTCTCCAGATTGCTTTCTGCTAAACACCTTGTCATCTCCAAATGCTACTTTATGAAGTGAACGAGGATTTAATCTTCCAACTCTTTGATTGCCAACTGCTTGACGAATCTTAGATTTAAGTATTTTATCAAGGTCACTCTTAAGTTTTTTATACTTAAGGCTATTAAATGTCTTAGGCTTAACCTCATGTTTCTCTGTTACAACAACATAATTACCTTCCATAGAATTTATTTTATTTTCTATTTTTTTTACGTCGCTCTCAGATAATTCGCTACCTTTTTTGCTTTTTTCTTCTTTAGCTTTTTTCGCAGCATCTTTAATCTCTTTACTTTTATTTCTTTTATCCATATTGTCAACCGCATCTTTAGCAGTTTTAGATAACTCATCTAACATATCCTTCATATTTTCATCAGATTTACTTTCATCTAAGTTCTCATGAATTTTATTGCTTGATTTTTCACCTTCAGACTTGCTATTTTTATCTTCAGAGTCGCTATCAGCGTCTCCCTCATCAGAAGGCTCTTCTTCTTCACCACTATCAGAAGACTCTTCTCCTTCTCCTTCTTCTTCCTCTTCTGAGTTTTTAGAGCTTCCTTGAGAACTTGAATTTTGTTCACTTTCAGCCATATCCTCTAATAACTCTTCTAATTTCTTAGATAATTCTTCATTAGCTTCAAGATTTACTCTTAACCAATCCTCTAACTTATCCATTATCTTAATGAAACTATCCTTAGCATCTTCATTACTTGATTTAACAAAATCGTTAATTTCAGATGTTATAGAGTTAACTAACTCATAGTTTTCTCCTGATAATTCATATCCACTTGGGAATTTACCAGTTGTAGCTTTAGAACATATTGCAAATAATGTACTATTAAAGTCATTTGAAGAAACCTTGTTTTCAAGCCACCAGTGACCCCTCATAAATGTTAAAGGAATTACTGTTCTTGGTTCTTTATTTGACATTAAATACTCTATTCTTCCATCTTCAACTGAGTTATGAATATATCTAACTATATTTTCTATTACATTAGGTCTTGCAGACTCTTTAAATATATCTTGATATTTTTTTACAAGCTCTTTTATTTCAGTGAATGAAGTTGAATTTATATGCTCTATTTCATGGGCTACAATTCCCTTTGACATAAGAACTAATTCTCCTCTTGTTACTGTATCTAATACACCTTCTCTTATACCTACTGCTACATTTTCACCATCTGTGTAACTCTCACCTTTTATATTTAAAGTTACTGAAAACTTATTTTTAGTTAAAAGATGTGCATATAAAGAAAGTCCGCCTCTGAAACCTTCACTTTTGAAAAAACTACTATTTGTTAAAAATCTTGACATGATGTATATATCTCCTTTTATTTTTTTATAATATTATATTTTTTATATAATTGCCTTTTTATTTCTTTTTATAAACAAAGAGTAGATAAAAATCTACTCTTTAATTAATTTAGCTGTTCATTAAAATTTCACTAACTATTAACTCAATAGCCTCTTTGTATTCTAATTCGTCTATTGGATTAAGTACGTTAGATTCGATTGATTTCCTAAGTCCTAACATATCTGCCATAACTCCAGCTCTTTCAAATCTTCTTAAAGTAACACATTCTTCGCTTAATTCTTCACTTCTTATACCTTTTTTTAAGTTAAGATATAAGTCGTTAAGTATCTTAGCATTTTTACTATTAGCCCCTTTTTCTTCAAGATGCTTAATTATTGAATTAGGCTCTTCAAATTCTAAGTGCATAAATCTATCTGCAAATGCATGATTTAAAGGCTTAACTCCGTGATATGCTGAACCAATGTTCATAGTCCCTGCTATTAAGAAACCTTTCTTAGCAGTAACTAACTTATAACCTGGAACTTCTATCTGTGCTCTACTATCAAGTACAGAGTGAAGAAGTGAAGTTACACTTTGTTGAGCAAAGTTTATCTCATCTAAGTTGTATATTCCACCATATTCCATAGCTTCTATTAATGGACTTGGTTCAAAGATTGTATTATTATCTTTAAGTCCTGGTCCTCCTATTAAATCAACTTTATCAGTCTCACCACTTATAGAAACTTCATAAAGAGGTTTTTGAAGTAAGTAAGCTAATGTTTTGATAAATAAGTTCTTCCCAGTTCCAGCAGGTCCTTTACATAAAGCATGTATATCAAAAGATTTAGCAACTAAACATTGCTTCATTAACTCTTTAGTATCTTTATACATCATTTCAGGCCTCTTAGGAACTCTTGCTTGAATATGCTCTGGATAAATCTCAATTTCGTTTATAAATCTATCAGCTAATTCTTGAGTTATTCCATAACTTTCAAAATCTTTTATTAGCGTTTTAGCTAATTTTTCATCTATTCCACTACTTAATAAAGAAGTCGT
>JAWXUS010000060.1:0-5267 GCA_044426235.1 Peptostreptococcaceae bacterium | reverse complement strand
TAAGTGCTTATCTTGACAAAAGATATGATGCAGAAGCAATGGAAAAGCTAAGAAAAGATATCAGTGAAGGACTTGATGTTTCTCATTATGCTAACCCTACCTATAATAGAGTAGAGATGGATGCTATAAAAGAAGCTATTGATAAAGACGATTCTATTAAAGAATTATTATCTAAATATAGTAAAGATTTTAATTTATCTCAAATAAATCAAATAAAGAGTGGTTTAGATAAAGGTCTTAATATATCTATATATGCATATCCTAAATTTAATTATAAGCAAATGAAACAAATTAAAGAAGGTCTTGAGGCTAATATTAACATTAATGTATATTTAGATGAAACTATTAATTCAAACGTTATGAAAGAGATTAAAGACAGTCTTATAAATAAAACATTTAAAAGAAAAGATTTCTTTAACTTATCAGATAATACATTTAGTATAAAATATGGTATGAAAGAATATGAAAATAGTAAAGTGAAAGATTTTTGGTTTGATAGTTTATGTGAAGAAGTTGATGATGATATGCCGTTTTAATAATTAAGAGAAGATTTCTTTGAATTATGTAAAAATATGTTTGCTATAAAAGGTGATATGCAGGAAAAGGCAGATGTGAATATTAAAGACAGTTCGTATTCTTTTGATGAATTTGCTTAAGAACGTGAACCATTTTAAGAATTAGAGAGACTTAGTTTCTCTTTTTTTTATGCCTAAATTATCAATAATGTCTTTTATGTATATAATAAGTCACAGGTTTTTAATTTAGGAAATGGTGGTATTTATGAAAAGAATAATTTTAAAAAATAAGTTGAAAAAGTATGGGTATGAAAATGACAAATCTTTAAATGTTAGCGACTTAGAGGATATTTTAAGTCTTTGTAATGAGGGTGTAGATAAAAACACTGTATCTTTAATTATTAAGGCTAAAAATGAGGATATGAAAAACTATAAAGAGCTTTTAAAGTTTAATAATTCACAGATAAAAGAGATACTTTATGGATTATATGAGAAATTAGATGTATCTGTTTATATGGATTTAAAATTATCAGCATCTAAAATGGCTGAAATTAGGATAAATTTATCTAATGGAGCTGACTCTTTAAATTATCTAATTGACAGAAATGAAAGTGAAGTTAATAAAGTAAAAGAAAGTAATCCTTGCGTCAAATCTATAAATCAAGACTTTGGAGTTAAATCAAGTTATAGGATAGGTTCTGATACACTCGAGGATATAAAAGACAAGATTAGAAATAAAACATTTAGAAGAAGTGATTATTTTGACTTTGAAGGTAATTATTTTAAGATAAAGTCAGATTTTTAATTAGAATTAGAGTAGATTAAGTCTACTCTTTTTTTATTGTAGTTAATTAATGTGTTTCACCTTCAGTTTAAATTGTCAGAATCTTCACAACTATTTCAGCGATGAAACAAAAGACCTATAATGCTTACGCCATTAAAAAAAATGGCACAATCAACTTTTTCTCGCTACGCTTAAAAAGCAATATCCACTCACTTCGTTCGTTCCCCTTACTTGATTTGTAGCGTAAACGATGTCGCTTTTATAAAAACAAAAAACTTATTATGCTCACACTTATATTTGACTATGGTTAATACAGAAAAACAAAGAATAAATGATAAATATAAGAGCCTTAATAAAGGCAAAGAACAAAGAACAAAGAGCATAAAACAAAGACTAATTGATAAAGATAGGAGTCTATCAAAGAACAAAGATTAAGAATAAACATAAGAGGCTTGATAAAGAGCATGGAACAAATAATCTAAAACCTAAAGGTAGAAGTCTTAGTAAAAGCATAAAACAAAGATTAAAGTATAAAGATAGAAATCTATCAAAGAACAAGAGTTAAACAACAAAGATAAGTGTCTAATGAAAGCATAATACACTTATTTAAAGGCATATTTAAAGACAATGAAAAGGATTTAAGTCTTATTGGTCAACAAGACAATTTTTCTTGTTATAACTAAAGAAAAGAATAGACAGTAGACGAATAATATTTATTGATTATTTAATTTGTATTATATTTTTTTATTGACAATTATAATGCTTGAAGTTAATATAAATACAAGATGTCCAGTATACAGTCTGGACGAAAGCCATAAATGTGGCTTTTATTCTTTAACAACTGTATGTTAAGTTAATACGTCCCACAACGTTAAACAAAAGATTAGCTTCATCAATATACAATGAAACGTTCTTTTAAGAACCTTTATAATATTTGAGGCTCTTTTTTTATATTCTAAAATCATAAATTATGTGTGATTTTTAGAAAATAATAAAATAAAACGATTAAGCATATTGTTTGCTGACCTAATTATTGTTATTAAGTATGATGTATATGAGAGATTGTTCTCATCGAATCGATGACTGCACTTTTATAAAAAATAATTCTCATCAAATCAATGACAGTTGTTTTTATGCTCACATATGTGGGCTTTTTTTTATACTTAAAATTTCTTAATTTAATGTTAATGCTTCACATTATGCGTGATATATTTTAAAGGATGCTTTTATGAAAAATATTTTAATTAATAAAATAGACAATAAGTTTGTAATTAAAGATAAATATAAAAAGTATATATAATTAAATATCAATTAATAAAACTTTATGTCATTAATAAACGTGTTTATGATGTAAATATATAAAATTAATTCATCAAATTAATATATTTATAAAAATTAATGAAATTATAAAACGTATTAATGAAAATAATAAACTGATTTCAATATATTTACAACAAACAAAGCGACAACATTTTATTTTTCTTTATATTTAATAAAAAAGAAAATAAATTTATAATTAAATAAAAGTTTAAGAATAGGTAAATTCCATTCTTTTTTTTGTATTAATAATTAAAATTATCAGTATTGCGTATAATGAATTACCAAGGTTAGTTTAACTAAAGTTTTTTGATATTATAAGGAGAGATTTATTTATATGAAGAAAGATGATTTAATAAAAGAACTTAAAGAGTTAGGGTTTATAGGATATTCAAAGTATAAAAAAGAAGATTTAATCTTTACTTTGGAGTTGATTAAAGAAAGCTATGAAGATGACTGTATTAATGAAATACTTAAAGTTAAGTCGAAAGGGTTCAATGTAGAACCTATGTTAAATAATAAATTTAATTATAGCCAAATTTGGGAAATAGGGAGTGGTATAATTAGAGAATTAAATGTCAAATTATATGCTGATTCTAAATTTGATTCACACCAGATGAATCAAATCAGGTATGGTTTAATAGATAATTTAGATACATCTATTTATGCAGATGCTAAATACAATGACAGGCAAATGTATGAAATTAGAGTAGCTCTTCGTAAGGGAGTTCCTAAATCAATTATCTCAAAATTCTTAAACCCAAATATTAAAGCTAATAAAATGTCATTTATATTTAATTTATTTAATGAAAATATTAATATATTTAATTTACTTAACGAAGATATAGTTAATGAATTATCTGAAAAAGATATGTACTCTGTTAGATTTCTCTCTAACAATGAAAAACATATTAAGAATTTTTTATCAATGAATTTAGACCAAAAGAAGGAAATAAACAAAGTAATTTATGAAAATAAACTCGATTTATTGAGTTTTGTTGATAATAAATTTAGTTTTAGACAGATAAGGGAAATTGGATATGGTCTTATTGATAATTTGGATGTGTCTACTTATGCAAATGTTGAGTTTAGCTCTTCGCAAATGGAACAGATTAGAGTTGGGTTAGAAAATTTAGTTAATATCTCTATTTACTTAGATAAGAGTATAGATTATAAAACTATGAAAGAAATTAGAGTAAGTATTGAGAATAAAAAATTTAAAAGAAATGAATTTTTTGATTTCAATGAAACAGAAAATAAATTTGTAATTAAAGATGAATTTAAAGGCAACTAAAATGAGTTTAAAAAGAGTTTTTAGGTTATAGTTCAAACAAATACACTAAGGTTAGTTTAATTAAAGGAGTAGTTATGACGAAAGATGAATTAATAAAAAAAGCAAAAGATTGTGGGATAAAAGGTTATTCAAAATATAGAAAGTCTGAACTTGAATTTATATGCTCTCTAATAGAGAAGGAATACTCAAGTTATGCTATTGAAGCTATATTAGATGTAAAAAAAGCTAATTTAGATTATAAGTGTCTAATTGAAAAACCATATAATGATAATCAAATTCAAATTATTAAAGGTGGGCTTAAAAGAGGTCTTAATGTTAGTTGCATTTTAGACGAAGAATATACGTTGACTCAAATGAAGGAAATACTTAAAGCATTAGAGAGTGGGCTTGATATTAGTTTTGTCTTAAACAAAGAGTTAGATAACTTGCAAATAGACAAAATAATAGAAGCTCTTGAGCGTAAAATTGATAAATCTATTATTTCAACATATGGAAAGCCAGAGATTGATTATTTTAAAATGAGAGCTATCTTTGATTCATTTTATCAAAATATTGATTTAATTAAATATTTTGAGATTGAAGAAGTTGATATTTTCAATGCACCGAATATGCATGTTGAAAGAACAATGGGTTTTTTAATTTCCAAAAAGAATAAGGAAATTATTGAAAAGTTTAAAATTAATGAGAATTTAAACGAAGATGAAAAGTACTGTATGAGAGTTATCTGTAATAACAAAGATTATGTTGATAAGTTTTTATCTATGGATTCATCTCAAAGGAGAGAGATTTATTGTTCTACTTTTAAAGGTAGACCTAATATATTGCAATTTGTTGACAATAGCTTTAATGACTATAAAATAAGAGAAATTAGCATTGGTCTTTTAGATAACGTAGATGTTCTTAAGTATAATGACAATTCATTTGACCAATATCAAATGAAAGCTATTAGAACTGGATTGATTGAAAAAGTTAATGTAAATATTTATTTAGATAAAGACATATCATCAAAGGCAATGCTTAAAATAAGTAGATCTTTAGAAGATAAAACATTTAGGAGAAATGATTATTTTGATTTTAACTACAAAAAAAATAAGTATGAAATTAAAGAAGAATTTAAACATATAGAATTTAAAAGATAATTTCTAATTCAAAAGAAGTTAATATTAATAAAAGTATAAAGGGTGAAATTTCTCACCCTTCTTTTTTTTGTTAATTTAGCGATGAAATTTATTATCTCTAAAAATAGTGTTAAATAAAAAAATTATGATAAAAATAGTTTGAAAATCGACCCATTTAAATACGTTTTTTAAGACAATAAATAAACATTAGGTCTTATTAGTTGATGGAGTGCTATTTT
>JAWXUS010000143.1:0-2594 GCA_044426235.1 Peptostreptococcaceae bacterium | reverse complement strand
ATCTGTAGCTCTTAGCCCTGTCTGCAATGCTAAGACAACAATTGAAAATGATCTTTTTTCCAATTCCGTCTGAAACTTTTCACTTGATTCAAATATTATGTATATCTTATAATGAAATTGACCCCTTTTTAATAAAAATGTTAATTTTAAATTGACCCCCCTTTATGTTAAAATAACCTCATGAAAGTGAGGGTATAGGAAGTGAAAAAAGTGAATGAAAAAAATGAAATAATTGTTTTATATAAAAATAAAGTTTCAATAAAAGAAATAGTTAAACGTACAGGTACTGCTCGTAATACTGTTAGAAAATATGTACGTCAATACGATCAGTTACTAGAAAATTTAAATAAAGAAACTGATATATTTAAAATTTCGATGCTGCAAGAACAAATATGTACAAAACCTATAAGAAAAAGTTCAAAAGGTTTTACAACTAAATTTACTATAGATATTAAAGAAAGATTTAATGAGTTAGTAGAAATAGATAAGCAAAGAGATATAGACTTAGGGAGAAATAAACAAAAAATTACTGCTGCATTAATATATAGAACTTTAATTGATGAAGGACATCAAATCAGTTATTCAACAATACTTCAAAAATTTAATCTCTATAAAGAAAAAAAATTGGAATGTTATATTAAACAATCTTATGATTATGGTAAACGTGTTGAATATGACTTTCATGAAATAAAAGTAAGAATATTAAATGAAAGAAATATATATGAAGTAAAAGTTTACTACTTAGCTACAATGTCATTGCCAAAGTCAAATTTTATATATGGAAAATTATATAAAAATCAAAATATGAAAACTGTGATTGAAAGTATTATTGATTTTATTGAATTTTCTGGAGGTTGTCCGGTTGAAATAGTATTTGATAATATGTCGACTGTAGTAAAAAGATTTATTTTAAATGGTGAAAAACAATATACTGATGATATATGCAAATTAAGTAACTATTATGGTTTTAATATAAAAACTTGTAATCCAAGAAGCGGTAATGAGAAGGGTCATGTAGAAAATTCAGGGAAAATCATACGTAATAACTTATATAGTATTATATATAATTTTGAATCCGAAATAAGTTTGTTTAAATATCACGATAAAAAGATGGAACATAAAAATCTAAAGAGTTTAAAAGAGTTTGAAATAGAAAAAAAACATCTACTTGAAATCCCACTACATAGATATATGTATAATGTTGCTAGGACTTCTACTGTAAATAGTTATTCTTTAATTTCGTATAACAATAACTTCTATTCTATTCCAGATGATTATGTTGGTAAAGTTGTAACTGTTAATGAAATAAATGGTGTTATATCAATATTTTATATGGAAATACATTTATGTACGCATGAAATAAAAAAAGGCTTCAAAGAATATTCTATAGATATTATGCATTATCTAAAAACATTCCTAAAGAAGCCAGGGGCACTTGAAAACTCACTCGCAATGAAACAAGTACCAGCTGAATTACATCGTGTATTCATAGAAGATTATAACATGAATGCAAAAAAATTTATAGAGGATTTAATAAATATAGACAAGAAAGTAAAAATAGATATAGATGATAATTGTTTAGAGGATGTAAGTAAAAATCAATTAGAAAAAATATCAAATATGTTTGATCAAATATAGGAGGATAAATATATGAATAAAATTAAAAAAATGGCTACTGATTTACAGTTACCTAACTTAAAATTAAATTATGAAGATTTAATAAATATTGCATTAAATAATAAAAGTAGTTATGAGGAGTTTTTAGAAAATGTTTTAAGTTCTGAAATAGACTTAAGAAAGCAAAATAGTATAAAAAATAAAATAAAAAATGCAAGATTTCCATATGTTAGAACATTTGAAGAATTAGATTTCGAGTTCTTTCCAAGTAACATTTCAAATAAAATTAGAGAATTACAAAGTTTAAATTTTATTGAGCAAGGACATAATGTTATACTTGTTGGTAATCCAGGTGTAGGTAAGACGCACACTGCTATAGCAACAGGACTTAAAACTTGTTTTAGTGGAAAAAATGTTTTATATATAACTGTTCCTAATTTAATTACAGAACTTAAAGAATCTATGAATCTAAATCAATTAAATAATTACAAAAAAAAATTTATTAAATATGATTTGGTGATACTGGACGAGCTCGGATATATAACATTTGATAAGCAGGGAAGTGAATTATTATTTAATCTATTGTCTTTAAGAAATGAATCTAAATCTATAATTATTACTACCAATTTATCTTTTAATAGATGGAATGAAATATTTAATGATAGTGTTTTAACAGCTGCTATGGTTGATAGATTAACTCATAAAGCACATGTATTAAATATTCAAGGTGATTCTTATAGAATGAAAGAAACAATAGAATGGATGGATACTAATAAAAGTTAAATAATACTAATATGGTTTTAAAAATAATAATTAAATTATCTTTAAGGGGGGTCAATTTTCTAATACTATAAGGGGTCAAAAAAGTATTGACATTTGCATATTACTTTTCTATGTTCATCTAATAAAATAGATTTTATTTTTGAATCTTTTCTCCTAGAAGTTTGAAATTGTAAATATAGTGGAGTTGATATAAA
>JAWXUS010000020.1:0-29966 GCA_044426235.1 Peptostreptococcaceae bacterium | reverse complement strand
GTATGAAGGTTAACCAAACTAAAATGGACGTTATAGCTAATAATACTGCAAATGTTGGAACAACAGCATTCAAAAAGAGTACTGTAAGATTTACAGATGCACTTTATCAAAATACAATATATTCATCAGGTCCAGGTGGAACTGCTGATAACTCTCTTGTAGCCGGAGGGGTGAGCCCAGGTCAAGTAGGTATTGGTGCAAAAGTTAGTGGAATATTTAAAAATATGGTACAAGGTGCAATACAACCAACTGGTAGATCAACAGATTTAGCTATAGATGGAGATGGATTTTTTGCTGTATCTTTAGGTGGAGGTCAAGTTGGATATACAAGAGATGGATCATTCTCTTTAGATATGAATGGAAACTTAGTAACTGCTGATGGTTATAAAGTTGTAAATAAATTATTTGATGAAGATGGTGAGTTAGTTGGTGAAGGAGATGCAAGGTATGATATAGATACTAATGGAGATGGAAGAAATGATTCTTGTGCAGTACAAATACCTAAAGATGTATATGTAGTAACAGATGATACACAATTAGCTCCTGCTAAAGTAGGAGATTCTATAATAAGATTCCAAATAGGAGTTACTGATGATGGTAATAGTAATCCTATATATGCTTACCAAACAATCGGTGGACAGACTATTGATGCAGATCAATTAACTGTAGAAGCGGGAACTGTTCCAAAGCAAGTAGTTAACTTTAATATAGGTAGAGATGGTAAAATATCTTATTTACTTGAAGATGGTACATTATCTCCAAAAACTGATTCAAGTGGTCAAGCAGCAGAAGGATACCAACAAATAGTATTAAGTACTTTCCAAAATCCAGAAGGTCTTGAGCAATTAGCAGGAAATATGTATGGAGTAACTGCAAACTCTGGAAACGCTATATCAAGTACTAGTTTAGGAGTTATAAATCAAGGTGCAATAGAAATGTCGAACGTTGATTTATCTGAAGAATTTACAGAAATGATAGTTACACAAAGAGCATTCCAAGCATCAAGTAAGGTAATTACTACTAGTGATGAATTACTACAAGAAATAATGTCATTAAAGAGATAATATAGAGGGGGAAACATGAAGAAATTAGATATTTTAACCCCTGTGGGGTTACTTGGAGCCATAGGAATGGTATTCTTTGGAATTATAAGTGCCGGAGCAAGTATGGCATCTTTCATAGATGTGGCATCTATAGTTATAACACTTGGGGGATCACTGTTTGCAGTTCTTGCAACATTCCCTTTAAGTGATATAAGCGGAATTCCAAAGGCTTTACAACTTGCAATGTTTGAAACTAATCTTAATAAAGTTGATTTAGTTGGTCAATTTAAAGATATCGTAAAGAAAGTTAGAACAGAAGGAGTTTTATCTCTGGAAGCATCTATGGCTGAAATTGAAAATGATTTTTTAAGACAAGGTCTAGGTTATGTTGTTGATGGTATGGATCCAGAATTAACAAAAAGTATAATGGAAACAGAAATAGCTATGATGGAGATGAGATATGGTATTTCTGCAAAAATATTTAAGTTATGGGGATCGTTTTGTCCAGCATTTGGTATGGTTGGAACTCTTATCGGTCTAGTTAATATGATGGGGGACGTATCTGATGCAAATAAAGTTGCAATGGGTATGGCTGCAGCGCTTTTAACAACATTTTATGGATCACTTCTTGCGAATGGAATATTTAATCCAATAGGATATAATATAGATATAAAAGCAGAAAAAGAAGCGGTACTTATGGAAATGATAATGGCAGGGGTTATAAGTATACAAAGAGAAGATAGCATGCCAACTCTTGAAGCTAGTTTAATTTGTTTCTTAGATGATAAAGATAAAAAGACATTTGAAGATGGTGGAGGTGCATAGTATTGGCTCGTAAAGAAAAAAAGGGCGATGATGTAAACCCAGATGCTTGGCTTGGTACATATGCCGATGCAGTAACGTTACTTATGGCATTTTTCGTAGTTCTTTTTTCTATATCGTCTGTTGATTCACAAAAGTTAAAAGAACTTCATCATGCACTTCAAGAAGCCTTAACGGGTAAAAATGATGTTACAGAATTAGAGGATTTAGAAGATTTAAAAATTGATGCACTAAAGGATAACAATGATCAAGATAAAGATCAAACAGATCCATCAGAAGGTGCACCAAATGAAAATACATTACCGGCTCTTGCAAAGGAAGATTTAAAAGAGATATTAGAAGATATTATTGAAGATAAAAATTTAGCAGATACTATTAAACTTGTTGAAGATGAACGTGGAATAATACTTCAACTTCATGAATCTCTTTTATTTGATTCTGGATTTGCAGACTTAAAGGCAACACCTGAATTACTTGAAGCACTTTATATGATGATAGGTGGAGTTGGAAATGATATATTAATTGAAGGTAATACCGATGATATACCAATTAATACGGTAAAGTTCCCATCTAATTGGGAATTATCAACAGCAAGGGCAGTTAGTGTTGCAAGATACTTTATAGAAGAAAAAGAAATGAGTCCCATACGTATTTCTGTTAAAGGTTTTGGAGAATATAATCCTATAGCGGATAATGAAACTCCAGAGAATAGGTCTTTAAATAGAAGAGTTGATATATTAATACTTGATGCAGAAGGGACAACTGCTACTAATGAATAATATGATTGAATATATATTAAATATTTTAATTGCAGTTCCTGTAGTTATGATACTTATAGTTTTATCTATGAAACTTGCAAAGACTAATATGACATTTATAGGAAATAGCAATTATACGAAAGTTCTAGATAGAACACCAATAAACAAAGATTCAGAAATAGTAATATTAAAGATAGGTGGTGAAGGACTTATATTAGCCTCATCACCTTCTAAGTTAGAGGTAATAAAAAATTTAGATACAAAAGAAGTTGAAAATATAGAATATACTATTGAAGAATATAATTCTATAAAAAAAGAAAATGCAAAAAACTTTTACAAAAAATTTAAGAAAAATTAAAGGAATGTTTTATGGATCAATTTAATGAAATTTTATCAAATTATAGTCAACAAGACTTAACTCCTTTAATACAGTTATTTATAATTTTAACATTTTTAATGTTCTTACCTGCAGTAGTGTTTATGTGTACAAGTTTTATAAGGATAATAATTACATTCTCTTTTATAAAATCAGCACTTGGTGCACAGCAATCAATACCAAGTCAAGTACTACTTGGAGTAGCAATCGCAATGACTGTGTTTATAATGGCACCAACTGTAAGTGAAATAAATGAAACCGCGGTTATTCCATACTTACAAGAAGAACTAAATTTTCAAGAAGCATTAAATGAAGCAGAAAAACCTATAAAAGATTTTTTACTTAGGCAAACAAGAGAAGATGACATATCATTATTTTTAGAGAGTGCAAATATAGACACAACAAATTTAAGCCGTGATGAAGTACCTCTTTATGTTTTGGCACCAGCTTTTGCAATTAGTGAACTTAAGACTGCTTTTCAAATTGGATTTTTAATATATTTACCATTTTTACTTATAGATTTAGTTGTTGCAAGTACACTAATGGCTATGGGTATGATGATGTTACCTCCTGTAATGGTATCATTACCATTTAAATTACTGTTATTTATAATGGTTGATGGATGGAATTTATTAATAAAATCTTTACTATTAAGTTTTAATTAATAAGGAGTTAATTATATGAGTCAAAATATGGTAATGAGTATAGTGAAAGAAGCATTATATGTTAGTATGACAGTTGCAGGGCCAATTCTTATATTAACTTTGATAGTTGGTCTATTTATAAGTATAATTCAAGCTACAACACAAATTCAAGAACAAACACTTACATTTTTACCTAAACTTTTGATAGTAGGTTTGGTTTTATCATTTGGAGGACATTGGATGTTACAACAAGTAGTCAATTTTACAATAAAAATTATGAATATGATATCTGTAATAAATGGGTAGTACTATGTTATTTTTATTTATTAGAATAAGCTCATTTTTTTCATCATTAAACTTTATGTTTCCAAGTGGAACACCTTCACAGTTTAAAGTTATGTTTTCGTTTATATTGTCTTTAATAATTGCATCAGGAGTTGATATTAGTATTGATGTACAGACTACACACGAATTTATATTAATAGTTATTAATGAGTTTTTAAATGGTTTAATGTTAGGTTACATAACTAGTCTTTGTTTTAGTGCACTTCAAATTGCGGGTTCATTTATAGATATGCAACTAGGTCTTATGATGGCAAGTATGTTTGATCCAAACACTCAAAATCAAACGACTATAATGCAAAATATAATGTATTGGATGGGAATTATAATATTTTTCTCAATAAATGGTCATCACGTGATGATTAGGGGTATACAAAGAAGTTTTGAAATAATTGGAGTTGGTGAGGCGATGTATTTAACTAACTTTGGTTATTTGTTAAATGTGTTCGTTGAAATGTTTAGTACTGGATTTAGAATGTGCATACCTATAATGCTTGCACTTTTTATGAAAGATTTAGTTTTAGGACTTATATCAAAGAGTGTGCCATCACTAAATATAATGATGGTTGCGATGCCAATTAAGATTTTAATAGGAGTAAGTTTATTTATGACATTCCTTCCAATACTAACAAATCAAATAATAGGTTTAATTGGTGAGGTTCGTGAAATTCTAAATGGAACATTTAGTAGTAATTCTCCTTTAGGATTTGAAATAGCATTTTTACCGTTTATATTATCTAATGATGATAAAACGGAAGAACCAACTGCTAAGAAAAAAAGAGATGCAAGAAAAAGTGGTAATGTAGTAAAGAGTACAGAAGTATCAACAGCAATAACTTTAGTTAGTATGTTTGCTATAATAATTTTTATGACAAATAGTATAATAACTGAATTAGGAAGATTTTTAATTGCATATTTAAATTATGGATTTAAATTTGATTTAAATAATGAAACTTTACATATTTTGACACAAAGAACTGGAAATACATTCGCAAAAGTATTTTTTCCAATCGGAGGAACAATACTTATTTTAGGGGTTGTTGGAACTTTAGTGCAAACAAAGTTATTATTTACAACAGATCCTCTAAAGCCTAAGTTGTCTAAGCTAAATCCACTTAGTGGTCTTAAAAATATGTTTTCTGCAAAGTCTATAGTACAACTTTTCAAAAGTATAGTTATTATAGCTATACTTTTTTTTGTAGGGCAAAGTTATTTAGATAAAAATATGAGAGGTATATTAATGAGTAGTTCACTTCATATTTCATCAATTTTGCCTACTATTATAGAATTAATTAGAGGTCTTTTAGTAAATATTGTTATGGTAATTATAGTGATTGCAGTTGCAGATTATTTCTACCAAAGATACAAGCACAACAAAGATCTTAAAATGACAAAACAAGAAATTAAAGAAGAGTTCAAACAAGCAGAGGGTAATCCTCAAATTAAAGGTAAGATAAAGCAAAAGCAAAGAGAAATGGCAAGTATGAGAATGATGAATGCAGTTCCAAGTGCAACAGTTATAGTAACAAATCCAACCCACATATCTATTGCAATAAGGTATGAAAAAGGAAAAGATGATAGTCCAGTTGTTGTTGCTAAGGGAGCCGAAATGGTGGCATTTAAAATAAGAGAAATTGCCAAAGAACACGATATACCAATTATTGAAAATAAGCCACTTGCAAGGCTTATGTATAAAGATATTGAAATAGATCAAGAAATACCTGAGAGTATGTATCAAGCAGTTGCTGAAATACTAGTAGCTGTATATAAAATTAAAAATAGGTATAAAAAGTTATAGAAGAGGTTTTTATGAAAAATGAGAGAAGATTAGATATTTTAGTAGCATTTGGAGTTTTAGGTATTGTACTTATGATTATAATACCTCTTCCAACTTTCTTATTAGATATTTTGCTTGCCGTAAATATTGGGTTTGCAGTTTTAATACTTCTTATGACACTTTTATCAAAAAGTACTCTTGAGTTATCAATATTTCCAACCATACTGTTAGTTACAACATTATTTAGACTAGGTCTTAATATTTCATCAACTAGACTTATATTAACAGAAGGAAATGCGGGAGAAGTTATTGAGGCTTTTGGAACTTTTGTTGTTGGTGGAAATTATGTTGTAGGGGTAGTAATATTTTTAATCATAATGATTGTTCAGTTTATGGTTATAACTAATGGATCTGGAAGGGTTGCGGAGGTTGCAGCAAGATTTACACTTGATGCGATGCCTGGAAAGCAAATGAGTATAGATGCAGATTTAAATGCAGGTGTTATTGATGAGAAAACTGCAATAAGAAAAAGAAAAGAATTACAATTAGAATCAGAATTTTATGGAGCAATGGATGGGGCATCTAAGTTCGTAAAAGGAGATGCACAAGCAGGTATAATAGTTACACTTATAAATGTATTGGGTGGAATTGTAATTGGTATGATGATGCTTGATATGGACTTTTCTGAGGCCGTTCAAACATATATTAGATTAACTATTGGAGATGGACTTGTAAGTCAGGTGCCAGCACTTTTAATTTCTACTTCAGCGGGTATATTAGTTACTAAAGCTGGTGGAGATGAAAACTTTGGTACTCAATTTGGTCAACAGTTAATATCAATTCCAAGAGCTATTGCAATGACAGGTGCAACACTTTTAGTACTTGGATTTATGCCTGGACTTCCAAAAATGGCATTCTTCTCTTTAGGAATAGGTGCAATAGCACTTTCAGTATTATTAAATAAGGAAGAAAAAGAAGAACAAGAAGAACTTGAATTAGTTGAAAGGCAAGAAGGAGAAAGTCAACCACCAACTCCACAAATGGCAGAAGACGTTTCTAAATTAATAAGTGTTGAGCCTATTGAAGTGGAAATTGGATATGGATTAATTCCTCTTGCAGATGAAAGTAGTGGAGGAGATTTACTACAAAGAATAGTTTCAGTTAGAAGGCAATGTGCTATTGAAATGGGAATAGTTGTTCAACCTATAAGAATTAGAGATAATTTACAATTAGAACCAAATCAATATGCAGTTAAAATAAAAGGGAATACTGTAACACTTAATGATTTAATGCCGACAATGCTTTTATGTATGAACCCTATGGGTGGAGATATTGATATTGAAGGAATTAAAACTAAAGAACCAACATTTGGGCTAGATGCATTTTGGATTAATAAGGAAAAGTCAGAAGAGGCGGAACTTAAAGGTTATACTGTAGTTGATCCAACTACAATATTAGTTACACACCTTCTTGAAATTATTAAATCAAAATCATATGAATTACTTGGAAGACAAGAAGTAAAAGAATTAATTGAGTCAATGAGGGAAAGATATAGTGCAGTAGTTGAAGAATTAATTCCTGATTTAATGAGTCTTGGAGAAATTCAAACAGTACTTCAAAATTTACTTAAAGAAAAAGTTGCAATAAAAGATAGAGTTACAATACTTGAAACTTTAGCAAATAATGCCAAAAATACAAAAGATGTAGAAATTTTGACCGAATATGTTAGAATATCATTAAGTAGAAGTATATGTGCAGAACTTGTTGATGAAAATAATGCAATAACAGTTTTAACATTATCACCTGATGTTGAAAATATTATTTCAAATAACTTACAAAGATCTGTAAACGGAACTTATCCAGCGGTAACGCCTGATATTACGAATAAAATATTTAGTAACATACAAAGTTCAATTGAAAGCATAAACTTTAATAATAATAGGCCGATACTACTTGTATCTCCGAAAATAAGAGCGCCATTTAGAAAATTAATAGAAATGGTTTTCCCTCAAGTAACAATATTATCATTAAATGAAATACCAAATGATATTCAAATCAAGGCTCAAGGAGTAGTCAATATATAACAGGAGGAAAGAATAACTATTATGGATAATAAAGACAGAGAAGAGTTAATTGTCAAAAATATACCTCTTGTAAAATTTATTGCATCTAAATACCATACAAAAAAAATAGGTATAGAGTATGAAGATTTAGTTGGATATGGTACAATAGGGTTAATAGATGCTACAAAAAAATTCGATCCTAGTAAGGGAGTTAAATTTTCAACATTTGCATCAATGAAAATAACTTCAGCAATAATTGATGAGATAAGAAAAAATATGCCAATCTCAAGAAATTATACTGCAAAAAGTAAAGAATATAATCAAGCAGTTAATTATTTACAAAATAAATTTTTAAGAGAACCAACTAAAAAAGAAATTGCAGATCATATGCAAATTTCTGAAAAAGAATTAAATAATATTATGATAAAAATGCAATCATTAAACTTAACTTATCTTGATAATACTCTTTTTGAAGATGAAAAAGAAGTTAGAATGATTGATACTTTAGAAGATAACAACACACCTTTACCTAGTGAAGTTGTTGAACAAGAAGAATTAGTAGACGTTATGGGTCGTGCGATTGATATGTTAAATGAAAAAGATAAAATAGTTTTATCTCTTTACTACTATGAACAATTAACATTAAAGCAAATAGGAGAAGTACTTGGAATTTCAGAATCTAGAGTATCTCAATTAAACAGTCGTGCGATTGTTAAATTAAGAGAGGCTATGAAAAAAATAAAATATATAAAAGGAGATTAATATTATGATAAGAGGAATGTATACTTCTGCATCAGCTATGATATCACTACAGTCTAGACAAGCGGTGATAAACAATAATATGGCAAATATTAATACCACAGGTTATAAAAGCGAAAGCCTTATCACTAAAACTTTTGATGAGGTTTTACTTTCAAACCACGATGATTATAAAAATGGGGTAGGTTATAGGCAAGATCTTGGAACTTTATCTTTTGGGATTGCAATTGATGAAACTGTAACTAATAATATGCAAGGTACACTTTATGAAACTGGAAATTCAACAGATTTTGGTATTATTGGAGATGGATATTTTAGAGTAGTTGATGCTGATGAAAATGAGTATTTCACAAGAGATGGTTCGTTTAGAGTTAATGAAATAGGATATTTAACTACTAGTACTGGTGAATTAGTAACGGGTACTAATTTACAAAATGAAGAGATTGGTCCAATTTATGTTGGAAATGAACAAATAGTATTAAACTCTTCAAATGAGTTAGAAGTTGCAAATCAAACTTATAAATTAAATGTTTTTAGCTTTAATAATGTACAAGAATTAGAAAAAGTGTCGAATAATCTATACGTTGGCGAAAATTCATATGAAGTTTTCCAATCAGAACTTAGACAAAATCATTTAGAAGGATCTAATGTTGATTATATTGATCAAACGACTTTGATGATGCAAAACTTAAAAGAGTTTGAGGCAAATCAAAAAGTAATTCAAACTATGGATTCTACTTTAGCAAAAATTGCAAGTGAAATAGGAAGAATATAATTAGGAGGATAACTTATGTATAATTTACTTCAAACAAGCAAGACTGGAATGCAAGCAACTCAAATTAGAATAGATACTATATCTAATAACATGGTTAATGCACAAACTGTTGGATATAAAAAGTTAGAAAATAGTTTTTTAGATACGTATACTGAAACTCTAGATAAAAGAGTTTATCCAAATAATAATGAAGATAACATAACAGGTACTGGTGTTAAAATTTCAGAATCAGTTAGAAGATACGATCAAGGATCTTTAAAAGCTACTGATATTGATACTGATATGGCAATTGAGGGGAATGGTTTCTTCAAAGTAACAAATCCAGAAGGAAATGATTTATATACTAGAAATGGAAGTTTTAAACTTGATGCAGATGGAAGAATTGTTGATGATAATGGAAATTTCCTAGAAGTTATATATGATGATGCAAGTCCAGTACAAGATGTTAACTTATCAAATGGAATATTAAATATAAAAAGCACTGGGGAAGTATTTTTAGATGAAGTAAAAATAGGTAAGATAAATTTATATGAACCAGAGGGTACAAATGATTTATTATCTGGAGATAATAGTTTATTTGAATTAAATGATGGTGCATTTATGCAACTTGCAAATGATAGTTTAATTCATCAAGGACACGTCGAAATGTCAAATGTTAGGTTAGAACAAGAAATGACTAACTTAATTCTTGCACAAAGAGCATTCCAATTTAATTCAAAAGGAATTCAAGCAGCAGATGAGATGTGGTCAATGGCTAATAATCTTCAGAGATAATACAAGGAGATAAATAAATTATGAGTGAACAAGTAAAAGTATACGACTTTAAAAAGCCTCAAAGGTTCTCAACGGATAACTTAAGATTCGTATCAGTTATAAGTGAAGAATACTGTAAAGGCTTAACAACTTATATGGCATACGAAATGAAAAAGCCTAAAATGTATTGTAGGCTTGATAAAGTAGAACAAACAAACTATGATGAATTTATTGGGATAGTTAATGAAGATGCTGTTATAATAGAATTTGATATGAAACCCTTAGTAAAAAATATGATTTATCAAATAGATAGACCGATAGCATTAACTTTAATAGATTTGATTTCTGGGGGAGATGGAAAACTTAGAAATTATGAAAGAGAAATAACAGATATTGATAAAGAACTTTTAGCATATACTAGTAATCAATTTTTAGCGAATCTTCATGTTATTGAAGGTTGTGAGAAAAATGAAATTGCAGAAGTAAATAAAAATATTGCATCAAGTAGAAAATATCCAGTCAGTGAATCTGTAATTTTAGCACATATGACTATTATGAATGATGATGATGAAGAAATGGGTAAAACTTGTTTCTGTTTACCATATACTTGTATGGAACCTGTTCTTACACACATGGAAACTAAAAAGTTATTTAGAGATAAAGATATTGAGTATGATTCAGAGTTTAGTAATGCAATTTATAAGAGTGTTTGTGGAACTGATTCAGAAATTAGTGTTAGTCTTGGGCAAACGTTGATTAATGTTAGAGATTTACTAAATTTAAAGGTTGATGATATAATAACTCTAGATACTGGGATTGCTGATGATATAGAAGTATTTGTTGAGAGTGCAAAATCATTTATGGCAAAACCGGGTCTTATAAAAGATAAGAGAGCTGTAATAATAACAGATGTAGTAGGGAAGGAAAGGTAATATTTTATGAGTGAAAACTTTCAAAGAGTTTTAAATATAGAACTTAAAGTTAATGTTGTTTTAGGTAGAACAAAAATGACTTTAAAAGATATTTTTGACCTATCTAAAGGTTCTGTAATAGAACTTGATAATTCAGAAGATCAAGAAGTTGAAATTTATGTTAATGATAGAAAGATAGGATATGGAAATGTTGTTATAGTAGGCCAAAAATTTGGTGTTAAGATAACTAGCATACTGGGAGAAGATGAACTAGTAAAGACTATTAGTTAATATTTATACGAAGGGTGATAAATTATGGGTGCTTTATTAAAAAGTAAGTATAATAGTACTGGTATTAGATGCGTTGATGCATGTTTACAGTACGGAGAAGTAAGATACAAAGCGGATGATTCTACTCCATCTAAAATAGAAATACCCTACGATAAATATGATGATGCTATTGCTGAGTTTGAGGATAGAATAAATGAGGGTATGTCGAATAATATTAGACCAAGTGAGATCTTTAGAAGGGGAAATTGTGATTATAATCAGGTAAAATGTTTTGCTGATGAGAGTAAAATAAGAGGTCTTGATTATTTTCCAATGGATGGAAGTATAGATTGTGATAATGAGCTTGGAATAAGTGGAATAATTGAATATGCACTTTCTAGATGGAATGGAAATGATAGACGTGCAGCTATTAAAATGGGCATATTAAGAGGGTTAACAATAAATGGTGAAGACTTTGTTAAAGCAATGAGAATTGATAATGCAATGGATGAATCCAAATGTATGACTTTTGCAAGAAGTGCAAGTACTACTCAAGGGTTTGGAGAACAACCTTTATATAAAATGGAAGCCTTTGATTTAGGTGGAGAAATATATAAGGTTATGAAAGAGAAAAAAGGTGTTAACATTAAAGATATGACATTTGATAAAGTAAAGGATAATTTAGACTTTAAGGAAGTCGGAATATTGTTACTTGCCACTATATTAACTTTTGCAATTTTACAAATTGTAACAGGTTTTGGTAGTTTATTTAGTAATATTATTTTGTATGGAATTTTGAGTATATTAATTTCATCAACAGTTGGATTTATATGTCTTAAAACTTATAAGAGCGCTAGAAATAAACATGCAGCATCATCTAATGAAGAAATTATTAGTGTATTTAATGAAGCATTAGAAAAGCAAATATATCAATATATGTTAACTCAAAATGAAATGAAGTTAATATTAAAAAATATTACTAGTGGAGAAATTTATAAACTAATCGAAGAAATGAAAGGTAGTGTTAATAAAAGATCTTCAGTTAATATAATAATGGAAAAAGAAACGAGATTTATATTAGATGCAAGAGCAACAGTTACAATACCTACATTAGAAGAAGTACGAGGTATATTTACTGATATGGTTTCTGAATATCAAGGAACTTTATCTAAAAATTATAATGTTAAGACTGTAGAATCAGAGCCGGCACTATCAGACAATTAGTTTTCTAATTGTCTTTTTTTATGTATAATTTAACTTTAAAATAAAATATAATTATATATAAAAAATATTTAGTTATATTTTTTGTATTAAGTTGACAAACAAATGTATATGTATTAATATTAGCATTGATATATATGTATAAATAGATATATGTTTATTAATATGATAAAAAAAATTAAAAAGGGAGAATTTTATGAGAATTATTATAGTTGGTGGAATTGCAGCTGGTATGAGTGCAGCCGCTAAATTAAAAAGATTACAACCAGAATATGAAGTTGTTGTTTATGAAAAAGGAGATATAATTTCTTTTGGTGCTTGCGGACTTCCATATTTCGTTGGTGGATTTTTTGATGATGCAAATAATATGATAGCTAGAACTCCAGAGAAATTTAGAGAAACTGGTGTTGAATTATTTACAAATCACGAAGTTTTAAGTGTAGATTTTGATAATAAATCTATTGAAATAAAAGATATAAAATCAGATATAGTAATAACTGATACTTATGATAAGTTAATGATAGCAACGGGTGCGAGTGCAATAATTCCACCAATCGAAAATGTATTTGAATATGAGAATGTGCATACATTAAAGAGTATGGAAGATGGAGTTAAGATAAAAGAGCTAGTTCAAGGTAACGATATAAAAAATGTTTGTGTTGTTGGAGCTGGATTTATAGGACTTGAAACTGTTGAAGCTATGAAAAAACTTGGAAAGAATGTTTCTTTAGTTCAAATGGGAGAAAGAGTTCTTCAAGAGGTGTTTGACAAAGAAATAACAGACTTAATAGAAGAAGAATTAAATAGTCACGAAGTTGATTTAAGACTTAAAACTATAGTTACAAAACTAGAAGGTGATACTAAGGTTAGAAAAGTTATAACTAATAAAGGTGAAATAGATGCTGATTTAGTAATAGTTTCGACTGGAGTTAGACCAAACACTAAATTCTTAGATAACTCTAAAATTGAGATGCTAGGAAATGGTGCAATAATTATTGATGATGGTGGAAGAACTTCTGTTGAAGATGTATTTTCAGCAGGTGACTGTGCGACTATTAAAAATTATATAACTAATGAAAAAGTTTATGTACCACTTGCTACAGGTGCTAATAAACTTGGTAGAATAGTTGGAGAAAATTTAGCAGGATTAAATAGTGAATATCAAGGTTCATTATCTTCTAGTTGCTTAAAAGTTATTGATATGGAAGCTGCAAGAACTGGGCTTAGCGAAGAAGATGCGAAGAAACTTGGTATAAATTATGGTGCTAAATTTATAAATGATATGAACTATACTAATTACTATCCAGGAAGAACTAAAATATATGTTAAGTTAGTTTATGATAAAGACACTAAAGTAATCTTAGGTGGTCAAGTTTGTGGATATAAAGATGCAGTACAAAGAGCAAATATTATTGCTTGTGCAGTATTTAGTAAGATGACTACTAATCAATTAGGAATGTTAGACGTTTGTTATGCACCACCGTTTGCAAGAACTTGGGATGTATTAAATGTTGCGGCAAATGTTTGTAAATAAAAATTTATATTAAAATAAAGGGAGATTATATTATGAATTCATTTTTATCAGAATTTTTAATGATAAGTGATTTTAAAACGGTATTATTCATATTAGTATTATTTGGTACTTTTTCAGTTGTAAAACAAATGGAAAGTAAAAAAGTTAAATTTTCAACTAGAACTATTTTAGCTACATTAATGGGTCTATTCGTTGGGGTTGTTATTCAATTTGTAGCAGGTTTTCCAGAAAATCCTTCTGAAGTAACTTGGTTAACTGAAGTAAGTAAATGGTATGGCCTATTTGGTTATGGATTTATGGACTTACTAAAAATGTTAGTTGTACCATTAGTATTTACATCGATATTAAGAGTTATAATTAATATGAATGATGATAACTTAGGTGCATTAACAGGTAAGACTATAGGTATGCTTTTAATAACAACTGCACTTTCTGCAGCAGTTGGGATAATACTTGGAAATGTTATGAAACTTGGTGTTGGAACTGATATTTCAATGATTGAAACTGATTCAGCATTAAAAGAAATTACTCCAATAGTTGATACTTTAAGAGGTTTATTACCTGAAAATCCTGTAATGTCAATGGCAGAGGGTGCAGTAGTTCCAGTTGTTATATTTGCAGCATTCCTTGGATTAGCTACAAAAAGACAAACTAAGAAGTATTTCGATGTTGTAAAACCTTTTATAGATTTAGTAGAAGCATTCTACAAAATAATATTAAGTGTTGCTATGACTGTTATTAAGTTTATGCCTTATGCTGTAGTTGCACTTTTAGCAAATACTATTACAGGTAGAGGTATTTCTTCTATATTCTCTGTAATTCAGTTCATAATAGCTATATATATTGGTGTTGCTATAATGTTTGTTATACATTTAGGTATATTATCATTAGTAGGAATAAATCCAATTAATTATGTTAAAAATGCTACTGAACCTTTACTTCTTGCATTTACTTCAAGAAGTAGTTTAGGAACACTTCCAGTAACTATTGATACATTAACTAATAAGCAAAAGTTAGATGAAGGAACTGCAAGTTTTGTTGCAAGTTTAGCAGCTAATATGGGAATGAATGCTTGTGCAGGATTATACCCAGCATTAATGGCAGTAACTATTGCTAATATGGCAGGAATTGAACAAACTGCAAGTTTCTATGCAATGTTAATAGTAGTTATTACTGTTGGTTCACTTGGTATTGCAGGTCTTCCTGGAACTGCAACAATGGCAGTATCAGTAGTTTTATCAGGAGTTGGACTTGGTGCTTATTTCCCACTTGCAGGAGGAATAGTTGCAATAGATCCAATACTTGATATGGGTAGAACTATGTTAAATGTTAATGGTGGTATGACTACTGCTATGGTAGTTGGTAAATCACTTGGTAAGTTAGATGAAACTAAGGAAACAGAAAATAAATAATTCTAGATGCTCTCTTTTTAAAGAGGGCATTTATTTTATAAAGTGTAGAAAAAGTATTATAGGGTATGGTATATTAAGATAGGCTAATGAAAAGTTAAAATTTATTGGCTGTATTTTTATGTAATTTAATAGGAGATAATTTTATGAGTAAAGATTATAGTATATTTGATGTTGTTGGCCCTAATATGATAGGTCCTTCAAGTTCACATACGGCAGGTGCCGCAAGACTTGGTAAGATGGCAAGAAAAATTGTTGGTAGTAATATCATTGATGTTAAATTTTATTTACACGGATCTTTTGCAGAAACTTATAAAGGTCATGGAACTGATAAATCATTAGTTGGAGGGATACTTGGTTTTGAAACTGATGATGTTAGAATTCGTGATGCTTTTAATATTGCAAAAAGTGAAGGATTAAACTTTGAGTTTATAAAGGCTAATTTAGGAGATGATTGTCATCCAAATACTGTTAAAATGTATATAACTTTAAATGATTCAAATAAGTTTATAGTTGTTGGTTCATCAATTGGTGGAGGGAACATAAAGATAACTGAAATAGATGGACTTAAGATGAATTTTGATGGTTCAAAATTTTCTATGATATTAGAACTAAAAAATGAACCTGGTTCAATGGCAAGTGTTATTTCACTTCTTGCGGAAAATAAGAAAAATATAGCAACAATTTATAGTAATGCGATAGCAAATACTAATTTTAGTTTTGTTAGCATTGAAACTGATGAAAAATTAGAAGATGATTTAATAGATGCTATAAAAAATTCTTCTGTAGTTGACAGAATAGTTGTTTTAGACAAATTTTAATTAAAGAGGATAAATTTATGAAATATAACTTTATAAGTGGACAAGACTTACTAGAAAAATGTGCAAAGTATGATATGAAAATTCACGAATTATGCTTAGAAAGAGAAGTTGAATTAAGTGGACTTTCAAGAGAAGAAATACTTACTAAAATGCATAGCGCTTTAACTATTATGAAAGATGCAATAAAAAAGGCCGAAGAAGAAGATATAAAATCTATGGGTGGTTTAATAGGTGGAGAGGCTAAAAAACTTAGTTTATTTAGAAATTCAAATAGTAAAACTGTTTGTGGAACCCTTATGAACAAAGCTATGAGTGCATCAATGGGAACTATGGAAGTTAATGCATCAATGGGACTTGTAGTTGCAGCGCCAACTGCGGGATCTTGTGGGATATTGCCTGGAGCTATAGTTACTATCGGAAATGAATATGATTTTAGTGATGAAGAAATGGTACAAGCTCTTCTTAGTGCATCTGCAATAGGTGCTATAATAACTAGAAATGCGACGGTTTCTGGAGCTGAGGGAGGTTGTCAAGCCGAAACTGGAGCGGCTGCTGCTATGGCATCTGCAGGAGTTGTTGAAATGATGGGTGGAACTCCAAACCAAGCAATTCATGCGGCAAGTCATTGTTTACAAAATGTTATGGGGTTAGTTTGCGATCCAATAGCAGGACTAGTTGAGGCACCTTGCCAAGGAAGAAATGCAATAGGTGTTGCCAATGCTTTGATTTCTGCAGAATTATCACTTTGTAATATATTAAATGTTATACCATTTGATGAAAATGTTGAGGCTATGTATATAGTTGGAAAGACACTTCCAATGGAACTTAGAGAAACGGCTCTTGGTGGAGCAGCAGCAACTTGTACAGGGTGTAATTTAACTAAAAAAATATTTGGATAAATCAAAGTGACGATAATCGTCACTTTTTTATATTACATATTCCATTTGTCTATATAATGATTTGTATGAAATTGTATTATATGTTGCAAGTGCATATTCTTTAGTTTTATTAAAGATATAGATCTCATTATCATCTTTAAAATCAATTATTTCAGATGCAATATTCCAAGCAGTAATTTCCCTTTCAATAAGGTTATTCTTGATTTGTCGTCCTAAATCTTCAAGTTGATAAGTTTTAATAGAAGTATTATTTTTTTTATATTCAATACATAATTCTCTAAATGTAAGTATCATAGATTGGTATTCAGACCTTGTTTTTTTAAGAGAAGAATCAAGGATATGACCAGTTTCGTGACCTACAATAAATTTTAT
This sequence comes from Peptostreptococcaceae bacterium, assembly GCA_044426235.1. Taxonomy (GTDB): domain Bacteria; phylum Bacillota; class Clostridia; order Peptostreptococcales; family Peptostreptococcaceae; genus JAGHEK01. The sequence goes on along the minus strand of JAWXUS010000020.1, from coordinate 12,417 downwards.
TATACTCTTAATATTTTCTTCACTTAATTTAATGTCGTACAGTTCATTTATTTGATAGCAAAAATTAATAACTGAAGTTCTAGAGGCCATAACTGTATTTGTTAGTATTAATGCACAAATTGGTAGATTAAATATATTTGAATAAAGGAGAAAAATTCTTTTTGTAGAAATTTCTTTTATGGACTTTTTAAAAATTTTTTTTGCATTTATTTTATCATAAACTTCAATAATATTATTTTCCAATAAAATCACATCCTTTGATTTTTAATTATTACTATAATATGATAAAGTTTGTTTTTTGAGTTAGTCCAAATTATGATATACTATAAAAAATGAAAGGAGACGAAAAAATGGATAAAATAATTAATTATTTAGAAAAACTTGAAATTGATAATAAAATATTAAAAAATAGATTTGAAGATGTTGAAGTTGAAAAGTTAGTTTATTTTAAAGAACAAAAAAGTGTTTATTTCTATTTAATATCGAAAAAGATTTTAGATTATGAAATTGTTGATAAGTTGAAAAATGAACTTAAAATTAAATTAAAATATTTTAATGAAATAAAATTTAATATAACTTATAACGGATTTAAGAAAAAACAACCACAAGAAATATTAAAGTTATATATGGATAATGTAAAGTATTTAATTAAAAAAAGAATGCCGTCAATTAATATGAATGATAAAAAAGTAATTGAATGTGCAACTATAGATTCAACTTTAAAAATTAGGGTTGATGAATTTTTTTATAATAGACTTTGTGATGATGAATTTTTAAGGAGTATAAAAAATACTATACTTAGTGAGTGCGGAATTGAAATTTTTATTAAGATTGAAAAGTCACTTAATAAAGTAGACTTAGAAAAGATTAAATTATATCAAGAAAGAGAAATAAGAGAAAGAGTTAAGTTAGCACTTAATACTTCAAATATTGAAGTAGATGATGATGAAGAATACGTTGTTGATTTTGATGAAGATGATGATTTGATTTTTGGTGAGAATGTATTTGCATTTAATAAAAGGATTGATCATTTAAAAGAAAAAGAAACTGTTTGTATTAATGCAGAGGTATTTAATATAGATATTAAAGAACTTAGAAATGGTAGGATTTTATTCGTAATTGGAGTAACAGACACTACAAATTCGATAAATTGTAAACTATTTTTAGATGATATGAATAAAGACAAAGTAATTAATAGTATTAAAAAAGGTAGTTATTTAAAAATTAAGGGAGATGTTACTTTTGATTATTATCAAAATGAATTAGTCCTTAATATTAATGGAATTAAATCGGACAAAAAAGAATTAAGAGAAGATACTAGTGATGAAAAAAGAGTGGAACTTCATGCACATACTCAAATGTCTTCAATGGACGCAGTTTGTAGTACTAAAAAACTTATTGAACAAGCTGTAAAATGGGGGCATAGTGCTATTGCTATAACTGATCACGGAGTGGTACAAGCATTTCCAGAGGCTATGTATGCTGCAAAGGCTAATAATATAAAAGTAATTTATGGTGTTGAAGGGTATTTAGTTGATGATAGTAATGAAATGATTAAAGATGCAAATGATTTAGATTTTAATCAAGAATTTGTAGTGCTTGATTTTGAAACTACTGGACTTTCTATTGTTGGAAATAAAATAACTGAAATTGGTGCAGTTAAAGTTAAAAATAGGCAAATAGTTGATACTTTTTCAAAACTTATAAATCCTGAAAGAGATATTCCATATAATATTCAAGAATTAACTGGTATAACTAATGAAATGGTTGAAAATAGTCCAACTATTGAAGAAGTGTTACCAGAATTTTTAGATTTTTGTGGAGATGCAGTTTTGGTTGCACATAATGCAGATTTTGATATTTCAATATTAAAATATAAGGCATCAGAGTTAAATTTAGAGTGTAATAATAATTATATTGATACTATGAATTTAGCGATAAACTTAATGCCTGAGATATCAAGATATAGGCTTGATACTTTATGTAAAAAATTAAAGATTGTACTACAAAATCATCATAGGGCGGTTGATGATTCAACTGCTACTGCAATGTTATTTATTAAATTTATTGAGATGATGGAAGATAAGGGTGCTAAAACTTTACAAGATGCAAATAAGATTTTTGGAAGTTTAGATTATAAAAAAGTTAGACCGAATCATATTATACTTCTTGCACAAAATGAAGTTGGACTTAAAAATCTTTATAAATTAATTTCTAATTCACATATTGAAACTTATCACTTAAATCCTAGGATTTTAAAAAGTGATTTATTAACTCATAGAGAGGGATTAGTTATTGGTTCTGCTTGTGAATCTGGAGAAATTTATCAAGCGGTAAAATACAACAAGTCTATAGAAGATATTAAAGAAATTATTGATCTTTATGATTATGTTGAAATTATGCCACTTGAAAATAATAAATATATGATTAATAAAGGTGAAGTTGAAGATTTAGAAGAATTAATTACCAAAAATAAAAAGCTATTAGAAATAGCAAATCATTTTGGAAAAATACCTGTTGCAACGGGAGATGTACATTTTTTAGAAGAACATGAGAGTGTGTTAAGGAAAGTACTAAAAAACTCTAAAGGGTTTAAAGTAGATGAAGAAGATACTAAACTTCATTTTAGAACTACTAATGAAATGCTTGATGAATTTAGTTATTTAGGAGAAGTTTTGGCTTATGAACTAGTGGTTTTAAACTCAAATAAAATTGCAGATATGATAGAAGATATAAAGCCGATACCAAGTGGAACTTATCCTCCAGAGATTGAAGGATCAGACATTGAACTTCGTGAAATGTGCTATACTAAAGCACGAAAAATATATGGAGAATATTTGCCGAAAGTAGTTGAAGACCGCCTTGAGAGAGAACTAAGTTCTATAATTGGACACGGATATGCAGTTATGTATATAATATCCCAAAAATTAGTTACTAAATCTTTAAAAGATGGATATTTAGTTGGTTCAAGAGGTTCGGTTGGTTCTTCATTTGCGGCCACAATGAGTGATATAACTGAGGTTAATCCACTTCCTGCGCATTATATTTGTGAAAATGAAGAATGTAAGTATTCGTATTTTTATGAAATTGGAGAATATGGTTCGGGGGTAGACCTTGAGACTAAAGATTGTCCAAAATGTGGACAAGTTCTTAAAAAAGATGGACACGATATTCCATTTGAAGTTTTCCTTGGATTTGAGGGAGATAAAGAACCAGATATTGATCTTAATTTCTCGGGTGAGTATCAACCAACTATTCATAGATACACAGAAGAATTATTTGGTGAAGGAAAAGTTTATCGTGCGGGAACTATTGGAACTGTTGCGGATAAAACTGCTTTTGGTTATTCAAAAAAATATTTTGAAGAAAATGAAATAGAGGCATCTAGCGCTGAAATGTTAAGGCTTGCAATTGGTTGTACAGGAGTTAAAAAGACTTCAGGACAACATCCAGGAGGAGTTATGGTAATTCCTCATTATAAAGAGGTTTATGATTTTACTCCAATTCAATATCCTGCAAATGATAAAACTTCAGGTGTAAAGACTACTCATTTTGATTATAATGCGATAAGTGGTAGAATACTAAAACTTGACATATTAGGACACGATGTACCAACTATAATTAGAATGCTTGAAGATATAACTGGAATTGATGCAACAAAAATTCCACTTGATGATAAACAAACAATGTCTTTATTTACTTCAACAGAGGCACTAGGGGTTACATCTGAGGAAATAAATTGTGAAATAGGATCTCTTGCAATTCCTGAGTTTGGTACGAAATTTGTTCGTCAAATGTTAGTCGATACAAAGCCAACAACTTTTGCAGAGTTAGTTATGATTTCAGGATTATCTCACGGAACAGATGTTTGGCTAAATAATGCACAAGATTTAGTGAGAAATGGAACTACAACTCTTAAAGAAGTTATTTCAACTCGTGATGATATAATGAACTATTTAATATTTAAGGGATTAAATCCAAAATTATCGTTCACTATAATGGAAAACGTTAGAAAAGGTAAGGGACTTAAATCTGAACACGTTGAGGCGATGAAAGAAAATGATGTACCAGATTGGTATATATGGTCTTGTAATCAAATAAAATATATGTTCCCAAAGGCACATGCCGTTGCATACGTTATGATGTCTTATAGACTTGCATATTGTAAAGTACATTATCCACAAGCATTTTATGCAACATATTTTACGACCAAAGCAGAGGATTTTGATGCAGATTTAATAGTACGTGGAAAAGATGCGATAAAAAATAAGATTGAAGAAATTGAAACTTTAGGAAATGAAGCTAGTAATAAAGAAAAAAATATATTAACAGCACTTGAAGTGGCATATGAAATGTATGCAAGAAATATTGAAATATTAAAAGTTGATATATATGAAAGTGATGCAAAAAAGTTTAAATTAAAAGATAATAAATTACTTCCACCACTTATTTCGATTCAAGGTATGGGAGAAAATGCCGCTATAAATATTGAAAAAGATAGAGTAAATGGAAAATATATTTCAAAAGAAGAGTTAAAAAATAGAACTAAAATATCAAAAACTGTTATTGAAGTATTAAGTAATCACGGGGCTTTAGAGGGTATGAGTGAAGAAAATCAACTTTCGCTATTTTAAAGTTTTAGTATAAAAATAAAAAAAGTTTTTCAAATATTGTTGACAATAAATACAAAAGGATATACAATTATATCAAATTACAAAAATAAATTCTATGAAAAAGAGAGTAGTATTAAAACTGATTTCAGCGAGCTAGAGTTGGTGTGAGTCTAGTATGATGATTAATATGAAAAGAACTTTGGAGAAGACTATTTGAAATTAAGTAGGATAGTAGGTATACCTGCCTTAAAGGTTTGAGTGGATAAGTTTACTTATCAAAAAGAGTGGTAACGCGGATAATTTCGTCTCTTGGTTTTTAACCAAGGGACTTTTTAATTTTTGCAAAATCATTTTTTTGATATAATATTTATCAATAAGAGTGGTACCGCGAAAATTTCGTCTCTTAGCATATGCTAGGGGACTTTTTTAATTTAAAAAATGGAGGGAGTAAATTATGAAAAAATCAATTATGGCAACACTAGTTGGAGCAATTATGTTTGCTACAGTAGGATGTGGATCTAACGATTCAAACCTTACAGAGTTAGAAAAGATACAAGAAAAAGGGGTATTAACAATAGGTACAAGTGCAGATTATCCACCGTATGAGTTTCATTCAATAGTTGATGGAGAAAGTAAGATTGTTGGTATGGAAATGGATGTTGCAGCAGTTATAGCAGATGAATTAGGGGTAGAACTTGAAATAAAAGATATGAGATTTGATGGAATATTAGCAGCAGTAAATTCAGGAACAGTAGATATTGGAATATCAGGATTTACACCAACTGAAGAAAGAAGACAATCAATAAACTTCTCTGATCAGTACTACAGCGGTCAAGCTATAATACTTGTTAAAAAAGAGAATCAAGATAAATTTACTTCATTAGAAGATTTTAAAGATGCAAACATTACAGTTCAAAAAGGATCACTTCAAGAAGGTATAGCAAATGATCAAATAGAAGCTACAAACTTAAAAACTTTAAGTAAAATACCAGAAGTTATAATGGATTTACAAAATGATAATGCCGACGCTGTAATAATCAGTTCTACAGTTGCAGTAGGATACTTAAATGAATTCGAAGATTTAGAAAAATCAAATGTTGATTTAGCAGATAGTGGTGAGGGAGTTGCTATGGCATTTAAGAAAAATGATGATTATACTTTAATTGATAAATGTAATGAAATATTAGCAGAACTTACTGAAACAGGTAAAATAGAAGAATTCGTGCAAAATGCAATGGAATTAACTGAAGAATAGGAGTAAAGATATGGATTTTTCGTTTTTAAGTACTTATGGTAGTATGTTTGTATCTGGAACTATAAATACTGTATTAATATCACTTGCTACATTATTATTTGGTTGTTTACTGGGTGTATTTATATGTATGGCAAGAATTAGTAATAATAAAATTATACAATTTATATCAGGTGCATACATTGAGTTTTTAAGAGGAACACCTCTTTTAGTTCAAATTTATATAGTATATTTTTCATTCCCTGCATTTGGGATTAGATTTCCAAGTATAGGACCAATACCTTCAGATTTTGTTGCCGGTATTTTTGCATTAACTATAAATTCAAGTGCATATATATCAGAAATATTAAGATCTGGAATACAAGCTGTTGATAAAGGTCAAATGGAAGCTAGTCGTTCTTTAGGACTTAATTATGTTCAAAGTATGAAACTTGTTGTTATACCTCAAGCATTGAAAAATGTTTTACCAGCTCTTGCAAATGAATTTATAACTTTAATAAAAGAATCTTCAATAATTTCAGTTATAGGTATAAGGGATTTAATGTATACAGCAGATATAGTTAGAGGAAACACATACAAACCTCTTGAACCATTATTAGTTGCCGCATTTATATATTTTGTATTAACTTTTGCGTTATCAAGAGCGCTTGCATATATTGAAAAAAATATGCAAAATTCAGATAAGAAAAAAGTTCATACATTAGTTAGAACTAGTGAGAGTGAAGAGTAGGAGGTTAAAATTATGATAAATATGAAACAGATAAAAAAGAGTTTTGGAAATAATGAAGTTTTAAAAGGAATAGATTTAGAAATAAATAAAGGTGAAATTGTAGTTATATTAGGGCCTAGTGGAAGTGGTAAAAGTACATTTTTAAGGTGTATTAATATGCTAGAAAATCCAAATGATGGTGAAATTATATTTGAGGGGAAAAATATATTAGATCCAACTAACGATATTAATAAAGTACGTGAACATATAGGAATGGTTTTTCAAAATTTTAACTTATTTCCTAATATGACAGTTCTTGAAAATATAATACTTGCACCGACTAAGGTGAAAAAAATCGACAAAGCAGTTGCAATAGAAGAAGGGCTTAAATTATTGGATAGAGTAGGACTAATTGATAAACAAAATGAATTTCCACAAAGTTTATCAGGAGGTCAAAAGCAAAGGGTGGCAATAGCTCGTGCTCTTGCTATGAAACCTGATGTTATGCTTTTTGATGAGCCAACTTCTGCACTAGATCCTGAAATGGTAAATGAAGTTTTAGACGTTATGAAAGAGCTTGCAAATGATGGAATGACTATGGCAGTTGTAACTCACGAAATAGGATTTGCAAAAGAGATTGCAAACAAGGTAGTATTTATGGATGGGGGATACATAATCGAACAAGGATCACCTAAAGAGGTGTTTGAAAATCCGAAAAATGAAAGAACTAAAAAGTTCTTAGATAAAGTTTTATAATAAGAAACCTCTTTATTAAATTATTTGATAAAGAGGTTTTTTAATTAAATTAAGAGGAGAATAAAAGTGGTATTTAAGTTAGATGAATATTATATAAAAATACACAAGTGTGATAGTGGGTATGATTATTCGATATATGATTATGATTACGAACTTATTGATGGAGGAGTATATGAAAATTTAGAATATAAAATATATGATGTTTTAAAAGATATAATTATAGATAACAGACTATTTATAGATAATAAAGATATTAAAATAGTAGATTATAAAGAATTTGATGAGATAATCGAAGAAAAAGAAATGCTTAAATTTAATATTTTAAGCATTAGAAATTCTACTACATAATTAAATTTTATTTTTCTTTAATATGTAAACTTATAATGATATAATATTTTAGTGATAGTATTTTAAGTAAGGAGATTAAATTTTTTGATGGGCTTATTTAGGATATTATCTAATTTTATTTAGGTGGTGAGATAGTTGGATAGTCAAAATTGTGAGCGAAAAAAAGATGTTTTAAGGCTTGCGACTTTTATGGGTGAATTAATGTTAAGTAGTGGGGCAGAAACGTACAGAATTGAAGACTCGATAAAAAGAGTTTGTGCATCACGAGGTTTTCATCACGTAAACGTTTTTATAGCGCCGGCAACACTTATTGTATCAGATGATAGATTTGATGGATTTACTTTTATGAAGGTAATAAAGCATAGATCTGTTGATCTTAATAAAGTTGATTTAATAAATCGATTTAGTAGAAAATTCGTTTGTGAAACTGATATGACAGTTTGTGAGGCACTAGAAATACTTAAGCATCTTGGAAATGATAGTCCATATACTAAGTTTCAAACATATATTGCAACTGCAATAGGTTCTGCAAGTTTCGCAATTCTTGCGGGAGGGAATGATCCTGTAACTGCAACTTTAACTTTAATAACTGCAATTTTAGCTATGAAAGTTAATGATTTTGTTACTTGGTTAAGTAAAATTCCAATCTTTGCAACCTTAGTAACTTCTAGTGTTATCGCGATGAATGGAGTATTTTTGACTGAAATTGGAATACTTAATACACCAAAAATGCTTATAGTTGGAACTATAATGCCACTTCTTCCGGGAGTACCTTTTATAAAGGCAGTTCGTGATTTAATTAGTGGTGAATTAATGTCTGGGCTTGGTCGTGTATTTGATGCGGGAATAGTTGCAGCAGCTATTGCATCAGGAGTTGGCATTGTTATTAATTCATACATTCAAAAGGGAGGAACTCTATGAATATTGAAGAAATGTCAATCATCATACATATAGTATTTTCATTTTTAGCGGCAACGGGATTTGCAGTTTTTTTAAATGCACCGAAAGAAACTCTATTTTATTCAGGTTTTATTGGAATGATTTCTTGGGTTGTGTATATATTATTTAGGCAACTTAATTTTGACATTATGATTTCAAATTTTATAGGGGCATCTGTTGCATCAATTATAAGTGAAATTTTTGCAATAAAGTTTAAGAAACCAACAATAATTTTTATAATTCCAGGTATAATAACTTTAATTCCAGGTCTTGGACTTTACAACACAATGTTTTATATGATTGAGGGAAGTTTTGATTTATCAATACAAACCGGTGCAAGTGTAATGTTTGCAAGTGGTGCGATTTCTCTTGGAGTAGTAGTTGCATCATCATTATTTAGAACTTATTATCATAGAATACTAAAAAGAATTAAAAAGTAACTATCTTTGGTAGTTACTTTTTTTGTGTTAAATATTATCTTAAAATGAATTTATTTAATTTTTTGTGTTCAAAATAATTATTTAGATATTTTAGTAATAGATTTTGTTAGAGAATACTTTTTATATACAAAAAATATAATTTTAAATAACTATAAATTTAAAATTATATAATTTATAGATTAAATAAATTCAAGGAGAATTCTATGATAACGAGAGAGGCAATACACCATATTCCAAAAAGTAATTATTCATATGGTTATGACAATGAAACTCTACACTTTAGAATAAAAACTAAAAAAGGAGAAGTAAAAAAGGCATACGTTAGAATAGGGGATCCATATATTTGGGATAAAGGCGGAGCAGGTGGTGGAAATTTAAGTGCTAGCGGAACTGGTTGGTGTGCAGAAGATATATTGATGACTAAAGTTTGTGAAAATGAACTTTTTGATATTTTCCAAGCAGAATTTAAGCCTAAATATAAACGTTCAAGATATGCTTTTATTTTAATTGGTGATGATGAAAAAATACTTTTTACAGAAAAAAGTATCAAGACTCTTGATGGAAGTATTAATGATGATTTAATACTTAGCATTCAAGGAGATTTCTTTTGTTTTCCATACTTAAATAATATTGATGTTATAAAAATTCCAAGTTGGGTAACAGATACCGTTTGGTATCAAATTTTTCCGGATAGATTTTGTAATGGAGATCCTTCTCTTGATGAAGATTATTACGACGAATGGGGTGCAATTCCAACTAGTGAAAATTTCACAGGGGGTGACATTCGTGGAGTAATTAATAAGTTAGATTACTTAAAAGATTTAGGAGTTAGCGGAATATATTTTTGTCCAATTTTTGATGCCTCAACAAATCATAGATATGACACTATTGATTATATGAAAATTGATAGTAGATTAGGTAGCGAAGATGATTTTAGAGAATTAGTAAAAAAGGCACACAAAATGGGAATGAAAATTATGCTAGATGCAGTTTTTAATCATATAGGATTTTACTCGCCACTTTTCCAAGATATTGTGAAAAATGGAGAAAATTCAAAGTATAAAGATTGGTTTGTAATAAAAAAATTCCCTGTAATAGATATGGAACTTGAAGATTTAGATGGTAGAAATTTAAATTATGAAACTTTTGGAACAACATTTATGATGCCAAAGTTAAATACTGAAAATGAAGAAGTTATTGAATATTTAATTTCAGTTGGAAAGTATTTTGTTGAAGAATTTAATGTTGATGCTTGGAGACTTGACGTTTCAAATGAAGTAGATCATAAGTTTTGGAGAATGTTTAGAGATGAAATTAAAAAAGTGAAACCTGATTGTTATATACTTGGTGAACTTTGGCACGATGGACTTCCGTGGCTTATGGGAGATCAATTTGATTCAGTTATGAATTATCCGCTTAGCGATGCTATTGAAAAGTTTATTTGTAATAATTCAATAAATGCAAAAGAATTCACATATAAAGTAAACAATATTAATTTAGCATATCCAACTCAAGTAACTGAAGGTATATTTAATTTAGTAGGGAGTCACGATACTCCAAGAATTCTTAGTTTATGTGGTGATGTAATTGAAAAAGCTAAACTTTGTTATCTACTAATGTTTACTCAAGCGGGTTGCCCTTGCATATATTATGGCGATGAAATTGGAATTAATGGAATGAATAAAGAGGGAGATATTGGCCTTGAACTTAACAGAAAATGTATGATTTGGAAAAAAGAATTACAAAACTTAGATATGCTTTCATTTATGAAGAAATTAATAAAGATTAGAAATGAAAATAGTGAACTTAAAAATGTTAATAATGAATGGATACTTTCAGAAGATAATCTACTAATTCTTAAAAAAGAAAATTTAAGTGTTATAGTTAATAATTCTAGTAAAAGTATAGAATTTAATTTACCAGAGTATTTACAAAATAGTAAAGTAATTTGTTTATTTGATGAATGTGAAATAGAGTTAGGTGAAAGTGTAAATTTAAAGGGGTATGAATTCTTACTACTTAAGGAGAAAATATGATAGAGGCATTTATTTTTGATTTAGATGGGATAATAACTGATACTGCAGAATTTCATTATTTAGCTTGGAAAAAGTGTGCAAAAGAAATAGGAATAGAGATAGATTTTGAATTTAATGAAAACTTAAAAGGGGTTAGTAGATTTGAAAGTTTTGAAAGAATTTTAAAACACGGAAATAGAGAAAATGATTTTAGTGAAAGTGAAAAGGAAGTCTTAGCAAATCAGAAAAATGATCACTATGTTAGTTTAATAAATACTATAACACCGAAAGATATTCTACCAAACATTGAAAATACATTACAGTCTTTAAGGGAAAAAGGAATAAAAATAGGCCTTGCATCTGCGAGTAAGAATGCATCTTTAGTTATTAATAATTTAGGTATTAAAGAGTATTTTGACTTTATGGCAGATGCTAGACTTTGCGAGTTTTCAAAGCCACACCCTGAAATATTTATTAGGGCTTGTGAGGGGTTAAATGTTAATCCCAAAAATTGTGTTGGGGTAGAAGATGCATACTCTGGAATAACTGCAATAAATGAATGTGGTATGTTTTCTGTTGGAGTTGGTAGAGAAGACATTTTGAGTAATTGTGATCTATTATTTTTTAGTACTTTGGAAATTAATATAGAAAAAATATTTGATGAATTTTCTAAAGCTTAGGGGGAATTATGAAAAGATTATTTGATAGAATTGATGAATGGAAGATAGTTCAAGATAAGATTGAGTTTGATGAAAATAGATTAGCAGAATCAATAATGAGTATTGGAAATGGATATATGGGTATGAGAGGCAACTATGAAGAAAAATATTCTGGTGATTCTCACCAAGGTTCATATATTGGAGGGGTATGGTTTCCAGATAAAACTCGTGTTGGTTGGTGGAAAAATGGTTATCCAAATTATTTTGGAAAAGTACCAAATAGTATTAATTTTATAGGAATTAATGTTTATATTAATGATACTCAAATTGATCTTAATGAATGTGAAGTATTAGATTATTATAGAGAACTAGATATGCATAGTGGAGTTTTAACTAGAACTTACAAAATTAAGATTGATGAAAATATTGTTTGTGCTAAAATAACAAGATTTTTAAGTATTGTTAAAAAAGAAATGGGGATTATAAAGTATAAAGTTAGTTGTAGCCAAAAATCAAAAGTAAAATTTGAATCATATTTACAATCTGATGTTTGTAATGAAGATTCAAACTACGATGAAAAGTTTTGGATAAATATTGATACAAAAAGTAGAGAAAATGAAGGGTTTGTTAGTTGTAAAACTAAAGAGAATCCTTTTGGAACTGAAGTATTTACAGTTTGTGCTTAT
>JAWXUS010000142.1:0-2611 GCA_044426235.1 Peptostreptococcaceae bacterium | reverse complement strand
CCATACCAACTAAAGCAAATGAATATCTATCACCATAATTATGTTCTAAATAATCATTGATACCCCAAGATAAAACTTGTTGATTCATAATAGGTTCACGATCATAATCAAAACCTGTATATACATATAAAGAAGCTCTTAAATCTTTGTAACTTGTTTGATAAGGAGTTAAATCAACTCCTCCATTTACTTTTAAAGTATACATTAATGCCATTGTAGCTAAAACTGCACCACTATTTTCACCCATATATGAAAAAGAAATCCCCATGTAGTTCCCCCAAGAACTTGAATCGTAAGCATCTTTAAAATATGGAATTTGTACCATTGATGAATTTATTTGAAATCCTGATTTTAAATAATAATTATCAAGTGGATAATAAATATTTGTAGAATCACTATCAATTGTTGCTACATCATCAACTGTAGCTACACTACTATCAGTATAAAATAATCCACTTTTATAAATAACTTTAGGTTTATTAAAACTAAAAGTTGATTTGTAATATGAAGGGTATCCTGTAGTTGATACATCAAGTACACTTAAATTATTATGAAATGCTAAATAACCGTAATCAAAAATTACTAAATATCCAATCTGTTCATATTCAGGGTTATATACATCTACTATTTCTTCTACTTTTGAAGCATTCCATTGAATTTTAGTTTCAGCTTCATAAGCACTTGTCATTTCATCCATATTGTCATTAAAAAATGTCTCTATGTCGCTATTTTCTATATTTAAAGCACTTGCACTAACTGTAAAAAATAATGTAGATACAAGGCTTATTGTTATTAATAATATTTTTTTCATAAACTCTCCTAATTAAATTAATTGTGGTAGAATTGTACCTAATAGAAATATTATAAAATAAACTACTCTCTCTTTATTACTAGGGACATATCTTCCTATAATCGTCGAATATATTATATAGATAAATACATTTACTACTATAATTATACAATAAGCTGTAGCAAATGTATCTATTAATAAAGAAAACATAGTTATTGATGTTAAAGATAAAATTGACATCGATATTTGATAAAGTAAGTTACTTGTATTTCTTTCTACTCTTTCTAGTTTATAATTTTTAGCTTCTATAAAATTAAGTGGAATTGTTATCAGAGATAGAATAAAGAAGAATATTAAAAATATTATAGATTCATTAAATGGAACTCCTTCAGTTACAAAATAATTATAACTTGTAACAACTAATGTCCAACTCCTCATAACATTAAACGGAGCAATTATACTAGAAAAATAATAAGAGATATTTATATTAAATAAAGACAGTAAGAAGAAATTTAATAAACTTAATACAAAAGTAGCAAGAATTAAATAACATAAACTATCTATTAATTTATTTCCCTTAATGAAACAGAATAAAAAGAAATTAAATAAAAGAATTAAAATGAAATACTTTATAAGTAAAGATAAATAATAATAGTTTAAATTTACATATAAATTAATGTTATATACATTACCTACGAATGAAGATAATAAAAGTAATATAGCATATAACAAACTTATATGACAAATAGAACATACATATCTATCTTTAAAAGAATCTAATTTAGATAAAGGAAGAGAAAATACATTAGTAGCTTCTTCTCTTATTTTTAAATATTTGAAATTATAAAAAATAATAACTAAAATACTAAAAGGTAGAATGTAATCAAAATTATCAGTGTTAATAGATACAAGCGAATTGTTAGAACTAATACATAACGAACAAAATATAATTGACGTTACAATAGTTAAAACAATTAGAAATGGGAAAGTGTCTTTAAATTGTCTCATAAATATTCACCTAATAAGAAAATATCTTCAAAAGTAAGATCAAGTAGATCTACTAATATTGGATTAGTTTTTCTTAAAAATAATTCAGATTCTTCTATCTTTAAAATTATAATTACATTTCTTTTATTCATTTTATAATAACAAGGATTAAACTTAAGTATTTCTTTTTCTATAATACTATTATAAGAAACAGATGCTTTATAAAATTTAGAAGAAAATTGTTTGAAATTATGTTTAGTAACAGTTTTATCTACATAAACAAAATCTTTAATAAATACATCTAAATTAGTAACATCATTACTTGTAACAATAATTTGTTTCTTATACTTTTCTAAAATAGTTAACATTTTATTCTTTATATCAAAAGTAACATTATCAAATAGGTTTTCAATGAAAATAACCTCAACATTTGTATTTAATGCAATAGCTAAATATATTAATTTTAATTCACTAAAAGTAAAATTTTTTAAATTAACATTATCACTAATATTAAATACTTCAAATAAACTAAGTACATCTCTATCAATTCTATAAAACTCTGCATAAAATTTAATTAACGCAGAAATAGAACTATATAATTTATTCGGGATATTAGGAATGTAAAATTGTTCTTTAAAAGGAATTTTATTAATTTCTCCTTTATCAACTTCGTATAACCCAGAAGACAATTTGATCATAGTATCACAAGATACATTATCAGGCCCGATAATTGCTGTAGAGTTATCTAGTTCAATATTTACATTTGTTAGAACAGAATTATTGTATACTTTATAAACGTCTTTAAATTTCAACATAATACTATCCTCCTCTTAC
>JAWXUS010000141.1:0-2623 GCA_044426235.1 Peptostreptococcaceae bacterium | reverse complement strand
AACGCGTCCCAGTGTTAGAAGTCGTATAACCACCTGCTTCAGTAGTAGGCATCGTAGCAGCGACTTGAGAAGTTTCATAAGTAGGAGTCGTCGTAAAACTAGAATAAGCACCAGTAATCGAAGCCGTAGCAGAAACCGCCGGTGTATAAGTAGTAGTATACCCGCTATAAGCAGTAGCACTAGATGTTGCTGCAACAGGAGCAGTATAACTATACCCACTATAAGCAGTAGCACTACTTGTAGCACTATTTCCATTGTTAGTATCATTAGTAACAGAACCTGCGCTTGCAGAGTCACTTGTTGAATCTACAACCCCTACAGGTGAATAGTTATAAATATTACTAGCCGTTGTACCATAAGTAGTTGAAACATACTGACTCTTAACACTCTTAATTCCCCCACCCGCGTAAAGCGATAAAGAAGAATCTAAGAATCCTAGCCCAGTCCCAGAAACCTTAAAAGGGTTACTTGCCTCAACAGATGATTCCACATCAGTAGAAAGATCAGGTGAGGGGGATGTTGTTGGGGAAGAGATGAATTGTTTGTTATATAGTGTTATATAGCAAATTATTTTAGATTAATATAAATAAAAAAAATCAAATTATTTAAGAGTGCACTCTATTTTAATTTGAATAAGTTAAGTCATTTTATTTAAGAGAATATATGCTAATATAAATTTATATGTTATTATAAAATAAAAAATAGTTAAAGATCTTCTTTGGACGGTTGAAAGTAACTCTGGACGATATTGCTTAATCTAAAGATTGTTTATACTACATTTTCGTTATATAATAAATGAAGTTAAGCTAGAAACTTATTTATATGGATAATAGTTCTGAAACGATACAAGATTTCTTAAGATTTAAATACAAATTATATTCTAAATTAAAATATCTTATTTTTGAAAGCAGGTACTTACGATGAAAAAAGTGAAACATACTTATTTAGAAGAATCTATTAATGTGGTTGACAAAAATTTAGATATTCATTACAAAAATCAAACATTTGATTTATCTAAAATTTATTATTATGAATTTAATGGATGTTTATTTGAAAATTGTACTTTTACTAATGAAGGAGTTAATCTTCAATTCATTCATTGTAAATTTATTCATTGCGATATATGTAATATTACAATGAATAAAACTAGATTTTATATTAGTGAAATGTATGAATGTAAATTAATAGGGGCAACATTTAATGAATCTATATTTGATAATATGATCATAAATGAGTCTAATTTAAAAATGTCTGGATTCTTTTATCATAAATTTAAAGAAGTTGAAATAGATAAAAGCATTTTAGAAGAATCTTTTTTTGAGTCAAGCTCTTTAATTAAATTTGAAATAAGTAATAGTAATTTAGTTAAAATAGATGTTAATAAAACAAAATTCAATATTGATTTATCTTCTAATAATATAGAAAGTATAAAAATAAGTATTGAAGATATTAAAGGTGCAACAATATCATTTGACCAATCATATGATTTAATTAAATTACTTGGTGTGAAATTAAAATAAATGAGGAAATAAAATGGATTATAAAAAATATTTAGAAATACCTAATGCATCAATACCAGATGAAATAAAAAAAACAATAAAGAATAAAGGTGGAATTACAAAAACCCTTTTTGAAAATAAAAATGATATATTAGTGAATAATGAATTAAAATATGAATGTGGTTATGAAGAAATAGATGATTATTATTTAGTTTCAATGTACACACCAATGCCTAAAGTTACTAAAGAAATGGTAGACTGGTGGTTTTGGTGGCACCCTCAAGATAGTATTAGATATAAATCTTGGTATCCTGGTGAACATAAAGGGATAAGTTATTCTAAAAAAAATAAACTATATTTTAGTAATAAAGAAGTTCCTATATTTGAAAACAATACGCAATATCCTGTTGAAAAAGTTGGAAAGTTATATGCGCCATTATCAATTGATTTTGTAACGCCAGAGGAATTTGGTTATGATTTGAATTTAATGAAGGAAAATGATGTTGAAACAATAGTTTGTGGTCACGTTGGAGCTTTTAAAGGTAGAATTCCTAATACTGAAATGTCTCATATATTTTTTAAAGATAAAGATGGTTTATTATTAGTGAGTAGATTTTGGTTAGGGAAATTAGTTAAAAGCAAATTCTTAAAAAAGAAGTTAGTAACAGAAGAACAAGCAAAATGTATGGCTGAGCATTGTTGTGTAGAATATAGAAATTTTGCACTTAAAATACCACAAATGTATAATGAATGGTTAGAAGAAGATAAATAATGAAAATAGAAAAAAATTAGATTAAGTAATGATAGAATATTTTAATATTTAAATGATTTGGTAAAGTAGAAAAAAATCTACATTTCTTTTTATATAAATAGTTCTATGTAGCATTTGAAAACAACTCAGAGCTATAAAGCATTGAAGTCAATAATAATACAGAATATGGATACAAAAATTAAACTAAATATCTTTAAGAGTCATAAGTGCTCTTAAAGATATTTTTTTTGTGAAAAATTAAATAAAAATTTAAAAATACTACTTCAATATATAACAAAATACTTATTACACTAATGATATTATACATACAGGTGAGAGTATGTTTAAAAGATATATTAAAAAATATAATTTA
>JAWXUS010000059.1:0-5382 GCA_044426235.1 Peptostreptococcaceae bacterium | reverse complement strand
AATGGATTTTTCTAAAACATTCTTAATGAAACATACTGTATTAAATATCATTACAAAGTACTGTGTATTTACTACAGATAAGTTGTTATTAGTTATGAGACCTTATCAAATTGCTGCTACAGAAAGAATATTAAATAAAATTAATATTAGTGCTAATTATAAAAAGACTGGTTCTGTAGAAGCAGGTGGTTATATATGGCATACTACAGGAAGTGGTAAGACGTTAACTTCATTTAAAACAGCACAATTAGCTACTAGATTAGAATCAGTAGAAAAAGTATTATTCGTAGTAGATAGAAAAGATTTAGATTATCAAACCATGAAAGAATATGATAGATTTGAAAAAGGAGCTGCTAATTCTAATAAGAGTACAGCTATATTACAAAAACAATTAGAAAATGATTCTAAAATTATTATTACTACTATCGATAAATTAAGTATTTTTATTTCTAAAAATAAAACACATGAAGTTTATAAAAAACATATTGTGTTAATATTCGATGAATGTCATAGAAGTCAATTTGGTTCAATGCATACAAGTATAGTTAAATCATTTAAAAATTATCATATGTTTGGATTTACTGGAACACCAATCTTTGCTAAGAATAGTAGTGCTGGTGGTAATCCTAATTTAAAAACTACAGAACAAGCATTCGGAGATAAGCTTCATACTTATACAATAGTTGATGCTATTAATGATGGAAATGTATTACCATTTAAAATAGATTATATTAACACAATGAATATGAAAGAAGATGTATCAGATAAAGATGTTAAAAGAATAAATAAATCAGATGTATGGAATGATTCTAGGAGAATCACTAATACAACTGATTATATATTAGATAAATTTGATACTAAAACTAAACGAGATAAAGTATATAAAGTTAAAGGTGCTAGTAAAAGAGGCTTCAATAGTATCTTTGCTGTATCAAGTATTCCTTCAGCTAAATTATATTATTTAGAGTTTATAAAACAAATGAACGAAAAAGGTATTAAATTAAATGTAGCTACTATATTTAGTTATAGTCCTAATGAAGAAGATCCAGAGGACGGCATTATCGATGAAAACTTTGATAATGATAGATTAGATAAATCATCAAGAGACTTCTTAGAAGATGCTATTAAAGATTATAATAATACGTTTAAAACAAGTTTTGATACAACAAGTGATAAGTTTGAAAATTATTATAAAGATGTAGCACAACGTATGAAAGATAAAGAAATAGATTTATTAATAGTTGTTAATATGTTCTTAACGGGCTTTGATGCAACTACTCTTAATACTTTATGGGTTGATAAGAATCTAAAGCAACATGGACTAATACAAGCCTTCTCAAGAACAAATAGAATACTTAACTCTGTAAAACGATTTGGTAATATAGTTTGTTTTAGAAATTTAGATGATGAAACTAATGATGCATTAGCTTTATTTGGAGATAAGAATGCTGCTGGGTTAGTGTTATTAAAAAGTTTTGAAGATTATTATGAAGGTTATACAGATGATAATAAGAAAAAACATATTGGCTATGTAGAACTAATAGAAGATTTAACTACTACATTTGAAGTAGGAGAAATGATTGTTGGGGAACAAAATCAAAAAGATTTTATTAAATTATACGGACAAGTATTAAAAATGAAAAATATCCTTCAAGCCTTCGACCAGTTTGAAGGTAATGAAATAATATCTGAACGAGATTATCAAGATTATCAAAGTATGTATATTACTTTATATGAAAAATATTCTAAAGATAAAGATGATGAAAAAGAATCTATTAATGAAGATATAGAATTTGAAATGGAATTAGTAAAACAAGTAGAAATAAACATTGATTACATATTAATGTTAGTAGCTAAATTTCATAAATCAAATTGTAAAGATAAAGAAATACTTGTTGATATTAGAAAATCAATTGATGCATCTATTCAATTAAGAAGTAAAAAACAATTAATTGAAGATTTCATTGGATCAATGACACCAGAAACAGATGTAGATAGTGATTGGAAGTCTTATGTTAAAGATGCAAAAGATAAAGAATTAAAAAATATAATAACAGAACAATCATTAAAAGAAGAAGAAACAATCAAGTTTATTGATAATTCATTTAGAGATGGAAGTCTTAAAACTACAGGTACAGATATAGATAAAATCTTACCAGCTGTTAGTTTGTTTAGCAGTACAACAGTAAATAAAGTAGAAAAAAGAAAAACAGTTACTGAATTATTAATTAATTTCTTTGAGAAATTCTTTGGTGTATAATATTAAATTTAAAAATGTCGAACGTTTGTTTTTGCTAAAATTGTAATAAAATGTTAATCTATAATAGAAGAAATAAATGGAGAACCATATGACTAAATTCGAAAATATAAAATTATTTAAAAATGCGCAAAAATTAAAACTTAAAAATCATACATGGGAAGCAATTATTTTAAATAGAGAACTATTATTTGAACTTTTATTTCATTTATTATTGGATAAAACTAATTTATTTTATTATGCAACTCAGATGACAAGTACTAAAACAATTAATGAATCCAAGGAATTCATTAAAAAATTAATTGATAATGATATTATTGGAGATAGTCTAAATGATATTTTTTCGTCAATCGGTTGGGAAGACATAGATATTTCTAACTCAAGATTCCAAGGTGATTTAGGTGAGTATCTAATGACTATACTAATAGATACATATTTAGATTGTAAAACTATAATATCGAAAGTTTCATTGAAAACCTCTCCGAAGGTTTCGTCATTTGGCAATGATAATATATTTTACGATTTTGAAAAGAATATATTATTTTATGGAGAAGCTAAATTTTACAATAGTGTTAAAGATGCTTTAAACTCTGCCACATCTAGTTTAAAATTACATAATGAATCTGAATTGAAATTTATTACAACACATAGTAATTTTATTATTGGTGAAGAACGAGAAGAATTGATAGAAAAATTAGAACTTAGAAAATATGGAGAATTTACAATAAAAAGCATTGTTTTTATTATAAATGACGATATACATTTGAAGGAAGACTATGATAAAATTTTAAATGATAAATCTAATAAAGATTCAAATTTTGATAATATTTTGAAAAACGACATTATTGTATTTTTGCCAATTTTGTCAAAAGAAGAATTTTTAGAATATTTTAAAAAGGAGATTGAATCAATTGAATGATAGATATCAAAAGGAATATAAGTATTTAAATGTAAATATATCTAAAGAAAGAAAGTCTTTTCTTAAGAAAGTATTATTGTCAAGTGATTTAGAAGAATCGTCAGAATTCAGTTTTTGGGATTTAGAAATGTATGACTCAAGAGACAATAATAGACAAAAAATTAAAAGTATTGCATTTATGTCAAAACTTAATCATAATATTCAATTAACTACTCAACAAGTAGAAATTTTAAGTATACTTAATGAATCTAGCTTGTTTTTAAGTGCACCGACTTCATTTGGTAAAACTTTTATTGTGCTTGAATTCATTAAAAGAAATATAAATAATCTAAACAATATTCTTTTTGTTGTACCGACTATAGCATTAATGAATGAATTAGTAAAAAAAATATATGATAATTTTTCTGATTACTATAATATATCTATTAATAAAGAAGAAGTTTTTAGTGAAAGAAATATCTTTATTATGGTTCCAGAACGAACAAATACCGAATTCATTACTATGTTAAAGGAGAAAAAATTAGATTTACTTATTATAGATGAAATATATAAGTTGCAATCAAAAAGAGTTGCAACAGATGATAGAATTATAACTATGAATAAAGCATATTTCGATTTAGTTAAGACAGCAACAAAAGTTATTCTTTTAGGTCCATTTATAAAAGATATATCATTCAATAATACTAATCTTAATATTACGAAATTCTTTACAAATTACTCCCCTGTATATAGTGAATTAATTACTTATGGTTCCGGTTGGATTGATAATTTAGATGTTAGTAAAAGTCAACTTATTTACTTCAATAAACCTCAAAATATATATAACAATATTGATATTATTCTTAGAAATATTAAAATAAATAATGAACTATGTATCCTCTATAAAGAAGAGATTGATTATTTATCAAATATAGGAGGAGAAAATTGGTATTTTGTAAAACTTTTAAAAAGAGGTATTGGTATACATCATGGGAAAACGCCAAATTACTTTAGAAAATTTTTAGAGGATGAGTATAATGTTGGTAACATAAAAACACTTTTATGTACAAGTACATTAATGGAAGGCGTTAATACTCCAACTAACTCTTTGATTGTAGTTGATGATCCAGATGGTGCTTTTGAATTTTCAAATTTAGTTGGAAGAGTTGCTAGGTTGAGTCCAGAAAATCCTGTAGTTGGTGAAGTATATGTATCAAACGAAATCTTTGATAAGTATAATGATGTTGATCAATGGAAGAATTTAACTATTTTAGCTGAAGGTGATGTTGCTAATTCAGAAGATGAATTATTATACTTTGATAAAACCGAGTGTGAGAAGAAAGGTAAATTGGAGCAGTATAATAAAGATATAGAGTATTTAAATAATAATTTTAATGTTACGAAAGAAAAAATTATAAATAAAACATTAAAATTTAAAACTGTTGTAAAATTTGCAAAAGGTGATTATAAAAGACAGTACAAATTAGCTGCATCTGTGAAACATTGCAACGATTTATCTATAAAATTGCTATTAAATATTTCACAAGATTGGAAAAAAGAGAAATTTCCATCAATTTCTTCAGAAGATGGATATCTCCAGTATAAATTTTATATTTTGAAAATTCTTAATAACGTATCTTTAGAAGTATTAGTTCAAAAGTTTAAAGATGATGTTCCAAATTATAAGCAAGTTGATATAGATATTTTTTTAGATAAAATAAATGAATTGGAAAAAATTATTAAATTTAAATTAATAATAATTAAAGATTATCTCGATTTATTTATCAAGCCTGATGAAATGACAAATGATTTGAAAAATTATTATAATTTATTGTGTGGATACACAGAAAGATCAATTGAGTGTAAGATATTAGATGACCTAGGTGTTGAAACTGTCGATGTACCTAATATAATAAAAAATTTAAATATGAATTCAGAAAAAATTTCAACATCTAATATCATTTCTAAAATTAAATCAAATAAATCGAAAATTTTAAGCAATGTAAAAAGTCCATTTACAATAAGAAACATAAATAAACTTTAATAATAGAACAAGCAAATACTCTATTAATTTATAGTGTTTATCTGTACACTAAATTATTAAACAATATCATAATAAATAAACTAACTACATATAAATTACATGAGGCGATTAATCATGAAAAAATTTATAGTAGTTAGTTTTATTTTATTTATGTGTATTTTTAATGTAGTAAATGTAAATGCA
>JAWXUS010000140.1:0-2678 GCA_044426235.1 Peptostreptococcaceae bacterium | reverse complement strand
AAGTATCAGAAAAATGAATTGATTTATTCAAATTTCTAATACTTTTATTTTCATTTAAACACTTAAATTATAAATAATACTTACTGTCAACTATTTGTCCTTGACTTGGGTACCATTATAATAGATAGTCCTATACTAGAGTTTTTATTTTATGAGTGAGGGAGTCAAAGACCATTTAACACCATTTTTGAATTAATTTAGTAACACTAGATTACACATACATTATATAATTTGATTGTCTAATAATATTAGAAAAAATAAAAAAAATAGGAAATGTTTTAAACTTTTAAAGCACCTCCTATTTTTTTTTATTGTAATAAATCCGTTGGACTTTACCAACTCAATATTATATATTCCAAACTCTGATATAAATAACTCTAATTCATTTATTATATTATATGCTGTAGCTCTTGATATTTCTAATTTGTCTATTTCTTTTTTTAATTCAATTGTTTTATCTTCCACATATAAATTATAGAAGAAGTATAATATTAAACTTGAATGTTTGTATGTGTGTTTTTTCATTTTATTATAAAGTCTAAAACATCCCCCACATTAATTATATATTAGATTGGATAAAAGAAAAACCCCGAGTCCTAAGAACACCGGAGTATGATTTTTTAAATATTTGAAATAAGAATTACAACACCAACAGGAATTCCAACTACAACTAACATAAAGATTAACCAATAAAAAATACCATATAATACTTTTTTCATCACTACATTCATTATTTTATCCTCCTTATAACTCTCTCTAATGATATACCAGCAAAAATTGAAATTGGAACACAAAGACCAACAACAACATTCCCATCATCAATCATATAAAATATTCTTTTTTCAAAATCATTAATATCTATACCAAACTTGTACCAATAAACAAAACCAATTAATATGACAAAAGACAATGCAGTTATACCAATCAATATACCATAATTCAATTTACCACTAGTATTATTGTTTATTGAATTCCCATATTTTATAAGTTCATTATACTGTTTATCATCTATTTTTACAATAGGGTCAATCATATATCTTTTTCTATGTATTTCTATTTTACTTTTCTTTTTTAACAAAACAATCAATAAGATTATTAATATAATAGCAATAAAAACTACTATACCAATTATAATTATATTTTCTAAATTCATTTTTTATACCACCTTTTTTTATTATTCAAAATCGTATAAATCATTTAATAAATCAGCTAAATCTTCTTCGTCATCATATTCATTAAGAATACAATCAATTTTATCTTCATCAATAACTAGTTTAGTTTTTGGATAAATCATTATTTATTCACATCACTTTCAATTTTCTTTTCAATAGAACTACATCCACCATATTGAGCAACATAAGTTACTTTAGGTAATTGCACACCAGACAAACCGTATTTATAATGATATCCAATTTTATTAATGTAATTATGTAAATTATTTTTTTGAATACACATTTTTTTAAATACTTCTAATGTAGCTTTAATATCGTCAATAGCTCTATGAGTGTTTTCTATATCAACATTATAAGTATCAATAGCATTACATAATTTATGTGGATATGAATATCTATCTTTATATACAGCCATAACATCTAATACATCACATTTAAATTGATATTTAGAATCAAATCTTTTAAATAACTTTAACATGAATGTAATATCAAATTGTAAGTTATATGCAATAATTAATGTATTATCATTTATCACCCTACATATCAGTTTCAGTAAAGATTGATTCTTTCAACATCTTGTTTGTAATATTAGTTATTTCAGTTATTTTAGAATCAATATCAAATCCAACATTAATTAACACTATATTTTCATAATCATAAAAAGAAATTGGCAAACTCATATATTAACAAATTAATTGGAGCAGTTACACATTGCATTTCAAAGTTAGCTGAATTAAATTATATTGATTCATATAATTATCAATTCAAAAAAATGAAATAGGAAATTAAAGAAATTGAAATTTTATCTAAAGAAGATATTTTAAAATTAATGAGTTATATAGAACATAAAGAATTACACCACCAAATAGTTTTTAGAATTATTTTAGAAACAGGTGTAAGACGTACAGAATTAATTAATATTAAAATAAAAAATATTAATATAAACGAAAAAAAGATATATCTTACACACACGAAAAATCATGAGCATAGATATATCTTTTTATCAGATAAAACAAGAGATCTATTAGAACGACACATAAATAATACACAACCTGGTATTAAATATGTATTCTATAATCCAACAACACAAGAGAGAATGTCGCAGAATTTTATAGACTCTTTTTTTATTAGAACAAAAAAGATCCTTAATTTCGAAAAATTAGGATCTCATTTATTACGTCATACCTTCTGCACTTACATCGCAAAAGCTAAAGACGTACATATTCAAATTTTACAACGATTGATGGGCCACAAAGACATCCGCATGACTTTGAGGTATACTCATCTAGCTAATCAAGATACATTATCTGATGCTGCAAGTATTTATAACCCAATCGCTAAACTTTAACGCGAATGACAGTCTACAACTACTCATTCGATTTTTCACATAATGGGGCGACTAACGGGAATCGAACCCGCGAATGACAGTGCCACAAACTGTTGTGTTAACCCCTTCACCATAGCCGCCATATGTTCTTATATTATACATTAAATTTTAAAAAAGTA
>JAWXUS010000003.1:0-125446 GCA_044426235.1 Peptostreptococcaceae bacterium | reverse complement strand
AAAATAAGAATAGTGATTTAGAAAATAAGAATAGTGATTTAGAAAATAAGAATAGTGATTTAGAAAATAAGAATAGTGATTTAGAAAATAAGAATAGTGATTTAGAAAATAAGAATAGTGAATCAAAAGAGCTATTAAAAGGTTATGGGTCTAGAGAAATTAGCTATAAGGAAAATATTAATGAATTAAACATAGAATTAACACAATATAAATCTTCTAAGTTATATAAAGTTCAACATAGGTATTGGAAATTAAAAGGTAACATTAGGTATTATATTAAGAAATATAAATATATATACGCATATAAAATATATAGAAAAGTTGAAAAATATCCTAAAGCTACTAGGATGCTGCATAGAATAAATAATAAATTTAATATTATAGAAAGTAATAGAGATGCTTTACAAACTTATATAAAATCAGTTAATAATAGTAATAATAAATCAAGTATAGCAAGAAATAAAAAGAGAGTGAAAGAGTTAAAGATAGCATGTATATTAGATGAATTTTCATATAATTGTTTTGAAGAAGAATGTATATTGTTAAATTTGGAACCAAGTAATTGGAAAGATATATTTGATAAAGAAAAACCAGATTTATTTCTATGTGAATCAGCATGGAGTGGTTTAGATTCTAAATTAAGACCATGGAAAGGTCAAGTTTATTCTAGTATAAATTTTAGTAAGGAAAATAGATTAGCATTGTTATCTATACTAGATTATTGTAAAGATAATGATATTCCAACAGTATTTTGGAATAAAGAAGATCCCAGTCACTATCATGATAAAGTTCATAATTTTGTAGATACTGCAATTAAATTTGATCATATATTTACAACAGCTAAAGAATGTGTAGATATGTACAAGAATGAATATAATCATAAGAGTGTAAATTATCTTATGTTTGCAACACAACCAAATAAATTTAATCCAATTGAAAAATATGATAGAACTGAAGATGTTATATTTGCAGGGAGTTGGTACTCTTATCATGAAGATAGATGTATTGAAATGGAGAATATATTTGATAATATAATTAAATCAGGTAAAAATCTTAAAATTTATAATAGATATCACAATGATCCAGATCCTAATCATATATTTCCTAAGAAATATGAAAAATATCTACTCCCATCTTTATCATATGAAGAATTAGAAAAAGCATATAAAGGTAGCAAGTATGCATTAAATATAAATACTGTTACAGAATCAGATACAATGTTTGCTAGAAGGATATTTGAGCTTATGTCAAGTAATACATTGGTAATAAGTAATTATTCTAAAGGTATATATAGATTATTTGGAGATAATGTAGTTTATACGAATAATGAATTAGAGTTTAATAACATTGAAAGTAAATGTTATGAAAATTTAAATGATGTTCTTAATAATCATACATACAAACATAGATTACAAGAAATTTTGAACAAAATAGATTTTAAATATATTAATGAAATAGATGATATAACAATATATTATATTATTAATAATGAATCAGATATAGAAGAGAGTATTAATAATTTTAATAGTATAAAATATAAAGATAAGAAATGCGTATTAATTTTAACAGAAAATATAAAAAATGAATATATACAACAATTAATATCAATGTACAAAAGTAATTTAGTAGATATGTATTCTATTGATTTCTGCAAAAAATATGGGAATAATATCAAATGTAGTAGTAAATATTTCTGCATAGGAAATAAGAATCTAAATACTATATTAATAGAAAATGGTTATTTACATTATAGCTATATAGATACCAGTACTCCTATTAAGATTAATCAAAAAAAATATGTATTTAATAAAGAGTATTTAAGTATAAATACACTCTATGTTAATAGCATAGATAATGATATATTTGAAATATTAATCGATATGAGTAGTATTAGAAAAGAAGTTTATTATATATAAATAAAGATATATATTTAGTAATAGTTTGAAAAAGTTAACGCTAAATATAATAAAAAATTATGTATGACTATATTTAGAATTTTAGTATCTAATTGATATATTTTAGGAGTGGATATTTTATGATTAGAGAAAATCAAAAGTTTTTAAATAGGGTACAAATAATAATGGATATAGCTATTGTAGTTATATCCTTTTTATTAGCATATCATATAAGATTTAGTTTAATGAATGGTGTATCATCTATTAGTTTCGGAGAATTTTTTGCTCCAGTTATAGGTTGTTTACCAATGTATTTAGTACTATATAGTTTATTTGATTTGTATAGTCCAAAAAGAACTAAGAGTATACTTCAAGAAATTTTTGCTATTTGTAATGTAAATATTACTGGTGGATTATTTTTAATATTAGGTTTATTTATATTTAAAATTGTTGATTTTTCAAGGGTAGTTCTTGGAATATTTATAATTATTAATATAGTTTTAACTATAATATTTAGAATATTTGTGAGAATTTATCTTAGAAGTATTAGAAAAAAAGGATATAATCAAAAGCATTGTATTGTTATAGGTACTAATAGTACTTCATTAAATTTAATAAATAAGATAGATTCTAATAAGTATTGGGGTTATAATATTGTTGGTTTAATTAGTAATCAAAAAGAAAAGGTATTTAAAAATTATAATATACTTGGAAAGTTTTCAGATTTAGAAAATGTATTGAATAAATTTAGGATAGATATAGTTTTTATAGCACTTGAGGCTAATGAATTTGATAAAATAGGAAAGTTAATAAAAGTATGTGAAAAATCTGGAGTTAAAACTAATATAATTCCATATTATCAAAAATATGTTCCTGCAAAGCCATATATGGATGATTTAGATGGAATTACTTTGGTGGATACTAGATATGTTCCTCTTGATAATCACTTTTTAGCTTTATTCAAAAGGATATTTGATATATTGTTTGCTTTACTTGCAATTATAATAACATCACCCATTATGTTATTTTCTATAATTATGATTAAAATAACATCTCCAGGGCCTATAATATTTAAACAAGAACGAGTAGGTCTTAATAGAAAGAATTTTTATATGTATAAATTTAGATCTATGAAAGTGCAAACTAAAGAGGAAGAAAAAGATAAATGGACAACTAAAAATGATCCCAGAAAAACTAAGTGGGGAGGTTTTATGAGAAAAACTAGCATTGATGAGTTACCACAATTTTTTAATGTATTAAAAGGTGATATGAGTATAGTTGGACCAAGGCCTGAAAGACCATTTTTTGTTGATAAATTTAAAGATGAAATTCCAAGGTATATGATTAAGCACCAAGTTAGACCAGGTATAACAGGTTGGGCACAAATTAGTGGATTTAGAGGAGATACTTCTATTGAAGGTAGGATAGAACATGATCTCTACTATATAGAAAATTGGGATTTTACTTTTGATATAAAGATAATAATAATTACAGTATTTAAAGGTATAGTTAGTAAAAATGCATATTAAGGAGATAAATGATTGAATAAAATTATAGTTACAGGAGCTAATGGGCAGCTTGGATATGATGTTGTTGAATTTTTAGATAAAAAAGGATATAATGTAGTAGGTCTTAAAAGAGAAGATTTAGATTTGACGGATTTACAAAATATAACTAAAGTTATGATTTGTTTAAAACCTGATGCAATTATTCATTGTGCAGCATATACAGCAGTTGATAAAGCTGAAGATGAAATTGAATTATGTGAAATGATAAATTATAAAGCTACAGAAAAAATTATTGATGTATGTAGAAATTTAGATATACCGATTATATATATTAGTACTGATTATGTATTTGATGGCCAAAAAGATAGTGAATATTTAGAAACTGATATTACAAATCCTATAAATATTTATGGTAAAACTAAATTAATGGGAGAACAAATAGTACAAACATATAAAAGACATTTTATAGTTAGAATTTCTTGGGTATTTGGACAAAATGGTAATAATTTTGTTGATTCTATGATTAAATTATCAAAAAATAATAAAGTTTTAAATATAATTGATGATCAAGTAGGTTCACCTACATATACTAAAGATTTAACACCATTATTAGCGGATATGTTAGAGAGTGACAAATATGGAATATATCATGTAACTAATGAAGGCTTTTGTTCTTGGTATGAATTTGCTAAAGAAATATTTAAAATTAAAAATATAGATATAGAATTAAATCCAATAAAAACTAGTGAATATAAAACTAAAGCTAAAAGGCCATTAAATAGTAAATTGAGTAAAGATAAATTAAGTGAGAATGGATTTAATAATTTGAGAAGTTGGAAAGATGCACTTATAGATTATTTAATGTAAAAAAAGACATTTCGATTGAAATGTCTTTTTTTATTATGGTTGAATATTTTCAAATATAAAATCATGTAGTATGTCAAGTGATTCAGGATTAAATTGAATAACAAATCCTGCACTAGAAAGTGTTGTATGTGTACTCATATTAGTAAGTGGGAATTCAACTTGGTTAATTCCACTTTTTAAAAGTCCAAGTGACTGCATTCCAGTAGTTATTATATTAGATGCATTCATACTAGTAGTGATATGTGGAAGTACACTATCTAATAGTTGTGGGTATCTAGATATTGGAAGTTGTTGAAGTCCAAGCATCATACCTTGAAGAACTTCACTTTGTCTTCTATTTCTTTCGATTGTAGAATCATTATATCTAATTCTTGAGAATGAAAGAGCTTGATATCCATTTAATTTTTGAACTCCTGCAGTTTCAATTAATTTCATAGGCTCTGTTGAAGCACTCCATCCATAAGTTTCATTTCTTATAAATTTATTAGTTTCACTTATTTCGCTTTGTTGTACTTCAACTTCAACGCCACCTAAAGTGTCTACTATGTCCATAAAAGATAGGAAGTTAACAACTGCATAATCTTGAATATCAACTTCTAAATTTTCCTCTATAGTTTTTATTAAAAGTGCAGCCTCCCCAAGCGCATAAGCATTTGATAATTTTTGATTACCATGTCCTGGTATATTAACGTATGTATCACGATTTAGTGAAGTTATTTTAAGTGCTTTATTTTTATTATCAACTGTTAAAATCATCATTGCATCAGAACGTGAAACATTTTCATCAGGTCTTGCATCAGTTCCGATTAATAATATATTTTTTATATTGTCTTCGGCTTTAAAATTAACATCTCCAAGTGTAACTTCGTGTTCTTCAAGTACACTAGTATCGTGGAACATACTATTTAATTTATTGTAGAAATAACCAAATGTTCCTATTGGTATTAGTATAATTAGTGCAACTAATAAGAATATTAATTTCTTTAAATTAGAACTTGATTTATTTTCTTCATCATCATTTTCAATATCATCTAATTCTTCAAATTCTTCTTCATTATAAATTATTGTTTTATCAAATTTATCTTCATCTTTTGAAACTTCATTTTCTTTTCTATTGAAGTTTATCAATTTTTTCTTTTTATTTCTCTCTCTTCTAGACAAATCAATACCTACCTTTCTTTTTTTATGACATACCTTATATTATATTAGAGAATGATAATATATTCAATATTAGTTACAAAGTTTTAATATATTACTTCAGAGTTTAATAGATTTAGATTATTAAAAAATAGGCATTCAGTAATATTTTCATTTTCTTCTAAATATTTTGGAAGGTCAATATCATAATATCTTGGATCAACAATATGTATTTTGGAATAATTAGAGGTTAAAAATGGTGCGAAATTATGAAAATACGAATCTTTAAAAACCATTATTTCTTTATCTAAATTTTCATTTCCATAAATAACTGCAAATCCTGGATCTCCGTGTAGGAAATATTGATATTGGTTTTTTGAATTTAGCTTATTTTCATCATAAAGAGTATCAAATTCATCACTAAAATCCATTTCAATTCTAAAATTATTATAGTTTTTGTATGAATATATTTTATCAGGATTTATTTTACTAAGTAGTGTTTTTGAGTAATAAGAACCATAAAAATCATCACTAACTATTTCATATTTTTCGTATAAATTATTATAGTCTAATTGTATCATATCAAGATGAATTAAATATGAACCAAGTTGGGTTAAATGATGATCTCCATTAAAATATATATATTTATCTTTATTTTGAAGTAAAGTATTAAACGGAGTATAGTAAGTCCCGCTAATATTATCTTCAATGTATTTCAGTGAATCTAATTGGCTATCAAAAATAGCATAAATTGGTAGTTCATCTTCATAAAAAGCTATTGAGTTAGGTATTATAGAAACTGTTGAATCTATATTTCTACTTTTTAAATAATCTACAGTTTCATTAATTTTTTCTAAATTAGAATCTATGTTGTCTTTATTAAATATATATTTCTCAACTAACATATTATTTTTAGTTACATAAATATTTCTAAATTCTCTTTGTCCCACAATATATGAATAGTTATTTTTAAATTTTAAAAAGCTTTCTCTAAATGGAAATTGATCACTTGAGTACTTATCGAAGTTTTCCATAAAGTCTTTATTATATATATTTTCAAGTGTTGGTTTTTTAAATTGTGTTAGTATTTTATTTTCTATTTGACTTATTTTTTTGTCTGGGGAAATAATAGTTATTATTGGAACAGAAAAAATAAATATTAGAAAAAATATTACAGTTAATTTTTTCATAGTATTCTCCTAAAATCTAAAGTATAAAAATGGATTAAATGATGCATCAACTAAGAATGCAGTTGATAAAATCATACAAAAAATTAATAGAATAGTCTTTATTTTTAAGTGTTTGTCTAATAAATTTTTTATTATAGGAGTTGAACCAATAAGACTAAAAATTAATAGTGTTAAGTTTGGAATTAGGTAATATAAAAAATATTCGTCAAATAAATTACCACTAAACATTGATTTTATATATAAAGTTGAGTTTTTAACTCCATCTATATCAAAAAATACGAAACTAATTATTACACAAATTAAAACATAAAAATGATTTATTATTTTTGGGGTAGTTTTTAGAATTTCAAGAAGGAATAATTTCTCAATAACTAATAGAGTTCCAAAGAATAATCCCCAAATTATAAAGTTAACACTTGCACCGTGCCAAAATCCTGTTAAAAACCATACTACAAATATGTTAAAAAGCCATCTACTGTTTTTACATCTATTTCCTCCAAGAGGAATATAGACGTAGTCCCTAAACCAAATACCAAGAGACATATGCCATCTTCTCCAAAATTCAGTTATTGATTTTGATATGTATGGGTAGTTGAAGTTTTCTAAAAAGTCAAATCCAAATATCTTACCAAGTCCTATTGCCATATCTGAATATCCAGAAAAATCAAAGTATATTTGAAGTGTAAAACAAATTATTCCAAGCCAAGAAGTTAATATTGATAATTCGCCGTATGAAGTGGCTTTTATATTGGTCCAAATTAGACCTAAATTATTTGCTAAAATAACTTTTTTTGAGAGTCCAAAAATAAATCTACAAACACCTTCATAGAATTTATCAAAAGTATGTTCTCTTTTATGTAATTGGTGTTGAATGTCAACAAATCTAACTATTGGTCCTGCAACTAGTTGAGGAAATAGTGTGACGAATGTTGAAAGGGTTAATATATTTTTTTGAACTATGGCATCTCCTTTATATACGTCTATAGTGTAACTCATAGTTTGGAATGTATAAAAGCTTATTCCAATTGGAAGTAATATATTTAAATTTTCAAAATTAGTTCCAATTAAATTATTACTAATATCTATAAAAAAGTTACTATATTTGAAAAAACCAAGAAGTCCAAGGTTAACAATAATTGATGAAATAAGTGCAAGTTTAGATTTTATATTTCCTCTATTTTTATCAATTATAATTGCGTGAGTGTAATCAACCACACAAGAAAAAATCATTATAAATATGTATATAGGTTCTCCAAAGGCATAAAATATTAAGCTGAAAATTAGTAAGATTAAATTCTTAAATTTATCAGGTACTAAAAAGTAGCATAATATTACCAAAGGAAGAAAGTAAAATAAAAAAGTTATACTACTAAATGTCAAATTAAAATCCTCCTAAAAAAAGCTATGAATTAATTCATAGCTTTACTCAGTAATCATATCAAGTATTGTTTGTTCTATTTCCGTTGCATTAGGAGCTGCTATAAAGTATACATAATCACCCTTTGAAGAAAGTATTGATTCTGATACTGCAGTTATATTTTCTTCTCCGCCGTATCCATCAGCAAATGATCTAAGTTCATTTTCTTTGTATTCTTCTAAAATAGCTTTAATAGCATCAACATCATCAGTTTTTATAACAAAAACATCTTGAAGTTTAACGTTTATCATAGCTTTAGTTACAAATCCTTCTTCTATGTTATCAATTACTTCTTGGAATATGTAAAAATCTTTTGCATCTAGTGAATCAAATGGTTGAATAGCTAAAAGTTCTTCAGTATTTACTGCAGTCTGTATTTCAGACATTGGAACTTCTTTTACAGTTTCTTCGTTGTTTGATGAACAACCAACTAAATTAAGACTTAAAACTAAAGATGTTGCAATTAATAGTTTTTTCATAATTTTCTCCTTAATATTTTATAATATGAGTAATTATAACTGAAAAATACACAATCATCAAGAGGGATAATATTTTTTATATATTTATATCATAAAAATTTATTATTGTGACTAATTTTATAGAATATGGAAATAATCTAAGTGTCAAAAATTTTAAGGAGGATTAATATGAGAAAGCCAAAACACGTTGGTATAATACCAGATGGAAATAGAAGATGGGCACAAAATAATGGACTTGAAAAAGATAAGGGATACGAAAATGGAATAGACCCAGGGCTTGAGAGTTATAGAGCTTGTAGAGATTTTGGTGTTGATGAAGTAACTTTTTATGGGTTTACTACTGATAATGCAAAGAGACCTTCATATCAAACTAAAGCATTTACAGATGCTTGTATTGATGCAGCTAATATTTTAGATGAAGAAGGGGCATCTCTTTTGGTGATTGGAAATATTAATTCACCGCTTTTCCCAAAGGAATTAATGAAATTCACTAAAAGAACTAAAGGTAAAGAAGGAGAAATAAAAGCTAATTTATTAGTTAATTATGGTTGGCATTGGGATTTAAATACTTTATCAGATGCTAGTAATGTAAATAAAAATAATATACAAAATCATATTCAATCAAATGATATATCAAGAATTGATTTAATTATAAGATGGGGAGGAAGAAGAAGACTTAGTGGATTCTTACCTGTTCAGTCGATTTATGCAGATTTTTATACGTTAGATGATTATTGGCCAGATTTTGAAAAAAGTCATATGAATGATGCTTTTAATTGGTATAACAAACAAGATGTTACTTTAGGCGGATAAAATTACATTGAAAAAAACCTCTCAAAATGATAGAATATGTATTATTATGAATAAAAATGTATGATACATAAAGAGAGGGAAAAAAGATGTCTAAAGGGTCAAACAAAAAACCCAATACTAATAGACAAGCAGGCTCTAGAACAATTAGGAGAAAATATAATAAAAAACGTGTATTTATTTTGGTAGTGGCACTGTTATTAATTGTATTCTTATTTTTTAAAGCTGTTGGTTTAATTTTTTCACTTATTTTTGGTGGGGAAACTTTAAGTAATGGGGTACTTTCAATAAGTAATAGATTAGAACAATTTGATATTAATGATGAACAAATTAAAAAAGGAAAAAGATTTACGATTATCATAGATCCAGGACACGGTGGTAAAGATTCTGGTGCCATAGCAGCTGGGACTGAAATATACGAAAAAGACATAGCTCTTAATGTATCTAAAAAAATATCTTCTATTTTACTTAGGCAAAATGATATAGAAGTTATTTTGACTAGAGCAGATGATACATTCTTATCATTAGTTGAAAGAGGGGAGGTTGCAAATAGACTAGGTGCAGATTTATTTGTATCTATTCATGCAAACTCATTCCCGGATGTTCCATCAGCTTATGGTATTGAAACGTATTATTTACCAAGTGATACTTATGATTCTAAAACTTTAGCAGAAGATATTCAAAAAACTATAGTATCATACGTTGACACTAGGGATCGTGGAATTAAAACTAGTGTGTTTAAAGTTTTAGAAACTGCAAATATGCCATCAGTTCTTGTTGAACTTGGTTTTTTAAGTAACATTGAAGAAAGAATGAAACTTGTAGATGAATCTTACCAAGATGAATTAGCAAAAGGAGTTGCACAAGGTATATTAACTTTTATAGATAATAATTTAAAATAATATGGTAGATTTTTGCTACCTTTTTAAATATAAAAATTTATAATATTTGCTTTTTAAAAACATATAATTCTATAAATAGCTTATTTGGAGGTATTTATGTTAGAATTTCAAGTAATGGAAAGTGAAGTTAACATTAAGTTAGGTGGTAATTTAACAAAGGAAAATACTAAGGATTTTTTAGAACGTCATAAAAATGAAACTAAATCAATAAAAAAATCAAAGTATAATTTAGTTATTGAAACTGATAGTTTTAGTGTTGAAAGTAATGATCTTATGAAAAATGTTTGTATGTCTTTTTATAAGGCGGGATATAGAAAAATTTATATAATAGATAAAAATGATTTTATAATGAATAATATGAAACTTTCTAATTTTGAGAGAAAAATGTTTTTAAAGGTTGTGAAGTTAGTAAAAAGTAGAGACGACATAAAAAAATAGTGGTGATAAAATATGAAAGGTTTAGTTTTAGAAGGTGGAGGTGCAAAGGGTGCTTATCAAATAGGCGCCTATAAAGCACTTAAGGATTTAGGAATTGAATTTCAAGGGGTTGCAGGAACTTCAATTGGAGCATTAAATGGTGCATATATAATTCAAGACGATTTAGATGTTATGGAGGAGATTTGGACAAGTTATGATTATACACATTTTATGGATATAGAACTCGATTTATATGAAAAATATAAAAATATAGATTTTACTCCAAAAAATCTTCCTAATATGCTAGATTTAATCTATAAGGCTAGAAAAAATCAAGGAATTGACATTACTCCTATGAAAAATTTACTTCATAAAACTTTAAATGAAGAAGTGGTTAGAAAATCTAAAAAAGACTTTGCACTTTTAACAGTTTCTTGGAACAAAAAATTTTTCCCACACCCTATGTATATAGAGGAAATTGAAAATGGAAAGTTAGTTGATTTTTTAATTGCAAGTTCTAATTTACCGATTTTTAAAATAGATAAATTAGATGATAAACTTTATTTAGATGGTATGTTTTCAGAAAATATGCCAATATCTCTTCTTCATCAAAAAGGATATGAAGAAATGGTTGTAATTAGGCTTTTAGATGATTTTTTAGGAAAGAGACATTTAAATAAATTCCAAGATTTAAATATTAAAACTATAAGTCCTTCTCAAAGTTTAGGGGGGAGTCTTAATAAAGATAAAGATAATTCTAGAAAAAATATTGATCTTGGTTACCTTGATGCAATGAAAAGTTATGATAGATATGTTGGAGTGAATTATTTTTTTAATGCAGATTATAAATTTGATGAAGATTATTGTTTTTATAAAATAAAATCTGTAGATAAGGATATAATAAAACTATTATGTGATATCTTAAATATTAAAAAAGATCCAAATCTTAGAACGTTAATGGAAGATATTATTCCAAAGGTTGGTGAAGTTTTTAATTTAGAAAAAGATTTTACTTATAAAGACTTATTTTTTGCAATTTATGAAAAAAAATTAGAAGAAAATTCAATTTCTAGAGTTCAACTTTATGATTTTAATAAGGTTGTTGAATCAATTAATAAAAATATGCATAATTTGGACAAAACTAAAATAAATAATGATAATAGAATTATTTATTTGCAAAAAAATAAGATATCAAAGATAGTTAGTAATTATTTTTTACATAGTTTTTAAGATTAATTGGAATAATTTAAAAAAATTTAAAATTAATCAATAAAAATGGTAGAAAAATAGGTTAATTAGTTGTATAATACTATTTGAAATGGTATTTTATAATTGTTTATTTTACCAAAAAATTTAATGGAGGATTTTCACGATGGAAAAAAACGTAAGTATAAAAAATGCTAGTGGATTACACGCTAGACCAGCTGGAATGTTTGTTAAGAAAGCTGCTGAGTTCAAGTCAACTGTAGAAATAATAGCTAAAGGAAAAACTGTAAATGCTAAGTCAATAATGGGTGTTATGAGTTTAGGACTTGCTCAAAATGATGAATTAACAATAGTTGCTAACGGTGAAGATCAAGAAGCTGCAGTTAATGCATTAGTAGAATTAGTTGAAAATGGATTTGGAGAATAATAATTAACCTCGGATATTTTTTCCGGGGTATTATATTATGGGAGGTAAATTTTATGAATATTAAAGGAATTGGAGCATCTCCTGGTATAGCACTGGGGAAAGCGCTAGTAGTTAAAGAAACTGAACTTGTAATTGAAAAGAAGGTAGTTACTGATACTAGTTTAGAAATAACAAAATTAGAAGATGCTGTTAAAGTATCAAAGGAAGAATTAATTAAGGTTAAGGAAAAGGCTTTAGTTGAACTTGGAGAACACGAAGCTCAAATATTTGAAGCTCACTTACTAGTTTTAGAAGATCCAGAATTATTAGATTCTACAAAAGCTAAAATAAACGATGATAAAGTTAATGCAGAATTTGCACTTAATGAAGTTAAAGAAATGTTTGTTTCTATATTTGAGTCTATGGACAATGAATATATGAGAGAAAGAGCGGCTGATATAAAAGATGTTACAAATAGAATTCTTAGACATATATTAGGTGTTAAAGTTGTAGATCTTGCAAACTTAGATGAAGAAGTTATATTAATAGCTCACGACTTAACTCCTTCAGATACTGCTACTATGAATAAGAAAATGGTTCTAGGGTTCTTAACTGATATAGGTGGAAGAACTTCTCATACTGCTATAATGGCTAGAACATTAGAAATAGCTGCAATAGTTGGTTTAAGTGATGCTACTCAAACTATTAAAGATGGAGAATACATAGTATTTAACGGAAATACTGGGGAAGTTATAGTTAATCCTGATGAAGAAACTATAGCTAAGTATACAACGTTAAAGAAAGAATATGAAGATTATAAAGAAACTTTAAAATTATTAAAAGGTCAAGAAAGTAAGACTACAGATGGTAGACACGTTGAACTTGCTGGAAATATAGGAAGTCCAAATGATGTTGAAGGTCTTTTAAATAATGATGCTGAAGGTGTTGGGCTATATAGAACTGAGTTCTTATATATGGACAAAGAAGATACTTTCCCAACTGAAAATGAGCAATTTGAAGCATATAAAACTGTTCTTGAAAAAATGGATAATAAGCCTGTAGTTATAAGAACTTTAGATATAGGTGGAGATAAAGAGTTGCCATATTTCGATATGGAACACGAAATGAATCCATTCTTAGGATACAGAGCGATAAGAATATGTTTAGATAGAACTGATATATTCAAAACTCAACTTAGAGCTTTATATAGAGCGAGTGTTCACGGAAAATTAAGAATAATGTTTCCTATGATTTCTTCTTTAGAAGAGTTATTACAAGCTAAAGAAGTTATCAAAGAAGTATTAGCTGAACTTGATAGTGAAAAGATAGTTTACTCAGATGATGTTCAAGTTGGTATGATGATAGAAATACCATCTGCTGCTATGATATCTGATATATTAGCTAAGCATGTTGATTTCTTCTCAATAGGGACTAATGATTTAATTCAATATACTTGTGCAGTTGATAGAATGAACCAAAAAATAAGTCATTTATACAACCAATTTAATCCGGCTGTACTTAGACTTATAAAAATGGTAATAGATAGTGCACATAAAGAAGGTAAGTGGGTTGGAATGTGTGGAGAAAGTGCTGGAGATACAAGTATGATACCAGTTCTTTTAGGATTTGGTCTTGATGAATTCTCAATGAGTCCAATATCAATACTTCCTGCTAGAAAGCTTATAAATTCTTTAAGTTTTGAAGAAATGCAAGCATTCTCAAATAAAGTAGTTGAAATGGGTACTGCAGAAGAAATAAAAGCTTTCATAGATAAGACTTTTAATTAATTTATAATGTAAATATTTGCTAGAATCTTTCGTATATTTGTTATAGAATAGACGAAAGATTTTTTCGTATTAAAATTTAATATATTTTATATAATAGTATAAAATATACTAAATTTTAATAAATATAAATAATAATAAAATAAGGAGTGATTTTATGGGACTTATAATACCAAAAAGTTACACAAATAGTTTAAGTATTATTGAAACACAACAAGCTATAAAAGATTTAAAAGATTTCTTTGAAAGTAGATTATCAGAAGAACTTAAATTGACTAGAGTATCATCACCACTTTTCGTTTTACCTAAAACTGGTGTAAATGATAATTTAAATGGTGTTGAGAATGCAGTTAAATTTAATATTAGTTCTATTAATGAAGATGCAGAAATAGTTCAATCCTTAGCTAAGTGGAAAAGAATTGCCCTTAAAAATTATGGTTTTGAGGAAAATAGAGGTTTATATAGTGATATGAATGCTATTAGAAAAGACGAAGAATGTCTTGATAATCTTCATTCTGTGTATGTTGATCAGTGGGACTGGGAAATTATAATAAATAAAGAAGATAGAAATTTAGATACATTAAAAGAAATTGTAAATAAAATTTATACAGTTTTTAAGGAAACTGAAAAGCACGTTCAAGAAATATATCCTGAAATAAAAAAATTACTTCCAGACGAAATATATTTTATGACATCTCAAGAACTTTTAGATATGTATCCGAGTTTATCTCCAAGTGAAAGAGAAGATAAAATAGTTAGAGAAAAAGGTGCTATATTTTTAATGCAAATTGGAAAATTATTAAGTAATAATGAAAAGCACGATGGAAGAAGTCCAGATTATGATGATTGGGACTTAAATGGAGATATATTATTCTTTAATCCAGTACTTGATAGTGTGATAGAATTATCTTCTATGGGGATTAGGGTTGATGAAAAGAGTTTAGAAAAGCAGTTAAAGATATCTGATTGTGAAGAAAGAAAAGATCTTGATTATCATAAAATGCTTTTAAATGGTGAGTTACCATACACTATAGGTGGTGGTATTGGACAATCAAGGATATGCATGTATTTCTTAAATAAAGCACATATTGGAGAAGTTCAAGTTGGAGTTTGGCCTATTGATATGATTGAAAAATGTAGAGAAGCTGGAATTCATTTATTATAGATTATTAAATACTTGAGAAAATATATATTTTCTCAAGTATTTTTTTATATAGTTGGATTTAATGATGCAATTTTTGTTACTGCAACATAAATTTTTGAAAGTTCATACCAAGTTGTAAAATCAACACTTCCAGACTGCGGAATGCCAAATATTTGTTGGAATGCCTTAACTGAATTACTAGTATCGGTTCCATATATGCCGTCTTCCTTAACTTTTGGAATAGCACTATATGATTTTGCAATTTGATTAAGTTGATTTTGAACAGTTCTAACATCTTTTCCACTTGACCCAATAGTTAATACAACTCCTGGGAAAGAAACAGGAACACCACTAATAATAGGAGCTTTCTCAAGAATTACTTCTTCTCCATAAAAATATCTAAGAATTTGAAGGTAATCCATTCCTTGATCTCCAAGAAACTTACTTCCCCATTGAGTCATTTGATTTGGACATTGAACCTTTTGACCATCGCAGTATTGTGCTAGAAGTGGTTGTCTAGATGATGCGGGTCTTTTTATGAAAGTATTGAATATATCGTCAACTACAACGCTAATATTATCAAAAATATTTCTATTATATATGAATTTATGATCAAAATTAGTAGTTGAAGTTATTGTAAAATTATATCCTTGACCTCTATACCATTCAGTAAAAACTCTATTTAATGTAAATGAAATTATTGCAATGACATTTGCATATATAGTTTGAAGAGGCCAAGTTGAATATACTTCAGATGATGCCACATTTTTTATATAATCTTTAAATGGAATCCAATAATCTGTTGCGCTAGTATTTGTAGGAAGCCCATCGTGTACAACAATGTATTCCGGTACAACTGGATTATCTAAAACTACAAATCCCGTTGGTGGTGGAAGTGGCTTTAAGCTACTTTCTGGTATTTTTTCGGGGTAATCTCCATAAAGAGTATGTGCTCCAATATCAATAACTTCTTCAGTGGACCTACTACTTCCACGACGTCTAGTTATTGGATTTAGTGGCATACTTTGTCTTGCCTCGCTAGTTGGAAGGATTTGAGTACCCTCAACCAAAAGAGTTTCATATCCATCGGCAATTACTTCAACTGTATATGTGCTATAAGGTCTTATAGTTGAAGGTTCTTGAGAGTATTCTAAATCAGGTGCTGTTAAATTTAAGTTTGTTACTTGACCAGACTCGTTAGTTTCTAAGTTTTGATAAACCTGTGATTGGCTCTCGGAGATATCTGGATTTGAATATATGTTTACTTTAGCATCTTTAATTGGCGTATTAGTAGTTATATCGTAAACACTAACAGTTAAAAATCCCTCTTGCATACTATACCTCCTCTAAAATATTTTAACTTATTGTATGAATAAAGTTATCATTATGTTAAAGAAATTGGGAATAATAGATAAAAAATGAAAGGATATTTTTTATGTATTATTTAATATTAGCATTAACACCAATAATAATTTGTTTGTTTTGGATATATTTAAAAGATAAATATCAAAAAGAGCCTATAAAAGTGTTACTTAAATATTTTATATTTGGGATAATTTGTGGTAGTTTAGCTTTTTATATTGAAGAAATTTTACTAAGAGTAAATATTTTTATAGGACATAATTATGATATTTATTTTTCATACGTTGTTTCGGGACTTGTTGAAGAAGGAATTAAATTTATAATTCTTTTATTACTTTTAACTTATG
Organism: Peptostreptococcaceae bacterium; assembly: GCA_044426235.1. Taxonomy (GTDB): domain Bacteria; phylum Bacillota; class Clostridia; order Peptostreptococcales; family Peptostreptococcaceae; genus JAGHEK01. The sequence goes on along the minus strand of JAWXUS010000003.1, from coordinate 108,575 downwards.
AAAAAGAATTTGATGAAAGAATTGATGCAATAATTTATTCAGTATTTTTATCTCTTGGATTCGCATTTATTGAAAATTTTATATACATTATTTATGAAGAAAAACATTTAGTTTATCAAGTAAGTATTTTAAGAACTTTTATTTCAATTCCTGCACACATTTCATTTTCAATTACTATGGGATATTATTTATCTAAATTTAGATTTGAAAGAAAAAGAGAGTACATTGTACTTGCATTTTTACTTCCAGTAGTTTTACATGGAACATTTAATTTTATATTAACATTAAATAAAAGCTATTCACTTATAGCATTTATAGTTTTTATAGCATTTTTATTAAAAACTAATTTTGATAAATTAGAAGAATTTATAAATTTATCAAAAAGATTTAATAAACGAAAATAGATAAGTAATTTTAGTAATAAAATAAATTTAGTAGATAATAATAAAATATATAATTAATTGTTAGGAGGATATTATGTTAAATGAATGCCAAGAATATGCGCTTTCTAAGTTTTTAAAAAGATATGATTACGATGCAGTACTTGAGATTTTAGAGGAAGGTGGTTTAACGAAATCTAATTTATATTATTTAGTTGAATCTTGCGTTTATTCTACAAATTTTGAATTTAGGAAATCTTTAATAACACTTAATAAAATAGATCAAAACTTAATCAAAAAACCTGCATTATCTAATTTAAAAGATAATTTGACTAATTTAGTCGAGGGATGTCCAGATGATGTTTTATCTGAACTTATTGAGAATATTAGAATACAAATTTTAAATCAAGAATATATAGATTTTTTAGGAAGACTATATAGGGTAAAAGAATCTTTACTTAAGTATATATTCGTTACAACCAAAGAAAATAAAAGTTACAATATAAGTATGTACAGTTATATGTTTTCAAAAAAAAATATTTTATATACCCTAAAAAAGAGTTATAATATATATAATACAAATCTTATACATGGAATAAATAATTATTCAAAGAAATATATTAAAAAAAATAAGAAAATGGAAAGTGCACTTCTTATAATTAATAATTCAAAACTAGAAAATTTAATGAGACTTAGAAATGATAGTCCAATCGGACATGGTTTTAAAGGTGTTGGTAAAGAAGAAATTGAGGAAATTTATGCAAATCCTCTTGAAGTTATGAAGGATTTAATTAGTGCATGTGAACTTTTAAACCTTGAAATTGAACAAGAAAAGTATGATAAAATAAATGAAATACTTATTCATATGATAGGAAGAAAAGAAAATTTTTAGAGGGAGTGAAAAATTTTGAATCAAGAAACGACACAAAAGATAAAAAAAGAAATTATGGAGTGGGTTAAAATTATTGCATCAGCATTAGTATTATCATTTGTAATAACTCAGTTTGTAAAACCAACCTTAGTTAAGGGTGAATCAATGTATCCGACACTTGAAGAAAATGATTATTTAATAGTAAACAGGATAACTCACAGATTTAGTGGATTTGAGTCAGGAGATATAATAGTTTTTTCAACTGAACTTTTAAGTGATGATGGTAAATCAAATAAAGATTTAGTTAAAAGAGTAATTGCAGTTGAAGGCGATAAAATTAAAATTGAAAATTCTAACGTTTATGTTAATGATGTTTTGATAGATGAGCCATACATAACAGATAATCAAACTGATGGAGTTATCAATTTAATTGTTGGAGAAGATGAAATTTTTGTTATGGGAGACAATAGAGAAAGAAGTTTAGATAGTAGGCATCAAGATGTTGGTTTAGTAAAAGAAACAGATGTTATGGGGAAAGTATTTATTAGGTTATTCCCATTTAATAAAATAGGATTATTTTAGTTAATATTCAAAAAAATATAAAATATTAACTATTTTGACAAAAAATAGTGTATTATTTATAATATAATCATTAGTACTTACAGGGGGATTGTTAAATGCAAGAAGTTCTAGTTGTTAAGGAGTTAGAGAGTATAAAGGCTCTAACACACCAAAGAAGAATAGATATTTTAAATATTTTTGAAGAAAAATCATTATCAGCAAAACAGATATCAATATTATTAGATGAACCTCATGCAAAGGTTAATTATCACGTGAAAACGTTATATAAGCATGGAATTTTATCATTAGTTGAAGAAAAAATTAAATCTGGGATAATTGAAAAATATTATTATCCATCTAATAAAAATATAAAAATAGATAGACAAATAATTAATAGCGATGATATTTTGGAAGATACAATTTGTCTTACAAAAGAAGAATTAGAAGAAATAAAAGAGATTGTAAAATCAAAAGTTGAAGAAATTATAAACAAAAGAGAGAATGAAGTTTTATCTAATGAATATGATTTATCAATGATTGCAAATATAAAAGTAGAAGTTTAAGTTTCAAGTATCTTTTTAGATACTTGTTTCTATTTATGGGTATAAATATAATAAAAACAAAGGAGAAAACTATGATAATAGGACCACACGTTACGATATCAAAAGGATTTGGAAAAGCAGCGGAAATTGCAGTATCAATTGGTGCAAATACTTTTCAATTTTTTAGTAGAAATCCAAGAGGAGGAAATGCTAAAGAATTTAACCAAAAAGATTTAGATAAATTCAATAAAATAAGAAAAGAAAATAATTTTGGTCCAATACTTGCACATGCACCATATACAGTTAATTTAGGTGGAACTAAAGATGAAGTATATGAGTTTGCAAAAAGAGCGATAAAAGAAGATATAGAGAGAATGAATTCAATTGGAATTGAGTACATATGCCTTCATCCGGGAAGTCATATAGGTGGAGGAGTTGAGTTTGGTACTAAAAGGATAATAGAGGGACTAAATGAGGCAATAAATGGTGATGAAACTTTAATGTTATTACTTGAAACTATGTCGGGAAAAGGTAGTGAAATTGGAGTTACATTTGAAGAAATAAAAAATATTATTGATGGAATAGTTTATAAAGATAGAGTAGGAGTATGCCTTGATACTTGTCATATTTTCTCAGCAGGATATGATATAGTTAATAAACTTGATGAAGTTATCGAAGAATTTGATAGAATAATTGGGCTTGATAAGTTAAAGGCAATTCATTTAAATGATAGCATGATGCCATTTGCAAGTAATAAAGATAGACATGCAGCTATTGGAGAAGGTACTATTGGATTTGATGCACTTATGAATTTTGTTACTCACGAAAAATTAAAGCATTTACCATTTTATCTTGAAACACCACTTGATGAAAAAGAACATAAGGAAGAAATTGAAGTTATAAGAAATGAAGTTTTAAATAGATCTAAATAACAAAAAAGTCTTCTTAATCGAAGGCTTTTTTTGTTATTGTGTAATTAATGTCGTATTCGCTAAGTTTGTAAAGTTCTATTTCAACTCTAGGATTTTCACGATCAATATAATCAAATAATAAAACGGGTTTTAATTGTTTATCATTTTTTATAATTCCACTTTTTTCTATTCCATCACAAATACTTTTAGGATAGTTATGAAGATCTCCCATTTTTTTGTTTGGGAAATAAAGTTTTAAAACCATAATTAAATCTTCTTCAATCATTTCTCCGCTATATTGAGTATTTATAAATCCTGCAATCATATTTTCATATGCCGCATATTTTGAATGCTTACCTTTAACAGGCATCCAAGCTTGACCAGTTTTATTGTGTAGTTTAAAATTAGATTTACTAATTGGCCTACCAGGGATTGTTAGTTTAATCAAGTTATCAACTCCTTTATTTTATTATAATGTATGAAGGATTAATATACAAAGTTTTTGATGATAATCGTGAAAGGAAAATTTATGAATAGTAATATATTAAAAGAATATTGTGAGAAAAATCTTAATTTAGATTTAGTTAGAATTTGTGAAGTAGATTATTATGAAGATTTGAAAAAATACTTAACAAAAAGATATGATGAAAATCATATAACTGGAATGGAAGAAATGGATATTGAAAAAAGAGTAAATCCAAAACTTATTATGGAAAATGCTAAGTCTATAATAGTTATTGCTTTTCCATATTATATTGGTGAGTTTGAAAATAGTAATTTATCAAAATATTGTTTAGGAGAAGATTATCATTTAGTAACAAAGAAACTTATGCAAAATATTTGTGATTATTTGAGTGAAAATATAGAGTTAAATTGTGATGGAGAAAAATTTGAATCTAAATATTTTGCTGATACTGGAGTACTAAATGAAAGATATTTAGCAACTATTAGTGGAATTGGATATGTTGGAATAAATAACAATATAATAACTGATAAGTATGGTTCTTATGTATTTTTGGGGTATATAGTTAATAACTTTGAGTTTGAAAAAGATGAACCGCTTAATAAAACTTGTTGTAAGTGTTTGAAATGTGTTCAGAGTTGTCCTCCAAATGCACTTTTAGGAAATTTTGAAATGAATCCAAAAAAATGCTTATCTTATTTAACTCAAACTAAAGATGAATTAAGTGAAAAAGAAAAAAGTCTTATAAAAGAAAATAAAAATGTTTTTGGTTGTGATATATGTCAAGATGTTTGTCCTCACAATAGGAATATAGAGAAGAGTAATATAAGTAATTTTTATGATAATATAATCGAAGTTTTAGATATCGATGAAATAAGGAATATGACAAATAAAGAGTTTAAAAAAGAATTTAGAGAAAAAGCATTTAATTGGAGAGGAAAGAAAATAATACTTAGGAATTTAGAAATTATAAATGAAGAAAGGAAGTAAAATGAAAAAAAATGTAGCAGAAATATTAGATACTTTGGAACTTATATATCCAGATGCAGAGTGTGAGCTTAATTATACAACACCATTTGAACTTTTGATAGCAACAATATTATCAGCACAATGCACAGATGTTCGTGTTAATATTGTTACTGGTGAAATGTTTAAAAATTATAATACACCGAAGGCTTTTTCTGAAATAAGCGTAACACAAATTGAAGAAATGATTAAAACTTGTGGTTTATTTAAGACTAAGGCAAAGAAAATAAAAGAAAGTTCAGAAATAATTTTAGGTAAATTCAACGGAGAAGTACCAAGAAATTTAGATGATTTAATTAGTTTGCCAGGAGTTGGAAGAAAAACTGCAAATGTTGTTTTGAGTAATGCTTTTGGTGTTGATTCAATGGCAGTTGATACACATGTTTTTAGAGTTTCAAATAGAATCGGATTTGTAAAAACTACTACTCCTGAAAAAACAGAATTTGAACTTATAAAAGTAATTCCAAAAGGAAGATTAACCAAAACACATCATACACTTATTTTTCACGGAAGACGATGTTGTAAAGCAAAAAATCCAACTTGCGATATTTGTATTATAAAGAATCAATGTGATTTTTATGTAAAAAAATAGGTTAAATTAATTCTAAATTTTGTTATAATAGAAAAGAATTATTAAAAAGGAGAGAATAAAAATGATAAATGTAGTTTTAGTAGAACCAGAAATACCACCAAATACAGGTAATATAATTAGAACTTGTGCAGCAACTGGTGCAAATCTTCATTTAGTTAGACCTCTTGGTTTTTCATTTGAAGATAAACAGTTAAAAAGAAGTGGGCTTGATTATCATGATATAGCAAACATAAAATTTTATGATAGTATTGAAGAGGTTTTTGAAAAAAACCCACATGGAAAGTTCTTTTTCTCAACGACTAAAGTTAATCAGTCACATTCAGATGTTAAATTTGTTGAAAATTCTTTTATAATGTTTGGAAAAGAAACAAAAGGACTTCCGGAAGACTTAATAATGAAAAATTTAGAAACAGGTATCAGAATACCAATGATAAAAAATGAAAAAGCTAGAAGTCTTAATTTATCTAATTCTGTTGCAATAGTTGTTTATGAGGCATTTAGACAGCTTGGATACCCAAATATGAAATAAATTGTATTGTTAAAATTTAAGTACATATTTTAAAAATACTAACAAAAAATGAATAAAATAAAAAAAAGTATGGAAATTTTGTTGAATTTGTTGTAAAATGAATTTAACATTTAAAATAATTTAACAATTTTAGGAGGAATCATGAAGTTTAAAAAATTTTTAACTTTAGGAATGGCGACAATTTTAACATCTTCTATGTTAGTTGGGTGTGGTAATTCAGATGAACCAACAACAGAAGATCAAGGGACAACTAGTGAAGAATCAGTAATGAAAATAGGAATGATAACTGATACTGGTGGAATTAATGATGAAAGTTTCAACCAAATAACTTGGAAAGGTCTTCAAGATGTTCAAGAAGAAGTTGGAAGTGACAAGTTAGAAATAAAATACTTAGAGTCTTCTCAAGATTCAGATTTTATACCAAATATAGAAACATTTGTTGACGAAGAATTAGACTTAATAATCGGAGTTGGATTTAAAATAGAAAATGCAATACAAGAATCTGCAGAATATTTCCCAGAGCAAAAATTTGCTATGATAGATGGTGTAGTTGATGCTGAAAATGTTGTTTCATTATTATTTAACGATAATGAATCATCTTATTTAGTAGGATTAATAGCAGGAAAAATGACTGAAACTGATAAAGTTGGATTTATCGGTGGTATGGTTGGAGAAGTTGTTGAAAGATTTAGATGGGGATTCAGAGCTGGAGCTGAGGCTGCTAACCCAGATGTAGTATTTGTTGATCAATATGCAGATAGTTTTGTTGATGTTGCTAAAGGAAAAACAATTGCAACTCAAATGTATAATGATGGAGCAGACGTTATACTTTCAGCTGCTGGAGCAGTTGGTATAGGAGTTATAGAGTCAGCTAAAGAAAACGACAAGAAAACTATAGGTGTTGATTTAGATCAAAATCACTTAGCACCAGATAATATAATATCTTCAGCTACTAAAAATATAGATGTAGCAATATCTTCAGTTGTTAGAGATTTAGTAAATGGAACATTCCAAGGTGGAGAAACTGTAATGGGAACACTTGCAAATAATGGAGTAGGAATTGCAGCTACTACTGATAAGAATGTTCAACCTGATGTAATAGAATTCGTAAATCAAGAAGCAGAAAAAATTAAATCAGGAGAAATAACAGTTCCTAAAACAGAAGAAGAATACAATGAATTAAATCAATAAATTATATTAGGCTACTCTTTTGAGCAGCCTTTTTTATGTTAAATATAGAAAATATTGAAAGTAAAAAAACTATTTTTATTACTATAAATCAAAAAAATAAAAAAATATTCGTATTATAAGCAAATTTTTATATAAAATATTTGTTATATTTAAAGAATTTTAGTATAATATTAAAGTATTAAATTATTTAGGAGGTAAGAGATGTCGAGCGAAAGTAATGTAGATTATAGTAAAAAAGTTGTCCAAATGAAAAATGTTACTAAAAAATTTGGTGATTTTGTAGCTAATGATAGTATTGATTTGACAGTTCACAAAGGTGAAGTTCACGCACTTTTAGGAGAGAATGGTGCAGGTAAATCTACTTTAATGAATATATTATATGGTATTTATAAGCAAACTTCGGGTGAAATTCATATAAATGAAAATTTAGTTAATATGGAAAATCCAAATGTTGCAATAGAACACGGAATAGGAATGGTTCATCAACATTTTATGTTGGTTCAGCCGTTTACTGTTGCAGAAAATATAATTTTGGGTAGTGAACCAACAAAAGGCTTAGATATGATAGATATAAAAAAGGCTATATCTAATGTTGAGGAAATTTCTAAAAAATATGGTTTACACGTTGATCCAAATGCAAAAATCGAAGATATAAGTGTTGGTATGCAACAAAGAGTTGAGATATTAAAGGCGCTTTATAGAGGGGCAGATGTTTTAATACTTGATGAACCAACTGCAGTACTTACACCTCAAGAGATTAATGAACTTATTTTAATAATGAAAAACCTTACAAAAGAAGGTAAGTCAATAATAATAATAACTCACAAATTAAAAGAAATAAAAGCTGTTGCAGATAATTGTACAGTTATAAGACGTGGTAAATATATTGGGACTGTTAAGGTTGCAGATAAAACTGAAGATGATTTAGCATCTATGATGGTTGGTCGTGAAGTTAACTTTAAAGTTGATAAAAAAGAGGCGAATCCAACTAGTACAGTTTTAAAGGTTAATAATTTAGTGGTAAAAGATAGTAGAAAAGTTTCTGTTGTTGATGGGTTAGACCTTGAAGTTAAAGCTGGAGAAATACTTGGAATTGCAGGGATTGATGGAAATGGTCAATCAGAACTTGTTGAAGTGTTAACGGGTCTTAGAAAAGGTGTAAGCGGAAGTATAACTATAAATGATGAAGAAATATTTAATAAAAAACCTAGAAGTATATTCAAAAAAGGTATAAAAAATATACCAGAGGATAGACATAAAAGAGGTTTAGTGCTTGATTTTACTGTTGCAGAAAATATAGTCTTACAAAATTATAAAGACGAACGATTCTCAAAAAATGGTATTATAAATAAAGATGCAATAGATGATTATGCAAAAAATATAGTTGAAAGATTTGATGTTAGACCAACTGATCACACTTTAAAATCAAGAGCATTATCAGGTGGAAATCAACAAAAAATTATAATTGGTCGTGAAGTTGATAATATTGAAGTAGCAAGAAATAACGGAGAAAAAGAGCAGTTATTAATTGCAACACAACCAACTAGAGGACTTGATGTTGGAGCGATTGAATTCGTTCATAAGGCACTTATTAAGCAAAGAGATGAAGGAAATGCAGTTTTATTAGTTTCATTTGAATTAGATGAAGTAATGAATGTTTCTGATAGAATAGCAGTTATATATGAAGGAAAAATAGTAGGAATAGTAGATGCTAAAGATGCAGATGAAAACACTTTAGGTCTTATGATGGCAGGAGGTAGCGAAAATGAGTAGTAATTCTAAAAAGTTTTCTATATTAGAAAGCCAAATATTTTTCTCGTTTATATCGATTTTATTAGGATTATTAGTTGGTTCAGTAGTATTAGTTGTGTCTGGAATAAATCCATTAGAGGCATATAAAGCGCTTATTGATGGGACTTTAGGAGATATAAAATATATTGCTTGGGTTATAATTAGGGCAACTCCTCTTATTTTAACTGGTTTATCTATTGCATTTGCATTTAAGACAGGACTATTTAATATAGGGGCAGAAGGACAATTTTTAATAGGAGCATTAGTTGCAACTATTGTAGGTGTTAATTTAGATTTACCAGCTATATTACAAGTTCCAATAACAATATTTTTTGGTATGTTAGGTGGAGCAGTTTGGGGTGGTATAGCAGGGTTTTTAAAGTCGAAATTTGGAATTAATGAAGTTATAGTAACTATAATGCTTAACTGGATAGCTTTTTATACTAATAATATGATAGTTAGAACTCCTTTAATAGGTCAAAATGGTTCTGAATCATCTCTTAGTATAAACTCAGGTTCATCTCTTAGAATAGATTTTTTAAGAGAAACATTAGGACCTTCAGTTAGAGTTAACTGGGGAATATTCATAGTTATAATAGTAGTATTTATAGTAGCATTCATATTATTTAAAACTACTTTAGGATTTGAATTAAGAGCAGTTGGATTTAATAAATTTGGTGCAGAATATGCCGGAATTAATGTTGAGATGTCAATATTTAAGTCTATGGCAATAGCAGGAGCAATAGCAGGACTTGCAGGAACTTTACAAGTTATGGGAGTTAGTCAAAATATAACTGTACTTGCAGCACCTGAGGGTTATGGGTTTGATGGTATAGCAGTTGCATTAATTGCAAATAGTAGCCCAATAGGAGTTATATTCTCGGGATTACTATTTGGGTTATTTAAGTATGGAGGAAGTAAAATGCAATCTGCAGTTGGAGCACCTTCTGAAATAATAAATATAGTAATTGGTTCTATAATATACTTCATAGCACTTTCAAATGTCGTAAAATATTTTGTATTAAAATTAATAAGTAAAAAAGGGGGTAACGCATAATGACAGATTTAGCATTGATAATAAGTACTACTTTAATGTATTCAACACCCCTTATATTTGTTGCACTTGGAGGAGTTTTCTCTGAAAACTCTGGAATAGTAAATATAGGACTTGAAGGAATGATGACAATCGGTGCATTTGCGGGAGCTGCATCTGGAGTTTTAATTGGAGATCCTTGGATAGCATTTTTAATGGGTGGTTTAGCAGGAGCATTATTTGGTTTAATACACGCTATTGCAACTGTTAGCTTTAATGCAGATCATACAATATCTGGAGTTGCTATAAATCTTTTAGCACCGGGAGTTGCACTTTTCGTTTCAAAGATATTATTTAATGGTTCAACTAGTACTCCTTCGATTCAAATTGAAGATAAAATTCCAAGACCTTTAAATGGAGTTTTTGAAAGAGGAAGTGTTATGGATTTATTATTTAATACTTATTCAACGGTATTTATAGCATTTTTATTAGTATTTATAAGTTGGTATATACTTTATAAAACTAAGTTTGGTCTTAGAATAAGAGCAGTTGGAGAGCATCCAGGAGCTGCAGATACTCTAGGAATAAACGTTAAAAAAGTTAGATATAGTGCAGTTTTAATATCAGGATTTTTAGCAGGGCTTGGTGGAGCGAGTATGAGTTTAGCAGTTTCTTCATCATTTAGACCGGCACTTATTTCTGGACAAGGATATATTGCATTAGCTGCAGTTATATTTGGTAAATGGAGACCTCAATGGGCTATGATGGCTTGTTTATTATTCGGTTTATCAACTGGATTATCAACTTACCTTGGAAACCCAAGTTTAGGACTTAACATAAATGAAAGTTTACTTTCAATGATACCATACATTATAACGTTAATAGTACTTGTAGTGTTTATTAAAAATTCTAAGGCACCATCTGCACTTGGAATGGCTTACAAAAAAGGTGAAAGATAAAAAGAAGGTTTATGCCTTCTTTTTTTGTTAATAAATATCTTGAAATTTATTTAATATAGATATAAAATTTAATCTAGAACGAATACTTAATGTAAGGAGTAAATTATGAATAATTTTTTGAAAATATTAATACTAGCAAGTATTGGTGGAGTAATAGGTTATATAACTAATGTTATAGCTATAAAACTTATTTTTAGGCCTATTGAACCAGTTAAATTGCCTATAATTAATAAAGAGTTTGTTGGGCTTATCCCGAAAAGAAGAATGGAAATTGCAGAGAACATAGGTAAAATAATAGAAGATGAATTTTTATCTGTTGAAGAATTAATACATAAAGCAGTTACAGAAAAAGATAAAGAAGACATATTAATCTATATCAAAATTAAAATTCAAACTATAGTTGATGAAAAGATTGGGAATTCATTTTTAGGGGCAATGGGAGTTACTAAAATGGTTAACGATTTTATTGCAGAACATATTGAAGATGAATTAAGAGATGGTATTGAAGATTTAAGTCAAGAATTAATAGAAAAAGCGAGTAGTAGAATAGATATTAAATCAATGGTTGAAGAAAAAATCAATGCACTAGATTTATATAAATTAGAAGAAATAATCTTATCAGTTGTAAAAAAAGAATTAAAACATATTGAAGTACTTGGACTTGTACTTGGATTTTTAATAGGTATAGTACAAGGATTAGTGGTTATATTTTTATAGTTATTATTAAAGGTGTATCATTTAAAAAATATAACATATACTATATAAAATTGTATTTAATAGACAGTTTTAATTTATTATTGACAATTTCTTAAAAAGTCAATATAATATCAATTAACTTAAAAATTAGCGATGAAAAGAAAAAGTAGGATATAAACGATCATTAGAGAGGATAAGTCATAGGCTGAGAGCTTATCTTGACACGAATATTTGAAAACTACCTTGGAGCAGAATATTAGTAGGATTATCTGAAAAGTATTCGGTTGACAACCTTATAGTCATCAAGAGGACATATTATTTATGTCAACTTGGGTGGAACCACGGTTATTATCGTCCCAAACGTTTGTTTTGGGGCGTTTTTTAATATATAAAATAAAAATATGGAGGAATAAATTATGATAAAGGTTACTTTAAAAGATGGTTCGATAAAAGAATTCGAAAATGAAATTTCAGTTTTAGATGTTGCTAAATCAATAAGTGAAGGTTTAGCAAGAAATATAGTTGCAGCGAGTATTAATGGGAAAGTTTCTAGTCTTGATGAAATTATAAAAGAAGACTGTGAAATAAACTTATTTAAGTTTGATGATGAAGAAGGAAAAGATGTTTTTAGACATACTTCTGCACATATTTTAGCCCACGCAGTTCAAAGGTTATTCCCAGAGGCTAAGTTTGCAATAGGTCCAAATGTTGAAAATAGTTTTTACTATGATATAGATTTAGATCATAAATTTACTCAAGAAGATCTTGAAAAGATTGAAAAAGAGATGAAAAAAGTTGCTAAGGAAGATTTAAAAGTTGAAAGATATGAACTTAGTCGTGAAGATGCGCTTAAATGGGCAAAAGAAAATAATGAAATTTACAAAGTTGAACTTATAGAAGAATTACTAGAAGGAGAAGTAATATCTTTTTATAAGCAAGGAGATTTCACAGATTTATGTAGAGGACCTCACTTAACTTCAACTAAGAAAGTTAAGGCTATAAAACTTCTAAACGTTACTGGAGCTTATTGGAGAGGTGACGATAAAAACAAAATGTTACAAAGAATTTATGGTATTACTTTTGAAAAGAATAAAGATTTAGAAGAACATTTACATTTCTTAGAAGAGGCTAAAAAGAGAGATCATAGAAAATTAGGTAAAGAATTAGATTTATTTTTTATTCCAGATGAAGGACAAGGGTTCCCATTATTTATGCCAAAAGGTATGGAGCTTAAAAATGAATTATTAAAGTTTTGGAGAGAACTTCATAGAGAAGATCATTACGTTGAAATTGAAACTCCAATAATACTTAATCAAAAATTATGGGAAACTTCAGGACATTGGCATCACTATAAAGAAAATATGTACACAGTAGATATAGATGAAGAATTATTTGCTATAAAGCCTATGAACTGTCCAGGTGGAATGTTATTTTATAAATCAAGACCACATTCATACAAAGAGTTCCCAATAAGAGCGGCAGAACTTGGTCGAGTTCATAGACATGAATTATCTGGTGCACTTCACGGATTAATGAGAGTTCGTGCATTTACTCAAGATGATGCCCATATATTTATGTTACCAGAACAAATTAAAGATGAAATAATGGGAGTTGTTAAGTTAATAGATAAGGTATATAAAGCATTTGGATTTGAATACCACGTTGAATTATCAACTAGACCAGAATCTTCAATAGGAACTGATGAAGAGTGGGAAGTAGCAGAAAATGGATTAAAAGAGGCATTAGAAGCATTAGATCTTGATTATGTATTAAATGAAGGTGATGGAGCATTTTATGGTCCAAAGATTGACTTTAAGTTAAGAGATTGCTTAGGTAGAACTTGGCAATGCGGAACTATACAACTTGACATGCAACTTCCTCAAAGATTTGATATAAATTATATTGGTCAGGATAATGAAAAGCATAGACCTGTTATGATTCATAGGGTTGCATTTGGAAGTATAGAAAGATTTATAGGAATATTAATTGAACATTATGCTGGTAAATTCCCAGTTTGGTTAGCACCAACTCAAGTAAGAATACTTCCTATATCTGATAAGTATAACGATTATACTGAAGAAGTAAGAAAGAAATTATTCGAAAAAGGAATAAGAGTTGATATAGATAGTAGAACTGAAAAAACAGGATTTAAAATAAGAGAAGCACAACTTCAAAAGATACCTTATATGTTAATAGTTGGAGAGAAAGAAGAAAGTGAAAAGACTATTTCTGTAAGATCTAGAGATAAAGGTGAAGTTGGAAGTATTTCAGTTGATGAATTTGTTGAAATGATTTCAAAAGAAATAGAAGAAAGAACTAACTGTTTATAGATTTTAAGGCGTAGATATCTACGCCTTATTTTTGTTGAAAATATTATTTAAGTTATCAATCAATAGTCTATTGTTTTCTTTATTTAATACGCAAACTCTAAAGAAATATTCATCAAGCCCTTCAAAAGATTTACAATCACGAATTATTATTTTTTCTTTTAACAGAGTTTCACGAAGATTATTTCCATTTAAAATTTTTGAAGTAATTTCGCAAAGTATAAAGTTTCCATAGCTTTCATATGGAGTAATATCATTTATTTTACTTAATGAGTTAAATAAAAACTCTTTTTCTTCTTGTATGAAATTAAAAGTATTTTTTATATATTCATTATCTAAAAACATAATCTCACCCATTATGGAGGCTAAAATATTTATGTTCCATAAATCTATTTTTTGACTTATTTTATATTTAATTATTTCATCAGATAAAAGGGCATATCCAAGTCTAATTCCAGGGGTTGAGAAGAATTTTGAAGTACCACGTATTACAAATAAATTTTTAAAATTATTAACTAAAAAACTAGATGAAAAAGTTTTAATGTCTGTAAATTCTATGTATGTTTCATCAATCATTATTTTAGAATTAGTATTTTCTAGAATTTTTTTTATTTCTAACTTATTAAAAATAAAACCCGTTGGATTATTTGGATTACAAATTATAACTAAATCATAAGTATTAGAATTTATTTCATCAATTAAGTTATTAGTATCTATTTTAAAATTATCTTCTTTTGTAGCATAAATCTTTTTAATACTGCAATTTAGTTTATTTAATTCTCTTTCGTATTCCGAATAAACTGGACTTAATAAAAGTGCATTCTTAGGATTTATAGCGTTTATATATGAAGAAATAAGTTCAGTAGCACCAGATCCTAAAATTATATTTTCGTTATTTGAACTACAGTAATTTGAAATGCTTGATTTTAAATTACTGTATGATGAATCAGGATATATAGATATTAAGTCAATGTTTTTAATTAAAGCTTCCTTAGCAAGAGTTGAACTTCCAAGAGGATTAATATTTGAACTAAAATCTATCATTTCATTTTTTTTATAACCATATTTATTTTCTATATCATAAAGGTTTGCACCGTGATTTATCATTTTACACCACCTAATTTTTTAAATACATTTTAATTGATAAATATATTTTTGTAAATTAAATATTAAAATTTTACTAAATATTAAAAAAATAAATACAAACAATTATTTCAAAATTAAGTTGAATATACACAAATAACGATAAAAACTATTTTAAATATATAAATTTTATGTTATAATTCAAAAATAACGAACTTTAAAATTAAGGAGTGAATTTTATGATAGATGTAATGATTTCTGAGAAAGAAATAGCGGACAAAGTTTTAGAAATAGCAGGTAAAATTCAAAAAGATTATGAGGGTGAAGAATTATTAGTAGTTGGAATACTAAAGGGTGCTAATATTTTTGTTGCAGATTTAATTAGAAAATTAGACTTAGATATAAAAATGGACTTTATGAGTGTTTCAAGTTATGGAAATTCAACTGAAAGTAGTGGAACTGTAAAGATAATTAAAGATTTAGATACAGACATAAAAGGAAAGAATGTTTTGATAGTTGAAGATATAATAGATTCAGGACTTACTTTAAGTAACTTAGTAAAAGCACTTGAAACTAGACAACCAAAAAGCTTAAAACTTTGTACACTTTTAGATAAACCTCAAAGAAGAACTGTAGATATGTTTGTTGATTACATTGGATTTAAAATTGAAGATAAATTTATTGTTGGATACGGAATAGACTGGGCGGAGAAATATAGAAATCTTCCATACATAGGAGTTGTAAATCAATAAAATACTAAAAAATCTTTCTTTTATGAAAGATTTTTTTATTTTTGAGTTATAATTATATCTATAAAACAAAGATTTGGAGTTGATATTATGAATAAAAAGAAATTTTTCTTCTATATTTTTTTAGTTCTATTTATTTTAGGCGGAATAATTTTAGTTTTTATAAGCCCTGGAAATGATGTTGAGGAATTTAAAACTACTGAAGAAATAGTTAAAGAACAAGTAGTTAGTGATGAAAATGAATATATTATAGAGTTTCTAAATCAGATTGCAGGGCTTAAAGCTAGTAATATTGAAATTAAAAATTCACCAGTTAGTATAACTGGGGAATTTTTGGCACCTAGAGAAACCATTTTAAATGGATTTGATTATTTGTTAAAGAGTAATCAAAATGATAATATAGAAAACATTCAAATTGATATTGGAGATAATTTTATAAATTTAAGTTGTGATTATAAGATAAATAATACTATTAAAACACCAATTTCTTTAAAGTTAAATCCTTCACTTGATAGTAATAAAAATTTAGTTTTAAAAGTTGATGAAGTTAAATTTTTAGATCTAAAGCTAGCAAGTTGGATAGTAGATTTTGGAGTTAATAATATTTTAAAAGATATTTTTGAAAAGGGAAATAATCTAAAAGTTGAATTTAAAGACAGTGAAGTAATTTTAGCCAAGGAGAATTTTGACGGAATAAATTTAGAAAAGTTATCAGTTAAAGAGGAAAGTTTAGAGATAACTATGAATATAGATTTAGAAAAAATACTTTTAAGGGGAAAATAAATGAAGACTGTTTTGGCGATTAATTCAAGTAAACGAAAGAAAAATACATACAAGGTGCTTATTCAGATAAAAAATATTTTAGAGAAAAATGATATAAGTGTAGAAATAATTAATTTGTATGATTATAATATAGATACTTGTATTGGTTGCGAAAAATGTATTTTAACCGATAAATGTGTTTTACAAAAAGATGATGTTAATTTTATTTTTAATAAGGTAGAAAAGAGTGATGGTATAATACTCTCATCTCCAGTTTATCTTCAATCAGTTTCTGGAAAACTTAAAACTTTAATAGATAGAACTTGTGTGTGGTTTCATAGACCAATAGTTTATGGAAAACCGATAATGTGTGTATCAACTACTAAAGGTTCTGGTCTTAAGAAAACTCTTGATTACCTAGAGAGTGTTGTTTTACAGTGGGGCGCTATTAACTCTAAAAGTATTGGACGAAATGTTAGGAACATAGACAAGGAAGTTGAATTTAAAGAGGTTAAAAATTTTTTAGATCTATTAAATAAGAATAAAAAAGATTACAAACCAAGCATTAATAGTTTGATTAATTTTCAAGTACAAAAGGTACTTTCAAATCATATGATTGATGAAGATGACAAGTACTGGACGGATAAAGGTTGGAAAGATGAAATTTATTATTTTACGTGTAAAATAAATCCTGCAAAAAAAATTTTAGTAAATGGATTTTATAAAATGATGAATAGTAAAATGAAAGCAAAATAGGAAGGCTACGAGGTGTTAAATTGAAAAAAATTGTTGTAATTGGTGCAGGTGCAGCGGGTATGATGTCCGCGGCAACTGCTGCATATAATGGAAAAGAAGTTTTGCTTCTTGAGAAAAATCATAGAGTTGGTAGAAAAATAATAATTACTGGAAAAGGAAGATGTAATGTAACTAATAATTGTGATGTTGAAGGACTTATTGAAAATGTAGTTACAAACAATAAGTTTTTATATAGTGCATTTTATACTTTTACTAACGAAGATGTTAAAGCAATGTTTGAAAAAATGGGTGTTAAATTAAAAGGTGAAAGAGGAAGTAGAGTTTTCCCTGAAAGTAATAGTGCACACGATATTTCTGATGCACTTGAAAAAATGGTTAAAAAAACTGGTGTAAAGTTAATGCTAAACACTAAAGTTAGTAAGATAATCGAAGTTGATAATAAAATAAAAAAGGTCGTACTAGATGATAACACAGAAATAATCTGCGATAGTGTGATTATTGCAACTGGTGGACTTAGTTATCCAAGAACAGGTTCTACTGGAGATGGATATAAGTTTGCAGAAAAATTTGGACATAAAGTAACTGATAGAAATCCTTCTTTAATTGGACTTGAAGTTTTAGAAGATTTTTGTTTTGATTTAAATAAGTTATCTCTTAGAAATATTGAAATAAAACTTTTAAATTCAAGAGGTAGAGAGATATATTCTGATTTTGGTGAAATGGAATTTACAGAATACGGAATTGATGGACCTGTAATAAAATCTGCAAGTTGTATAATGAAGAATGCAAAAAAAGAAAAGTATAAAATACTTCTAGATTTAAAACCTGCTTTAAGTGAAGAAAAATTAGACAAAAGAATACAAAAAGATTTCCAAAAATATTCAAATAAGAAATTTGAAAAGAGTTTAGATGATTTACTTCCACAAAAATTAATTCCAGTAATAATTAAATTAAGTGGAATTGATAAAGATACTTTAGTTCATCAAATTTCAAAAGAACAAAGACTTAATTTAGTTAAAACTTTGAAAGAAATAACTTTAAATATAAAAGGATATAGACCAATTGAAGAGGCTATTGTTACTAGTGGTGGAATAAAGGTTAGTGAAATAAATAGCAGTACGATGGAATCAAAACTAATAGAAGGATTATTTTTTGCAGGAGAAGTAATTGATGTTGATGCATTTACTGGAGGATTTAATCTTCAAATTGCTTTTTCAACTGCATATTTAGCTGGTGAAAATTGCTAGAAATTTCCTTGAATGATATTCATAATTCTACACATAATACTATCAAGAAACAGAGTTGAACTGTTTCAAAACTAAAAACTAATAAAGGTGGTATAGATTATGAATAATAAAAAAGCAGCAGCTAAGCAAGCTCTAAACCAAATGAAATTAGAAGTAGCAAATGAATTAGGAATGACAGATTACGCACAAGCTGACAAAGGAAACTTAACAGCTAGACAAAACGGATATGTTGGTGGGACAATGACTAAGAAATTAGTTGAAAAAGCTCAAGAACAATTAGCTGGAAAATAATAAGATTTTAGATAACTTATAAATACGTATTGGAATATAAAAAACTGTTTATAATAGATATATCAAATCTACCATATAATATGGTTAAAAAGTTGAAGGGAGAATAATTATGAATTTTGATGAAATAAAAACAAGATTTATAAATGCTGACTTAGACGAAAAGATAAGGATATACACAACAACAGAAGGACTGACAGTAGCTCAATTTAAAGAGTTATTAAAGTATTATCCAATACAATATTTAGCGAAGTTAGAAAAGTTTTTAGGATAGAATGAAAGTGTAGACTATATAGTCTACACTTTTTTATTTACAGACATAATTATAAATTCTCTCTTCTCCAATATCTAAATTGTTTGTTTTAATATATTTTATAATTGAGTTAATATCATCATAATTTAAATAATCAATTGGGATTGATAGTTTAAATTCTGTAGTATTAAGTAAATTTTTAAGTTCTAATCTTTGAGAAACTGTTGGTTTTTGAGTTTCACCTTTTTTTATGTTTAATGTTTCGTTTTGAATATTTATAAGTTCTTGAATATAATCTGTATAGGAATTTATAAAACAATCTTTAATGATATTTTCATTTTCAATAATATCATTTATTGTTCCATTTTCTAAAATACTTTCTGCAAAAGTAACTGCACTTAATTTTCCATTCATAATTCCTTTTTGGTATTTTCTAAGTACTTTTTTAGTTTTATTATATAATTTGTTTCTAGTTTCTAAATCGAGGCTTTTAATGTACATATTAACACTCCCTTCAATAAGTTATATGTTTATTATTGACAAGTATAGAAAATATTATAATTGTAAAAAATAAAAATATAATAAAAATTAAAGGAGAAGATTTATGTTAAATGGAATGATTAAACTTTTTTATTCGGAAGTTGTAAAAGTTAATATAAATAAGATGTCAAGTTCTGATTATATAATAAGAGAGGAACTTAGAAATATTAATGACGTGACTTTAAAAATTGATAGTTTTATATTTAAATTGATAAAAATAATTTTTGCTATGATATTTTGTTTTATTGGGTTTGAAATAAACTTAAAATTAGGAATAGGTATACTTCTAACTACTATACTATATTTTATATACAAAAAAATGCTTGAAAATCAAATAAAAATTTATATAAGAGATGTTAAAAATAATGTAAGTCCTAAAAATATTGACTTTTTAACTCAAAAATCTGCATCAGGGCTTAATATTTTAGCTACACTACTTATTATAGGTTTTTTAACTGATTTTAATTTCTCAATTATTATTTCTTTTAGTATTGTTTTTTTATTTACTATAAAAGATATATGTAGTAATATAAAATAAATAAGAAAACGATTATATAAATTGTAGAATAAGGAGGTAATAGCTTGGAAATAAATCAAAATAAGTATGATAAAATGAAAAATTTAGTTGAAATTTCTGCATTAATAACAGGTTCTATAGATTTTTTCGACATAAAAGATAAGATAGTTGAGAAAATGTTAAAGGTAATTAAACCTAAAAAAGCTTGTATAAATTTATTTTATGAAAATAGTTTTGAATATGCATACTTAGTTTGTTCAAAAACATTAGATATAATACCAAGTTTGTATCCTCTAAATGATAAGATAGGACGAAAAATAGATTTTGATGATTATCCAAAATACATACACGAATCTGTAAAAGAGAAAAAAATTATAAAAATAGATGACATAAGAAATGATAAACGTTCTATTGATGAAGTAGATCTATCAATTAAAGAAGGTTATAGTGGAAGGATCGTTTTTCCACTTATCATAAATGATAATGTTGTTGGATTTATGACTTGTTTTTTAGATAAAGAAGATATTTTAAAAGATGAAGATATAGATTTTATATCTTCAGTTTCATCTTTAATTAGTTTATCAATAGAGATTACAAATAGAAATAGAAATAATCAAATACTAATTGATAAATTAAGAAACTCAATAAGTACGATAAATGATGCTACTCAAAAATTATATCAAAATAAGAATATTCATGAGTTTCTTGATGATTTAACTAAAAAGGTTTGTTATATAACTAAAAGCGAAGAATGTGCGATAATAATTGAAAAAGAATTTGATGAAAAAAAGACTTTTAGTTTTTACAATAAAAATAATAAGAATAATCAAAGTTACATTTACCCTGTAATTGATAAGATAAAATCTTATGATAAGCACTCTTTATATAAAAATAAGGTTAATATATCAGAAAAGGTTAATAGCTTTATTTATAATAGACTTCAAGATGATGATATTATAATTGGATATATCGTTTGTGCAAATGGAACTAATTATACTGAAGATGATTTAAATGTTATAAGTATTTTTTCAAAGCAACTACACGTGGCTATAAAAATTTTTGAGTATAATGAACAACAAGTAAATCATAAACTTTTAACTAATGAACTAGAACTTTTAAGTAAGCAACAACAACTCCTTATGACTTCAAAAAAATTTAAAGAAAAAGATGAATTAGATTTCTATCATAAGCCGGCAAGAGTTGTTGGAGGAGATTTTTTCTATTCAAGAAAAATTGATAATAAGATAGTATATATATTAGTTGATGTTATGGGGCATGGAATAGTATCAAATTATGTAGTTGCAATGATTAAAGGTGCATTTAAAGTTTTATCAAAGCTATATAAAACTAGTAGTGAAATTGCTACTAATCTAAATAGTATGCTTTATGATGAATTTGATAAGATGAGTGTTTTTGCTACCTGTTTAGTTTCAATAGTTGATTACGATAAAAATACTGTATCAATTTCAAATGCAGGCCATTATAGTCCAATAATTACAGACAAAAATAATCAAATTAAGCGAAATATTAATTGTAAAAAGGGAATACCTCTTGGGATAATTGAAAGTAGCGAATACGAAAATAATATATTTAATCTAGATGATATATCTTCTGTGTGGATGTATACAGATGGAATTATTGAAATTAAAAATGAGAAAAAAGAAGAGTTTTCAGTTGATAGATTAGAAAATTTTGTTATTAATAATTTAGAAAATGAATTTTTGGATATAAAAGATAATTTAGAAAAAGAATTATTTGATTTTTCAAATAAAGAAAATTATGATGACGACATATTAACAGTTATCTTTAAAAATAGGTGATATTATGATACTTATATTAAATTCAAGTCCAAGAAAGAAAAATTGTTTTGATATTTCACAAACTATAAGTGCTAAATTAAATGATCAAAATATACAAAATAGAATTTATAATATTTATGATATGGAAATAAACTATTGTACTTTTTGTGGATACTGTGAAAAAATTAAAGGTTGTAAATTTAAAGATGAAATGATTTATGATGAATTTGATAAGGCTTATGGAGTTATAGTTGTTAGCCCTGTTTGTTTTAACAGCACTAGTGCAAAACTTAAAACCTTGGTTGATAGAACTCAAGCAATTTATGCTAGTAAATATATTTTAAATGATTCGATTATTGACAGAAGTAAAAAGAGAATTGGAATGTATATTGCAATTGGAGGATCTAATATTTACGAAAATCAATTTGATGGTGGTCAAATTTTAATGGATTTCTTCTTTAAAAGTATAAACAATAAGTTAAAGTATAATTTAAGGTTTTTTAATAGCGATAAAGTTGATTTTAAAGAAAAACAGGAATTTAGAAATATTTTAGATGAAAATTTAGAAAAATATATAGAAGAAGTAAAAGGACTCAATTAAGAGTCCTTTTTTATAGAAAGGTGAAAATATGCTTAGATATTTAACTAGTGGAGAGTCTCACGGAAAAGCATTAATATCAATTTTAGATGGAATTCCTTCAAATATTGATATTGATTTTGATGAAATAAATAATGAACTTAAAAAAAGACAAAGTGGATATGGTCGTGGAAATCGTATGAAAATAGAAAGTGATAAAATTGAGATATTGGGAGGTATTAGAGGAAAGAAAACTCTTGGTTCTCCTATTTCAATTAGTGTTCAAAATAAGGATTATGAAAATTGGATAAATTATATGGATCCAATGAATGAAGTTAATTTTGAAAGTAAAAAAGTTAGTAATGTAAGACCTGGGCACGCAGATTTAGTAGGTTGTTTAAAATATGATTTTTTAGATGCAAGAAATGTACTTGAAAGATCTAGTGCAAGAGAAACTGCGAGCAAAGTGGCAGTTGGTGCTATTTGTAAGCAAGTTCTTAAAAATTTTGATATTGAATTTACTTCAAGAGTTGTTGGTATTGGAAGTGTATTTGATAATAATGATTATGATTTTAATTATATAAAAGAAAATATTGATAATAGTGAAGTTAGAGTTGTAAATCGTGATTTTGAAGAAAAAATAATAAAAGAAATTGATAAAGCCAAAGAAAATGGAGATAGTTTAGGAGGAATAGTTGAAATTAGAGTTAAAAATCTTATTCCAGGACTTGGTTCATATACTCAGTACGATAAAAAAATTGATGGTGAACTTGCTATGAATTTGATGAGTGTACAAGCTATTAAAGGTGTTGAATTTGGAATAGGGTTTGATTGTGGTAGAAATTTTGGTTCAGACGTTATGGACGAAATTTTCTTTGATGAAAAAATAAAGAGAAAAACTAATAGACTAGGTGGAGTTGAAGGTGGAATGACGACTGGTGAGGAGTTAGTTATAAGGTGTGCTATGAAACCTATTCCAACTCTTTATAAGCCATTAAATTCAATAAATATAGAAACTAAAGAGAACTTTAAAGCAACAGTTGAAAGGTCTGATAATTGTGCAGTTCCTGCTTGTAGTGTTGTTTGTGAAAATGTGGTTTCATTTGTTATTTGTAAGTATTTTCTTGATAAAATAGGAGGCGATAATTTAAGAGATATAAAAAGAAATTATGAGTCTTATTTAAATAGATTAGAAAAAATGGGGTGGAGTTTTTGATAAATATAAAAAATGAAGTATGTAATATTTTTATAAATGATAATTATGATGATTTTAATAAATCTTTAGGGCTTAATGATTTAAATGAAAAGTACGATAAAGTGGTTTTACTTACAGATGAAAATGTTTACAAACATCAGTTAGATTATTTCAGAGAACATATTAAGGCAAAAAATTTATTTGAATATGTAATACCCGCAGGTGAAAATTCTAAGAGTCTTGAAACTTATGAAATACTTATTAAATTCTTAACTAGAATGAAAATTTCTAGAAAATCTTTAATTATAGCATTTGGTGGTGGAGTTGTTGGTGATTTAGGTGGATTTTTGGCATCAACATATATGAGAGGAATTGATTTTATTCAAGTGCCAACAACGCTTTTATCTATGATTGATTCTTCAGTTGGTGGAAAAACTGCAATAAATACTCAAACTGTAAAAAATATTATAGGGAGTTTTTATAGACCAAAAGCTACATATATAAATATATCTTCTTTAAATACTCTAGATTATGATGAATTTTTAAGTGGAATAAGTGAAGTTATAAAATATGGTGTAATATGTGATTATGATTTTTTAATTTACGTAAAAGAAAATAGACATAAAATAATTAAAAAAGATTATGAAGTTTTAAGTTATATAATAAAAAAGAGCGTTGAAATAAAAGCACAAATAGTTTTAGAAGATGAATTTGAAAATGGAATTAGAAAATATTTAAATTTTGGTCACACATTTGGTCATTCACTTGAAAAAAATCTTCAAATAAGTCACGGATATGCAGTTAGTATTGGAATGTGTATGGCATTTACTTTATCACTTGATAATAATTTAATAACTAAAGATTACTTTGATGAATTTATTGATACGATAAAAGAATTTTGTCTTCCATATAGATTCTTTAGTGATGAAGAAGATATTTGTGATAAGATTTTTGAACTTATGAAAAATGATAAAAAAAATAGTTTTGATAATATAAATTTAATTCTTCCAGCTGATAAATCAAAAGTTTTAGAATTTAATAATTTAGAAAATATAACTGAAATAATTAGAAAACATAAAGGATAAGATTAAAAAATAAGGAGAATATAATGTTAAGAGGTTATATAAAGTTAGTTGGTGATAAATCAATATCTCACAGAGCAATTATGTTTTCATCAATTGCAAAGGGTGAAAATAAAATAAGTAATTTTTTGATGGGTGAGGATTGTTTAAGTACAATATCTTGTTTTAAAAAACTTGGTGTGGGTATAAGAATAGAAGGAAATGAAGTTTATATAAAAGGAAATGGACTTTATGGACTAAAAAAACCAAATGATATTTTAGATGTTGGTAATTCAGGAACAACAATTAGACTTATGATGGGAATACTTGCCGGAAATGAATTTAAGTCAACAATAACTGGAGACAATTCAATCGGTAAAAGACCCATGGATCGTGTAATTAATCCACTTAGAAGTATGGGAGCTAAAATTGATGAAGATAACTATACACCAATTAATATTCATGGTGGAAGTTTAAATGGCATAGACTATAAGATGCCAATTTCATCTGCACAAGTAAAGTCATCTTTAATACTTGCAAGTCTTTATGCTAATGGTGAGAGTTTAATTACAGAAAAGTCTAGATCGAGAAATCATACAGAAATAATGTTAAAATCATTTGGTGCTAATATTGAAGTTAAAGATTTATCTATAAAAATTAAAAAAACAAATGAATTGTACAATCACGATATATTCGTTCCAGGAGATATATCTTCTGCATCTTTTTTAATTGTTGGAGCATTAATTACAGAAGGTTCTGAAATTATTATAAAAAATGTTGGATTAAATGAAACTAGAACTGGAATAATAGATGTAATAAGAAAGATGAACGGCAATATAGAGTTAATAAATCAAAAAAATATTTGTGGTGAACTCGTTGGAGATTTACTTGTAAGATATACTAAAGATCTACAATCAACAATTATTGACAAAGAATTAATTCCTAAATTAATTGATGAAATTCCAATTATAGCAGTTTTAGCCACTCAGTGTGAAGGCAAAACTATAATAAAAGATGCTAAAGAACTAAAAGTTAAAGAGAGCAATCGAATTTCTTCTGTAGTTAGCAATTTAAAAGTTATGGGTGCTGATGTAGTGGAACTAGAAGATGGAATGATTATAAATGGAAAGACAAAGCTAAATGGAGGAAATATAACTACTTATCACGATCATAGAATAGCTATGGCATTTTATATAGCAGGTCTAATAAGTAGTCAAAAAGTAGTTTTAGATAACCCACTTTGTGTTAATATTTCATTCCCTAAGTTTTTTGAAACCGTTGAATCTCTAATCAATTAGTAAAGAAAAATAATTTGATTTATGTAAAAATTTCTTATATAATGTATTGTGTATACAATATTTTAGGAGGGTTAATTATGAAATTACCAATAGCACTATCGAATAAACATATTCACTTAAGCAAAGAGCACGTTGAAATATTATTTGGAGCAGGATATGAATTAAAAGAGCTTAAAGCATTATCTCAACCAGGACAATATGCTTGTGAAGAAAAAGTTGATTTAGTTGGACCAAAAGGAACTTTAAAAGGTGTTAGAGTTTTAGGACCTGAAAGACCAAATACACAAGTTGAAATATCTTTAGCAGATTGTTTCGTTTTAGGTGTAAAAGCACCAATAAAAGAATCAGGTGATATAGAAAACACTCCAGGTGTTAAATTGGTTGGACCAAATGGAGAAGTTGAATTATCAAACGGAGTTATAGTAGCATCTAGACATATTCATATGAGTTTAGAAGATGCACAAAACTTTGGGGTTAAAGATAAAGATTTAGTAAGTGTTAGAACTTTTGGTTCAAGAGGATTAGTTTTTGAAAATGTTTTAGTTAGGGCTAGAAAAGATTTCGCACTTGAAATGCATGTTGATGTTGAAGAAGGAAATGCAGCTGGAGTTAAAAATGGAGAATTAGTAGAGATTATTAAGTAAATTTTAAGGAGATAATCATAAATGAATAAAATAGCAAACATGATAGACCATACAGTTTTAAAGGCAACTGCTACAAAAGAAGAGGTTCTTGAAATATGTAAAGAGGCTGTTGAAAATAACTTTTTCTCAGTTTGCATAAACCCAACACATATAGAATTTGTTAAAGAGCACTTAAAAGATAGTAGTGTCAAAGTTTGTACTGTAATTGGATTTCCATTAGGTGCAAATACCAAAGAAGTAAAAGCATTTGAAACGATAGATGCTATAAATAAAGGTGCAGACGAAGTTGATATGGTTATTAATGTAGGTGCACTTAAAGATAAAAATTATGATGTAGTTTTTGAAGATATAAAAGCAGTTGTTGATGCATCAAATAAAAAAGCATTAGTAAAAGTAATTATAGAAACTTGTTACTTAACTGATGAAGAAAAAGTTAAAGCTTGTGAATTAGCTAAAAAAGCAGGTTGTGATTTTGTAAAAACTTCAACAGGATTTGGTACAGGTGGATCAACTCCAGAAGATATAGCGCTTATGAGAAAAACAGTAGGTGAAACTTTAGGTGTTAAAGCATCAGGTGGAGTTAGATGTGAAGAAGATGCAATAAAAGTAATTGATGCAGGAGCAACAAGAATTGGTGCAAGTGCCTCAGTTAAGATAGTAAATGGAGAGAAATCAAATAGCGATTATTAATTGCTACTTGGTTTTTTATACATCTAAAATAGTTTAGTAACAAACCAATTGTAAAAAAAGTAAAATACAGGCACAAAGGGAGGAAATATTTTTATGGCAAAGATTATAAAAACAATTGATGGAAATACAGCAGCAGCACACGTATCTTATGCATATACAGATATTGCAGCTATATATCCAATAACACCTTCAACAACAATGGCAGAATCAGTTGATGAGTGGTCAGCACAAGGTAGAAAAAATATATTTGGACAAAAAGTAAACGTAGTAGAAATGCAATCTGAGGCAGGAGCTGCAGGAACATTCCACGGTTCACTTCAAGCAGGAGCTTTAACAACTACATTTACGGCATCTCAAGGATTACTTCTTATGATACCAAATATGTATAAAGTAGCAGGAGAATTATTACCAGGAGTATTCCACGTAAGTGCTCGTGCTTTAGCAACTCACGCATTATCAATATTTGGAGATCACCAAGATGTTATGGGTGCTCGTCAAACAGGATGTGTAATGCTTGCATCAGGTTCAGTTCAGGAAATAGCAGATATAGCACCGGTTGCCCATTTAGCTGCTATCGAAGGTAAATTACCATTTGTTCATTTCTTTGATGGGTTTAGAACTTCTCACGAAATACAAAAAGTTGAACTTTTAGAGAATGATGATTATAAAGGACTTCTTAATATGGATGCTCTTAAAGAATTTAGAGATAAAGCATTATCACCAAATCATCCAGTAATAAGAGGAACGGCTCAAAATCCTGATATATACTTCCAAGGAAGAGAAGCATCAAATAAATACTATAATAATATAATACCTATAATAGAAAAATATATGGGTAAAATGAGTGAATTAACTGGAAGAAATTATGGTTTATTCAATTACTATGGAGCAGAAGATGCTGAATACGTTTTAGTAGCAATAGGTTCGGTAACTGAAACTATAGAAGAAACAATAGATGAATTGAATGCTAGAGGAGAAAAATATGGTGTTGTTAAAGTTCACTTATACAGACCTTTCTCAAATGAACATTTAATAAATGCTATACCAAAAACTGCTAAGAAAATATGTGTATTAGATAGAACTAAAGAACCAGGAGCAGCTGGAGAACCATTATACCTAGATGTTAGAAATGCATTCTATGAAATAGATGATGCACCAAAAATAATAGGTGGAAGATACGGACTTGGTTCAAAAGATGTTACTCCAACTGATATAAAAACTGTATTTGATAATTTAGTTTCAGATAAGCCAAAAAATCAATTTACATTAGGAATAGTTGACGATGTTACTAATACTTCTTTAGAATCATCTGATCAATTAAAAATAGCTACACCAGGAACTATAAGATGTAAGTTCTGGGGACTTGGATCTGATGGAACTGTTGGAGCTAACAAGCAAGCTATAAAAATAATAGGAGATAACACAGATAAATATGCTCAAGCATACTTTGCATATGATTCAAAAAAATCTGGTGGTATAACAATGTCTCACTTAAGATTTGGAGATAAGCCAATAAAATCTACTTATTTAATAGATGAAGCAGATTATATAGCTTGCCATAATCAATCTTATGTTAATCAATATGATTTATTAAAAGGACTTAAAAAAGGTGGAATATTCGTATTAAATACAATATGGAACCAAGAAGATATAGAAACTAATTTACCAGCAAAAATGAAGAAATTCATAGCTGAAAATGAAATTAAATTCTATACTGTAAATGCTACTAAGATTGGTCAATCAATTGGTCTTGGAAACAGAATAAATATGATAATGCAATCAGCATTCTTCAAATTAGCTGAAATAATACCTCAAGAAGAAGCTACTAAGTACTTAAAAGACTCAATAGCTAAAGCTTATGGTAAAAAAGGTGAAAAAGTTGTTAATATGAACTATGAAGCTGTTGAACATGGAATGAATTCTATTGTTGAAGTAGAAGTTTCAAACGATTGGTTAAACATAGTTGAAGAAAAAACAGCAGATGTTAATGAACCAGAATACGTTAAAAACATATTAAGAACTGTTAATGCTCAAGAAGGAGATTCTCTTCCAGTAAGTGCATTTAACGGAATAGAAGACGGAACTGTTCCAACTGGAACTGCTGCATACGAAAAAAGAGGGGTTGCTGTTAACTTACCAGAGTGGGTTGCTGAGAATTGTATCCAATGTAATCAATGTGCTTACGTTTGTCCTCATGCTTGTATAAGACCAGTTCTTGTTAATGAAGAAGAAGCAGGAAATGCTCCAGCTGATTTTGAAACTATAAAAGCTAATGGTAAAGGATTTGAAGGATTACAATACAGAATGCAAGTAAGTCCAATGGACTGTACAGGATGTTCTAACTGTGCTGATGTTTGTCCTGCAAAAGGAAAAGCTTTAGTTATGAAGCCATTTGCAACTCAAGATGTAGAGATAGAAAACTGGGAATTTGCAGCTGATCAAGAAAAAGTTTCTCCAAAAGGAGATATAATGAGTCCAAACACAGTTAAGGGAAGTCAATTTAGACAACCACTTATAGAGTTCTCAGGAGCTTGTGCTGGATGTGGAGAAACTCCATACATTAAACTTATAACTCAATTATTTGGGGATAGAATGATGATAGCTAATGCTACTGGATGTTCTTCAATTTGGAGTGCATCATCACCAGCTACTCCATATACTGTAAACCACGAAGGTAAAGGACCTGCTTGGGCGAATTCATTATTTGAAGATAATGCAGAATTTGGTCTTGGAATGTTACTTGCTAATCAGCAAATGAGAGATAAGATAGCTCAAAATATGGAAATATTATTAACTATGGACATTTGTGGATGTGCAAAAGAAGCATTTACAGAATGGTTAGAAAATAAAGAAGATGGTGAAGGATCTAAAGTTGCATCTAAGAAAGTATCTAAGATACTTGAAGGAACTTGTGGATGTAATGATAAAACTGAACTTCAAAGATTATTATTAGAAATAAAAGAAAGAGAAGATTACCTAGTTAAGAGATCTCAATGGATAATAGGTGGAGATGGATGGGCATACGACATTGGTTATGGTGGTTTAGATCACGTATTAGCTAGTGGACAAAACGTTAACGTTTTAGTTTATGATACTGAAATCTACTCTAATACTGGAGGTCAAGCATCTAAATCTACTCCAATTTCTGCAATGGCTAAATTTGCTGCAGCAGGAAAGAGATCAAGAAAGAAAGATTTAGGTATGATGGCAATAAGTTATGGAAATGTTTACGTTGCACAAGTTGGAATGGGAGCAGATAAAAATCAATTAATGAAGGCTGTTCTTGAAGCTGAAAAGCATGATGGACCATCATTAATAATAGCTTATTCTCCTTGTATATCACATGGATTAAAAGAAGGTATGGGAAGAGCTCAAGCTAATATTGAGCAAGCTGTTAAATCAGGATACTGGCATTTATACAGATATAACCCAACTCTTAAAGATCAAGGTAAGAATCCATTTATATTAGATTCTAAAGAGCCAACTCAAAGCTTTAGAGATTTCTTAATGGGGCAAGTTAGATACTCTGCGATAGCTAAACAATTCCCAGAAGTTGCTGATGAATTATTTACTATGGCTGAAGATAATGCTAAAGAAAGATACCATAATTATAAGAGAATGTCTGAAAACTTCTAGATAAATTTTAAAGAGATGAACATTAGTTCATCTCTTTTTTTATATGTCGGTGATTTATTGACAAATATATGTAATTAATATAGAATTTTATTAAAAGATATTTTGAGATATATCTTTGGGGGATTTATAATGATTATAAAAAAGATTTATAATAATAATATAGTTTTAGCGATTGAAGATAATAAAGAGATTGTTGTTATAGGTTGTGGAATAGGATTTAAAAAATTAAAAGATGATTTGGTTGATTTAGAAAAGATAGAAAAAAAATTTGTATCTGAAGATAGTGAATTTCATAAAAAAATAAATGATTTATCTAAAATTGTATCAGATGAGATATTTAATATTACAAGTGAGATTATATCTCATTCTGAAAACGTTTTAGGACATATACTTGATGAATATAGATACATATCCTTAACAGATCATATATCTTTTGCAATAAAAAGATATGAAGATAATTTGTTAATAAAAAATGAATTATTAGATGAAATAAAAAAAGTTTATCGAGCAGAATACGAACTTGGTATATGGGCAATAGGATTTATAAATGAAAAAATGAATGTTAATTTTGATATTAATGAGGCTGGATTTATAGCGATGCATATTATAAATGCAAATCATAAAAATAGCTTTGTAGAATCAAAATTGATTATGGAAATAGTTAGTAAGTCTGTTTTTATTATAAAGGAATTTTATGATATTGATTTTGATGAAGATGATATTAATTATGATAGATTACTTATTCATTTAAAGTTTTTTGTAAGACGAATAATTGATAATACTTCACTTGATGTAAAAGATAATAGTTTATTGAAAATTTTAAAGTTTAAGTATATAGATTGCTATAATTGTGCATCTAAAATTAAAAATATGATTGAAAGCATTTATGATTATGATATAGGTGAAGATGAAATATTTTATTTAACACTTCATATAAATAGAGTCACTTCAAATTATAATTTAAAATTGTAATAAAAAAGATTTTTAATCTTTTTTATATAAATAAATAATCAAAGGAGAATATAAATGTCTTTTTTAAAGAACTTATTTGGTGGAAAGAAAGAAGAAACTAAGGAAGTATTAGTTACAGTGTCAAATGGAGAATTAGTTAAAATCTCTGAAGTTCCTGATGAAGTTTTTTCAAGCAAGATGATGGGAGATGGATTTGCACAAAAAACTAGTGATGGAGTAGTAGTATCGCCAGTTGATGGAAAGGTTGTAACTATATTTCCAACAAAGCATGCACTTACTATGTTATCAAAAGGTGGTATGGAAATACTTATACATTTAGGCGTTGATACTGTAAATTTAAAGGGAGAAGGTTTTGAAACTTTAGTTTGCGAAGGTCAAGAAGTAAGAGCTGGGGAAGAATTAGTTAAGATGGATATTGACTTTATAAATGAAAATGCAAAATCATCTATGCCAATAATAGTTTTCACTAATTTAGCAGAAGATAAAAGTGTTCAAGTATTTGAAGGAACGGTTAAATTAGGAGAAAGTGGAAAGATAGAAATTAATTAGGAAAATGATTGCATAAACTAAAAACTATGCTATAATATAGTTAATAATAAAGATAGCGTGTTACTGATTATGCAGGCAAGAGCTATATAAATAAAACTTATTTTTTAATAGGTTTAGTTTGTATAGCTCTTTTTTATATGGATTAATAAATAATTTACTTAATAATCAGGAGCGCAAAATAGGAGGAGAGATATGCTACAGTTTTTACAAAGAATTGGTAAAGCTATAATGCTACCAATTGCTGCACTACCAGTTGCAGGGATACTTCTTGGTGTTGGTGGTTCACTTTTAAATATTGCTAATTTAAGTGGTGCACCTGCAATATATCAACCGCTTATTGCGTTTGTATCTATACCATTTATAAACATAATTTTAACTGTTATGCAAGGAATTGGGGATATAGTCTTTGGTAATTTACCACTTTTATTTGCGGTAGGTACTGCAGTTGGTTTAGCTAATGAAGAAAAGGGAACTTCGGCTTTAGCATCAGTTTTTGGTTTCTTAATTATGAATCAAGTAATTGGCATTTTATTAGGTATTGGAGCAACTCCGTTAGGAGTTATAACTAAAGATGCAGTTCCAGCAGAATATGCTCAATATGTTACTAGCTCATTAGGAATATTTACTCTTAATATGTCTGTGTTTGGTGGTATTATAACAGGTATTGTTACTGCTAATTTACACAATAAGTATTATCAAATACAATTACCACCAGTTATAGGATTTTTCTCAGGTTCAAGATTTGTACCAATAGTCGTATCAATTGCTATGGCAGTAGTTGGAGCAGGACTTGCATTTGCTTGGCCTTTTGTTCAAGATGCAATAGCTATGATTGCACTATTTGTTAAAAATACTGGTTCATTTGGAACATTCTTATTTGGTTTAATTGAAAGAGCATTGATACCATTTGGACTTCATCATATATTTTATACACCATTTTGGTATGGTTCATTTGTTGAAGGTCAGATACTTGTTGATGGAACTTGGCAAACTATTCAAGGTGCAAACTATGCATACTTCGCTCAACTTGGTAATATGCAAAGTTTAGTAGGTGCAGATTCACAAACGATGTCTACTATAATTGAAGGTTCAACACGATTTATGGCAGGAAAATTCCCATTTATGATGTTCGGTCTACCAGCCGCAGCGCTTGCAATGTATCATACTGCATCTGATTCAAAAAAAGAAGTTGTTGGAAGTTTACTTATATCAGCAGCATTTACTGCATTTTTAACTGGTATAACTGAACCATTAGAATTTACATTCTTATTTGTTGCACCAGTTTTATATGCTGTACACTGTGTGCTTGCTGGGTTATCATTCTTCTTAATGGATATATTAAATGTGTTTATAGGAATGACATTCTCTGGAGGGTTAATAGATTTTACTCTGTTTGGAATTTTACCTGCAGGAGCAGGAGTTCCAACTAATTGGTTTATGTTAATACTTGTTGGATTAGTTTATGCAGTAGTTTATTATTTATTATTCAAAACAATAATAATAAAAATGAATCTTAAAACTCCAGGTAGAGAAGGAGATAACGAAGAGGCTAAACTTTATTCTAAGGCAGATTTTAATGAAAAAAAATCAGGAAATTCTAAAGATGAAATAGTTGAAAATGCACCTCACGTTTTAGATGCATTAGGTGGAAATGAAAATTTAGTTTCAGTTGATGCATGTATAACTAGACTTAGAGTTGAAGTTAAAGATAAATCAAAGGTTGATAAAGATAAATTAAAGTCTTTAGGAGCAGTTGGTGTTATGGAAGTTGGAAATGGAGTTCAAGCAATATTTGGAGCTAAAGCCGATCCATATAAGAATGAAATCAATAAAATAAGAAAAAATATGTAATAAATAGGCTCTACATACTTAGGTGTGTGGAGTTTTTTTCATTATAATATAACTTTTTTTGGTGTAATATAGTATACTATAAGAAATTATTTAAACTGGAGGCTTTATGAAATTACAAGAAATTATAAAAGATATTGAAATTATTGATATAAAAGGAAAGTTAGATATAGATGTTAGTAGCATTGAATTTGATTCTAGAAAGATAGTAGAGGGTACTTTATTTGTATGTGTTAGGGGATTTAGTGTTGATGGACATAAATTCATAAAAAATGCAATAGAAAAAGGTGCTAAGAGTTTCTTAGTTGAAGAAGATTTTTTAACTATAGAAAAGGAAGTTGGAATAGATATTGAAGATTTTAGCTTTATGAAAGTAAAAAATACTAGAAAAACTATGGCTAAAATTGCTACTAATTTCTATAGAAATCCTTCAAAGGAAATGGACGTTGTTGGAGTTACTGGAACTAACGGAAAAACTAGTATAACTACATTTTTAAATGAAATATTATCGTATAATGATAAGAAGGTCGGACTTGTTGGAACAATAAAAATATTTGATGGAATAGATGAAATTGAATCTAGTAACACTACTCCTGAAAGTATTGATTTACAAAATTATTTCAGAAAAATGGTTGATAATAATTGTGAAAGTGCAGTTATGGAAGTTTCATCTCACTCTTTAGTTTTAGATAGAGTTTTTGAAACTGATTTTAAAATTGGAGTATTCACTAATTTAACTCCAGACCATTTAGATTTTCATAAAGATCTAGATGATTATAGAGATGCAAAAGAAAAGTTATTTTTAAATACTAGTGTTGCAAATATAATAAATATTGATGATGAAGGTGGAAAAGTAATTTATGCTAATATAAAGAATTTAGACACTAAAGCATACACTTATTCAGTAGATAATAAAGCAGATTTCTATGCCAAAAATATAGAAATGAAAGTTGATGGAGTGTATTATACTGCAGTTACTCCAACTTATGAAACTGAAGTTTTTGTGCCTGTGTGTGGTAAATTTACAATTTATAATACTTTAGCAGTTATTGCAACTTGCTATCTACTTAATATAGACAAAGAAATTATAGTAAATATATTGGCGAAAACTAGCGGAGTTAACGGTAGATTTGAAAAGGTTGAAAATAATAAAGGAATGAATGTTGTTGTTGACTATGCGCATACTCCTGATGCACTTGAGAATGTGATTAATACTTCAAAGGAATTTACAAAAGGGAAAGTTATAACTGTTTTTGGTTGTGGAGGAGATAGAGATACTACTAAAAGACCTATGATGGCTAAAATTAGTACAGAATTATCAGACTTTACTATAATAACTTCTGATAATCCAAGAACTGAAAGTCCAAATGATATAATAAATGATATTGTTAGTGGAGTAGTTACAGAAAATTATAAAGTAGTTATAGATAGAAAAGATGCAATAATTGAGGCTATAAAACTTGCCACACCAAAAGATTTAGTTTTAATTGCAGGAAAAGGACACGAAACTTATCAAATAATAGGAAAAGAAAAGACTCACTTTGATGATAAAGAAGTTGCAAGAGAGTTTATCTGTACTTTATAAATGAAAAATAAAGAGGTTTTTATGAATAGAAAAGTATTTTTAGTTTTGGCAATACTTTGGGCAAGTTTTATATTTTACTTGTCGCACCAACCGGCATCAATATCTAGTGGACATTCAAATGGAGTAATAAAAGTTTTAACTGAAGTACCTGTAGTTGGAGATGTTGTTAATTATATGATGGTGCTAGATGTTGCAGAATTTATAGTTAGAAAATCGGCACATATGTTTGCCTATGCAGTTTTGTCTATTTTAGTATTTATGAGTATGTATGATGGAATTAATGATAAAAAGTTATATTTATATAGCTTAGGATTTAGTTTCTTGTATGCTTGTAGCGATGAGTATCATCAAACATTTATTGAAGGTAGAAGTGGTGAATTTAGAGATGTAATGGTTGATAGTTTAGGGGCAAGTATTGGGTTACTAGGATTATTTGTATTAATTAAATTCTTAAATAAGAAAAAGGCAACTCAATAAGAGTTGCCTTTTTTATTATACGTTAAATCTAAATAATATAACGTCTCCATCTTTTACTATATAATCTTTTCCTTCAAGACGAACAAGTCCTTTTTCTTTAGCAGCACTCATAGTTCCGTGTTCTACTAAATCATTAAATGCAATAGTTTCCGCTCTAATGAATCCTCTTTCTATATCAGAGTGAATTTTTCCTCCAGCTTGAGGTGCTTTAGTTCCATTTTTAATAGTCCAAGCACGAACTTCTTGAGGTCCTGCAGTTAAGTAACTCATAAGTCCTAAAAGTGCATAAGAAGATTTTATTAATTTATCAAGTCCAGAATGTTCAAGACCTAAAGTTTCTAAGAATTCTTTCTTTTCTTCATCAGACTCAAGTTCTGAAATTTCCGCCTCTATTTGTGCACAAACAACAACAACTTCAGCATCTTCAGTTTGTGCAAATTCACGAACTATATTTACGTAAGAATTATTTAAAGCATCATCTGCTAAATCATCTTCACAAACGTTAGTTGCATATATTACAGGCTTTGAAGAAAGAAGGTGTAAACTATTTACAAATATTAATTCATCAGCATTAAATTCCATAGTTCTAACTGATTGACCTTCTTCTAAAACAGCTAATAATCTCTTTAATATTTCAAGTTCACTAGCTAAAGACTTATCAGACTTAGCAGCTTTTTGAGTTTTTTGTATTCTTCTTTCAAGTATTTCGATATCTGAGAATATAAGTTCTAAGTTTATAGTTTCCATATCTCTAAGTGGATTAACATTTCCGTCTACGTGTATAACATTTGGATCTTCAAAACATCTAACAACGTGAACTATTGCATCAACTTCTCTTATGTGAGATAAGAATTTGTTTCCAAGCCCTTCTCCTTTAGATGCACCACGAACAAGTCCGGCTATATCACAAAACTCTATTGCAGTTGGAACAACTTTTTTAGAGTCATATAATTCTCTTAATTTTTCTAGTCTTTCATCTGGAACAGCAACAACACCAACATTTGGTTCAATTGTACAAAATGGATAGTTTGCAGATTCTGCA
This sequence comes from Peptostreptococcaceae bacterium, assembly GCA_044426235.1. Classification (GTDB taxonomy): domain Bacteria; phylum Bacillota; class Clostridia; order Peptostreptococcales; family Peptostreptococcaceae; genus JAGHEK01. Next base: position 71,135 of record JAWXUS010000003.1, on the reverse strand, counting down.
CCAGCTTGAGTTATTGCATTAAATAATGTACTTTTACCAACGTTTGGTAAACCAACGATACCTAATTTCATATATTTATTACCTTTCTAGTTTTATTTAATCCTTTTTAGTATTAACAAATAATATTTTGTTATTTCAAAGAAAATATTATTTTAAAAGGAATTAGTCTTCATACATACCAACTAATTATACAACATATTTATAATATATGTAAATGAATATAATGAGGTGGAGGTATGTTTTTTTCGATTGTTTTATTTTGTAGTTTGTTTTTTAGTTTTATAGTTAAGGGTAATTTAGAAAATTTACTTATAGTACTTTTTAGTTGTAGTTTCTATAAAGTTTTTATAATAGATAAAAACTATAAATCATTAATATATGGGTTTTTTATTTCGTATTTTATAGTGAATTTTTTTATAGTTTTTGGGATTCGTGATTATATATTAATTAGAGAAGATGAACCAACTATAACAAAATCTCAAACATTAGTACTTATAGTTTCAGAAGGAGAGAATAGAACTTATAATATACGAGAAAGGGCAACTCAAATATATCAAGAAAAAGGATATAAATCATTTTTTTCTTCAATATTTGAACTTAATAAATATAAAAATTATTACATAGATACAGGAAATAGTACATTTAAGAAAAAGACTGAAGAAATTTCAAAAAAGTTAAATAACAATTTGGGTAGTGAATATATGGTAGTTAATTCATATTTATTTAGTGCTCCATATCTTGAACAAATGATTGAAATAGTCATTAGTCGAGGATACAATAAAATAATAATTTGTCCACTTTTTATGACTGATGGAAAAGATTATGATGTATTTATAAATAGGTTTAAAAATGTTGAACTGGCATCAAGAAATATTAATGAAGTAAGTATTACAACACCGTTTTATGATAATGATGAAATTGTTGAATTATATAAAAAAGATATCCTTAGAAATATTGAAAAATTAAATGAAGATAGTGGAGTTTTACTAGTTGGACTTCAAAACAAAAATAATATAGAACAAGATATTTTACTTAGACAAAAAATTCAAAAGTCAATAAATGATGAAAAGAATGATTTAGATATTAAAATAAAACTTCCACTTCTTGAAAATAATGAACTAGATATAGTAAAAAGTGCGGAAGAACTTTTGGAATATGGAATACATTCTTTATATTTTGTAACTCCAACCACACTTCTTGATACAAAGTATACCGAAAATTTAGTTAATAAAATCTATAAGCAGCTAGATCTTGGATACACAGACTTTTTCTATGTAGATCCTGAAGAAGAAGTTGATTACATAGTTGATGCCATAATAAATAAAATTGATAATGAAGATTTTAAAAAATAGTAAAATTTATATTAAAATGATATAATAGTAATAAAATTAAATTATGAGGTGTCAAAATGGATAAAGTAGCTTTTTCTATATTTGGTATAGATGTTATGTGGTATGGAATACTTATGTCAACTGGATTAATTTTAGCATCTTTTATAGCTTGTAAAGAGGCTAAAAAAGTTGGACTTAAAGAAGATGATGTAATGGACCTTGCTATGTTTGCAATTCCTCTTGGACTTTTGGGTGCAAGGCTTTATTATGTACTTTTCAATTTAGATTACTATATTCAAAATCCTTCTCAAATTCTAAACTTTAGAGGTGGAGGAATGGCAATCCACGGTGGATTGATATTTGGAGTTTTAACAGGTATAGTATTTTGTAGAGTCAAAAAAATACCATTTTTCAAATTAGGAGATTGTGTTTTCCTTGGTGCACCACTTGCACAAGCAATTGGAAGATGGGGAAATTTTATTAATCAAGAGGCACACGGAGGACCAACTGATTTACCGTGGGGAATAATGATTGATGGAGTTAAAGTTCACCCAACTTTTCTTTATGAAAGTATTTGGAACTTATTGGTATTTGGCGTTTTATTATTTATATCTAAAAAGAAGAAATTTGATGGACAAATTATGGCTTTATACATAGGACTTTATTCTGTTGGAAGATTCTTTATTGAAGGACTTAGAACTGATAGTTTAATGTTTGGTTCATTTAGAGTTGCACAATTAATTAGTTTAAGTGGAATAATAGGTGCTATAATACTTATTATGTATTTAAGTAAAAAAACAAAAGAAAATTAGATTAAGAAGGAGACAAAAATGGAATTTCATCACGTATCTGTACTCTTTGATGAGTGCATAGAAAATTTAAATATAAATCCAGATGGAGTATATGTGGATTGTACAATGGGTGGAGCAGGACATTCAAAAGAAATAGTAAAAAGACTTTCTAGTAAAGGGTTATTCATTGGATTTGATCAAGATAAAAATGCAATAGCTACTGCAACAGAAAGACTTAAAGATTACTCTGATAGAGTTAAATTCGTTCATAGTAATTTTGAGAATATAAAAGAGGAACTTTTAAAGCTTGGAATTGAAAAAATTGATGGAGTGCTTGCAGATCTTGGAGTATCATCGCATCAATTAGATGAGGCGGATAGAGGGTTTTCTTATATGCAAGATGCACCACTTGATATGAGAATGGACGTTAGATGTGAATTTAGTGCATATGATGTTGTAAATACTTACTCAGAACAAGAATTAGCAAAAATAATTAAAGATTACGGTGAGGATAACTGGGCAAAGAGAATAGCTAAGTTTATAGTAGAAAAAAGAAATGAAAAAGAAATCGAAACTACTGGAGAATTAGTTGATATAATAAAGGGTGCAATTCCTAAAAAAGCAAGACTTGATGGGCCTCATCCTGCAAAAAGAACTTTCCAAGCGATAAGAATCGAAGTGAATAACGAACTTGGAGTTATAACTAAGATGATTGAAGATGCGGTTAGTATGATGAATGAAGGTGGAAGGGTTTGTATAATAACATTCCATTCGCTTGAAGATAGAATAGTAAAGAATGCTTATAAAGAGTTGGCACTTGATTGTATATGTCCTTCATATATACCAATTTGTCAATGCGATAAAGAAAGTTTAGTAAAAGTTATAACTAGAAAACCTATAATACCAACGGATTTAGAAATTGAAGAAAATCCAAGAAGTAGAAGTGCAAAACTTAGAGTTTGCGAAAGAATTTAGTGCCTAATTTAGGCACTTTTTTTATTTTGTGTATAAAATAATAATTTGTGTCAATGATTAAAATAAAAAGGGAGGGATAGAGTATGAAAGATGATGGATTTATGTTGGTTGAATGTATTGTTAGTTTATCTTTAGTATTACTTGTAACAATACTTATTCAAGGGGTCTTGGTTAATAGTTTTTCATTTGATCAAGAAGATAAAATAAAAATACTTAATATTTCAAAAAGTAGCCTTGACAAAGCTAAGAATGAAATAAAAAGCGATATGGATTATGAAAAATTTTCTATTGAAGTGATAGATGATTTTATAATAAATAAGGAAATAGAGGAAAATGAATACTATAAAAAGATAAATATAAATGTAGAGTCAAAAAATGATTCATTTGAGGTGAGTAGCTATGTTTACAAATAATAGAGGCTCAATTTTATTATTTTCTACTATAATTTTTACTGTAATAAGCGTTATGACTATTATGATAGTTAATATTAATAAATCTTTTGATGAAGTTATGAACCTTGAATATAGTGAGTTTTATCTTCAAGAAGAGGCTTTAAATAGTATAGAATTATCAATTTCACAAATAGCATCTATTATTGATAATAAATTATTAACGATTAATTCAGAAGAAGAATTTAATGAATATTTTACAAGTCAAGAATTTATAGATACTATAAATTATAAAGGAGATAAAATAACTATAGATTTATCAAGAGTTAATAAAGATGATCTTGAATATGATATTTTTTCAAAATATCAAAATAATGGAGCATATAAAAGTTTTAATTCTAATATTAAAATAAATAACCCGTTTATAACAACGGGAGCAACTGTATATGCAAGAGATTTATTAGAAATTAATAGCTATAATAAAAACTAAGGAGTGGTTTTTTTGAAAAGTGATGGAATGTGACTTTAATTGAAGTTTTAATTACATTTAGTATGGTATTTTTAGTCTCAAATATATGTTTTATGAACTTTGATATAAATTATTATTTGTATGAAAATTTCAGTCATAGTTTTTACTATGATATTAAAAAACTTAGAAAGCAAAGTATTGTGGAAAATGATACATCATATATTTTACTTGTTGATAATGGATATAAAATTATAGATGATAATGTAGTTTTAAAAGAAGTTTTATACCCACCGAACACAAAAATATCTTCTAAAGGTGTTAGATTAGCATTTAATAATACAGGAACTTTAGTAGGTAATGTTTATACATTTATAGTTGGATATAAGGATAATATAAATGAAATAACAATAACACCTGTAAGCGGTAGGGTTTTACTTAAGGAGTAGGATATGAATAATAAGGGATATTTATTGATTGAATATATAGTATCTATAACTATAATAGCTTTTATTGGGACTTTTTTAGTTAATTCATATTTTTTAGCTAAAAATATAATGATAAATGTGTATGATAAACGAGAAATTATGAGTCAAGCCCTTGAAATAAGTGACTATATTGATAAATTAATCGCAAATTCAAAAGGTATAATTAGTATTGATGATAATTTTATTAAATTGAAATATAAAGAATATGATTTTGATGAAGATAAGGTAATAATATTTAGAGATACAACTCAAAAAGTTGCAGTTAATAATCTTTATATGGATGGAAGTACAAAGCCTGGAGGATACGAGATAGGTGCATATGTTTATGATTTTGATGCAAGCTTTGATGGACAAATAATTGATATTACTTTAAAATTAAAAAAGGGAAATTCAACTTATGAAACTGAATTTTCAACTTATATAATGAATAGTTAAAGAGGATTTTATGAAAATAATATTAATTGGTTTTATGGGAAGTGGAAAAACTTCTGTTGGAAAGTATTTATCTGAAATACTTAATTTAGAGTTTTTTGATATGGACTTTGAAATTGAAAAGAAAGAAAGTAAATCTATATCAAATATTTTTAAAGGTTTTGGAGAAGATTATTTTAGAAAAATTGAAAGTGAGATGCTTAAAAATTTAATTAGAAAAGAAAAATGTATTATTTCGAGTGGTGGAGGAATAGTGCTTAATAATTTAGATATTTTAAAAATGGAGTCTAATGTAATTTTTCTTGATGCAGATGTTAATACTATAAAATTAAATTTAGAAAAGGATATTTGCAAAAGACCTCTTATTAAAAAAGAAAATTTAAATGAAAAAAATATAAAAGAGATACTTAGTAATAGATACCAAAAATATATAGATTGTAGTGATTATATAATTGATGTTAATAATAAAAGTATAGAAACTATATCTAGGGAAATAATAAAGAATGTACTTTAAAAGGAATGATATTTTTCTTTACATATAACAATACTTGATATATAATTTGTTAAAAAGTAGAAATACATATTTATGGAGGAAACCGATGGTATCAGCTGGTGATTTTAGAAAAGGTGTTACATTTGAAAAAGATGGACAACCATGTTTAATAGTAGATTTCCAACATGTTAAGCCTGGAAAAGGTGCAGCATTTGTTAGAACAAAATATAGAAACTTAAAAAATGGAACAATAAGAGAAGAGGCATTTCATCCAAACGATAAATTCCCAAAAGCACATATAGAAACTAAGAAAATGCAGTACTTATATAATGATGATAATTTATACTACTTTATGGATGAGGAAACTTATGATCAAGTACCTCTAAATTATGAGCAAGTAGAAGATGCTATAAAGTACTTAAAAGAAAATGAAGTGGCAAAAATAAGATTCTATCAAGGTCAAGCTTTCCAAGTTGAAGCGGAAAACTTTGCAGAACTTGAAGTAGTAGAAACAGAACCTGGTATAAAGGGTGATACTGCAAGTAATGTTACAAAGTCTGCAACACTTGAAACTGGAGCTGTAGTTCAAGTACCTTTATTTATAAATCAAGGAGATAAAGTAAAGGTAGATACTAGAACTGGAGAATATTTATCAAGAGTTTAATAATAAAAAGCTTGTATGTCTAAAATTTGATGTATAAGCTTTTAATTAATTGGAGAGGAAAATGAGATATGAATTATTTATATGAGAAAGTAGCATATTTAAAAGGATTTGTAGAAGGTCTTGAAGTTTCAGATGAGAGTAAAGAAGGAAAAGCGATACACAAAATAGTTGACGTTTTAGAAGATTTTGCAACTGCAATTAATGATTTAAATAATGATAAAGAAGACTTACTAGAAGAAGATACTTATAGTAATGAGGAAAGCTTTATTGAAATGGAATGTCCAAGTTGTGGCGATTTAGCCAATATTGAAGAAGATGTTTTATATGATGAATCTTTAGATATAATTTGTCCAAACTGTAATAGTATAATACTTTCTGCTGAAGAGGGTTCGATGGAAGAATAGGCCTATGAGTTTCTCATAGGTTTTAATTTATTTATTATCTTTGCAATAATCATAAAATAATAGTAAACTATAATTAGACAAATTTTGTGGAGGAAAATATGAAGTTAAACAAAAGAATACTTAATAATATAAATGCATTCGAAAAAAAGATAGATTACGAATTTGAAAATAAAAATTATATATTAGAGGCTTTAACTCACAGTTCATATTCAAATGAAAATAAACTTTATGAATTTAATGAAAGGCTAGAGTTTTTGGGAGATTCAGTACTTGGAATTGTAATAAGTGATTATTTATTTGAAAATGAAAAGAAACTTCCAGAGGGTGAACTTACTAAACTTCGTGCAAATATAGTTTGTGAAGAATCATTAAGTGAAGTTGCAAAAAGCATTCGTTTAGGTGAATTTATGTTTCTTGGAAAAGGTGAAGAAGCAACTGGTGGACGTGAAAGAGTTTCGATTCTTGCAGATGCTTTTGAAGCTATTATTGCTGCAATTTATCTTGATAGTGGAATTTTTGAGTCAAAAAAATTTATATTAGAAAATATGAAAGATATAATCGAGCATACAAGACAAGGAAAAATATTTAGGGATCACAAAACTTATCTTCAAGAAATCCTTCAAAGTAAAGGTAAAGTAAATATTGAATATAAATTAGCTGATGAAAAAGGACCAGATCACAACAAAACATTTGTTATGGAAGTTTATGTTGATGAAAAATTAAATGGAACTGGTGAAGGAAAAAGTAAGAAAGAGGCGGAACAAATAGCTGCAAAAAATGCTATAGAAAGTATTAGAAAATAAAAGGTTATTGATAAAATTAAAATGTAAGAAATTAATTTTTAATATTTTAATTTTATTAATTTGGAGGGAATTATGAAAAAAATTATACCTATATTTGTACCTCACAGAGGATGCCCTCACGATTGTATTTTTTGTAATCAAACGAAAATAACAGGTGTTGAAACAGAAGTAACAAAAGAGAGTGCAAGAGAAATAATAGAGAGTTATTTAGAAACTATAGATAAGAAAAATAGCATTGAAATTGCCTTTTTTGGAGGGAGTTTTACGGCGATTGATATAAATGTACAAAAAGAACTTTTAAGTATTGCCAAAGAATATGTTGACAAAGGTGATGTCCAAGATATTCGTTTATCGACTAGACCAGATTGCATTAGCGAAGAAATTTTGACTATGCTAAAAGAATATAGAGTTAGTATTATAGAACTTGGAGTACAATCTTTGGATGAAGATGTGTTAAGAGAAAGTATTAGAGGGCACAAAGCACAAGAGGTTTATAAAAGTGCTAAACTTATAAAAGATTTTGGTATTACTTTAGGACTTCAAATGATGATTGGATTGCCAACTGATAATTTTGAAAAATGTATGTACACTGCAAAAGAATTTTTAAAGATGGAACCTGATTGTGTTAGAATTTATCCAACATTAGTTGTAAAAGATACGGGTCTTGAAAATTTACTTAATACTAATGAATACAGTCCATTTACTTTAGAAGATAGTATATTTATAGTTAAAAAATTATTAGTATTATTCTATAATAAAACAAATGTTATAAGAGTTGGACTTCAATCAAGTGAAGATATTCAACTTGGTAAAGCAATTTTATCTGGGCCGTATCATCCTGCATTTAGAGAACTTGTTGAGTCGGAAATGATAAAAGATTTCTTAACTATATTTATAAATGAAAATAAAGTAGAAAAAGAATTAATAATAAAAACAAATAATAAGAATATATCTAAGATAATTGGGAATAAAAAATCAAATTCAGTTTATTTAAAATCAAAATTTGATATTAATCTAAAAACTATTCCAACAGATATTGATACTAATAAAATCGAAATATTATTTAATAAAGAAAGTAAAATTATTAGTATTGATGAAATTTATAGTATATTATATAAAATTTATGAAATTTAATTTGGAGGATTAAGTGTTTTTAAAAAGGATAGAACTAAAAGGTTTTAAGTCCTTTCCAAATAAGACCGACATAGAATTTAATGAGGGAATTACTTCTATTGTCGGTCCAAATGGAAGTGGAAAAAGTAATATTTCAGATGCAATTAGGTGGGTTCTTGGTGAACAAAATATTAGAAATTTAAGAGGAGATAAATTAGAAGATGTAATTTTTTCTGGTAGTGAAACTAAAAATAAGATGAACTACTGTGAAGTTTGTATTACGATTGATAATTTAGATAAGCAAATTGACCTTGAATTTAGTGAAATAAATATAAAACGTAGAGTTTATAGAAGTGGTGAAAGTGAGTTTTTCATAAATAATAAATCTTGTAGATTAAAAGATGTTAAAGAAATGTTTCTTGATACTGGAATAGGAAAAGATGGATATTCAATAATTGAACAAGGTAAAGTTGAAGAAATTTTAAGTAATAATCCTCAGAATAGACGAAAAGTTTTTGATGAGGCTTGTAAAATATCAAAATTTAGATATAAAAAAACTGAAAGTGAAAGAAATTTAAGAAATACTAAAGAAAATTTAGAAAGAATAAATGATATTTACATAGAAATAAAAAATAAAATTGAACCATTAGAAATTCAACAAAGAAGTGCAAAAAAATATTTGGATTTAAGTGAAAAATTAAAAACTATAGAAGTAAATAAATATTTAAATCAAATAGATGAAATAAAGAATGAATTTAATAAGGTTAAAGTTCAAAAAGAAAATATAGAAAAAGAAATAAATCAAATTAAAATTAATAAAGATGAATTAGAAGTTTTAGAAAATATGAAAATAGAAGAAATACATAAATTAGAACTTGAAATAAATAGGTTAAGTAAAGATTTAGAACTTATAAATAGTTTTATAAATCAAAAAAGTTCAAGTATTTTAGTAATTGAAGAAAAGGTTAGTAATATTACTAATAATATTGATAAAGACTCAAAAGAGTTTAATTCTTATGTTGATGATAAGGTTATTAAATCTGATAATCTTGAAGGTTTATCAGATAAAATTGAAAAAATAAAGATTAGTATTAAAAATTTAACTTCTAAAAAAGAAGAAGTTGGGCTTAATAAAAAAATAGAAGAAATCAATAATAAAAAAGATGAAATACAAAAATTAGAAGAAAATATATTGGAAATATTATACAAAAAAAGAGAAATTGTATCTAATAAGTCTGTATTTAATGCTAATTTACAAAATATTAATCAAAGGCAATTGATTATTGAATCTGAAAAATCTGAGATTACTCTTAATATAAAAAACAAAAATAATGATTTAAATTTAATTTCTATAAATAATTTAGAAGATATAACTAATGAAATAAATAATAAAAAGCAGACTTTAGAAAATAATTTAAAATATTTAAATAAAGACATATTACATAAAAATAAAGAACTAACTAATAAAAAATATTTATTAAATGAACAAACTTCAAAAATAAAAATTTATTCTGATATGCAAAATCATTATGAAGGATTTAATAGAGGGGTTCGTGAAGTACTAAAAAGTAAAAGTTTAAGTGGGATTTTAGGTGCATTTGCAGAAATAATTTCGACTAAAGAAATTTATGAAAAAGCGATAGAATCATCAAGTGGTTCGTATATGCAAAATATAATTTCAGTTGATGAAAATAGTGCGAAAATAGCTATAAAATACTTAAAAGATAATAATTTAGGAAGAGTAACGTTTCTTCCAATCAATGTTATAAAATCTAATAAAATAAAAATTGAAACTATAAATTCTAAAGTAGAATTCAAAATTTTAAGTGATTTAGTTAATTATGATCCAAAATATAAGAATATAGTTGAAAATATTTTAGGTAGAATAATTTTAATTGATAACATTGATAATGCAATTAAATTTGCAAATGAAACTAATCATAGATTTAAAATTGTAACTTTAGATGGTGAAATATTAAACCCTGGAGGTTCATTAACTGGAGGTAGTTTAAGATCTAATACGAGTATTTTATCTAGAAAAAGAGTTTTAGATGAATTGCTTGAAAGTAAGAATACTACTAATTTTGAAGTTTGTGAAATAGAAAAAAACTTAGAAAATATAAATTCTAAAAAATTAGATTTAGAGAATGAAATAAAAAATTATGATACTGAATTAATTTCAAAAGAGAAAGATATTTTACTTAATACTTTAAAAATTGATAATATAAAAGGTGAAATTTTAAATTTAGAGAAAGAATATTTAAAACTTGATAGTGAAAAAAATCATTTAGGAACGAATTTAGAAAATATAAACTTAAATTTAAGTAAGAGTGATTTTGAATATAATAATTTTGAAAGCAAACTACAAATTCTAAATAATAAAATTAATTTATTAAAAAATAATTTAGAAAAGTTAAATTATAATTTTGAGAATGATAAAAAAAGTTTAGAAGAAATCAATTTAATTTTAGCTAAAGAAACTCAAATTCTTGAAAATAAAGAATATGAAAAAGAAAAATTAATTATTGAGTGTGAAAATGTTAGTTTAAAAATAGAGAATTTTGAAAAAGAAAAAGTTAAGAATTTTGAAGAAATAAAAGATCTTGAAAAGAAGAAATATTTTGAGAAAAATGAACTTGATAAACAAAAAAGCTTGATAGAAGAAAAAAATCTATTAATAAATAAGAATAAAGATATTATAATTAAATTTAAGTTAGAACTTAATACTTATAAAGAAAAATTGGTTAATATAAATAGAAATTATTTTGAGCAAAAAGAGGAATTATATAAGATTAATTCTAGAAATGAAAGAACTCAAAATAGTATTAATTTTTATACGAATGAACTCTTAGAAAAGTATGAACTTAATATTTTAGAGGCTAATAAATTAAAAGTATGTGACTTTATTTTTGATAAAGAAACTTTTGATAATTTAAGAAGGCAAATAAAATCTCTTGGTAATATAAATCTAGACTCAATTAAAGATTATGAAGAAGTAAAAGAACGATACGATTTTTATAGTGAACAAAAACTAGATCTTGAAGGAGCTATTCTAGTTATAGAAAAGTTGATAGTTGATTTAGAAAAAAATATGAAAAAAGAATTTATTACAAATTTTGAGAATATAAACGATAAATTTAAAGAGGTATATAAAAGGTTATTTGGTGGAGGTTATGGAGAGTTAGTAATAGTTGATAAAGAAAATATATTATCCAGTGATATTGAAATCATTGCAAAACCTCCAGGTAAAGAAACTAAAAATCTTAATTTATTATCAGGTGGAGAAAAAGCATTAACTGCAATTAGTATATTATTTGCAATACTTTTAACTAAGCCAACTCCATTTTGTATATTAGATGAAATTGAGGCACCTCTTGATGATATGAATATTTCAAGATTTGGAGAGTTTTTAAAAGAATTATCAAATAAAACTCAATTTATAGCGGTGACTCACAGAAGAGGAACTATGAATGCAAGTGATTTTATTTATGGAGTTACTATGCAAGAAAAAGGTATTTCAAGTGTTATATCTTTAAGACTTGAAGAGGCTGATAAAATAACAGATATAAGATAAGGAGTAGAGTATGTTTAAAAAGATTTTTGATAAATTTAAGAAAAAAAATGAAACAGTTGAAGAAGAAAACCAAGTAATAAATGAAGAAGTTTTTGAAAAACAAAGTGAAACTATAGAAGAAAAAAACGATGTTATAACTGAAACAATAGAAGAAGTTAACGAAAATACAAAAGATAATAATGAAGTAATAAATGAAAGCAATATAGAAAAATCAAAAGAAATTGTTGAAGAAAAAGAAGAAATTGTTGAAGAAGAAATTGTTGAAGAAGAAGTTATTAAAGAAAAAGAAAAAATTGTTGAAGAAGAAGCTATTAAAGAAAAAGAAGAAATTGTTGAAGAAGAAGCTATTAAAGAAAAAGAAGAAATTGTTGAAGAAAATGAAGAATTAAATGAAGGTGTAGAGAAACCTCAATTTAAAATAAGTTTATTTGAAAAATTAAAAGAGGGTCTTAACAAAACCAAAAAAGGTATAACAGATAAGATTGATAATGTTTTAAAGGCTTATACTAAGGTTGATGAAGATCTTTTAGAGGAATTAGAGGAAATTCTTATAACTTCAGATGTTGGAGTAAACACTACTATGCATATAATTGAAGTTTTAAGGGATAAAATTAAAACAGATAAAATAAAAGAACCTGCACAAGTTAAGACAGAACTTAAAATAATAATTGAAGAACTTTTAGTTGATGAAAATTCAAAGTTAACTATTGAAACATCACCAACAATAATAATTATGGTTGGAGTTAATGGAGTTGGAAAAACTACTACAATAGGTAAACTAAGTAAGAAATTTAAAGATGAAAATAAGAAAGTTTTAGTTGCAGCAGGAGATACATTTAGAGCAGCTGCTATTGAGCAATTAGAAGTTTGGACTAAAAGAAGTGGTGTTGATATAATAAAGCATCAAGAAGGAGCAGATCCTGGTGCTGTAGTATTTGATGCAATAAAAGCATCTAAAGCTAGGAATATAGATGTTTTAATTTGTGATACTGCAGGAAGACTTCATAATAAGTCTAATCTTATGAATGAATTATCAAAAATATTTAAGATTATAGATAGAGAATTTTCAGGTGCTAAGAAAGAAGTTTTATTAGTAGTTGATGCAACTACTGGACAAAATGCAGTGAGTCAAGCGAAATCATTTAAAGAAGTATGTGATTTAACTGGAATAGTTTTAACTAAACTTGATGGAACTGCAAAAGGTGGGGTAGTACTTGCTGTTAAAAATGAAGTTAATGTACCTCTTAAATTAATAGGGGTTGGAGAAAGAGTAGAAGATTTACAAGATTTTGATGCGAAAAACTTTGTAGATGCTTTATTTGGAGAAAATTAGTATCAATTTGTTGTTAATAAGTATTGACATAAATAAATTCATAGTATAGAATATTATCTGTAAAGTAATTTACCTTTACACTATAAAAATTGGATGTGAAGTATGAATATAGAAAAAATAGTAGAGATTAACTCTCTTTTTGAGCAGTACAAGTTTCTTTTAACTGAAAAGCAAAGAGAAATTGTATCTCTATACTATGAAGAAGATTACTCTTTGGGAGAGATAAGTGAAAACTTAAATGTTTCAAGGCAAGGAGTATATGACACATTAAAACGTTCTGAAAAAATCCTAAAAGGATATGAAGATAAACTTAATTTGGTTGAAAAATTAAGACTTCAAGAAGAATTTACAGAAAATGTTTTGAAAGATGTTACTTATTTAATGAATAATTTTGATAACAAAGACAGTACTAATCTAATCCCTAAGTTAGAAAATATAGAAAAGTTGTGTAGGGAGATGTTAAAATGATATTTGAAGGTTTATCAGATAAATTACAAAATGCACTTAGCAAATTAAAATCAAAAGGAACTTTAAATGAGGCGGATGTAAAAGAGGCAATGAGAGAAGTTAAACTTGCACTTTTAGAGGCTGATGTTAACTTTAAAGTTGTAAAGGATTTTGTTAAAGTTGTTCAAGAAAGATGTGTTGGACAAGAAGTAATGCAAAGTTTAACTCCAGCACAGCACGTTATTAAAATAGTTAATGAAGAATTAACTGCTTTAATGGGGGATACTAGTAGTAAGATTATGATATCACCTAAACCTCCAACAGTTATTATGATGGTTGGACTTCAAGGTGCAGGTAAAACAACTACTTCTGGTAAACTTGGTGCACATTTTAAAAAGCAAGGTAAAAAACCACTTCTTGTGGCTTGTGATATATATAGACCAGCAGCGATTAAGCAACTTCAAGTTGTTGGTGAAAAATTAGATATACCAGTTTTTAGTATGGGTGATAAAGAAAGCCCAGTTAATATTGCAAAAGCAGGAATGAGTCATGCACATAAAAATGGAAATGACTTAGTTATAATAGATACTGCTGGTAGACTTCATATTGATGAAACTCTAATGGATGAGTTAAAATCAATAAAAAGAGAAGTTAAACCACACGAAATACTTTTAGTAGTAGATTCAATGACTGGACAAGATGCCGTTAATGTTTCTGAGAGTTTCAATGATGCACTTGGAGTTGATGGAGTTATTCTTACAAAGCTTGATGGAGATACTAGAGGTGGAGCTGCACTTTCAATTAGAAGTGTTGTTAAAAAGCCAATTAAATTTATAGGTATGGGAGAAAAACTAGATGATTTAGAAGTTTTTCATCCAGACAGAATGGCATCAAGAATACTTGGAATGGGTGACGTTTTAAGTTTAATTGAAAAAGCACAGGAAAATATAGATTTTGATAAGGCTAAAGAGCTTGAACAGAAAATAATTAAACAAGACCTAGATTTTGAAGATTTCCTTGAACAAATGGAACAAATTCAAAATATGGGCCCACTAGATAAGATACTTGGAATGATGCCTGGTATGGGTAATATAAAAGACCAATTAGGTGATGTTGATCTTCAAAATGGAAAAGAGATGAAAAGAACTAAAGCTATAGTTCAATCTATGACTATTGAAGAAAGAAGAAACCCAAGTATATTAAATGCCTCAAGAAAAAAGAGGATAGCAAAAGGTAGTGGTACTAGTGTACAAGATGTAAATAAGCTTATAAAACAATTCTCAGAAATGAAAAAAATGATGAAGATGTTTACAGGCTCACAAAAAAGCATGAAGAAAAGGGGCGGATTTCCCGGACTTCCTTTCTTTAAATAAATAAAAAATTAATTCGGAGGTGACTGTAATGGCAGTTAAGATAAGATTAAAAAGAATGGGTTCTAACAAAAAACCTTTCTACAGAATAGTAGTAGCAGATTCAAGATCTCCTAGAGATGGAAAATTCATAGAGGAAATAGGATTCTATAATCCAGTTTCTCAACCAAAGCAAATAAAGATAAATGATGAGAAAGCTGTTAAGTGGTTATCTACTGGTGCTCAACCAACTGACACTGTTAAAAAGTTATTAACTAACGAAGGTGTTATGGAGAAATTCGAAGCTTCTAAAAAATAGTTAGGAGATGAGATTATGAAAGACCTAGTCTTAGATTTAGCTAAGGCTCTAGTCGATAACCCAGAAGATGTGTCGATTGAAGAGATAAAAAGTGATAGTGAGATAATCCTAAAACTTACTGTATCGGATTCGGATAAAGGAAAGGTTATTGGAAAACAGGGAAGAATAGCTAAGGCTATAAGAACTGTTTTAAAGTCTTTTGCCAAAAAAGAGAATGTAAAAGTTTCTCTTGAAATAGTTTAAGGATTAGGCTGTTGCCTAGTCCTTTTTGATTTATAAAAATTTAAAGATTGGATAAATAATATGATAAAATATTTAAAGATTGGGAAAATTGTTAATACTCAAGGTTTAAAAGGTGAAATAAAAGTTTATACATTAGCAGATGATATAAAAAGATTTGATGATTTAAAAGAGTTTTATTTAGATAAAAAAGAAAAATTAGAAGTTGAAAAGGTAAGATATAAAGGAAATATGGTTATAATGAAAATTAAGGGGATTGACATTATTGAAGATGCTGAAAAACTTAGAAATAAGTTTATGTATGTTAGTCGTGAAAATAGTCGTAAACTTGATGAAGATGAGTTTTTTATATCTGATATGATAGGAATTGATGCATATACTGTTTATGGAGATTTTGTTGGTAAATTAAAAGATGTTCTACAGTATTCTGCAAATGACGTTTATGTTATAGAAAATGAAGTTAATGAAGAAAAAAAGGAATATTTAATTCCTGCACTTTATAGATTTGTTCCAACTATCGATATGAATGAGAAGAAAATGATAATAGACCCTATAAAAGGTATGATAGATTAAGAACGGAGAAAATTATGAAATTTCACATTTTAACTCTTTTTCCTGAGATTTTTAACTCTTATATGAGTGAGAGTATTATGAAAAGGGCAACAGATAAAAATTTAATAGAAGTTAAAGTTTA
The DNA here is from genome assembly GCA_044426235.1 of Peptostreptococcaceae bacterium. GTDB lineage: Bacteria > Bacillota > Clostridia > Peptostreptococcales > Peptostreptococcaceae > JAGHEK01. The sequence goes on along the minus strand of JAWXUS010000003.1, from coordinate 54,830 downwards.
TAATATAAGAGATTTTACTGAGAGTAAACATAAAAAAGTTGATGATTATCCATTTGGTGGAGGTGCTGGAATGGTTATGACACCTCAACCAATTTATGATTGTTATATGCACGTTATAAAAGAGAATGATATTAAAAATCCAAGGGTTATATATCTTACTCCAAAAGGAAAGGTTCATAATCAAAAGATGGCTGAGAGTTTTTCAAAACTTGATGATGTAATTTTACTTTGTGGACATTATGAAGGAATTGATCAAAGAATTATTGATTTAATAGTTACAGATGAAATTTCAATCGGAGATTTTGTTTTAACAGGTGGAGAATTGCCAGCACTTATTTTAATAGATTCAATTTCAAGATTGATTTCAGGGGTATTAAGCCAAGATGAATCATTTGAGGAAGAAAGTTTTAAGGATAATCTACTTGAGTATCCACATTACACAAGACCAAGAGAATTTATGGACTTAAAGGTACCAGATGTTTTATTATCTGGAAATCATAAAAATATTGAAAATTGGCGAAATGAAGAATCTATTAAGGTTACAAAATTAAAAAGACCAGATTTATATAAAAAATATAGATCAAACAAATAAAATACTTGTAAAGTAGTAGTTTTTATAGTATAATTAAAAAAGTTAAAACGGGCATTCCTCTGTTACACTGGTTCCGTAATTAAGAATGTCTATGATATAGGAGGATTAATAATGTACGAATTATTTAAGTCATTAGAGCAAGATCAATTAAAGCAAGAAGTTCCTAACTTTGGACCTGGGGACACTGTAAAAGTTCACGTTAGAATAGTTGAAGGAAAAAGAGAAAGAATTCAGATATTCGAAGGTGTTGTTTTAAAGAGACAAGGTGGAGGATTAAGAGAAACTTTCACTGTTAGAAAAATATCTTTCAACGTAGGTGTAGAGAGAACTTTCCCAGTTCACACTCCAAGAATCGAAAAGATAGAAGTAACTAGAAAAGGTAAAGTAAGAAGAGCTAAATTAAACTACTTAAGAGGTAGAGTTGGTAAAGCTGCTAAGATAAAAGAAGCTAGACAAGCTAGATAATTATTATAACTTTACAATAGATTAGGACTGATTTTATCAGTCCTTTTTGATTATAAATAACTTTTAGAAAGAGAGTGATTAATATGGCATTAAAAAGAGGCGATAAAGCGCACGGAAATTATGATGAATATTTAAGAGATAATAATCTTCACATAAATTGGTATCCAGGACATATGAAAAAAACTAAAGATTTAGTTCGTGATAATCTAAAGTTAATAGATGTTGTTGTGGAACTTTTAGATTCAAGAATTCCATTTAGTAGTAAAAATCCTGATATAAATAACTTAGCAGGGAATAAGCCAAGAGTGGTTATATTAAATAAAAGTGATTTAGCAGATTCTAGAAAATTAGATATGTGGATTAAATATTATAAAGATCAAGGTATAAAAGCTATTCCAGTAGATACTTTAAAGGGTGTTGGAATAAACAAATTAACTGATGCTTGTAGAAGTGCTTGTAAAGAAAAAATGGATCATTTAAAGGAAAAAGGAAGAAAAGAAAGACCTATTAGAATTATGATAGTTGGAGTGCCAAACGTTGGTAAATCTTCAATTATAAACAAATTAACTGGAAGAAGAAGTACTGTAACTGGAGATAAACCAGGTGTAACAAGAGGTAAGCAATGGGTTAGACTAAAAGGAAATCTTGAACTTTTAGATACTCCAGGTATACTTTGGCCTAAATTTGAAGATCAAACTGTGGCACTTAATTTAGCTTTTTGTAGAGCTATTAGAGATGAAATTTTAGATGTGGAAACTCTAGCACTTAGATTAATTGAAAAGTTAATGATAATTGAACCTGAAAAGTTAATGGAAAGATATAAATTAGAATCAATTGGAGATACTGATATTGAAACTATGGATATGATAGGTAGAAAAAGAGGATTTATAACTGGAAGAAAAGAGCTTGATTATACAAGAATTGCAACTACAGTTTTAAATGAATTTAGAGACGGAAAAATCGGAAAAATAAGTCTTGAAGTACCAGCAGATTTACAAAAAAAATAAAGATTATAGCTATTGTATATTACAATGGCTATTTAGAATGTAAGGAGATTTTATGAAAGATAAGAGTGTTAAAGAAATAAAGGTTTTAATTGAAGAAATTGAAGTTTGTGAATACTCAAAATACATTGAAATACTAGAACTTGATGAAAGGAAATCAGTTAAAGATTTGGCTAAAAAATTAGTTAAAAAGCTTGATAATATAAATAAGGAAAATGAAAGACTAGAGCTTATAAATGAGTATGAAAATAAGGCTTATAAAAATGGATATTTATGTGTTGGCGGAATAGATGAAGCTGGAAGAGGACCATTAGCAGGGCCTGTTGTTGCAAGTGTAGTTATTTTTAAGCCAAATACTAAAATTGAAGGACTTAATGATTCAAAAAAGTTGAGCGAAGATAAAAGAAATGAACTTTTTGAAATAATAAAAAATGAAGCTATAGATTATGGAATTGGAATAGTAAATGCTAAAGAAGTTGATGAATTAAATATATTAAATGCAACTTATGAAGCTATGAAAAAAGCAGTCGATATGCTTGATATTAAGCCTGATTATTTACTTATGGATGCTTGTATTGTAAAAGATATAAAAATTGATCAAGAGGCTATTATAAAAGGAGATTCAAAATCTATTTCAATAGCGGGTGCTAGTGTTTTAGCTAAAGTTACAAGAGATAATATCATGAAGGAATATGATAGAGAATTTCCACAGTATGATTTTAAAAAACATAAAGGATATGGCACTAAAGATCATTATGATGCAATAAATAATTTTGGATTATGTGAAATTCATAGAAGGAGTTTCCTAAAAAATATATAAATTGTATTTTTTGTATAAACTTTTATTATTATGATAATAATTAGTAACAAAATAATAGGAGTTTTTATGAATAATAAACAAAAAGGAGATTTTGGAGAACTACTTGCTACAAATTATTTAATTAAAAATAAATATAGTATAATTAGTAGAAATTATAGAGTGAGTTTTGGTGAAATTGATATTATAGCAAAGAGTTATGATACTATAATTTTTGTTGAAGTAAAGGCTAGAAGTAGTACTTATTATGGCTATCCTTCTGAGGCTTTGAGTATAAAAAAGCAAGAAAAAATAATAGAAACTTCTAAAGTTTTTATTCAAGAATTTAATTTAGAGAATTTAAATATTAGATTTGATGTTATTGAAGTATATTTAAAAACTAAAGAAATAAATCATATAGAAAATGCATTCTTAGATTTGACCTAAAATTAATATGGAGGGTTTTATGTTAAGTATAATTAATTCAAGTAATTTAATAGGTATTGATGCTTTTGATGTTTCTGTTGAGGTTGATATTAGTAGAGGGATTCCATCTTTTAATATTGTTGGACTTGCAGGAGTTGAAATCAAAGAATCAAGGGAAAGGGTAAAGTCTGCTATAACAAATAGTGGATATAATTTTCCAAATTTAAGAATTGTAATAAATTTATCTCCTGCAGATATAAAAAAAGAAGGTTCTTTTTTTGACCTTCCAATATCGATTGGGATCCTTAGAAGTATAATAAAAAAAGATGATAGTTATTTAAAGGAAAGTATATTTGTTGGAGAATTATCTCTTGATGGAAATATAAAAAAAGTTAGAGGAATATTGCCTATATTAATTTATGCAAAAGAAAACAATATAAAAAGAGTATTTATTCCTTATGAAAATCGACTTGAGGCAACATATATTGAGGGATTAGAAATAATACCTCTTAAAAATTTAAAACAAACTATTGAGTATTTAAATGATTTTTTAAAGATAGATAAAATAGATAATAATATAGAAATAAAAGAGCATTATTATGAAGATGATTTTAGTGATGTTTATGGAAGTTATTTTGTAAAAAGAGGAGCCGAAATTGTGGCTGCAGGAAATCATAATATGATAATGATAGGACCTCCAGGTTCTGGTAAAACTATGATTGCAAAAAGGATTGTATCTATACTTCCAAGCATAACTAAAGATGAAATTATTGAAGTTAGCAAAATTTATAGCAGTATTGGAATGATTGATGAGAATATTGGTGTTTTTAACAAAAGGCCATTTAGAAACCCTCACCATACAACAACTAAGCAATCAATAATTGGCGGTGGAGTAAATGCAAAACCTGGAGAAATAGTTTTATCACATAGAGGTGTTTTATTTTTGGACGAAATTGCAGAGTTTGATAAGAAAATTTTGGAGAGTTTAAGACAACCAATAGAGGATAAAGAGGTTAATATATCTAGAGTTAAATATAATTTGAAGTATCCAAGTAATTTTTTATTTATGGCATCAATGAATCCTTGTCCGTGTGGTTATAATATGTCTGGACAAGATTGTAAATGTAGACCTTATGAAGTTGATAGATATATAAATAAAATTTCAGGGCCATTACTTGATAGATTTGATGTTTTTACTGAAGTAAATTCAATTCATTATAGTGAATTTAGTAAGTCTAAATCAGAAAAATCTATAAATATTAGAAAAAGAGTAGAATATGCAAGAAATATTCAGTTAAAAAGGTATGAAGGAACTAATATAAAAAGTAATGATGATATGAAATCAAGCGACATTGAAAAGTATTGTAAATTAGATGATAATGCCAAAAAATCAATAGATTTAATATTTAATAAGTATAATTTAAGTAATAGAAGTTACACTAAACTTCTTAAAGTTGCAAGAACAATATCTGATCTTGAAAAAGAAGAAAATATAACTCAGGAAAGTATAATGGAAGCTTTTTCATATAGAAAAGCCTATTATAAGTATTTTAAATGCTAAGTTTAAATGAGGCATATCTTTTACTTATTTCTATACCAAATGTGTGTAGTAGTGATATTTATAAGTTAGAAAAATTTATTGATTTAAGGCATATTTTAGATATTAAAAATGAATATATACTGAATATTAAAAATATTAATACAAATATAAAAGAAAATATAGTACAATATAAAAGTAAAAGCTATTTGGGAGAAGTAAAAGAAAATTTAATTAAAAATAAAGTTAGTTATGTTTCTATAAATGATGATTTATATCCTAAAAATCTTAAAAATATATACGAACCACCAAAGATATTATTTTTTAGGGGAGATATTAGTATTTTAAATAATGGGCTAAATATTACTATGGTTGGTGCTAGAAAATGTAGCACATATGGAAAATACTGTGCAGAAAATTTTTCAAGAGAATTATCAAAGGTTGGTGTAAATATTTTAAGTGGACTTGCTATGGGAATTGATAGTTATTCACACGAAGCTTGTATTGGTAATAAAGGAAAAACAGTTGCAGTAATAGCATCATCAGTTGATAATATTACACCAAAAATTAGTATTTGTTTAGGAGAAAAGATTTTAAATGATGGAGGTTGTATTTTATCTGAATATTATATAGGATCAAATGTATATCCTCATAATTTTGTAAAGCGAAATAGAATTTTAAGTGGTATAAGTGATGGGGTGTTAGTAGTTGAGGCATCTCAAAAAAGTGGATCTTTAATAACTGTTGACTTTGCACTAGAACAGGGAAAGAATATTTTTTGTATTCCCGGTAATATTAATTCTATTACGAGTCAAGGATGTAATAACATTATAAAAGAAGGTGCTAAACTTACAACTAATTTAGACGATATATTACAAGAATATAATCATATAAAATTTGAGTTTGAGGAGAAGAAAAAATTTGACAAAATTAAATTAAATGATTATAGTCAAAAGATAATTAATATTATAAAACAAAAAGGTGTATCTAATATTGATGAAATTTGTGAAACTACTAAGCTAAGTATAAAAATTGTGAATTCAAACATAAATGAACTAATATTAAATGATTTAATAATTGAAATGGACAATAAAAATTATAGCTTAAATATATAAATGGGGGTGTTTTGTTTGGCAAAAACATTAGTGATAGTTGAATCTCCAGCGAAAGCCAAAACAATTGAAAAATTTTTAGGAAAGAGTCATTATATAGTTAAAGCATCTGTTGGACATATAAGAGATCTTCCGAAAAGTAGATTAGCGGTGGATATTGAAAATAACTTTGAACCGGATTATATAAATATAAGAGGTAAGGGTGATATAATAAAAGATCTTAAAAAGGAAGCTAAAAAAGCCAAAAAGATTTATTTAGCAACTGACCCTGATAGAGAAGGTGAAGCTATATCTTGGCATTTAGCACATATTTTAGGGATTGAAGAAGATGAAAATTGCAGAATAGAGTTTAATGAAATAACTAAAGATGCAATAAAAAAAGCAATAAAAATACCAAGAAATATTGATATTGATTTGGTTGATGCACAACAAGCAAGAAGAGTTTTAGATAGACTTCTTGGCTATCAGATAAGTCCTATTCTTTGGGAAAAAGTAAGAAAAGGTCTTAGTGCTGGAAGAGTACAATCTGTTGCAACAAAAATTATTTGCGATAGAGAAAAAGAGATAGAAGCATTTATTCCAAGAGAATACTGGACTGTTGATTTAGATACGAAAAATACTAATAATGAAAATATAAATTTTAAACTTCATATAAAAGAAGAAAATAAATTTGATTTAAACACAGAAGAAAAAGCATTAAAAGTTGTTAATGAGTTAAAAAATGAAGATTTAATAATTAGTTCTGTTGAATCAAAAAGTAGGAAAAAAAGTGCACCAAAGCCTTTTACAACTAGTATGTTACAACAAGAGGCATATAATAAACTTGGATTTGCAACTAAGAAAACTATGAAAGTTGCACAAGAACTTTATGAAGGTATTGATATAGAAAAAGAAACTGTTGGTTTAATTTCATATATTAGAACAGATTCAAAAAGAATATCTGATGAAGCTAAAAAAAGAGCAAAATCTTATATAACTGAATTTATAGGAGAGAATTATTATAAAGAAGTTGTTGATAAGGAAAATAAAAAGGCTAAGAAAGTACAAGATGCCCATGAAGCAATAAGACCAACTTATGTTGAAAAAACTCCTGATGAAATAAAAGATTATTTAAGTAAAGATCAATTTAAACTATATAATTTAATTTGGAGAAGATTCGTTTCAAGTCAAATGGAGGATTCTGTATTTGATATTTTAACTGTTGAATCAAAAATAAAAAATCATACTTTAAGAGCTAGTGGTTCTAAACTTAAATTTGATGGTTATACAAAAATATATAATTTCTCAGATAGAGAAGATAAAATTTTACCAAGTATTGAAGTTGGTGAAAAATTAGAAATAGAAAATATAAACAAAAATCAACACTTCACAAATCCACCTGCAAGATATACTGAAGCTAGTTTAGTTAAAACTCTTGAAGAACAAGGTATTGGAAGGCCAAGTACATATTCACCAACTATAAGTACTATATTAGCTAGAGAATACGTTAAAAAAGAGGCTAGTAGCCTATATCCAACAGAACTTGGAAAGGTTGTAACTGATATTTTAGAAAATAATTTCCAAAAGTTTATAGATGTAGATTTTACAGCATCAATGGAGAGTGAACTTGATAAGATTGAAGAAGGGGAAGTTTTTTGGAAGGATGTTGTTTCTAAATCGTATGAACCACTAAAGGAAGCCATAGAAACTGCTATAGATAATATTGAAAAAGTTAATATGGATGAAAAGTTAGATGAAATATGTGAAATTTGTGGTGAACATATGTATATTAAACACGGAAGATTTGGTAAGTTTATTGCTTGTAAGTCTTATCCGGAGTGTAAAAATACTAGACCAATTTTAAATAAGATAGGTGTTAAATGTCAAAAGTGTGAAGTTGGAGATATACTTCTTAGAAAATCTAAAAAAGGTAAGGCTTTTTACGGGTGTTCTGATTATCCAACTTGTGATTTTATATCTTGGGATAAGCCAACAGATGTTTCCTGTGAAAAATGTGGTTGTTATATGGTTGAGAAAACAAATAAAAAAGGAACTAAATTCGTTTGTTCTGATAAAGAATGTAAATTTAGTATTGAAAAAGAAGATTAAACTTTATTATATTTAAATAATATTGTTGAAATAGAGATAAATATGTTATGATATATGTTTATAGGGTATTATATAGTAAGAAGAATATTTATGAGGAGATTCATATTTTTTATGTCAAGTGATATGCTTAGAAAAACTAGAAAAATAAATAAGACTCTTCAAACATGTGGTGGATCAAATGTTTCATTTGATCTTTTAGCTGGAGTTTTAGGAGAAGTATTATATTCTAATGTTTATGTAGTTAGTAATAAAGGAAAAATATTAGGCCTTTACTTAAATGATAAAGAAGATAGTGCCGTTATTATAGATTCGTCAACTAACCAAGAAATGTTTCCAAAAGAATATACAGATAATATGCGTAAATTAGATGAAACGTTAGAAAATATAACTGGTGATGAGTTATTAAAAATGTTTCCTTTAGAGCATGAACAAAAAGAAAAGATAGCAACTATAGTTCCAATACTTGGTAGCAATAAAAAACTTGGAGCATTGGTAGTATCAAGATATAATGATAATTTTGCAGATGATGATTTAGTAATTGCAGAATATAGTGCTACAGTTATAGGTCTTGAAATATTAAGAGCTGAGGGTGAGGAACTTGAAGAGGAAATGAGAAAAAAGACTGTTGTTCAAATGGCAATAGGTACTCTTTCTTATTCAGAACTTGAAGCTGTTGAGCATATATTTAATGTTTTAGATGGAAAAGAAGGTTTAGTAGTTGCAAGTAAGATTGCAGATAGAGTTGGAATTACAAGGTCTGTTATAGTAAATGCACTTAGAAAATTTGAAAGTGCAGGAGTTATAGAATCGAGATCTCTTGGAATGAAGGGAACTCATATAAAGATTTTAAATGAAAAACTAACAGATGAATTAAAAAAAATAAAATAAATACTTAATTTTTGTTTAAGACATAAATTCGCAGGGTATAAATTGATTATAAATTTAAAAAAGGAAGGTATTTATATTATGAAAAAGTTTGTATGTAAGCCATGTGGTTGGGTAACAGAATCAGAAACAGTTCCTCATATATGTCCAGTATGTAAGCAAGGACCAGAAGCATTTGAGGAATTAAAGGGAGAAATGCAATGGGCAGATGAGCATAGAATCGGTGTTGCTAAAGATGTTGATGATGAAGAGATATTAGAGGGATTAAGAGCTAACTTTACAGGAGAATGTACAGAAGTTGGAATGTATTTAGCTATGAGTAGACAAGCAGATAGAGAAGGATACCCAGAAGTTGCTGAAGCATATAAGAGAATAGCTTTCGAAGAAGCTGAGCATGCTGCTAAATTTGCAGAATTATTAGGTGAAGTAGTTGTTGCTGATACTAAAGCTAACTTAAAAGCAAGAGTTGAAGCTGAGTACGGAGCTACTGAAGGAAAATTAAAAATAGCTAAAAGAGCTAAGCAATTAGGTCTTGATGCAATACATGATACAGTTCATGAAATGTGTAAAGATGAAGCTAGACATGGTAGAGCATTCTTAGGATTACTTGAAAGACATTTCGGTAAAAACTAATAATATATATTAAGGGAGATAATTATTTATCTCTCTTTTTTGTTTTTAAAATAAAGTGGTTTTATGATATATTAAGAGTATATAAATTTTTTAGGAGAAAAAGTTTGAAAATAGCATACAAAAATATAAAACGATATAAAGAAATAGTTCATATTTTAATTAAATATGGATTTTCATTTATAGTAGAAAAACTTAATATAGAAAATGTTGCATATAAAATAACTAATCCTCCACAAGAAATAAGGGATATGACTACTGGTCAAAAAATTAAATGTGCAATTGAAGAATTAGGACCTGCTTACATAAAACTTGGACAAATACTTAGTACAAGAAAAGATTTATTAGATAATGATATTATAAATGAATTATCTAAACTTAGAGATGATGTTGAAGTTTTTGATACAGATATTGCAAAACAACTTTTTTTTGAAGAAACAGGGATATTAATTGGTGAAGAGTTTATAGATTTTAATGAAATACCAATTGCTGCGGCATCAATTGGACAAGTTTATGAGGCAAAATTTAAAAATAATACTTCGATAATAATAAAAATTCAAAGACCAAATATAGAAGAAACTATTAAATCAGATATTGAAATTCTTAAAAAGATTGCACAATCACTTGAGGAGAATAAAGATTTTGATATTAATTTAGTTAAAATAATTGATGAATTTAATAATCAACTTTTAAGGGAACTTGATTATACTTTTGAGGTAACTAATGCAGTAAAGTTTAAAAAGATGTTTAAAGATGACAAAAATGTTTATATTCCAACTATTTATGAAAAATATACAACAAAAAAAGTTTTAGTTATGGAAAAGGTAATAGGAGTAAAACTTAGTGATAAAAAATCATTTGAGGAATTTAATTGGAATACACAAAAGATTAGTGATATAGGGGTTAGTGCATTATTTAAACAAATTTTTGAATATGGATTTTTCCATGCAGATCTTCACCCAGGAAATATATTTGTTATTAAAGAAGATATAATTTCTTATATTGATTTTGGAATGGTTGGAATAATAGATAAAAAGACTTTAACTTTTTTAAGCCATATAATTATTGCGGTGGCTGAGAAAAATGTTGATAAAATTGTTACAATTTTAGAACAAATGGATATTATAGATTCAAATATTGATATTATTTCGTTTAAGTACGATATATTATATATAATTCATTATTATTATGATATGCCAATTGAAAAGATTAGTGTTTCAGATATTTTAAATGAAGTTTTTAAATTCTTTAGAAAATATAAAATTTATCTTCCAACTAAACTTACTATTCTTGGAAAGACTATAGTTACTATTGAAGGAACGGGTAGAGATTTAAATCCTAATTTTTCAATAGCTAGAGCATCAACTGAAATAATAAAGAAATACTACTCTAATAAATTTAATACTAAAAATATATTTTTAGATACTAAAGCTAACTTAGATGAATTATATTTTGATTTATTATTTTTACCAAAACAACTAAAGAAAATTTTAAAAAATATTGAAAATAATAGTGTTAGAATTGAACTGGATGAACTTAAATTTACTAAACTTGAAAAAGCAATTCTTGATTTATCAACGAAATTATCTCTTAGTTTAGTGCTTGCATCATTAGTTGTTGGGACGTCTTTAATAGTTTCATCACCTAATATTTTAGAAAATGAATTTTTAAATAAACTAGCAATTGGAGGATTTTCGGCATCATTTATTATAGGATTTTTACTAGTTATAAAAATTTTAAAAACTCATTACAAAGATGAAAAGTAGTATATTGTACTACTTTTTTTGTTATTACATAAAAATTTATATATTAAGTCTTTTAAGTTTGATATAATTAATTAAGCTTTTAAAGTCGGGAAAATATAAGAAGGAGAGATATAAATGTATAATGAAATATGGAAAGTACTTAGAAATAAGAAAGACATAGATTTGATTTCAAAAGAGTATAAAATAAGCCCTTTTATGGCAAAAATTATTACGAATAGAAATGTATTAGACGAAAAACAAATAAAAAATTATATAGATTGTGATTATAAAAATCTTAATGATCCATATGATATGAAAGATATGAAAAAAAGTGTTGATATTTTAATGGATAAAATTAATGAAAAGAAAAAAATTAGGATAATTGGGGATTACGATGTTGATGGTGTGATGAGTGTATATATTTTATATACTGCACTTAAAAAATGTGAGGCAAATGTTGATTTTGAAATTCCTGATAGAATTAAAGATGGCTATGGTATAAATAAGAATATAATAGAACTTGCAAAAAATGATGGCGTTGACACTATAATTACTTGTGATAATGGAATTTCTGCAATTGAAGAAGTTGACTTTGCAAAGGAATTAGGTATTACTATTATAATAACTGATCATCACGATGTTAAAATTGATAAAGATACTAAAAGAGAGATTTTACCAAAGGCTGATGGGATTTTAAATCCAAAGCAAAGTGATTGTAATTATAAGTTTGATAAAATTTGTGGTGCAGGTGTGGTATTTAAACTAATGGAATGTATTTATGAAAAATATAATATTTCTAAAGAAGAAACTTATAAATTAATTGAATTTGTTGGGATAGCTACTATTTGTGATGTTGTTGATTTAATTGATGAAAATAGAGTTTTCGTTAGAAAATCGCTTGAAATGATAAATAATACTACAAATTTAGGTCTTTTAGAACTTATTAAGGCTAATGAATTAGATGAAAAAGAAATAGTAGGGTATCATTATGGTTTTGTGATAGGTCCTTGTATAAATGCATCTGGAAGGCTTGAAAGTGCAAAAAAAGGTCTTAATATGCTACTTAGTGAAACAAAAGAAGAGGCAAGTTGTTTTGCTAATGAATTAGTGGCAATTAATGAAGAAAGAAAAGAAATGACTTTTAAGGGATTGGATAGGGCTATTGAAATAATTGAGAGTACTAACTTAAAAGATGATAGAGTTTTAGTAGTATATATAGAAAATATTCACGAAAGTTTGGCTGGAATAATTGCAGGTCGTGTTAAGGAAAAATATAATAAACCAACAATAATAATTACAGAATCGGAAGATGGAATAAAAGGTTCTGCAAGGTCTATTGAGGAGTACAATGTTTTTGAGGGTCTTCTTGATTGCGAACATTTTCTAACTAGATTTGGAGGCCACCCAATGGCGGCAGGACTTTCTTTAAAGCCGGAAAATTTAGATTTACTTAGAAGAACTTTAAATGAAAACTGCAATTTAACTGATGAAGATTTATCAAAAAAGATTAATATAGATGTTGTTGCATACACAAATCTTATAAATTTTGGAATTTTAGATGAATTAAAAAAGCTAGAGCCATTCGGAAAAGGAAATGAAAAACCTATTTTTGGTATGCAAGATGTTGAAATTTTAGGAATTAAAATTTTAGGTAAAAATCAAAACTTTATGAAAATAAGACTATTAAAAGATGGTGTTCAAATGGAGGGAACTATGTTTGATAAAGTTTCTTATTTTGAAAATAAAATAATTAATAAATATGGAGAAAGTGCTTTGAATAGCTTGTATGGAGCGCAAAATAACAGAGGAATTTCAATTAGTTTTTCATTCTATCCAAGATTAAATAGTTTCAATGGAAATAATACATTGCAACTTGAAATTTCTAACATAAAATAATATTGATTAAATCAATGTTAAAAGATATAATATATTAGGGTTAATAATAGAAATTCGGAGGGAATTATGGATTTAAAAAAATACATAAGAGAAGTAGTAGACTTTCCTAAGGAAGGTATTAGTTTTAAGGATATAACGACTTTAATGCAAGATGGAGAAGTTTTTAGATATACCATAGACAAGTTTGTTGAAGAATTAAAAGACAAGAATATTGATATTGTTGTTGGACCAGAGGCTAGAGGATTTTTATTTGGAACACCAGTAGCATATTCTTTAGGTGCAGGATTTGTACCAGTTAGAAAACCAGGTAAATTACCATATGAAACTATAAGCCAAACTTATGGACTAGAATACGGTGAAGATACTTTATGCATACATAAAGATGCAATCAAAAAGGGGCAAAGAGTTGCGATAGTTGATGATTTACTTGCAACAGGAGGAACTGTTGAGGCAGCTGTTAAAATGATTGAAAGTTTAGGTGGAGAAGTTGTTTCTATGAACTTCTTAATAGAATTAGAATTTTTAGATGGAAAAGATAAATTATCAAAGTATAATGTAAGCTCTCTTATAAAATACTAGAATTAAAAATAGTTGGTGATTACCAACTATTTTAATATTCTTAGAATAGGTGATGTAATGGAAATTAAAGAATTTAATAGCGAATTAGAACTTAAAAATTTAATAGATAAAATAAATAAATACACTAATAATATTGACACAACAATGGTATGTAAGGCATATAAATTTGCAGAGAATGCACACGAAGGTCAATTTAGAAAATCTGGAGAGCCATATTTCATTCATCCTATTGCAGTCACTAATATTTTGGCAGATCTTGAACTTGATATAGAAACGATTTGTTCAGGTCTTTTACACGATGTTGTTGAAGACACTGAGTATACATATTCTGATATTGAGAAAGAATTTAGTACAGAGGTTGCAAACTTAGTTGATGGTGTAACTAAACTTGGGCAAATAAAATATCAATCAAAAGAAGAAACTCAAGCAGAGAATTTAAGAAAAATGTTTCTTGCAATGGCAAAAGATATTAGGGTAATTCTTATAAAACTTGCAGACAGACTTCATAATATGAGAACGCTTAAGTTTATGGCACCTGAGAAGGCAAAAGAAAAAGCAAAGGAAACTCTTGAAATATATGGAGGAATTGCAAATCGTCTTGGAATATTAACTGTTAAGTGGGAACTTGAAGATACTGCACTTAGATTTATAGATCCTGAGGGATATTATGATTTAGTTGATAAGGTTGCTAAAAAGAGAAGTGAAAGAGAAAGTTATATAAATAATGTAATTGATATATTAAAAAATACTTTTGATGAAATAAATATAATGTGTAATGTTTATGGTCGTCCAAAGCATTTTTACAGTATATACAAAAAAATACAAGATCAAAATAAAGAATTTCACGAGATATATGATTTAATAGCAGTTAGGGTATTAGTTGATAGTATAAAAGATTGTTATGCTGTTTTAGGAATGGTACATACTCTTTGGAAACCAATTCCGGGAAGATTTAAAGATTATATAGCAATGCCAAAACCAAATTTATATCAAAGTTTACATACGACAGTTATAGGTCCAGATGGTGAACCGATAGAAATTCAAATTAGAACTAAAGAAATGCATACAGTTGCAGAATACGGAATTGCAGCTCACTGGAAATATAAAGAAGGAAAGAGTTTTGATAGCAAGGAAAGCATTGAAAATAAACTTGAGTGGCTAAGACAAATGATGGAGTGGGAAAAAGATTTAAAAGATCCACACGAATTTTTAGATGCTCTAAAAGAAGATGTTTTTAATAGTCAAGTTTATATATTCACTCCAAAGGGAGATGTTATTGAACTTCCAGCAGAGTCAACACCAATAGATTTTGCATATAGAGTACATACTAATATCGGAAATAAGTGCGTTGGTGCAAAAATTGATGGAAGAATAGTTCCACTTGATTATAAACTGCAAAATGGTAATATAATAGAAATTTTAACTTCTGCAAATTCAAATGGACCAAGTAGGGATTGGATAAAAATAGTTAAAACCCCAAATGCTAAAAGCAGAATTAGACAATGGTTCAAAAAAGAAAGAGTGGAAGAAAATATCGAACGTGGAACATCTATTCTTGAAAAAGAATTTAAGAGATATAATATACCAGTTCGTGAAATTAATATAGATAAATATATGTTAATGGTTGCAAAAAGCCTTCATCAACAAACTAATGAAGATTTAGTTGCAACTATTGGATATGGTGGAATACTTGGAAGTCAAGTTGTATCAAAACTAAAAGAATTCTATGAAAAAGATATTAAAAAGACTAATCAACAAGCCATTATTGAGTTTAAAAATAAAGGACTTACTGAAGAAGAATATAACAAAAAGAAAAAGCCAAAGAGCTCAACTGGAGTGAAGGTAAAAGGACTAAATAATATTTTAGTTAGATTTGCTAAGTGTTGTAATCCGCTTCCTGGAGATAAAATCGTAGGATATGTAACTAAAGGTCGTGGAGTTGCAGTTCATAGAGTTGATTGTGTAAATACGAATTTACAAGAAGATTTGGTTAAAAGACTCGTTACAGTTTCTTGGGATGAAGAAAGAATTGGAAAATTTGAGGCAGAAGTTTATATTAAAGCAGTTGATAGACGTGGTATGCTAAATGATATAACACATATAATTTCAAATGAAAAAATATCATTAAATGGAATGAATGCTAAGAAAAACAAAGAAGATAGTGTTAATATAAACTTACTTCTTGAAGTGGAAAATACTAGTAGTCTTAACTTTATAATTAAAAAATTAAGATCTATACCAGGTGTTGAAGAAATATTTAGAATTACTAACTAGGAGGATTTTTATGAAATTTCAAAAAATAGTTGAACCTAATTTTGGAGAAAATATGTATGTTTTATACGATGAAAAAAGTAAAGAATGTGCAGTAATAGATCCAGGTGGTGCCATTCAAAAGATATTTTTATTTATAAATACTAATAAATTAAACTTAAAATATATCTTATTAACTCACGGTCACGGCGATCATATTGGTGCAGTTAATAAAATAAAAGAAACTTATAAAGACGTTCAAGTTGTTTCTCACATTGATGAAAAAGAACTTTTAAATGATAGTAAGAAAAATTTAAGTTATTCTATGCACTGCGGTGTACAAAGTGTTGAAAGTGATATTTATCTTAAAGATAGAGATAAATTAAAACTTGGAGGAGAAACTATAACGTTTATTCATACTCCAGGACACACTCCAGGTGGAAGTTGTATAAGAGTAAATGATGATATGTTTACGGGAGATACTATATTTGCTGGAAATGTTGGAAGATGTGATTTATTTGGTGGTAACTTTAATACACTAAAAAAATCTCTTAAAAAAATACAAAAATTTGAAGACAATGTAAGAATTCATCCAGGTCACGGACCAAGTTCAACTATAGGACAAGAGAAAATGACTAATCCTTATATGTAGGTGAGAAAATGTTATATATAATACTAAAAAATCATGATTATAGTTATGAAATTTCAGAACTTGTAAAATTATTTACTCAAAATTTTGAATATACAACCGAAAAAAATTATGCAAAAGTTCTTGAAAATAAACTTATAACTCACAACAATCATTTAATATCAAAAACTGTTTATTACACAAATTACGAAGAAAGATTTAGTGAAACACAAAGTATTGATATAACTGGTTTAAGTGAAAGAGAAATAAAAAAACAAACTAAAGAAATGATAAAGAGAACTATTTATAAAGTGTTAAGTAAAGTTTATGAAATTTACGTTCCATGGGGTATTTTAACTGGAATTAGACCAGTTAAAATAGTTCATAATTTACTAGACTTAGGACTTAGTGACTTAGAAATTGAGAAAAATCTAAGTGAAAACTATTATATAAGTAAAGAAAAAATAGAATTATCTTTAAGTATTGCAAAAAGAGAAAGAGTGTTTATTTATCCAGTAGATGAAAATAAAATTTCTCTATACGTAAGTATTCCATTTTGCCCGACAAGATGCTATTATTGTTCATTCCCTGCAAATCCTGTTAAAATTTATGGACATTTAAGAGATGAATATGCAGATAGATTAATTGATGAAATAATAGGTCTTAAAGATCTTATAAAAGATAAAGAAATAGAAACTTTATATATTGGTGGTGGAACTCCAACTTCACTTAGTGCTGAAAATTTAGATAAAGTTATAACTAGTTTATTTAAAGAGCTTGATTTATCAAAAATAAAAGAGTTCACAGTAGAAGCTGGAAGACCAGATACTATTGATAAAGAAAAATTAGAAGTTATGAAAAAGCATAATGCCACTAGAATAAGTATAAATCCTCAAAGTATGAACGAAGAAACTTTAGGTAAAATAGGAAGAAGTCATTCAGTCGATGAAATAGTTGAATGCTTTAATATGGCAAGAAGCCTTGGATTTGATAATATAAATATGGATATAATTTTAGGTTTAGTTGAAGAAGATTTAAAAATGGTTGAACATACTTTAAATGAAATCAAAAAATTAAAACCTGAAAGTTTAACAGTTCATACTTTAGCAGTAAAAAGAGCGTCAACTCTAAAAGAGAATTTAGATGATTATGAATTTACTAAGTATGAAGAAATGATTAAGATGATTGAATTATCTATGGAATGTGCAAAAGATATGGGACTTAATCCATACTATCTATATCGTCAAAAGCATATGCTTGGAAATTTAGAGAATATAGGTTATGCAAAAGAAGGTTATGAATGTATTTATAATATTCAAATTATGGAAGAAAAGCAAAGTAACTATGCAATAGGTGCAGGTGCGATATCTAAGTTTGTATATTTAAAAGAAGACCGTATCGAAAGAATTGATAATGTTAAAAATGTTGAAGAGTATATAAAAAGAGTTGAAGATATGTTAGCTAAAAAAAGAAAGGAAATTGTAAAAAATGATAACTAAAGCCCCTAGAGGAACTAAGGATATAACTCCAAAAGATGCTTATAAATGGAATTATGTTGAAAATAAATTTAGAGAAATATGTGCACTTTATGGATATGAAGAAATGAGAACTCCAGTATTTGAACATACAGAACTTTTTAAACGTGGAGTAGGGGATACTACTGATATTGTTCAAAAAGAAATGTATTCATTTATGGATAAGGGTGAACGTGAAATAACACTTAAGCCTGAAGGTACTGCAGGTGTTGTTCGTGCATTTATTGAAAATAAACTTTATACAGATGCACAACCAACAAAATTATTTTATATAACTCCTTGTTTTAGATACGAAAGACCACAAGCCGGAAGACAAAGACAATTTCACCAATTTGGAATTGAGGCACTTGGAAGCGATAAACCTTCAATAGATGCAGAAGTAATATCTCTTGCAGTTCAGTTTTTTAAAGAGGTGGGACTTAACGATTTAGAAGTAAGTATAAATAGTGTTGGTTGTCCAACTTGTCGTGAACCTTACAATGAAAAATTAAGAGAATTCTTAGATTCAAAAAGTGATGTTTTATGTGAAACTTGTCTTGATAGAAAAGACAAAAATCCAATGAGAGTAATAGATTGTAAAAATCCTACTTGTAAAGAAGCTATAAAAGAAATTCCATATATGATTGATAATTTATGTGATGATTGCGATACACATTTTACTAAATTAAAAGAGTATTTAACTGAAATGGAAATAAATTTTGTAGTTGATAAAACTATAGTTCGTGGACTTGATTACTACAAAAAAACTGCTTTTGAAATAATATCTAATGATATAGGTTCACAAAGTACAGTTTGTGGTGGAGGAAGATATGACGGATTAGTTGAACAACTTGGAGGACCAAAAGGAGTTAGTGGAATCGGATTTGGTCTTGGAGTTGAAAGACTTTTACTTACTCTTGAAAATAATAATATAGAAATTGAAAATAATAATTCAACAGATATATTTATTGTTACTATTGGAGATAATGCAAAACTTAAGAGTTTTAAAATGGTTAAAGATTTAAGAGATAATCATATAAGTTGTGATAATGATCATTTAGATAGAAGTGTTAAAGCACAGTTTAAATATTCAGATAAAATTAATTCAAAATTCACAGTTGTAGTTGGTGATGATGAAATTAATAATGATTTAGTAACTTTAAAGAATATGCAAACATCAGAACAAACTAGTGTAAAACTTAGTGAATTAGTAAATGAATTAAAAAATAGATTATAAACTTTAGAGGAGATTAGTTATGGAGAAATTAAAAAGAACTCACTATTGTGGTGATTTAAGACTTAGCAATTTAGACCAAGAAGTTACTTTAATGGGTTGGGTACAAAAGAAAAGAAATCTTGGAGGACTAGTTTTTGTTGATTTAAGAGATAAAAGTGGGCTTTGTCAAATAATATTTGATACTGAAGTAAACGAGAGTGCTTTTGAAATTGCAGAGAAATTAGGTTCTGAATTCGTAGTTGCAATAAAAGGTAAGGTATCTGAAAGAAGTGCTAAAAATTCAAATATGCCAACTGGAGATATAGAAATAATTGCTAGTGAATTAATAGTTATAAATAAATCTGAAACTCCACCGATTTATATTAAAGATGATGATAATGTTTCTGAGGAATTAAGGCTTAAATATAGATATTTAGATCTTAGAAAACCTTCAATGCAAAAAACTTTAATGCTTAGAAGTAAGGTTTCAAACATTGTTAGAAATTATTTAAATGAAAATGATTTTTGTGAAATTGAAACTCCATTTTTAATAAAACCAACTCCAGAAGGAGCTAGAGATTACTTAGTACCAAGTAGAGTTAATGAAGGTAAGTTTTATGCACTTCCTCAATCTCCACAATTATTTAAGCAATTATTAATGGTTAGTGGAATGGATAGATATTTCCAAATAGTTAAATGTTTTAGAGATGAAGATTTAAGAGCAGATAGACAACCAGAATTCACTCAAATAGACTGTGAAATGTCGTTTGTTGATGAAGAAGATGTTATGACTATAATGGAAAACTTAATAAAAGACGTTTTCAAAAAAAGTATAGATGTTGATTTACAAGTTCCATTTAAAAGAATGACTTATAAAGAGGCTATGGAGAGATTTGGTAGCGATAAACCAGATTTAAGATTTGGATATGAATTAACAGACATTTCTGATTTAGTTAAAGGCTGTGGATTTGGAGTATTCAAAAATGCAACAGTTGATGGAATGAGTGTTCGTGGAATAAACGTAAATGGTCAAAGTGATTCTATAAGTAAAAAGCAACTTTCTAAAATAGAAGATGTTGCAAAAACTTATAAAGCAAAAGGTCTTGCTTGGATAAGAGTTGGAAAAGATAATGAAATAACTTCTCCAATAGCTAAATTCTTCACAGAAGAGGAATTAAACTCAATTTTAACTAGAATGAATGCAAATGAAGGAGATTTATTATTATTTGTTGCAGATAAAAACCAAGTTGTATTTGATGCACTAGGTCAAGTTAGATTAGACGTTGCAAGAAGACTTGAGTTACTTAATAATAAAGAGTACAAAACTTTATGGGTAACTGAATTCCCAGTATTTGAAGAAGATGAAGAAACGGGTAGAATGATTGCAAAGCATCACCCATTCACATCTCCAATGGATTCAGACATAGAAAACTTAGATGGTGACGATAAAGCAAGTCTTAGAGCTAAGGCTTATGATATGGTTATAAATGGTTATGAAGTTGGTGGAGGAAGTATAAGAATATCAAATAGCGATATTCAACAAAAAATGTTTAAAGCATTAGGATTTAGTGAAGAAGAAGCTAATGAAAAGTTTGGATTCCTATTAGATGCATTTAAATATGGAACTCCTCCACACGGTGGAATTGCATTTGGTCTTGATAGATTAGTAATGATATTATCTGGAACAAATAATATAAAAGATGTTATAGCATTCCCTAAAAATCAAAGTGCAGTTTGTCCAATGACTAATGCACCAGCACCAGCAGAACAAACTCAACTTGAAGAATTAAGTATAGAAGTTAATATAAAAGATAAAAACTAATAAAAAAGCCCCAAAAGTTAAATTAACTAATGGGGTTTTTTTATAGATTTTTTCCATTAAAGAAAAATGCGCCAGCACCAATGCTTACCATCATAATGTATAATGTGAAATTTGAATCTATAGAATTAAAAGTATTATTTAAAACTTCAGATTCGTTATTTTCATTATTCGTAGAATTTATAGGTTCTACATTTTGAACTTCATCATTAGTATTAGTAGTATCTATTGTTTGAATAAAATTTTCATTTTCAAAAGTCAATTCTCGTAATGTATTTTCATCAATTTCTCTAACAAAAATAGGATTTTGAAATTCATCATAAACAATATCATATTGAAGTAGTTCTTCTAATGTAAGTATAGGATTATTATTTTCATCAAAGAACATTCTAGGCATTATAGATGTATTTTCAAATGAATTTTCCTTTAGATCTTGCTCTGTAAATTCTTTAAAATCATCATTATTTTCTAGTATAGTAGGTTTATTAATATTTATTTCATTAATTATATTAGTTTCATCAAAATCACTTGCAAATGATAAAGTAATATTTAATAGTGTAATCATTAAAAATATAATATTTTTCATAAGTTCTCCTTAATTTATGTAATAAATATATTTTAACAAAAACTACTAATTAAATAAATATATTTTATCTAAATTAAGAAAAATTTAACCTAGAAAGCATAATATTATCATACATTGAGTCGTAATTTTTAGAATTTTCTATTTCAGCTATATATTCAATAAGTGCAATTTTTTTATTGTTTATAAAAACACCCCTTTTCTTATTTGCTATTTTGGTCAAAAAATAAAATAATTAAACACTTGATTAGAACTTATTTTTCATACTTTTATAATTATTTATAGTTTTTCCAATTGAAGTTACTATTAATACTCCAAGTGCTATTGAACCACCTATAAAAATTACGTTAGCACCAGTTGAAATTGCTAAGTCATAATCTTGTTGTATTAAGTTTAGAGTGGTATTATACATTGAAAGTCCTGGAACTAGTGGTATTATTCCTGGAATAACGAAAACTATTGCAGGTTGTTTTAATTTTCTAGCAAGAATTTCACTAATGAATGAAACAACGAAAGCTGCTATAAAATTAGAAAGTATTATATTTGAAGTATATGAAATAAGTATCTTATAAATTGTCCAAGAAATAGCACCATTTACTCCAGATGGAATAAGGGAATTTTTTGGAACGTGCCAATGTATTGAAAAACATAATGTGGCCATAAATGAATAAAGAAAGTTTGTTAATAAATCCATTAAAAATTCCCTCCAAATCTAAGATAAATATCGAGAACTAAACCAACACCACAAGCTATAGAAACTGCAGTCATAGTAGCATCAAAAGCTCTTGAAACACCAGAAATTAAATCACCGGAAATTAAATCACGAATTCCCTTTATAAAAGCAACTCCAGGAAGAAGTGGCATAATAGATCCAACTATAAGCATTCTAGGGGTATCAAGTATTCCTATTTGAACAAATATTACTCCAATTAAAGCTATAAAACTTGATGTGATTAAACTTGAAAATGCAGGAATTGAACTTAAAAGCATTATTTTATCAAAAATAATTCCTCCGATAAATGCAGTAAATATAGTTGATAAAAATGTTAATATATTATCTCCTCCAAGCATTGCAGCAAAAAAAGCAGATCCAAGACCGGTAGATAAATATATTAAATTTTTGTTGTATGAAACTTTTTTATTTATATCAATTAATATTTCAGTTCCTTCTTCAGCGCTTATATCTTGATTTGAAACGAATTTACGAGAAAAATCATTAATAAGTGAAACTTTTTCAAGATTGATTTTTCGACTTTTTATAACTTTCATAAACGTATAGCCATCAAATCTTTCATCAGAAATTATTATAGCAGTAGGAGATGTAAAAACATTCACGTGATTAAATCCACGAGATTTACAAATTCTAACGATACTATCTTCAACTCTATAAGTTTCGGCACCATTACTAAGCATTAATTCACCAGTAAAAAGTGCAAGTCTTAAAATGTCTTTTTTATATTTGTCTTTGTCCATAAAGTTCCTCCTAAAAGTATTTCAAACTATATTATATAACATAAAAAAATAATTTGCGAATTTATAAACAAAAATATAAAATATATTAAAAAATCACAAAAAAATATTGACATTAAAAATAAAAATGAATAGAATGAATGTATAAACACAATGAAGTGTAAAAATTTGTAAGGCGGTAGTTAAATTGAAATTAGTTATAGCCGGTTTAAAATCACAAGAAATAAAAGAAATGTTGAGTAACGAAAAATACAATATTTTAGACACGGCCAACGACGGCTTTGATGTTTTAAAACTTTGTAGGAGTGAAAAACCAGATTTACTAATTACAGAAATTGATTTAGAATTTATTAATGGAATTAGTTTATCAAAAATTTTAAGTGATGAAAATCCAAAAATCAGTATTTTATTTATAGTAGATAAATTAAATAAATACATTTTGGGAAAATTATTAGAAATTAATGCAAAAGGAGTTTTAAAATATCCTTTTGAAAAAGAAATATTAATTGGAAATATTGAAATTTCACATAATATTAATTGTGAAATTAATAAAATTTTGAAAGAAAAAAAACTAATTGAACAAAAGTATGAGGATAGAAAAGTTATTGATAAAGCCAAAGGACTACTTATGGTTAATGAAAAATTAACTGAGGAAGAATCATACAGTAAAATTCGTAAAATTAGTATGCAAAAAAGAGTAACAATTAGAGAGATTTGTGAATACATAATTATTAGTAATAATTTTAAATAGATATTAGACTACGACGTTTAATTAAAGCAATGGAGCTTAAAATTTTGATATAATTCATTATTTTAGGCTTTTTTAATTATTATTTTTAATTAATTAAATATTTTGAGGGGGTAGAGTATGTTATACGTAATTAAGAAAAATAGTAGTAACGAAGAAATAAAAAATCATTTAGAAGAAAATAAAAATATAAAATTTGTTTCTTTAATGGGTGTTGATTTAGGTGGAAATGCAACAGATGAAAAAATACCAGTAGAATTATTTTTAGAAGATGTTGAAGGATTTTTAGCCTCAGGAATACAAACAGATGGATCAAGTGTTGAACTTAATAACATAGCAACTCTACACGATGCAAAGGTTGATTTATTACCAGATAGATTAGTTAATTGGTATGTGGATTACAATTATGAACATATTGATGAAGAAAGTAATTTACCAATTGGAACACTTAGAATACCAGCATTTTTAATTCATAGTGATCAAAAAGTTTGTTCAAGAGGAGTTCTTGAAAGATCAGTTAATCACTTTAAATCAAAGATGATGGAATTATTTACAAATTATCCACACATAATAAATAATATAGGAATAGATAGCATTGATGATATAGATCAAATAAATTTAACTATGGCAACGGAACTTGAACTTTGGGTTAAAAAGCCAGAAGATAAAGCAGATTTAGAAAAATTATATACATCTCAAAGTTTAAAAGAACAGTACTGGAAAAGAACTAGAGGTGTAATTAGAACTGCACTTGAAAAGAGTCTTTTAGTTCTTCAAAAAATGGGAGTAGAGCCTGAAATGGGACATAAAGAAGTTGGTGGAATAAATAGTTCATTAAGCATAGATGGAACTTTAAAGCATGCTATGGAGCAACTTGAAATAGACTGGAAATACTCAGATCCACTTCAAAGTGCAGATAATGAACTTATAATTCGTGAAGTAATAGAAGATATATTTAGTTTAAATGGATTAAAAGTTGATTTTAAAGCGAAACCTCTACACGGAGTAGCAGGAAGTGGAGAGCATACTCACGTAGGAGTAAGTGTTAAACTTAAAGATGGAAAAATAAAGAATATATTTGCACCAAAAGATATGAATGAAGACTATATGAGTGAAATAGGATATGGAGCACTAATGGGAGTACTTAAAAATTATGAAGTATTAAATCCATTCGTTGCATCATCAAATGATTCATTTAATAGATTAGTACCAGGATTTGAGGCACCAGTTTGTATAGTAACATCTCTTGGAAGAAGTTATACTAATCCTTCAAGAAATAGATCAATATTAATTGGACTTATAAGAGATCCAAAGAGTCCACTTGCAACAAGATTTGAACTTAGAGCACCAAATCCACTATCAAATACTTATTTAGTGACTGCTGGACTTTATCAAACTATGTTAGATGGAATAAACTTTGTTACAACTAACAAGTTAAGCACTAAAGATCTTGAAAAAGAAATATCAAAAGAAGTTGGAGAAGAAGGTGCTTATCTTGAAAAAGATAGAGCATACAGAGATGAAAATGATGTGTTTGAGCATTATACAGAAGAAGAACGAAATCATAGGTTCTCAAAACCACCTGCAACAGTATTTGAAAATGTTAAAATATTAAAGCAAAATAAAGCAAAATTACAATCATTAACTGATGGTGAAGTATTTACAGACCAAATAATAAATTCTTTCCTAGATTCTATACTTGATAAATGGGAGAAAGAATTAGTAAATAGAAAAACGCACAGTAATAGACGTATAATTAGAAGTTGTGTTAAACTTCATAACCAAGAAAATATGGATGCAGTAGATGAAATATACTGGAATAAAATAGAGTCATTAAAATGTGAGCTTATGAAAAATACAATGTCTCAAAAAGCATTATTCACAAAAATAACTGATGCTTTTGAAAATAAAGAATATGAAGTAGCATCTAATTTACAACTTGAAATGGCTAAGAAAATGGAAGATTTACAAGAAAGATATATTCACTACAAGAAAAATATATTCTAATATATTATTTATATTAATAGAATTAGATTTTTAGTAAAAGAGGACTTTAGTTCTCTTTTTTTGAATATCTTTAAATAAAAATATAAAAAATATTCTCTCAAAAAAGTATCTATAAAATAAAATTTATACGAAAAATAAAATATTTATATGAAAATTAAATTTTATTATAAAAAAATGATGATACATTTTTTACCAGTCGAAAATTAGCATAATTTTTGTCATAAAAGTTTATATAAAATGTGAATAAGTATAATATAATATAAATATAGAAGGAAAACACTTCTATATTTTAAACTAACTTTAGGGAAAGAGTTTGGTGAGAGATTTGGAAACACAGGGGGATTTTTTAAGAGCGTTTGAACAAGGAACATCTTACGATAGCTATAAATATCTAGGATGTAAAAAAACAAAAGATGGATTTTGTTTTAGAGTATGGGCACCAAGAGCGCTAGATATTTATTTAGTCGGTGATTTTAATGATTGGAACGAAACTAGTCATAAATTGAATAAAATTGAAAACAGTAATATATGGGAAATAGAGACGAAAGATGTAAAATATTTTGATATATATAAGTATAGAGTGATTGGTTGTGATTGTAAAGTAAGGCTAAAATCTGATCCTTACGCTACATATTCAGAATTAAGACCAGATACAGGATCTATAGTGTATCCTGATGAAGAGATTGATTGGGATGATAAAGAGTGGTTAGAGAATAGAGATGAACTTAATGGACCAATAAATATATATGAACTACACTTAGGTTCATTCAAAAGGAAATGGGACGGAGATTTTCATTCATTTGAAGAATTATATGAAATAATAGATTATGTTAGTAATATGGGCTATACTCACATTGAATTGATGCCAATAACTGAGCACCCACTAGATATGTCTTGGGGATATCAAAGTGTTGGATATTACAGTGTGACTAGTAGATATGGAACACCTAGCGAATTTAAGAAGTTCGTTAAAAAATGTCACGAAAAAAATATAGGAGTTATACTCGACTTTGCATATAGTCATTTTTGCAAAGATGATCACGGATTATATAAATTTGATGGTTCGAGTCAATTTGAATATGAAGATCCTTTAAAGGCTGAAAATGTTGGTTGGGGAACTGCACATTTTGACCTTGGAAAAAACGAAGTACAAAGCTTTTTATTATCAAATATTCTTTATTGGTTTAAAGAATTTCACATAGATGGCATTAGAGCAGATGCTGTTTCTAGTATGCTATATCTTGATTATGACATTTCTGATTGGAAACCCAACAAATACGGCGGAAGAGAAAATATAGAGGCAATAGATTTTTTAAGAAAACTAAACGAAGTAGTTTATAAAGAAGTTAATAATCCTATGATTATTGCAGAAGAATCAACTTCTTGGAAAAATGTAACCGGACCTACATACACTGGTGCATTAGGATTTACTTATAAATGGAATATGGGTTGGATGAATGATACATTAAAGTATATGGAAATGGATCCAATATACAGAAAATATCATCATGAACTAATAACATTTTCATTTATGTATGCATTTAGTGAAAATTATATATTACCACTTTCACATGATGAAGTTGTACACGGTAAAAAATCCTTACTTGATAAAATGAGTGGAGATGATTGGCAAAAGTTTGCAGGTCTTAGAACACTTTACTGTTACTATATGATTCACCCAGGTAAGAAATTATTATTTATGGGATGTGAATTTGGACAAGGACTTGAATGGCGTTATAGCTATGGTCTCGAATGGGAATTGCTTGAAAATGAACAACATAAAAAGATGCAAAACTTTGTTAAAGATTTAAATCACTTATACAAAAATGACAATTCTTTCTGGCAACTAGATAATACATATGAAGGATTTGATTTTATAGACCCTCACAATAGCGAACAAAGTATAATTACACTTATGAGAAAATCTAAAGATGATTTTATAATATCAGTAATTAACTTTACACCAATAGTTCATTATAACTATAAGATAGGTGTTCCGTATATGGGAGAGTATATAGAAGTATTAAATTCTGATGATATGGATTATTTTGGCTCAAATCAAACGATGAAAAATCAAATACTACATTCAGTAAATTCAAAATGGAACAATCAAAATTATCATATAAATATAAAAGTACCTCCAATGGGTGCTACTTTCATAAAATTAAAAACCAAAGAAGAAATAAAACAAATTGTCTTAGAAGAAGAAACCTCTTTAAATAAGTTTTAGTTGGAATTATATTTTATAAAAATTAAGAGGGATAGTTATAAAAATTTTAGGGGGATAGTTATGAAAAATATGATGGCTATGATACTAGCAGGCGGACAAGGTTCAAGACTTGGAGTTTTTACAAAAAGAATTGCTAAACCTGCAGTGTCTTTTGGTGGGAAATATAGAATAATAGATTTTGTACTTAGTAACTGTGCAAATTCAGGGATAGATACAGTTGGAGTGTTAACTCAATATAAACCTTTGATACTTAATAATCATATAGGAACAGGTTGCCATTGGGATTTAGATAGAGCAAATGGAGGAGTTCATATACTTCAACCATATATGAATGAAAAAGAAGGAAGTTGGTATAATGGAACAGCGCATGCAATATACCAAAACATTGATTATATAGATAGTTATAATCCAGAAAATGTACTTATATTATCAGGGGACCATATATACAAAATGGATTATAGTAAAATGCTTAAGCAACACGAAGAAAAGAATTCTAAAGTTACAATAGGTGTAATAGAAGTTGATTGGAGTGAGGCATCTCGTTTTGGAATTATGAATACTAATGAAGATGGAAGTATTTATGAGTTTGATGAAAAACCAGAAAAACCAAAAAGTAACTTGGCATCAATGGGAGTTTATATATTTAACTGGAACACATTAAAAGGTTATTTTAGAAGATGTGAAGAAAGTGGAGAAAACTTTGATGATTTTGGACATAATTTAATACCTATGATGTTAAATGATAAACTTGATATGTATGCATATTCTTTTGATAGCTACTGGAGAGATGTTGGAACTGTTCAAAGTTTATGGGAAGCTAATATGGATTTAATAAATCAACCAGATGAAATCAATTTAAATGAAAAATATTGGAAAGTATACACTAATACTATGGCTATGCCTCCACAATATCTTGGAGAAAATGTAAGTATAAAAAATTCTTTAGTTGCTGATGGATGTAGTGTATTAGGTAATATAGAACAAAGTGTTTTATCTCACGGAGTTGAAGTAGGAGAAGGAAGTATTGTTAAAGACTCTGTTATAATGTCTAATGTTAAAATAGGAGAAAACGTTATCATAGAAAAAGCTATAATAGGTGAAGGCGCAGTAATAGGAGATAATACTCAAATTCTTGAGAGCGATGAAATAAATGTTGTTGGTGAATTTGAGAATATAAAAACTAGTGTTGAGGAGGTAATATAATGCTTGCCATCATAAACTTAGATGATAGAAAAGATCTAGAGATGAACCAATTAACAAATTCTAGACCGATAGCATCAATTCCAGTTGGAGCTAGATATAGAGTTATAGATTTTGTTATATCAAATATTGTTAATTCAAAAATAAATAATGTTGGAATATATGCTAAAGAAAAATATAGATCATTAACAGATCATTTAGGAAGTGGAAAAGATTGGGATTTAAGTAGAAGAAAAGGTGGACTTTATATATTTAGCCCAGAAGACACTAAAACTAGAAGTAAATATCCATATTCACCAGGGGATATATATAGATTTTTTGCTAATATAGATTTTATTGAAAAATGTGATGAAGAATATGTATTAATAACACCAGGACATTTAATTTGTAATATAGATTATAAAAAAGTATTAAATCATCATAAAATATCTGGAAATGATATTAGTATAGTTTATAAAAAAATAGATAATGCAGATGAAAGTTTTGAACTTGCAACTACTCTACAAATAGAGAATGAAAGTGTTGTTGATTTTGGAATTAATATTGGAACTAATAAAGATGCAAATATATCAATAGAAACTTACGTTTTAAAACGTGAAACATTTATAAATTACATTTATGAATGTATAAATAAAGGGACTTACAAATATTTTGAAGATTTTATATCTGATAATGTTTCTAAAATGAATGTTGGTTGCTATGAACATAAAGGAATAGTTAAATCAATAAACAATATAAAGAGTTATTTTGAACTTAGTAAGAGTTTTTTAGATAGAGAAGTTTCAAATGAACTTCTACATTCTGATAAAAGAATATTTACAAAGGTAAAAAATGAATCTCCAACAATATACTCAGATACTTCAGAAGTATCAAATTCATTCATAGCAACGGGATGTAAAATTGAAGGAACGGTTAAAAATTCAATTATATTTAGAAATGTACACGTAAAAGAAAATGCAGTAGTTGAAAATGCAGTTATAATGCAAGGATGTGTTATATCTGAAGATAGTATAGTTAATAATGTTATTTTTGATAAAAGAGTTACACTATCAAAATCAAAAGTTATAAAAGGTGATGAAAATTATCCAGTAGTTATTGAGAAGAACTCTGTGATATAAAAAACTTACTCTTTCTTAAAAAAGGCTTGGCACGTTTGTGCCAAGTTAAATTTAGAATATAGGCAAAATGGGGAGGATTTTATGAAGGTTTTATTTGCAACAGCAGAATGTTGGCCATTCGTTAAAACAGGGGGATTAGGAGATGTATCTTATGCACTTCCTAAGGCATTAAAAAAAGAAGGTGTTGATGTTAGAGTTATACTTCCTAAGTATTCAACAATCCCAAATTATTTAAAGGAAAAGTTAAAAACTATTGCAGTTTTTAATGTTAGTGTTGCTTGGAGAGAGCAGTACTGTGGTTTATTAGAAACTGAAATAGATGAGGTTAAATTCTATTTTATAGATAATGAACATTATTTTAAAAGAGATAACACATATATTTATGGATATGGAGATGATTGTGAAAGATATGCTTTCTTTAATGAGGCTATATTAAAAGCAATGTCAATTTTAGATTTTTATCCAGATACACTTCAATTAAACGATTGGCACACTGGACTTTTACCTCTTTTACTTAAAAAGAGATATGCTTATGGAAAGTATAAAGATATAAAAACTGTTTATACTATTCATAATTTACTTTACCAAGGAGTATTTAGTGAAGATAACTATTCAAATGTTGTTGATTGTGATGGGTTCTATCAAGATATTGAATACTTTGGAGGACTAAACTTTATGAAATGTGGAATAAGTTTAGCCGATAAAGTAACTACTGTTAGCCCAACTTATTCTGGAGAAATTCAAACTGATTTTTATGGTGAAACTTTAAATAGACTACTTAGTTCTAAAAACTATAAATTAAGCGGAATTTTAAATGGTATAGATTATGATTTAAATAATCCAGAAAATGATGATAATATTTACCAAAATTATAATATAGAAAATGTACACACTAAAAAGGTGGAAAATAAGTTAGCACTTCAAAAAGAACTTGGACTTGAAGTTAACAAAGATATACCTATGATTGGTATAATTTCAAGACTTGTTTCACAAAAAGGGCTTGATTTAATAAGTTGTGTTATGCCTCAAATTATGAGTCAAAACGTTCAAGTTGTTGTTCTTGGAACTGGTGAACAAAGGTATGAATCAATGTTTAATCATTTTTCAAGAGAAAATCCAAACAAATTATTTGCAGCTATAACATTTGATGCATCACTTGCACAAAAAATTTATGCATCAACCGATATGTTTTTAATGCCGTCTTTATTTGAACCGTGTGGAATAGGGCAATTAATAGCTATGAGATATGGTAGCTTACCAATAGTTCGAGAAACTGGTGGACTTAAAGACACAATTATACCATATAATGAATATACTAATGAGGGTGATGGATTTAGTTTTAAAAACTATAATGCTCACGAGATGCTTTCAACTATTGAATATGCAGTTAAAACTTATCATAATAATAGAAAAAGTTTTAATGAATTAGTTTTAAATGCGATGAAAAAAGATAATAGTTGGGAAAAGTCAGTTAAAGATTACAAAACTTTATACAATAACTTGTGTAAATAAAATTGGGGTGGAATAATGTCAAACTTAATTACTAAAACGAAATTTAAAAAAGAGTTTAAATGTAAAATGAATGGAATGTATGCTCAAGATATTTCAGATGCAACGTCTAGTCAATCATTAAATGTTTTGTGTTCTGTAATAAAAGATGCATTATCTGAGAATTGGATACACAATCAAAATAGATCAGATAAAGAAATTTATTATTTTAGTGCAGAATTTTTAATGGGTAAACAATTAATTACGAACTTAATAAATTTAGATATTTTAGATTTTGTTGAAGACACACTTTTAGAAATGAATATAAATTTATCTGATTTGGCACAAGCTGAAAAAGATCCAGGACTAGGTAATGGTGGACTTGGAAGACTTGCTGCTTGCTTCTTAGATTCATTAGCATCACTTGATATTAATGGACACGGATATGGAATTAGGTATAAGTATGGACTTTTTGAACAGAAATTTGTTAATAATCAACAAGTTGAAATTCCAGATAGATGGCTAACTGAAGAAGGTTATGCTTGGGAGAGTGTGCGTGCTAATAAAGCTTATGTAGTTAAATTTGGTGGATACGTTGAAATGGTTGAAGAAAATAACAAATTAGAAATTGTTTTAAAAGATTATACACCAGTTATGGCAGTAAGATATGATATTCCAATAATAGGTTATAAAAATAAGTGTGTTAATGCACTTAAATTATTTGACAGCCAGGTTATTAGTCGTGATTTTAAAAATAAATTAACCTATGCTAAAGCTCAGACTGGAAGCTATCAAGATGCTATGGATTATAAGTATTATGCAGAAGAAATTTCTGAAGTATTATATCCAAACGATAGTAATTATGAAGGAAGACTTTTAAGACTTAGACAAGAGTATTTCTTCACGAGTGCTGGTATACAAGATATAATTAGGAAATACAAAAATAAAGGTAGAGATATTAAAAAGATATATGAAAAAGTATGTATTCATATAAACGATACTCACCCTTCACTTTGTATCCCAGAATTTATGAGAATATTACTTGATGAGGAAAATTTAGGTTGGGACGAAGCATTTGAAATAACTACAAAAACTATATCATATACTAATCATACTATATTAACTGAAGCTATGGAGAAGTGGCCAAAGGATATGGTAAAAGATCTTTTACCAAGATTATATATGATTATTGAAGAAATAAATAAAAGATTTATAGAAAAACTTCATAATGATAATGTAAGTAATTATGATATAGAAAAAATGAGTATAATGACAGACTATGAAGTTAGAATGGCTAATTTATCAATAGTTGGAAGTCATAGTGTAAATGGTGTTGCAAAACTTCACACTGAACTTTTAAAGAAAGAAGTATTAAAAGAATTTTATGAGTATGAACCAGAAAAGTTTAATAATAAAACTAATGGTATAGCACATAGAAGATGGTTACTTAGTTGTAATAGGGAACTTAGTGCGTTAATAAGTAATAATATAGGTTCTGAATGGCAAAAAGATACTCAAAAACTTGTTGATTTAGAAAAGTTTATGTCCGACACAGATGTATTAAATGAACTTGAAAAAATCAAAAGAAATAATAAGGTTAAATTAGCACAAGTTATAAAAGAAAAGTATGATGTTGATGTTAATCCTGATTCAATTTTTGATTCACAAATAAAAAGACTTCATGCATATAAAAGACAACTTTTAAATGCATTTCATATTCTTCATTTATATCATGAATTATTAGATGATCCAGATTTAGATATAGAACCTAGAACTTTTATATTTGCGGCAAAAGCAGCACCTGGATACCATTTTGCAAAATGTGTAATTAAGTTTATTAATTCTCTTGCAAACAAGATTAATAATGATGAAAGTATAAATGGAAAATTAAAGGTAGTATTCCTTGAGAATTATAGTGTAACATTAGCTGAAATGATAATACCAGCAACTGATGTTAGTGAACAAATTTCAACTACTACTAAAGAGGCATCAGGAACTGGAAATATGAAATTTATGATGAATGGTGCTATAACGTTAGGTACTTTAGATGGTGCAAACGTTGAAATATGTGAACAAGTTGGTAGAGATAATATGGTTATATTTGGTCTTAGTGATCAACAAGTACTAGATTATTATAAGTACGGTGGTTATTCTGCAGTTGATCTTTACAATTCTGATAGTAAAATTAAAAGGGTTGTTGATGATTTAATAAATGGATTTATTCCACATATTGAACACGAAGGTCGTGAAATTTACAATCATTTAATAACTTATAATGATGAATATTTTGTACTAAAAGATTTTGATAAGTATATTAAAGCGCAACAAAAGGTAGATTCTTTATATAAAGATAGAGAGACTTGGAACAAAATAATGCTTAAAAATATTGCAAACTCTGGAATTTTCTCAAGTGATAGAACGATAAAAGAGTATTATGACGATATTTGGACTAAGTATTAAATAATAAAGGCCTTCTATTTATAAAAATAGAAGGCTTTTTTTAATAAGGGGTGATTTTTTGAATTATAATTCTTGGATAGATAAAAAGCCATTTGGTGCAGTTAAAATTTGTGAAGAAGTGGAAATTACTTGTGAGTCTGATTTTGAGAAAGTATTTTTAATTTTATTTAAAGGTTATGATGAAATTTTTAAAACTGAAATGAAAAAAGATGATAATGATTTTACTTGTAAATTTAAAATTGATAATGAAGGAGTTTACAATTATCATTTTGAAGGAGTTAGTAATTATCAAACTTTTATTTTTGGTAAAAATGAGGAAGATGGAAGTATAAAAACTTTTAATTATGATTATATAAACAAGTATCAGATAACTGTTTATAAAGATTTTACTGTTCCTACTTGGTACAAAGAGGGAATTTTATATAATATTTTCGTTGATAGATTTAATAATGGAAATAAAAATAATAAGGTTGATAATCCAAAGAAGAATAGTTTTATATATGCAAATTGGAATGATGAACCTATGTATATAAAAGATGATAAGGGTGATATATTAAGATGGGATTTTTTTGGTGGAAATTTAAAAGGTGTAACTGAAAAATTAACTTATCTTAGTAGACTTGGAGTAAAAACTATTTATTTAAATCCAATTTTTGAGGCTAGAAGTAATCATAAATATGATACTGCAAATTATAAGAATATAGACCCTATGTTTGGGGACGAAAATATACTTAAAGATTTAATTGAAAAAGAAGATAAAAAAGGGATAAAGATAATACTTGATGGAGTATTTAGCCATACTGGTGCAGATAGCATTTATTTTAATAGATTTTCAAACTATGAAAATAGAGGGGCATTCAATTCAAGAGAATCAAAATATTTTGATTGGTTTAAATTTGAAGAATATCCAAATAAATATGAATCTTGGTGGGGAATATATGACTTACCAAACGTTAATGAGAATAATGAAAGTTATAAGAACTACATAATTCACGATAAAGATAGTGTTTTAAATAAGTGGATTAATATAGGAATTAAAGGATTTAGACTTGATGTTTGTGATGAACTTCCAACTAGCTTTTTAAGGGAATTTAAAAAGAAACTTAAAGAAGTTGATAATGATAGTGTTTTAGTTGGTGAAGTGTGGGAAGATGCATCAAATAAGGTTAGTTATAGTGAAACTAGAAGTTATTTACAAGGTGAAGAACTTGATAGTATAATGGGTTATCCTTTTAGAAAAAATATGGTTGATTTTATGAAAAAGAATATTTCTTCAAATCAGTTAACTAATAGATTTGTAACTATGAAAGAAAATTATCCAAGTGAGGCTTTTAAATCAAACTTAAATATTTTAAGTTCACACGATACAACTAGAATTTTGACTGAATTAAATCACGATAAAGATTTAGTGAAATTATCAGTTTTAACTCAAATGACATTTGAAGGAGTCCCATATATTTATTATGGAGATGAGGCAGGAGTTGATGGAACAGCCGATCCTTTAAATAGAAAAACTTATCCTTGGAAAAATGAAGATTTAGATATGTTTGATTTTTATAAAAAGGCAACTTCACTTAGAACTAAAAATGATGTTTTAAAGTATGGTGAAACTGAATTTTTATACAGTATAGATGATGATATATTTGGATTTGTAAGAACTTATCAAAATGAAAAGTTATTAGTTATAATAAATAGATTTGAAAAAAATAAAAAGATTAAGTCTAATAATTTCAAATATGTAAATGCTAAGTTAGGAAAACTTGAAGTTGGATTTGATATAGATAAAAAATCATATAAAATTCTTAAAATGAACTAAAAAATAGCCAATGATATTTAATAAATATTGTTGGCTATTTTGCACGAAAAAATTTAATATACATATAATAACGAGTATAAAATATTTTATGGAGGACTTTTTTATGTGTGGAATAGCAGGTTGGGCAAATATAAATAAAAATATTTCAGACAATACACAAGTTGTAGTTAATATGAGAGATACTCTGGTAAATAGGGGACCAGACTCTTTTGGTATAAAATCTTATAGTAATTCTATTTTGGCACATAGAAGACTTGCAATAGTTGATCCAACTGGTGGTCTTCAACCTATGACAAAGGTTATAGGAGATAGAGAATATACAATTTGTTATAATGGAGAACTTTATAACACAGATGAAGTTAGAAATAAATTAATAGAAAAAGGTTATACTTTTAACACTTATTCAGATACTGAAGTTTTACTTACAAGTTATATTGAATATGGTGAAAAATGTGTTGACGTGATAAATGGAATATATGCTTTTGGAGTTTGGGACGAAAAGAATAAAGAATTATTTTTAGCAAGAGATCCACTAGGTGTTAAGCCATTATTTTATGCATTAAAAGATGGAGGAGTAATTTTTGGTTCAGAAATAAAAGCACTTCTTAAGCATCCACTTGTTAGTAGTGTGGTTGATAGGCAAGGGGTACTTGAACTTATTGCACTTTCTCCTCAAAGAAATTTAGGGAGTGGAGTATTTAAAGATATTAAGGAATTACCTCCGGCATATTGCTTAAAATACAATAAAAATACTACTAAAATAAGAGAATACTGGACACTTGAGGCTAAAGAACACGAAGATACTTTAGAAGAAACTACTGAGAAATTAAGAAATATGCTAGTTAATGCTATTGAAGAGCAATTAGTTAGTGATGTTCCAGTTTGTACTTTTTTATCTGGAGGACTTGATTCAAGTTTTATATCATACGTTGCTGGTGAATATTTCAAGAGAAATAATATGGGTAATTTAAATACTTTTTCAATAGATTATACTGACAATGATAAGTTCTTTAAAAGTAGTGAATTTCAACCAAACTCAGATCCGTTTTGGGTTGTGAAGATGGTTGATTATATAAAGAGTAATCATACTAATGTTATACTTGATAATACTGAACTTGCAAATTCATTGGTTGATGCAATGAGGGCAGGAGATTTACCTTTAATGGCAGATATTGATTCATCATTACTTCTTTTTACTAAGGAAGTGAAAAAGACTGCAACAGTTGCGCTTACTGGTGAGTGTGCAGATGAAGTTTTTGGAGGATATCCTTGGTATACTAGAAATTTAACTAATATAGAGATTTTCCCTTGGGCGGAGAGTGTGTCACATAGACAAAATTTATTAAATAAAAATTTAAGAGATTTAGAAATTGAAAATTATGTAAAGAGTGTTTGTAGTGATAGCTTAGGAAAAGTATCAAAGTTAAAGGGTGAGAGTTTAGAAGATGAAAAAATGAGAGAAATGTTTTATTTAAATATAAAATGGTTTATGGTTACTCTTTTAAATAGAAAAGATAGAATGGCAATGTTTAATAGCTTGGAAGGTCGTGTACCTTATGCAGATAAAAAAATTGTTGAGTATGCATATAATATTCCAAAGGCTATGAAATTATTAAATGGACGTGAAAAAGGTCTTTTAAGAGAGGCTATGAGAACAGTTTTACCTGATGAAATAATTGATAGAAAGAAAAGCCCATATCCTAAAACTCACAATCCAATATACACAAATGCAGTACAAAGTATGTTAAAGGATATTGTTAATAATCCA
This sequence comes from Peptostreptococcaceae bacterium, assembly GCA_044426235.1. GTDB lineage: Bacteria > Bacillota > Clostridia > Peptostreptococcales > Peptostreptococcaceae > JAGHEK01. The sequence continues at coordinate 16,760 of JAWXUS010000003.1, read as the reverse complement.
AACTCTAGAATATTTGAAATTTTAGATAAAGATGAAGTTGAAAAGATAATGTTAACTAATGGGGATAGCTTTGTTAAACCTTGGTTTGGACAATTAATGAGAGGACCTCAAGTTATGGCATATTTAGTTCAACTTGAATGTTGGCTTAATGAATATAATGTAGGGATTGATTTATAGCAAAACAAAAAAATTCTTATTTTATAAATAAGAATTTTTTTGTTTTAATCAATATTAGATAAAACTTCTGTTAGCATATTAGTTGATAATATTAACTTTTCTAAATCATCATTGTCTAGTATTAAAAGCTTTTGTTTAATCTTTTTTTCAAAAGATTTACATTCTTTATCTAAATAATTAATACCATTTTCGTTTAAACTAATATTTATAACTCGTCTATCAGTTTTATCATTAACTTTTATTAATAAATCTTCTTCTATTAATTTATTTAATAATTTACTCATATTAGGAGTTGAAATCATAAGTTTGTTTGCAATATCAGATATTGGGCAAGGTCCAATTTTTTGAACAATAAGAAGTACATTAAAATGAGCTGGAGTTAATCCTTCAAGCGAAGGATGATATTTACTTATAAGTTTTTTCTTGAATAATGGCCCTAGCGCAATTAAATTATTTATTAAATCATCTAATTTATAATTTTCCATATATTTTCCTCCAAAGTGTATTAATATAGATATAATACTTTAAATAAATATATTTTGCTATACTTTTATTATTAAAAGTTAAACAACATTAGTAATATACACAAAATAGTTATAAAATACAATTGTTTTTTATAAATATATTGACTTTTAAATTAACCGTGTATATAATTATAAAAAATAACAAAAATTAAGTATAAAAGGAGTGACAATATGTTTATAGAACAAAAAACTATCAAAGTTAAAAATGGATTTGCAGATAAGATGATAGAAAAATTTTCAAATTTAGAATCTATGCAATCAAAAGAAGGTTTTATTGAATGCTTAATTATGAAGGGTATAAAAAATGAGGAAATAGAAGAAGTTGTAATAACTGTTAAATGGGATTCACAACAAAACTTTACAAAGTGGAAAACTAGTGATGAACACAAAGTAGGTCACCAAAATAAAGAAAAACAAGATTTTGTAATAAGTGGTGAAGTTAAGTTATTTGAAGTTAAAACGGTTAAAGAACCTATAAAATAAGGGAGATTGTATGTTAAAAATATCAAGATATTTTAAACCATTTATTGGATATATATTAGCTGTGATCTGTTTATTAATTGTGCAAGCAAGCGCAGATTTATCACTTCCAGATTATACGTCAAATATAATTAATATAGGTATTCAGCAAAATGGTATAGAAAATGCAACACCGAATTATATAACTAAAAATTCATTAGATAATATTAAGTTATTTTTAGATGAAGATGAAATTAAGATTTTAGATGAAAATTTTAATTTGATAGAAAGTGATGAAAATTTTAGTAGTGAAGTTTTAGAAAATGGAGTATATAAATTAAATACTGAAGATAAAGATATAATTGAAACGTTAAACAGTATAGTTTCAAAGCCTCAAATGATAATAAATGCAATTCAAATTTCAGAAAGTGACGAAATGCCGATAAAAAGTGTTGATGAATTAAATTTAATTCCAACAGAATATTTAAATGTTGCTTTGGCTGAAATAGAAAAAAACTTTGATGGTATGAGTGAAGATATTATTAGTCAAGCTGCAATACCATTCGTTAAAAGTGAGTATGAAGTTTTAGGTATAGACGTTAATAAAATGCAACGTGATTACGTTTTTAATTCTGGACTTAAAATGCTTGGTGTGTCTTTAATTAGTATGATGTCTACAATTAGTATTGGATATTTAGCGGCACAAGTAGCAGCAGGTATTGGACGTAATTTAAGAAAAGATGTATTTGAAAAAGTTATGTCGTTTTCAAATTATGAGTTTGATAAATTCCAAACTGCATCTTTAATAACTAGAAGTACTAACGATATAAATCAAATACAAACTGTATTAGTTATGATGATTAGAATGGTATTTTATGCTCCAATTATTGCAACTGGTGCATTTATAAAAGTTATTCAAATAAATTCATCAATGGCTTGGATAATAGCATTAGCTATAACTTTAATGACAATAATAGTAAGTATACTATTTAAATTTGCTCTACCGAAGTTTGAAATTATTCAGAATTTAGTAGATAAATTGAATTTAGTCAGTAGAGAAATATTAAATGGAATACTTGTTGTTCGTGCATTTAATACTAATAAAAAAGAAGAAGAAAGATTTGATAAGGTAAATGGAGAAATTCGTGATACTTCTATTTTTATAAATAGGGTTATGACTATAATGCAACCTTCAATGATGCTTATAATGAATTTATCAACATTACTTATAGTTTGGGTTGGAGCAAATCAAATAAATTTAGGGACTCTGCAAGTTGGAGATATGATGGCATTTATCCAATATACTATGCAAATAATTATGGCATTCTTATTTATAACTATGCTTACAGTTATGATTCCTAGAGCATCAGTTTCTGCAAACCGTATAAATGATGTTTTAACTACTGAATGTTTAATAAAAGACCCAACAGATACAGTTAAATTAAATGATAGTAAAGGTGTAATTGAATTTAAAAATGTTTCATTTAAGTATGATAATGCAGATAATAATATTTTAGAAAATATAAACTTTACTGCAAAGCCTGGAGATGTAACTGCTTTTATTGGAAGTACTGGAAGTGGAAAATCTACTTTAATAAACTTAATACCGAGATTTTATGATGTAACAAGTGGTGAAATTTTAATAGATGGAATAGATATTAGAAATATGAAACAAAGTGAAGTTAGAAAAGAGATAGGTTATGTTCCTCAAAAAGGTGTGTTGTTTAGTGGAACAATAAAGAGTAATATTAGTTTCTCAAATGAAAATTTAAGTATGGAAAAAGTAATAGAAAGTGCTGATATATCAAAGAGTTTAGAATTTATTGAAAAGAAAGAAGAAAAATTTGATAGTGAAATATCTCAAGGTGGAACAAATGTATCTGGTGGTCAAAAACAAAGATTATCAATAGCACGTGCATTGGCTAAAAATCCAAATATTTATATATTTGATGATAGTTTCTCAGCCCTTGATTTAAAAACTGATTCATCAATTAGACAAGAACTAAAAAAACATACTAAGGACAAAACTGTTTTAATAGTAGCACAAAGAATTAGTACTATTATGAATGCAGAACAAATAATTGTTCTTGATGAAGGTAAAATTGTTGGAATGGGAACACATAAAGATCTTCTTAAAAATTGTGAAGTTTATAATCAAATAGCATCATCACAATTATCAAAGGAGGAATTATAAAATGAGTAATTTTGATAAAAAAGGTCCTGGAAATGGTGGACCAAGAATGCCAGGACCAGGAGGGCGAGGACCGGGTGGACCTATGCTTGGACCGGGAGAAAAACCAAAAAATTCTAAAGAAACAATGAAACAATTAATAAATTATATTAAAGAATATAGAATTTATTTAATGGTAGTAGTAGGGTTTGCAATAGGGAGTTCAATATTTTCTATAGTTGGACCAAAAATACTTGGAGAGGCTACTACTACTATCTATGAAGGAATAATGAACAAAGTTAGTCAAGATGGTGGAAGTATTAACTTTGACTATATAAAGAAGATATTATTAATTTTAGCAGTACTTTATACTACGAGTTCTGTATTTTCTTTTATACAAGGATTTATAACTTCTGGAATATCACAAAAAATTTCTTATAAATTAAGAAAAGATATAAGTGAAAAAATAAGTCGCATACCGCTTAGTTATTTTGATAAAACTACTCACGGTGAAGTATTATCAAGAATAACTAATGATGTTGATTCAATAAGTAATAATTTACAACAAATACTTAGTCAAATGATAACAGGTGTTGTTACGATGATTGGTATACTTATAATGATGTTATCTATTAGTTTACCGATGACTTTAGGTGCTTTAATAGTAATACCGCTATCAACTTTATTTATGGATCTTGTAATAAAAAAATCTCAAGTATATTTTAGAAAACAACAAGAGTTTTTAGGGAATACTAATGGTTATATAGAAGAAGTGTATAGTGGACACAATATAGTTAAATCTTTTAATAGAGAAGAAAAGTCTATAGAAGAATTTAATGAAATTAATGAAAAGTTATATGAAACTGCTAGAAAGTCACAATTCTTATCAGGTCTTATGATGCCTGTTATGAGTTTTATAGGGAATTTAGGCTATGTTGTAGTTGCAATTCTTGGTGGATTCTTAGCTATAAAAAATACAATAAGTGTTGGAGATATTCAAGCATTTATTCAATATAGTAGAAATTTCTCTCAACCAATAGGTCAAATGGCTCAAATATCAAATGTAATTCAAGCGACACTTGCATCAAGTGAGAGAGTATTTGAATTTTTAGGTGAAAAAGAGAAAACTCCAAACTATGAAAATCCAGTTAAAACTGATGACTTAAAAGGTAATATAGAATTTGAGAATGTAAGTTTTGGATATGATAAGGATAAAATAATCATAAATGATTTCTCAGTTAAGATCAAAGAAGGTCAAAAGGTTGCGATAGTTGGTCCAACTGGTGCTGGAAAAACTACAGTAGTAAAATTATTAATGAGATTTTATGATATAAATAGTGGTAAAATTTTAATTGATGATAATGATATTAATAAGTTAAATAGAAGTGATTTAAGAGGAATGTTTGGAATGGTACTTCAAGATACTTGGTTGTTTAAAGGTACTATTATGGAAAATATAAGATATGGAAGACTTGATGCAACTGATGAAGAAGTTATTAAAGCATCAAAGGCCGCTTATGCACATCATTTCATAAAATCACTTCCAGGCGGATATGATATGGTTATAAATGAGGAAGCAAACAATATTTCTCAAGGTCAAAAGCAGTTACTTACAATAGCTAGAGTAATACTTGCAAACCCTAAAATGTTAATACTAGATGAAGCTACAAGTTCTGTTGATACTCGTACGGAAGTTTTAATTCAAGATGCAATGGAAAGCTTAATGAAGGGTAGAACGAGTTTTATAATTGCACATAGACTATCAACTATAAAAAATGCAGATACTATTTTAGTTATGAAAGATGGAGATATTATTGAAAATGGAAGTCACGAAAAATTATTAAGTGATGGAGGTTTTTATAAGGATCTTTATAATAGTCAATTTGATAGTAAATAAAAAAATGCGAACTGTTTTTACAGTTTGCTTTTTTTTGAAAATAATTTATATCAAAAAGTTTAGTAATTATATACTAAAAGATAAGGTGAAATAAACTGTAAGACTTGAAAAAACTAAAAAATATAAATTATATGAAAAATATATTTAATTCATTTTGTTTAGATATATTAAACTTAATAAAAATTAATATTAACTAAAAACTAACTAACCATTGAAAAATACTATATAAATTAGTAAAAAAAGTATTGCAAAAAAATAAGAAATGTATATAATAAGTAGTGTTAGTTTAATGAAAGTAAATATTAAGTATAAAAATAATAAGAAATATTAATAATAAAATTTATTTATGTATATATGACTAAAATTTAGAAAGGAGGTATGAATATGGATACAAATTACAATGTGAAATCAGAATTAAATCATAAAATCCCACTTCTTAGCTCACTAAAAGAGTACTCTGAAAAAGATATTTCGTGTTTTGATGTTCCGGGACACGTTAGAGATAGAGGTGTAGAAGTACTAAATAATTATTTTGGTAATGATTTAATGAAGATGGATATAAATTCATCTCCTTTTATGGACAATGTATCAAATCCTTATGGGATAATAAAAGATGCACAAGATTTACTTGCAAAGGCATATAAAGCAAAAAATGCATTTTTTGTTACGAATGGAACGACTGGTGCGATCCAAGCTATGTTACTTAGTACTGTAAAGCCAAATGACAAAATACTTATACCAAGAAATATTCATAAATCGGTAATAAATTCACTTATATTAACTGGTGCAGAACCTGTTTTTATTCAACCTGAATTTAATGAAGAGTATGGAATTAGTATGAATATAGATTATAAGAAAGTTGAAGAAATTTTAAAGGAAGATAAGGATATAAAAGCTTTATTCTTACTTAATCCAACTTATTATGGTTTAACTTCAGACCTTGAAAATATAGTTAGGGTATGCCACGAAAATGATACTTTAGTACTTGTTGATGAGGCACACGGAGCACATTTTCCATTTAACTTAGATTTACCAAAATCGAGTATGATGTGTGGTGCCGATATGGCCGCAGTTAGTATTCATAAAACAGGTGGAGCATTAACCCAAGCATCAGTTCTTTTAACTAATAACAATATTGATGAGAAAAAAGTTTTACAATCTATAAATATGCTACAATCAACCTCAGCATCATACCTTCTAATGGCAAGTATTGATGGAGCAAGATATAATTTAGAGATTAATGGAGAAAAACAATTTTCAAAAGCACTAAATTTATCTAGATATACAAAATCAAAATTAAGTAAAATAGATGGAATTAAAATTTTATCTAAAGATATTTTAGATGATAAAGGCTCTTATTCTATTGATGAAACAAAAATTTGTATAAACGTTAAAGATCTTAATTTAACAGGTTTTGAAGTTTATGAACTTTTATATCAAGAATTTAAGGTACAACCAGAACTTGGTGACTTATATAATCTACTTATTTTGATATCGATTGGAACTACTAAGGAAGATGTTGATAGATTAATTAAATCATTAAAAATTATTGCAAAAGTTTATAGAAAAAAAGATAAACTACAAAAAATAGACATAAGACAAATTAATCCTGAAGTTAAAATGACTCCAAGAGCTGCATTTTATAGTGATAAATTAAGTTTATCGCTTAATGAAAGTATTGGGGAAGTTAGTGGGGAGTCAGTAATGGCATATCCTCCTGGAATTCCAATAGTAGCACCTGGTGAAGTTATAACTAAGGATATAATTGATTATATAAATACACTAAAAAATAACAATGCATATCTTACAGATATGGAAGATAAAGACTTACAAAATATATTAGTGGTAAATATGGAGGATAAAAAATGCAATTAGAAACATTAGGAAGACACATATTAGTTGAATACTACAATTGTGATGAAGAAGTTTTAAGAGATCCAAAACTTATCGAAAAGCATATGAATAATTCTGCACTTAATGCAAAGGCTACTTTAGTAGACTCAGTTTTCCATCACTTTAATCCGTGGGGAGTTTCAGGGGCAGTAATAATTGCAGAATCTCACTTAACTATACATACGTGGCCAGAATATGGTTATGCAGCAGCAGATTTTTTCACGTGTGGAGATATAGACCCTTGGAAGGCATTTGAAATGCTTGAAGATTTATTAAAAGCAGAAAGAAGTGAGTCAGTAGAGATACCAAGAGGTTTAACTACTAAAATACAAAAGTTTGCAAAAAAAGACTTAGGTGAAATAACATTTAAGCCAAACGAAGAAGAAAAGTAAATTGAAAAAGTCTTCTATATAATGAAGGCTTTTTATTAAAATATAATAAAATAAAAGGAGATATACATATGGAATTTTGGTATACAGAAGAATGGACAGACAATGTTAGATTTTCAATAAAAGTAGACAAGCACTTATTTAGTGATCAAAGTGATTTCCAAAGAGTAGATGTTTTTGAAAGTAAGGAATTTGGAAAGTTTTTAACTTTAGATGGACTTATGATGGTAAATTACAAAGATGAATTTATATATCACGATATGATAGTACATACTCCAATGGCAACTAATATGAATATAAAAAAAGTTTTAGTTATTGGTGGTGGAGATGGTGGAACTGTAAGAGAACTTACAAGATATCCTCAAATAGAAAAAATAGATATGGTTGAAATAGACAAAATGGTTGTTGATGTTAGCCGTGAGCATATAGATATTTGTGCTTGTAAATTAGATGATAAGAGAGTTAACTTATACTATGAAGATGGTGTTGCTTTCGTTAAGAATTCAAAAGATAAAAGTTATGATTTAATAATAGTTGATTCAACAGATCCAATAGGACCAGGAGAAGGATTATTCTCAGTTGATTTTTATACTGATTGTTATAGAATCCTTTCTGATGAAGGAATATTAGTTAACCAAAATGAAAGTCCATATTTTGACTTTAATGCTAAAGAAATGAAAAGAGCTAACGAAAAAATAAAGAACATATTCCCAATAGCTAAAGTTTATCAAGCACACATTCCAACTTATCCATCAGGACATTGGTTATTTGGATTTGCATCTAAGAAATTTGATCCACTTAAAGATCAAAATAGAGCAGAATGGGAAAAGTTAAATTTAAAAACTAAGTACTATAATGCAGACTTACACGTTGGAGCATTTATGTTACCTCAATACGTAAAGGATATGTTAAACAATGAAAATAAATAATTTTTCACATATAAATCAGTTTATGGGAATGGACTGTGAATATGAAAATTCAAATATAGTAGTTTTTGGTGCAGGATTTGATGGAACAACTTCAAATAGACCAGGAACTAGATTTGCAAGTAGTGCAATGAGACCTGAATTTTATGGACTTGAGACTTATAGTCCAGTTTTAAATTTAGATTTAGAAGATTTTAATGTTTGCGACATTGGAGATTTAGAACTTAGTATTGGAAATACTGAAAGAGTATTAGAAGAAATTTATGAAGGAACTAAAGAAATAGTTACTTCAAATAAGTTTCCATTTATGATAGGTGGAGAGCATTTAGTTACTTTACCGGCATTTCGTGCAGTAAATGAAAAATACGATGATGTACACGTTCTTCATTTTGATGCCCACACGGATTTAAGGGAAGAATATAACAATAATAAGCATTCTCACGCAACTGTAATTAAAAGAATATGGGATATTGTTGGTGATAATAAAATATTCCAATTTGGTATTCGTTCAGGAACTAAAGAGGAATTTGACTTTTCATTAAAACAAAAGCATACTTATATGGAAGTTGGAACTATTGATACTTTCTCTGATATAGTAAGTAGTTTAAGTGGAAAGAACGTTTATTTAACTATAGATCTAGACGTTTTAGATCCTTCAATATTCCCTGGAACTGGAACACCAGAACCAGGTGGAGTAAACTTCAAGGAGTTTTCTAAAATATTTACTATACTTAAAAACTCGAACATAAATTTAGTTGGAGCAGATATAGTAGAACTTAGTCCAGATTATGATAATACAAGTGTATCAACAGTTACTGCTTGTAAAATACTTAGAGAATTAGTTTTAGTTAGTGCAGAAAACTTTACTAAATAGATAAATTGACCTATAAATTTTTTATAGGTCTTTTTAGTGTTTCTAAAATAAAATATAATTTCATATACTTTTAAAAAAGTGTATTGAGGTGATTATTTGAATAAGGAAAGTTTTAAATTTGCAGGAACATATATTTCTATTTGTATAGGTTCGGGATTTGCAACGGGACAAGAGATTATGCAGTTTTTTTCATCACACGGAATTATAAGTGTATTATCAAGTATTTTTTGTATGGTGCTTATGATGTATGCAGGATCTAATCTTTTTAGTATTGGAAAAAATGAAAATTTAAAAGATAGTAATGATGTATTTGTTTATTTAATGGGTGAAAAAGTTGGTAATTTTTTTAAACTTTGTATGCCTATACTATTCTTTTTTAGCTTTATAGTAATGATTGCGGGAAGTGGTGCATCAATTAGTGAGTATTATGGAATAAGTAAGGGGATAGGGTCACTTATAATGGGAGTTTTAACTTTTGTATCAGTTACTTTAGGAATGAATAAAATAATAAACATATTGGGAAATATTGGACCTATAATTGCAGTATTTACAATTAGTATTGGGATAGTAACTATTTTTAATAATATTGATTCATTACATATGATAGAGAGTTTAGTTAGTGAAGTTGAAGTTAAAAAGGCGGGATATAATTGGTACTTGAGTTCTATAATGTATACTGGACTTAACTTGGTTTTATCAACAACATTCTTAGTTAGTGTTGGTAGTACTGCAAAAGATAAAAAAAGTTGTATTTACGGTGGAATTATTGGAGGTGCAGTATTTATGATGTCTGCATTGATATTAAATATTGCAATAATGAGTGATATAGGTAATTTATACGATAAACAAATACCAACACTTTTTATGGCTAAAAATATTTCATCAGTTATTGGAATGATATTTTCAGTTATATTAATTGCAGGAATTTATACTACTGCAACACCACTTCTTTGGAGCTTTAGTAGTTCTTTTTATAAGGAGAAAAGTTCAGGATTTGTACTTACTTCATTTGTTGCAACTTTTATGGCACTTTTAGTTTCTAAAGTTTCATTTTCAAGTTTAGTTAATGCTATTTATCCGGTGTCTGGACTTTTTGGAGTTTTAATAATTAGTGCAATAATTATTAGAAGTACTGAAAGTATGTTTTTGAAAAAAAGAAAAAGAGTTATCATAGATAGAAAAGTAAAATAAAAGTCTGTTTAGGGCTTTTATTTTTTTGTATGTATGGTAGGATATAATAGTAATAATCGAAATATATATAATTAAGGAGAAAATTATGAAATTAGAAATAGATTATAGCTTTGGGTACGTGTTTGACAAGAGTAAATTAATAGTTATGTGTCCAGTTGGAACTTTAGAAATGGATAAAGAAGAGTACGAAATGGAAGTTGAAGTAGCATTTTTAGAGGACGGAGTTTATGATGCTTTTAGTAAAGAAGATATTGATTTTGCAAATGAAAGTATTAAGCCTCTTGAAATGTATTTATATAAGCCAAGTAAAATAGTACCTTTTGTGACTAGTATCAAAGATTTTGAAACTAAAGAAGAATTAGAAAATATGTTAGTTGAATTTGATGAAGAGTATGAGCTTAAGGATTACTACGAAGAAAAAGGATATGAATTTAAGAGTTTGGTGGAAACTTGTGAAGATATAACTAAATACATACCAAATGAAAATTTAGAGACTTTAAATATATTAAAAACTGAAAAAGATAGCTTTGATTTAGAAAAGTTAATAAAAAAATGTGGAGAAAATGCATTAACTAAAGTTAGTAAAAGTGAAATTAGTAATAGGTTATTTACTTCAGGGGATAAATGTATTTATCTATCATTTGGTAGAATAAATAATGGTAGAATTGAAACTATAAATGGTGACATTTTTGAGAATCTAGATTTTGATATGGGTGATTTAGAAGTAAATGAAAACAGAGATTTTGGATACTTAATCGAAGAACAAGATAACATTTTAACTGTTAAAATTGCAAATAGTAATAAAACATTAAATGGCAATTTCTTGGTACAAATTGTTGATTATAGTGGTAATTTCAAGAAAATGATGATAGATTATTTAGAAAAATTTAGAAGGTAATTTTACCTTCTATTTTTTTGATTATTTTTCCTTAATACTCTTGTAATAGGTTGATTTAGTTAGTATACTGTATAAGTATATAAAATTTAGAAAGTGGAAAGGAAATATCAAATGTTACAAGTTACGAATATAGGACTTAGATTTGGTGATAAAGAATTATTTAAAGATGTTAATTTAAAGTTCACTAAAGGAAATTGTTACGGGATAATTGGAGCTAATGGAGCAGGAAAATCAACTTTTCTTAAAATATTAGCAGGAGATATAGAAGCTAATACAGGAAATATATCTATAACTGAAAAAGAGAGAATGTCAGTTCTTAGACAGGACCATTTCAAATATGATGAAGACAGTGTTTTAGATGTTGTTATAATGGGACATGAAAGATTATATCAAATAATGAAAGAAAAAGATGCTTTATATATGAAAGAAGATTTTTCTGAAGAAGATGGTATAAAAGCTGCAGAACTTGAAGGAGAATTCGCAGAACTTGATGGTTGGGATGCAGAAACTAATGCAGAAAGACTTTTAATGGGTCTTGGAATAGATAAATCTCTTCATTATAAATTAATGAAAGAATTAACTGGTGGAGAAAAAGTTAAAGCTTTACTTGCACAAGCTTTATTTGGTAAGCCTGAAATCTTAATAATGGATGAACCTACTAACCATTTAGATTTCCAATCAATAAATTGGTTAAATAATTTCATAATGGACTTAGAAGATTCAATAGTTATAGTTGTATCACATGATAGACATTTCTTAAATCAAATATGTACTAACATAGTTGATGTTGACTTTGGAAAAATTCAAATGTATGTTGGTAACTATGATTTCTGGTATGAATCAAGTCAATTAGCACTTCAACTTGCTAAGGATCAAAATAAGAAAGCTGAAGAAAAAATAGCGCAACTTAAAGACTTTATCGCAAGATTTAGTTCAAATGCATCAAAAGCAAAGCAAGCAACTTCAAGAAAGAAACAACTTGATAAAATAGAGCTTGATGATATTCAACCTTCAAGAAGAAGATATCCATATGTTGGATTTACACCAGAGAGAGAAATCGGAAATGATGTTTTAGAAGTAGAAAATATAACTAAGACTATTGATGGAGTTAAAGTTTTAGATAATGTAAGTTTTAGATTAGATAGAGAAGATAAAGTTGCATTCTTAGGAAATGAAATGTCGATAACGGCTTTATTTAATATAATAATGGGAGAAGATACTCCAGATAGCGGAAATGTTAAATGGGGAGTAACTACTACTCAAGATTATCTTCCAAAAAATCATAATGAATATTTCGATAATATAACTTATAACTTAGTTGACTGGTTAAGACAATATTCAGAAGAAAAGAGTGAAAGTTTCGTAAGAGGATTCTTAGGAAGAATGCTATTTAGTGGAGATGAAGCATTAAAAGAAGCTAATGTATTATCTGGAGGAGAAAAAGTTAGATGTATGTTATCTAAATTAATGTTATCAAACTCTAATATTTTAGTTTTAGATGATCCAACTAACCACTTAGACTTAGAGTCTATAACTTCTGTAAATAAAGGGCTTGAGAAGTTCTCTGGAGTACTATTATTTAGTTCTCATGACCACGAAATGATACAAACTCTAGGAAATAGAATAATAGAGATGACTCCAAATGGAATTATGGATAGAAAAACTACTTTAGATGAATACTTAGAAAATAAGGAAATACAAACTCAATTAAAAGAGATGTATGGAGATTCTAAAAAATAGTTAATACAGTAATGAAAAAGTTCTTTTATTTTTATAGATAAAAGGACTTTTTCATATAATAAAAAAATATGATAAAATACAAAAAAGTTATTGAAAAAAATTCAAAGTGAATGTATAATATTAACTTATAGTAAAAAAATATATGAAATTTTACTATAATATATAAATATTACAAAAGGAACCGTTAGAGTACCAGTAATTATTTATAGATATAAAAATTACACAGTTATAAAAATAAAAATTTAGTGAGGTGCTTTATGAGAAAGATAGGATTTGATCATAACAAATACTTAGAAGAACAAACTAAGTACATATTAGAAAGAGTTAACGACTACGATAAGTTATACCTTGAATTTGGTGGAAAACTTATAGGAGATTTACACGCGAAGAGAGTACTTCCAGGATTTGATGAAAATGCAAAGATAAAAGTTTTACAACATTTAAAAGAGAAATTAGAAGTTGTTATTTGCGTTTATGCAGGAGATATTGAAAGAAACAAAGTTAGAGGCGATTTTGGAATAACTTATGATATGGAAGTTTTAAGACTTATAGATGATTTAGGAAAATTTGAACTTGAAGTAAACAGTGTTGTTATAACTAGATTTGATGGTCAACCAGCAACTACTGTTTTTATAAATAAACTTGAAAGACGTGGAATAAAAGTTTACAAGCATGCAGCTACTAAAGGATATCCAAATGATGTTGATACTATAGTAAGTGATGAAGGATATGGAAAGAATCCATACATTGAAACTACTAAGCCAATAGTTGTAGTTACAGCACCAGGACCTGGAAGTGGAAAACTTGGAACTTGTTTAAGTCAGTTATACCATGAAAATAAAAGAGGGAATGCAGTTGGTTATTCGAAGTTTGAAACTTTCCCAGTATGGAATGTGCCACTTAAGCACCCACTTAATATAGCATATGAAGCTGCAACAGTTGATTTAAAAGATGTTAATATGATAGATTCATTCCACCTTGAAAAATACAACGAAACTGCAGTTAATTACAATAGAGATTTAGAACTTTTCCCAGTTCTTAAAAAGATAATAGAAAAAATAACTAATAAAGAATCAGTATACCAATCTCCAACAGATATGGGAGTTAATAGAGTTGGATACGGAATAGTTGATGATGAAGTTGTTAAAGAAGCATCAAGACAAGAAATTATAAGAAGATACTTCAAGACTGCTTGTGAGTACAAAAAAGGTCAAGTAGATAAAGAAGCATTTGAAAGAATAGAAATAATAATGAGTGAGCTTGATTTAAAGCCTGAGACTAGATCAGTAGTAAATCCTGCTAGAGAATACAGTAAAAAGTTAAAAGAAACTTCTAAAGAAGGAGATACTTGTCCAGTAGTTGCTATTGAGATAGAAGAAAACAACATATTAACTGGTAAAGGAAGTGAGCTTATGAATGCAACAGCTGCTGCAATAATAAATGCTGTTAAATCAATAGCTAATATAGATGATGAAATTCATTTAATATCACCTTCAATACTAGAACCAATAGTAAACTTAAAAACTAAAACTCTTGGAAGTAGAACTCCAGAACTTTCAGTTGATGAAGTTTTAATGGCACTTAGTATATCAGCAGTTACTAATCCAACTGCACAAGTAGCACTTGATAAATTAGAAATGTTAAAAGGATCTCAAATACATTCAACAACTATACTTAGTAAAGATGATGAGCAATCTTGTAGAGAACTTGGAATAGATGTAACGTGTGATCCAGATTACCCAACAAAGAATTTATACTATGCAAACTAAATATATAAAAAAGAACCCTACTATAATTTATAGTAGGGTTTTAAAAAATAAATATTTACCTAAAATATTTATAAATATAAAAATACACAGTTAAAAACTAAATAATTTAGTTCCTTGGAATATCTATTTTAAACGTTTTTAATTAATAATGCAAGCAAAATTTTGAAAAAATTTAAAAAATATAACTTTTATATTAAATTAATATGATTAGTGGTATAATAAACGTAAATAAAGTAACAAATTAGAAAGGTGGATATTTTATGGAAAACTTATCTATGAAAGATTTATTAGAAAGCCAAGAAAGAGAATTAGATGCTATAAAAATTGGTGAAGTTGTTAAGGCTAAAATAAGTAAAATAACTAAAGATGAAGTTATTTTAGAAATGAATTTTGGATTTGATGGAATAATAAAAAAAGAAGAACTTAATTTAGAAAAATCAAAAAATATTGATGAAGTATATAATGTTGGTGACGAGATTGAAGGTATAATAACTAGAGTTAATCAAAAAGATGCAACTATTAATTTATCAAAATTAAAATTTGATGTGGTTAAGGGATATGAAAGCATAGTTAGTGCATTTGAAGATAAAAAAATAATAACTGTTTTAACACATAAAGCTATTGAAAGAGGAGTTTTTGCAATTTATAATAATGTAGAAATATTTATTCCAATTTCAAAATTAAGTACTAAATTTGTTGATAAAACTAGTGGATTTGTAAATAAAAATTTAGAAGTATACATAATAGAATTAGATAAAAATAAGAACAAGATAGTAGCAAGTCATAGAGATGTTTTAAAGGAAAGAGAAGATAAGGAGAGACTTGAGAGAAAAGCTAGAGAGAAAGAAGAAAAAGAAGAAAGACTTAGAGAACAAAAAGAACAAAAAGAAGAACGTATAGCTAAAATAAAGAAAGAAAAAGAAGCTTTATTTGATTCTTTAGAAGTTGGTCAAAAGAAAGATGCTAAAGTTAAAAAGATTGTTGAGTATGGAGCATTCGTTGATATTGGCGGAATAGAAGGATTACTTCATAAAAATAATTTATCTTGGGAAAAGTTCGAAAACATAGAAAATCTAATTAGTCTAGATCAAGAAATTGAAGTATATATATTAGATATTGATAAAGAAAAAAGAAAGTTTGCAGTAGCTCTTAAAGATATAAATAATGATCCTTGGATGAATTCAAATATTTATGAAGGTGATGTAATAAGTGGAGAAGTTGTTAGGGTTATAGAAAAAGGTGCATTCGTTAAAATTGCAACTGCAGTTGAGGCATTTTTACCAATCTCACATATAAGTGAAGAAGGTGTATCTAAAATTACTAAGCACATAAACGTTGGAGATACTATTAAAGCTATGGTAATAGATTTTAGGCCTAAAAATAGAAAGTTAGTAGTATCAATTAAAGAGGCAACTAGAGATCCTGAAGAAGATATATCTGAATATTTAGAAGTTGAAGATAGTTTAGGTAGTTTAGGTGAATTATTTAAAAATAAATTTAAAAATTTAAAATAATGATTAAGAAGAATGCATTTTGCATTCTTCTTTTTATATAAAGTTTATATATTATTTAAAGTGCATTTATTAAGAAACTTTACTTATATTATGATAAAGTTATAATATATAAAATTTAACTAGAAATAGGGAGTTACAATATAGTAAAATAGTATTTACAAATAAGTATATAAATATGTGATATACTTATTTGTAAATAATCTTATTTAAGGAGTTAAAATGAAAATATTAATAGATTTACATACTCACACTATTGTAAGTGGTCATGCATACAGTACTGTTGAAGAAAATATAAAGTCTGCAAAAGAAAAAGGCCTTAAATATCTTGGTATGTCAGAA
>JAWXUS010000019.1:7520-33337 GCA_044426235.1 Peptostreptococcaceae bacterium | reverse complement strand
ATACAAGAAATGAAAAAATGGAACAAAAGTATGAGCAATTAGTAGGAAATATGCAAGAACAACATAAAGTTAGGGAAACACAATATAGAGAGGATTCTAAACAATTTGTATCGGTTATGCAACAAAGTACGTCGGCGCTTGAAAGTATTGTAGATAGGCTAGATAACATAGAAAAGAAAATATCTAAATTAAATTAAGGAGGTGATATTATTAATTATAAAATTACTTTAAATACAATAAAAAAGATAGAAATTAAGAATATTCCTGGAGGTTTTCTTTACTATGAAATTATGGATGAATATAAACCAGATTATTTAATAAATCTTGCTTTATATGATGTACAAACTGGAATTAATATAACTAAAATGAAAGTTGATGGACAAAATAGTGGTTATTTATTTTCAGATTATGGACTTTGTTTTGATGAAAAGGTGAAATTTACAAAAATAGATAATAATCTAAAAAATTATGTTAGTGGATCTCCAACCCTTATAAATAATTCTAAAGAGTTTATAGATTGGGGGAATAAATATTCATCTTACCTTGATGGAGTACATAAACGTAGTTGTATTGGATTTAATGATAAAGAACTAATTCTATATAATAGTGATGATTCCTTGAGCCTTGAGGATACAGTTAAAGACTGTTTAGATTTAGGAATGGATTATGCTATAAATTTAGATGGTGGTGGTAGTTGCCATTTACAACATAAAGATGAAATTTTAAATAAAAGTTTAAGAAACAATGTTAGTTGGTTGCTTGTATATTTAAATGATGAAATAGAAGATTCTAAGGAGGATAAAATGGATAAATTGATAATAGGAATTAATGCAGGACACGGAATATTTGGTAGTGCTAGTATTGGAGCAATAACTGATTTACTTTGTGAAAGTACTGAAAATAGAGAGGTAGTAAAATATTTAACTCAAATATTGACTGAAAATAATTGTATAGTTGTAGATTGCACAATAGACTATCCAAGTAGTGCAACGGATTGTATAAATAAAATAGTTTCTAAAGCAAATGCACAACCTTTAGATTTGTTTGTGTCTATACATTTTAATGCGGGAGCTAATAATTTAGCAGGAAATGGCGCTACAACAGGAACTGAAGTTTATACTTATAGTGCAACTAGTTCTTCTAATTCTTATGCTACTAGAATAGTAGATAATATAGCAGAATTAGGATTTAGAAATAGAGGTGTAAAACATAATACTACTTGGGGAGTTCTTAGAAGTACTCAAGCACCAGCTGTTTTAGTAGAATGTTGTTTTGTTGATGATAAAGATGATGTAGATCTATATAAAAATATAGGAGCTTATGAAATGGCTAAAAAGATTGCTGAAGGAATATTAAATAAAAAATTAACTGTAAATCCTACTCCAGAACAAGTAAAATATGGAGTTAATGTACATTCTTTCGGTTCTAAAGATTCTGCTACTAATTTTCAAAAATTAATAAAAAATAATTATAATGCTTATTCTGAAGTTTATGAAATAAAAGGATAATTAAGTAAAATTTGTCTTCCTAGAAATTTAAAATATTGATATAATTAAAGTACAACAAATCAAGGATTCTATAATTGTGAAAGATTATAACCAAAAACCGAACCAATATGAGGGTAGAATTATTGGGGTTTTCTAGTCCAAACTAGAGCTTATCAACATACTAATGTAATAACGGAACGTACCTATGTACATCGCTACGAACGTTAACTTCTCCTTCACTAGTATTTTCGCCAATAACTAATCCATTTTGTTTTAATAGATATTCAAATGTCATAAGAGGAACCCCACCCTCTCTACCACCTAATATCTCAGTTCCTTTTAAATCTTCAAAAGAAAAATCAGGCATTTCTTCTCTTGCCATTAAGAAACTTCCATCAGTTTGAGTTAATTGAGCAAAATTTACTGCATAATTTTCACTGCCTTGATTGTATACATAAATTGATGCCTCAGGACCCATAAGTCCAATTTGTGCCTCATCAGATAAAAGTGCCGCCATAGTTTTATCTGCACCAGAAGTTGTTATTATATCAACTAAAAGGCCTTCTTCTTCAAAATATCCATTAGTTATTGCAACGTATTGAGGTGCATAAAAAACTGAATGTGCAACTTCTGCAATAGTTATTTCTTCTAAGTCTGTTGAAGATGTTGTTGAAGTACATCCTGTTAAAAATAATGCTGAAACTGTTAGTAATGATAATACTTTTTTAAACATTAAAACCCCTCCAAATATAATATATTTATATATTATTAAAATTAAGGTATAATTGTTACTGTTAATTAAATATTTATTGAAATATAGTATATAACTATATTATAATGAATAAGGAAAAATAAATAGGTTTAGGTGAATTTATGAAAATTATAGTAATCGGTGGTGGGCCATCTGGAATTATGGCATCAATCACTGCATCAAAGAACCACTCAGTAACGTTAATTGATAAAAATGCAGAACTTGGTAGAAAATTAAAATTAACTGGTGGAGGAAGATGTAATATAACTAATAATCGAGATATTGAAGATTTTTTTGATAAGATTGTTACGAATAAGAAGTTTTTATATAGTAGTTTGTACTCGTTTACAAACCTTGATTTACTAGATTATTTTGATAAAAATAATTTAGAATATAAAGTAGAATTTGAAAATGACCAAAAAATTTATACAAAAAGTGATAAAGCAGAAGAAGTAATTGAAACTCTAAGACAAGATTTAGTTAATAATAACGTTGAAATAATGTATAACACAGAAGTTACAGATTTAATAATTGAAGAAGATACTATAGTTGGTGTTAGACTCAATAATTCAAAAGTTTTGAAGTGTGATAAGGTTATAATAGCAACAGGAGGACATAGTTATCCAAATACGGGATCCGATGGATCTATGCATAAAATTTTAGAAAGTTATCATAAGATAACAGATATTTATCCAGCCCTTTGTCCACTTGTAACTAAAGAGGCAATAATTAAGAAACTTCAAGGTGTTTCAATGAAAGATGTTTTAATATATACTAAAGTTAAAAAGAAAAAAATTAGTATGATAGGCGATATGATTTTTACTCACTTTGGACTTAGTGGGCCTTGTGTATTGAAATTTTCATCACATATAAATAAACTTCTTAGTAATGGAGAAATTAGTATACATATCGATTTTTTAAAAAATTTTACTGAAGATGAAATTAGAACGGTTTTAAAGGAAGATTTAAATAAGAGTGCACTTAATAACTTAAAAAAAATATTACCTCAAAACTTCTCTAAAATCCTTTTAGAAAGTGTTAATTTAGAAACGAAAAAAAGTAAAGAATTAAATAAAGCTGATGAAGAAATAATTATTAAATTGATAAAAGAATTCACAGTTACAGTTCTTGAAACTAAAGGGATAAAGGCAAGTCAAGTAACTAGTGGTGGAGTTAGTGTTCGTGAAGTTAATTCTTCAAATTTAGAATCAAAAAATATAAAAAATATGTATTTCTGTGGAGAAGTACTTGATGTTGACTGCGAAACTGGAGGATATAATCTTCAAGTAGCTTTCTCAAGTGGCTTTTTAGCAGGAAGTAGTGTTTAAGGAGATAGAAATGATAATTGCTGTTGATGGACCAGCAGGTGCTGGTAAAAGTACGATTGCAAAGATAGTTGCAGAAAAGATGAATATAAATTATATAGATACAGGTGCAATGTACCGTGCTATAACTTATAAAGCCTTATGTGAAAAAATTGATATATCAAATGAAGATGCTATTAGTAATTTAGCAAAAGAAACTTTAATAGATTTTAAAGAAAACAATATTTATTTAGACGGTAAAATATTAACTGAAGAAATAAGAACTTTAGAAGTTAGTTCAAACGTTAGTAACATTGCTAAAATAACTGATGTTCGTCACTTAATGGTTGATGTTCAAAGAAATATTGCAAAAAAAACGGATGTAATACTTGATGGACGTGATATTGGTTCATATGTATTTCCAAATGCAGACTATAAGTTTTTCTTAGTTGCAACTAGTGAAGAAAGAGGAAGACGTAGACACAAGGAAATGATTGAAAAAGGCTATGATATTACTTTAGAAGAAATAATAAATGATATTGAAAAAAGAGATGAAATAGATTCAAATCGTGAATTTGCACCTCTTAAAAAAGCAGATGATGCAATTTTAATTGATACTACAGGAAAAACTATTGAAGATGTTGTTTTAAACCTTATTAATACAATACAAAAATAATTTTTGGAAACTATTTTAGTTTCCTTTTTTAGAAGGAGTTTTTTATGAAATTTTATGATGTTTTTAGAGGAACTTTAAAAGTATTTTCAAAAACTTTTTATAAATTTGAAGTTTTAGGACTTGAAAATGTACCAAAGGACGGAAATGTTATTGTAGCTGCAAATCATAAATCAAATCTTGATCCAGTATTTCTAGCATCTGCAATGGATACAAGAGAAGTTGCAGGTGTTGCAAAAAAAGAACTTTTCGAAAATAAAATTCTGGGTAGTATATTAAAAGGTGCAAACACTATTCCAATAAATAGAGATAATCCAGATATTTCAACTATTAAAAAAATATTAAAAGCAATTAAAGAAGGATACATAGTAGCAATTTTCCCAGAAGGTACAAGATGCAAAGACCCAGGATTTAGTGATGCAAAAGCAGGTCTTGGTATGTTTGCAGTAAAAGGAAAAGCAAGTGTTATACCTGTGTCTATAATAACTAATTATAAATTATTCAATAAAGTAACACTTTATTTCGATAAACCAATTTCATTTGAAGAATATTATGGACAAAAATTAAATTCAAAAGATTATGAAAGATTATCTCAAAATGTACTGGAAGTAATAAAAGAAAATTATTATATATATTCTAATTAGGAGAATTATGGAGATTAAATTAGCAAAAAAAGCAGGATTTTGTTTTGGAGTAAAAAGGGCTATGCAAATGGCTTTTGATGAAGTAGAAAAAGAAGAAGATATATTTGCACTAGGACCTTTAATTCACAATAAACAAGCAATAAATAGATTTGAAGAAAAAGGGCTTATAACTCTTGATGATATAAGCGAAATTAAAAATAATAATAAAGTAATAATAAGATCACACGGAGTAAGTAAAGAAGTTTATAGTGAGCTTAAAGAAAAAAACTCTCAAATAATTGATACAACGTGTCCATTCGTTACTAAAATTCATAAAATAGTTGAAGAAAAAAGTAAAAATGATGAAGTTGTAATAATAATTGGAGATGAAATTCACCCTGAAATAATTGGAATTAATGGGTGGTGCGATAATTTAGCAATAATAATAAAAGATGTTTTAGAAATTGAAAAGATTAATTTTGATAAATCACAAACATATTGTGTAGTTTCTCAAACTACTTTAAATAAAAAGTTATATGATGATATAAAAAATGAACTTGAAAAATTAAATTTAAAGATTTCGTTTAATAATACTATTTGTTCTGCAACAAATGTTAGACAAGATAGTGCTAAAGAACTTTCAAATGAAGTTGACTTAATGATTATAATTGGTGGACGTCACAGTTCAAACACTCAAAAATTATACCAAATCTGTACTGAAAAAGTAGATTCTATATGTATTGAAACTAAAGAAGAATTAATTGATTTTGATCTTTCAAAATATAAAACTGTTGGAATAACTGCAGGTGCATCAACTCCTGATTGGGTAATTGATGATGTTATATATTTTTTAGAGAGTAAATAGGGCTAATTTAGTCCTATTTTTTATTTTTAATGATTGAATAAACTTAAAAAAGTATTATATATAATATAAAAGACATTTTTGTTTTAATATATAAAAATTATTGCATTTTAAACAACCTAGTAATAAATATTGTTAAGGAATACCCACCTATTTAGGTGGTTTTTTTATACTCTTTTTTCTAATATCCTGTATCTTTCAATAAGTAATTCAATATATTTTATAGAGGATAATAAATGTGGTTTAAGTAACTACACAATTTAAAATATGATATTAGAAAGTAAGGGGGGACTTTATGATATTAAATACAATGACACATAAGGAATGTATTAAAAATGCAAAAGAGTTTTCAAAAAGCTGGGAAGGAATAGGGTGTGAAGAACAACATAGTCAGAAATTTTGGATTGAACTACTTAGTAAAGTTTATGGAGTTGAAAATTCTACTGAATGTTTAAGCTTTGAAGAAAAAGTTTTAGGTAATTCTATAGATGTTTTAATAGATGATAGTAAGGTTTTAATAGAACAAAAAAGTATAACCAAAGACCTTTATAAAAAACAAAAACAATCAGATGGTGCGATGTTAACTCCATTTGAACAAGCTAAAAGGTATTCTGATAACCTACCTTTATTTAAAAAGCCTAAGTGGATAATAGTTTCTAACTTTAAATAATTTAGAATATATGATATGAATGCTACAAAGCCTAATCCTGAAATATTTATGCTTAAAGATTTAGATAAAAAGTATCAACTTTTAAATTTACTAACTGATACTGCGGATAAAAACATTGAAAAAGAAAAAGAAATGTCTTTAAAAGCAGGGGAGCTTATAGGTGTTTTATATAAAGCCTTACTTAAGAAATACATAAACCCAAAGGATCTTGATTCACTTCATAGTTTAAATATATTTTGTGTAAGAATAGTATTTTGCTTGTATGCAGATGATTCAAGACTATTTGGAAGAAAAGATCAGTTTCACGATTATATCAGGTCAAAAAATATTGAAAATGTTAGAGATAGCATTATAAAGTTATTTGAAATTTTAGACACCGAAATTAAATATAGAGATAAGTATATAGATGATAATTTAAAAGCTTTCCCATATGTTATATGGTGGTGTATTTTCTGATAGAAATATAGAAATACCAAGAATAGATGAAGAAGTAGTTAAAATAATTTTAAGTAGAACAAGTGATGATTTTAACTGGAAAGATATTAGTCCAACAATATTTGGAGCAGTATTTGAAAGTAAATTAAACCCTGAAACAAGACACGATGGTGGTATGCACTACACATCTATTGAAGATATACATAAAGTTATAGATCCTTTATTTTTAAATGATTTAAATAAAGAGCTTAAAGATATTATAAATATATCTACTGAAAAAACAAGGGTGTTTAAATTAAAAGAATTACAAGATAAAATATCTAGAATAAAAATACTTGATCCATCTTGTGGGTCTGGAAACTTTCTAACAGAAACTTATCTATCACTTAGAAAAATAGAGAACAAAATATTAGATTTACTTTACTCTAGTCAAGTAGTAATAGAAAGTAACATAGATAAGATAATAAAAGTATCTATAAGTCAATTTTACGGTATTGAGATAAATGATTTTGCAGTAACTGTTGCAAAACTGTACTTTGGATAGCAGAGTCACAAACTATGCAAGAAACTGAAAGAATAGTTCATACTAATATAGATTTTATACCTTTAACATCGTATACAAATATAACTAATGGTAATTCTTTAGAGATGGATTGGAAAGATGTAATACCAAAAAAAGAGCTTAATTATATTATCGGCAATCCACCGTTTTTAGGGTATAGTATGATGAATAAAAAACAAAAAGATGATGCGGTTAAATGTTTTGATAAAGGCTCTAAATCTATAAAGAAATTAGATTATGTATGTGCTTGGTTTATGAAAGCTACAAAATATATAAATAACTCAAATATTGAAGTTGCTTTTGTTTCAACAAATAGCATTACTCAAGGCGAATAAGTCGCTATTTTATGGAATGAACTTTTAAAATACAATATACATATTAACTTTGCATATAAAAGTTTTGAATGGAATAATGGATCTATTGATAAAGCAAAAGTTCATTGTGTTATAATTGGATTTAGTCAAGTAAATAAAATAGATAAATATATATATGATTCATCTGAATCTTTACCTGCAAAAAATATAAATGGTTAATGGTAGTAAACCAATAGATGATGGGTATTTGAGCAAATGGTCTATAGGTGACATGTTAGAAGTAACGGATAAATATCCTGAAAGTAAAGAACTGTTTAAAAAATAGTGGGATTTGATGAATTTATAAACAATAAAGATAGGTATTGTTTATGGTTAAAAGACATTGATCCAAATAAATACACAAAAATAAAAGCTATTATGGATATTTTATATAAGGTAAAAGTATTTTGATTTAAAAAGTACGAACAAGCAAACTATAAAAAAGGCTGAAACACCATACTTATTTGATTCAATTAGGCAACCGACTGATAATTATTTATTAATCTCAGCAGTATCTTCTTCAAATAGAAAGTATATACCAATGGGATTTATGTCAAAGGACGTTATCTCAACAAATTTAAATTTAATAATACCTAATAGCAATATTTATGAATTTGGAGTATTAACATCAAATGTGCATATGAGTTGGGTTAAGTTAGTGTGTGGTAGGCTGGGTGAAGGTTTTAGATATTCGGCAAATATAGTTTATAATAATTTTCCTTGGTGTTAGCCAAATGAAAAACAAAAGCGAAAAATAGAAATGACTGCACAAAAAATATTAGATATTAGAGAAAAATATAGTCATTGTTCTTTAGGAGAATTATATGATACAAAAACGATGCCAAAGGAACTTATTTATGCACATAGAGATAACGATAAAGCTGTAATGAATGCTTATAACCTACCTGTAATTAAAACTACCCAGGAAAGTTGTCTTTCCAAACTACTGAGTATGTATAAAGAATTAATAGAAGAAGAAAAAAGAGAATCTACAGTATTTAAGTTTGAATAAGATGAAATTGGAGAATTAACATATGTATAAATCAATTTTAATTCATATTTTTTATTTTTAATAATTATCTATTAATATGTAAATAATATTTATGGTGATTAAATGTATTTAATAAATTTTGATAAAAAACAAAAACTAGAAAACTTGAATTACAATGAAAATGATAAATACTTAATACTTTGTGAAAGTTGTGAATTAAATAAAATTCGTGATGAATTAGATCTTGATGAAGAAACTTTTAATGAATGCTTAAGCTTTGATGAAAATATAAAGCTTGATGCTCTTGAAAAGTATGATTTTTTAAGTTTAAATACTTTTAGTATTAACGAATCAAAAATTGCAATGAAAGAAGTTAATATATACTTATCTGATAACTTTATATTAGTAGTTTGTAATAAAGATTATTTTTTAAGTAATATTATAGTAAATATTATAAATGATAACACTAATAAATATTATAAATATCAGAGTGATGAAATATTATTTATGATTACATATAAAATATTTAAAAATATTATAGTTAATCAATTTGAAAATCTTGAAAAATTAGAAGATATTATACTTAAAATTGAAGATGAAATAATTGATGATATATCAGATCAAATTGATGAAATTAATTATATAAGGAATATGACAAGGGTTATAGTTAGAAATACAAGGCCATACATATATATTTATGATAATATTTTTGGCGAAAATAGTAGATATAAAAAGCCTAATGATATAAATATTCATAGTGTGAATTTTTCAATTGAAAAGCTTTATTCTTTTTCTTTATCGACTAGAGAATTATCTGATAAGTTACTAGATATTTATTCATCAAATATTTCTCAAAATACTAATGATTTAATAAGTAAATTAACTCTTTTAACAGTAATTTCAGCACCACTAACTATAATTACAGGAATATATGGTATGAATTTTGAGTTTATGCCTGAACTTAATTATAATTATGCATATCCAATAGTATTATTTATTATGATTTTTATAGTTTTAATTTCCCTAGTTATTTTTAAAGTAAAAAAACTTCTTTAAAAAAACAATTAATGTTATAATAGTAAAGTCTTCTATTTTGATAGAAGGCTTTTTAAATATTTTGAATTTGGAGATAAAAATGGAAAAATTATTTTATAAAGATCCATACATAAAAAAATTTAGCGCAAATATAATAGAAACTGAAATTATAGATGATAACATAAATGTAGTACTTGATAAAACGGCATTCTTTCCAGGAGGTGGAGGTCAATTTGCAGATCTTGGATTTATTGATGATATAGAAGTTTTAGATGTATTTACAAAAGATAATAAAATATATCATACATTAAAATCTATCTCTAAAAAAACTTTCGTATACTGCGAAATTGATTGGAAAAGAAGGTTTGACGGAATGGTACAACATCTAGCACAACACGTTTTATCTGGTTGTTTTTATAAGGTACTTGGAAAAAATACTAATGGTTTTCATTTGGGACGTGATTTTAGTACAGTAGACATAGTTGGAGATGTTAGCCAAGAGGAATTATTAAGAATTGAAAAGGTTGCAAATAGTGCAATAAAACATAATCTTAATGTAGATGTATATACACCTTCAAAAGATAACTTAAATAATTTAAACTTAAGACGTGATCTACCAATTACTGAAGATGATATTTCTATAGTTGAAATTGAAAACTTAGATATTAATGCTTGTTGTGGAGTTCACCCAAAATCAACTTTAGAACTTAGAATGATAAAATTTAGAAAAAGTGAAAAAAATCGTGGTTCAACAAGAATTGAATATTTAGCAGGAGATAGGGCAGTTAACTATTTACTGGATAGAGATAATTATTTAAATGATGTTTGTAAAACCTTAAAATGTACAGATAAAGAGGCTACAAATTTTATTAATAATATAAATTTAAAGTTAAATGAAAATAAAGACAAAATAATTTCACTTGAAAATGAAATTATGGAAAATGAAATAAAACTCTTAACAAAGAGTTTTGAAATTATAGATGAAAAGAAAGTAATAAAAAAAGAATTTATAGAAAAAGATATATCATACATAAAAAAACTTGCACAAAAGATAACTACAGAAGATAATTTTTTATGTTTTTTTAAACTTGGAAATATTTTTATAGTTTCATCATCAACAAATCTTGATTTTGATAGTAATTTATATATAAAAAGCATATTAAAAATAACCTCTGGTAAAGGTGGCGGAAATAAGTATTTGGCACAAGCGCTTTTAAATGATGATATTTGCTTAGAAAGGATAAAAATATGAGTGTAATAGGAATTGATTTAGGAACTACAACTTCAGAAATCGCATATATAAAAGACGGTAAGCCTGTTATTATTGAAGATGAATTTTCAAAGAAAATAATTCCCTCAGTAGTTGGAATTATTAATGATGAAGCTAAAGCAGGAACTTTTGCTTATAACAATATGGTTATTGATTCAAAAAATTTTACAACAGAATTTAAAAGATATATTGGAGATAATAAAACTTTACTTAAGTTAAATAATGAGGAGTTTACTCCGCTTGAATTATCTGCAATTTTACTTAAAAAATTAAAAGATATTGCAACAGATCATTTAGGTGAGGAAATTACTGAAGCCGTAATTACAGTTCCTGCAAACTTTAATTCATATCAAAGACAATTAACTAAACAAGCTGCAAAACTTGCAGGACTTCACGTTGAAAGAATTATTAATGAACCAACTGCAGCTGCTATGGCTTATGGAATTGAAAATTTAGATGAAGATGCTAAAATCATGGTTTATGATTTAGGTGGTGGAACTTTTGATGTTACAGTTCTTGAAATGTTTTATGGAGTGCTTGATGTTAAAGCTAGTCGTGGGAATAATTTATTAGGTGGAGGAGATTTTGATACTATAATTGAAAATCATTTAGTTAATACTATAAATAAAATTGAAAAAATTAATTTATATAATGATATAAAAGATGAAGATGAACTCCTTAAGGTAAAAAGTTATCTTAAAAAAGTAGCCAAAGGTGCTAAGGAAGAATTATCATCACTTGAATCTACAATTATTGATTTAGCAGATTTAACTGTAATAAATAATAAACCAATATCACTTGAACTTTATTTTACAAGAAAAGAATTTGAAAACTTAATTAGAGAGTTAGTTAATAAAACTAAGGAAACTATTGATGAAGTACTTAGTGCATCAAATTACACTAAAGATGATATAGATATAGTCTTATTAATTGGTGGTTCAACTAAAGTTCCGCTTGTTAAAGAGTTCATTAAAAAACTTTTCCCTGGAAAAATAAAAGATGAAATAAATCCCGATGAGGCTGTTGCCCTTGGAGCTGCAGTACAAATTGGAATTAAAACTAATCAAATAAGTTCAAAAGATAGTTTAATAGTAACTGATAAATGTAACTATAACCTTGGAACTAGTATAGTTAAAGTTATTGGAGATAAAGAAATAGATGATATGTTTGACCTCTTAATACCAGTTGATAGTAATGTGCCGTGTAGCGGTAAAAATTATTATAGAACAAGCTATGATGGTCAAATGAGTGTTGATATTGATGTTTATGAAGGATATGATAAATTTGTTTATAATAATACTAAAATCGCAAGATTTACAGTAAATGAAATTCCGCAAGCACCAAAGGGAATTCAACAAATAGGAGTAGAGTTTAGATATAACCTAAATGGAGTACTTGAAGTTGGTGCAAAAATTATTAGTACACAAAAATTAGTAACTGAAATTATTACTAATAAAGATATTGATGAGATAACTCAAAATATCAAAAAATATATTACAAGGTGATATAATAAATGAATTTATACGAAATATTAGAGATAAAAGATGATGCAACAGAAAAAGAAATAAAAAAGGCATATGCACTAAAACTTAGAATGTTTCCTCCTGAGAGTGAGTCTGAAGAATTTATAAAAATAAAAAATGCCTTTGATATTTTATCAAATAAAGAAAAAAGAGAAGAATACGATTTAAGTATTGATGAAGAAGAAAACACTATAAATTTAGAAAATGAAATAAATGAACTTTTTGAAAATGAAGATTACAAAAATTCTATAATAAAAATATTAGAACTTTTAGAAATTACACCTTCGTTTATAGACTACATATATAAATTAGTTTTATGTTATGAAAAAACTTTTCAGTATGAAGATGCACTTAAATATGCTAGAAAACTAATTAGATTAAGTGAAAAATATGAATATAAAAAGAAAATATTTGAACTTTATTTAGTTAAAAAAGATTATAGAAATGCAGTAAAATATCTTAAAGCATCTTATGAAATGGAGCCACTTGATTCTGAACTAATGTATTTTTTAGTGGATCTATCAAAAGATTCAAGATACTACAAGGATATAACTCAATTTTTAGAAAATCAAGTTAATAATTATACTAGTAAAACTATAAATAGTTCTCACTTTGAAGGACTTCTTGAAATAT
This sequence comes from Peptostreptococcaceae bacterium, assembly GCA_044426235.1. Lineage (GTDB taxonomy): Bacteria > Bacillota > Clostridia > Peptostreptococcales > Peptostreptococcaceae > JAGHEK01. Next base: position 20,165 of record JAWXUS010000019.1, on the reverse strand, counting down.
ATATAAAAAATGTTGACCTTAAAAATTTAAAAATAGTTTTATCTAGAATTGATAAATATACTATTAGAAATGATGAAGATAAAATAAAACTTGGTTTAAACCTTTATGATAAAGGTCTTAAGCTATATGAAAAAGATGAATTTTTTATGGCTAAATTACTTTCAGAAAAAGCACTTGATTTATATGTTCACGAAGATATAAGAATGCTCTTTAATATGAGTCTTAAAAATCATAAAGCAGAAAAGTTATTTAATGAATTTATTGATGATAAACAAATAATAAACGATATAAAAGATATAATTTGTTTATATATTGGCCCTAATAAAGTTAAAAATGAAGAAATTATATTAAAAAATAAGAATGATATTTTAGAAAATATTAAAAAATTAATAATAAAAAATCCAGATCCGCTTGTAAAATCAATAAAAACTCTTAGATTTAGATATTTTGATTACCATCAACTTGAAGAAAAAGTATTTGATAATATATTAGAAATTTCACAAGAAAGAAAAAATATTTATGATGAGTTTAGTAATTTAAGTTATGATTATAATATATGCTACACACTTAGAAAATTAGTTTCATTCTATGAGGAAAATACAAAAAATGAAATTGATGATATTATTCGTGATGAACTATTTGAAAAAAACTTATTTGGTCTTGAAGAAGAAAGAAATGAAGATATAGTAATGAGTATTAAAATTATAAAGGAAGATTACGATAATATATATAATATGATGCATACTAAACTTCATTTAATACTTCTTGAAGCTAAAAGTAAGATTCAAGCTGAAGCTAAAATACAAGAAGAACTAAATAATGAACGACAAATTAAAATTCAAGAAGAAAAAATTAAGAAAAATAAGAAACTTTTAATTATACCAATAGTTATATTAATGCCTATATTAATATATCTATCTATTAAACTTAAAAATGTTATTATAGTTTATATGGCAATATTTAATGTATCACTATACCAAATTGGACTTTTTGCTGTTATATTAATTTCTTTAATGGTAATAATAATTAACAGATTTCTAAAAAAAAGAAATGATATAGACTTATATAAATAATTTTTAAGATAAAATGTTTATAATTTTAATAAAATAGTATATAATCTAAAGTAAATAAAAAGAAAGGTAGGAAGCATAATGATAGTTACATTACCAGAAAAAGCTATTGAAACACTAAGAAGTGCTCTTAAGGGAAATCCTAGTGCACCTCAAAATATAAGAATTCACTTTGCAGGAATTGGTTGAGGCGGTCCATCGTTTGGAATTGCTCTGGATGAGCAAAAGGATAGCGACGTTAGCGTTGTAGTTGAAGAATTAAACTTCATAATGGATAAAGAAGAACACGAAAAATTCGGAGATATAGAAATTAGAGATACAGGATATGGATTTAAGATAATACCATCTAAATTAGAAGATGAAGGTGGTTGCGGTAGTTGTGGCGGAGGATGCCAATAATAAAAAGAGTTGCTAATTAATTTAGTAACTCTTTTTTGTTTACATAAAATAAGTACATCATATGTTAAGGTTAATCGTTACAAAAGTAGACTTATTAAGTGGTAGAAACGGATTTAAATACATCATATGTTAAGGTTAATCAAGTGTTCGTAAAAGAGAGTTTAAGTGGCATGTACAATTTAAATACATCATATGTTAAGGTTAATCCTTCATCATTTTCTATAGAGATTGAAACTCAAGAATTTAAATACATCATATGTTAAGGTTAATCAAGAGTACATCATACGCACATGCTTGGTAATACTTTATTTAAATACATCATATGTTAAGGTTAATCAAAACATTTGCTATTTGCTTTACAGTTGCAAAATGGATTTAAATACATCATATGTTAAGGTTAATCAGGCCGGTATAGATGCAACTGAAGATCTAAAAAAGATTTAAATACATCATATGTTAAGGTTAATCCCAACTTCTACTCTCCTTATCAAATTCTGCACCTAAATTTAAATACATCATATGTTAAGGTTAATCTACTGTGTTTTACCCATTCCTAAAAAATCTAATATCTAAGAAACAATTATTTACCAACAATTATAGCATTTTTATCCCAAATGTTCAACATAATTATAATTTTTACTAAATATGTTGATATTTTAATGATTATTAAATAAATCAATATTTTTACTTGGGATAAATTTATTCTATACTGTTAAATTTAAAATTTATAAAATTTATAGAAGGATATTTAAAAGTTTTGTATAAATATAGAGTAAATAGGGGTGATTTTATGAAATTTGATATAAATGGGGCAAAAGTACAGTTTGATGAAAAAAGACATAATTATAATTTAATTAGAAAAGAATTCAAGTTTTTCGCTAAGAAATCTAAGGATTATTTTATTAATGAGAGTGTAAATTCTACTAATAATTTAACTATTCTAAAGGAAAATTCTTTATATATTTACAAAGATATAATTTCAAAGTCTTTAAATAAAAGCATCGAAACAATAGTTAATTATAGGTTAATTACTATTGATAAGAAAACTTTTGAAGATGTTTATGCTAATAAATATATTTTTTTTGAGAAGTCTTTAAATAATAAGGTTAAATCTTTAATGCAAAGAGGAAAGAAAAATAATTATCTTAGTTTTGAAGCTTTAAATGAAGTAGTTAATGAAATTTCAAATTATATATATAATGATTGTTTTAATATGCATAGAGCAGTTATTGATGCACTTTTAAATAACGAAATTCCATCTATAGGGCTTTTTATTTGCGATAAGGATAAAAAGGTTTCAAATTCGCTTTTTAATAATTACAAGGACGGTTTTATTCATAAAATTGATGAAGGTGAAGTTGTTTCAAAAATGATTATGTTAAATCCATATAATTTAGATATGTATGAGTATTTAATTGAAGAAGATGGAGATTTTAATTTTGAAATTGAGAGGTTAGTAGATTATTTAGGTTATGATATTCGAGAATTTAAAGAAAATTTAATGGATAAATATATTAAAGAAATTATTTCTGAAAATAATCTAGACAGTGAATTTGATAAGGAAAAAGTTCTTAAATATGCAAGGTATATTGGTGCAAATAATGATGAACTATATTCTATAAGGATTGATGCAATCTATATTTTTCAAGATGCTTAGAAGTCTTCTAAAAAGAAGGCTTTTTTTATTTCTAAAAATAAGATAAAATAAGATATATTATTAGTATGGGAGTGATATTTTGGATTATAATTTTATAACTCAAAAAATAGTTAGTGATATTTGTCAAAGTGGTCGAATATCTTCAATGAAGGGTGGAACATTAAAATCTATTCCTGAAAAAAGAAGTCTATATCTTGTAGATTCCAATCAAAAAGAGTATTTTTTAGCTGCAGTATCTTATGAAATGAGAACTAACAAAAACGAAGTATATATTATTGATGAATTTGAAGTTAGTAAAATTTTAAAGGAAATTGAATCTAAATTTACTTTTGAACAATTAAAAGAGGAGTATGAAACTTATGTTAGTAATTCAAAGAACAGAAAAGAAGAATCAATAAAGAATTTAGAAGGTTTAAAGGAGTTAATGGAACAAATTGAACTTTTAACTAATGGAGCTATACCTCAAGTAATAAAAAGACACCCAAAAGAATATTTTTATTATGTAGATCTTAAATTTAATGATGGTGATTTAGTTAGAATTTCTTGTTTATCTGTTGATAACGATCAATTTCACACGATAACTTTTAATTTACATATGGAAATTATTGAAATTATTGAACTTTCAAAAACTCAACTTACATTTTTACTTAGAGACAAGATAAATAAGCATTTTGACCTTAGAAAAACTGGTAAGATGGTTCACGATGACCAAATGTTTGAGAAAAATTTAAGAGATGCAAGAAATTATAGAATAAAACTTCTAGCTCAGTATTTACTTGATGAAAAATTTGGTGTAATACTTAAAGTATCTAATGGTTATCAATGTATATTAAATAAAAAAATATTTGAAGTTGGTGATAACAAGTCTAATAATGAATTTGAAATGACAAATTTAGTTAAGATTGAAGAATATTTAAAAAGATTAAATATAAAATCTTATTACGTTATTAAAGCAGAAGATAACGTTAAAAGTATGACGAGTGAAGAATTAGCTAATTTAAAATACCTATTTTTATAAGGACAGTTTTTACTGTCCTTATTTTAATTTCACTCACTAAACTTATTCATTAATGATGCTTTTATAAAAGCTATCGGTATAAAAAACCAACCAAATGATAGCGCTAAAAAGCATTTTATCATAAATAATTGTCCAAATTGAGATTCAATTACTATCTTATTTGCATAAACAACATCAGTTACTGCCCAATATCCTATTATTAAATATATAAAGAAAAGTATATTTTCCATATTGTATCCCTCCTTCTTGACAAGTATTAAGGATTATATCCAATAAGGTAAATATTATACAAAAAAGTCAAATAAAAATTATTTTTAACTATTTATATTAATAGAATCTAATATATCATCAATTTTTGATATGTATAGATTGATTTGTCTTTGAATATCTTTTATGTAGTCAGGCCTTTTACTTAGTTCAGAAATATCAATATTTTCAATATAATTTGAAAGTGAACTATATTCATTTTTAAGTTTTATTTCAATTGGACTTATGTAATTCATAATATTTTCGTCATATACTTTATCTGTTAATTTAATTTCTCTACTTAATTTATCTATTTTACTTTTATAGTAGTTTTTACTAAATAGTTTATTTTCTATGCTACTTACTATTTCTTTTGAAATATTTGTTGTATCTTTTTTAATATCATTACTGAATTCAATTAAATAATCATTAAATTCAGTATTAGTCATTTTTTCATCACTATTTATAATACCTCTACTAACAAAGAATATAAGAAATATTATTAATATCTTTCTCATAACGCCTCCTAAATAACTATTCCTCCATTTGGGCTAATAACTTGTCCTGTTAAAAAATCACTTTCTGCTAAGTAATATGCACATTTAGCAATATCTATTGGATCGCCAATTTTACTAAGTGGGGTTTCATCAATTATATAATCAATAGTTTCATCACTTAAATCATTTAACATATCAGTTTTTATAGCCCCTGGTGCTATAACATTTACCTTTATTTTATATGGTGCAATTTCTTTTGCCAAAGCTTTACTCATTCCAATTATTCCAGCCTTTGAAGTAGAGTAGTGAACTTCATAGCTTCCACCAACAATTCCCCAAATTGAAGATATATTTATTATATGACCAAACATTTGTTCTTTCATAAAATTAACCGCACTTTGACTAGTATAAAACACACTATTTAGATTTACATTAATCATTTCTTGCCAATCCTCAAAAGTTATTTCTGTGAAAAGTTTACTTTGACTAATTCCCGCATTATTAATTAAAACATCAATTCTTTCAAATTCCGAAATAGTATATTTAACTAAGAGCGAGGCTTCAAATGAATTAGAAACGTCTGCTTTAAAAATTCTAACAGAATAGTCCTTTAATTCCTCAAGTAGCTCTTTAGCTTCTTTTTCACTTTTATTATAGTTTATTACTACGTTATAATTATTTTTAGCAAAAAAAGTAGCACAAGTCCTACCAATTCCACGAGATGCACCAGTTATTAATACAGTTTTCATAAGATCTCCTTATTAAGTGTTTTTAAGTAAATTTTTAACCTCGTCCTTAGATAAATTTCTCCATTTACCATATTCAATATTTTTTAAAGTTAAATCCATAATTCTAGTTCTTTTAAGTTTAGTAACTTCATAGCCTAAAGTTTCACACATTCTACGAATTTGTCTGTTTAGACCTTGAGTTAAAATTATTTTAAAAGTATTATTATTTACTTTAGATACTTCACATCTTTTTGTTGTAACGTATTTTTTACTTACTGCATTAAATATTCGAACACCCTTTTGCATTCTTTCGATAAATTTATCGTCAATATTTCGATTTACTGTAACAACGTACTCTTTTTCTTTGTTATTTTCTTTTCTAAGAATTTTATTTACTATATCTCCATCATTAGTAAGTAGTATAAGTCCTTCTGATGGCTTATCTAGTCTTCCTATTGGGAAAATTCTTTCTTTATGTCCTATATGATCAATTATATTGCCTTTTATATGACGTTCTGTTGTACAAGTTATTCCAACTGGTTTATTTAGGGCTATATAAACTTTTTCATCTTGTTTTTTAGGCTTTATAATTTTACCATTAACCTTTACAATATCATTTTCATCTACTGGTTGTCCGATTTGTGCTTTTTTTGAATTTATAAAAACACGACCGCTCTCTATTAATTTATCAGCCTCACGTCTTGAACAAAATCCGCTTGAACTAATATAGTTATTAAGTCTCATAAATTTCTCCTTGTTAAAATTATAAATGTATTATATCACAATTTCTTTTATTAAATAATAAATTAATTAAAAAGGGGTTGATTTTTGATGAAAATTACAGAAACAGAAAGAGAAATACTATATTTAATTGATATTAAAAAAAATAGCATAAATCAAGTATCAAAAAAACTTAAGATTTCAAAAAGAGAGGTTAGAAAAACTTTATCAATGTGTAGAAAAAATATTTTAAATGAAATACTTGAAAATGAATTAATTGAAATAGAACCAAAAGAAGAAGTAGTAGAAAAAAAAGATATCTGTAAATTCAGATGTAGTATATGTGGTACAATATATAGTGTGAATTATAAAAACAATGAAATAAGTTGTCCAATGTGTTATTCAAACAAAGTTATGCCAAGAAAAATTGCCAACATAAATTAATGTTGGCCAAAAAATTTTATAAATGAAAGAGTTATAAGTAACACCCCTGATACCCAAGTAAAATTTATATTTGAAAATTTTCTAAAGCTCTTTCCAAGAAGTACTCCACTTAAAATTGATAATGTACCAATTACAAATGAAAGTATTATTACTTCAAAATGGTTGACATCGGATAAACTAGCACCAAAACCAACAGCTAAGCTATCAAGAGATAGTGCACTAGCAAGATATATTGCCTCTTTTGGTGATAGAGTTTTTGAATTATCATAATCAGCCTTTATTTCATCGGCATAAACTTCAAGTACAAATTCAAAATCAAATAAACTAAAATTAATTGGTGTTTGATTATGTGTGAATTTTTTTAGATAATCTTTTATAAAAGCCTCAAATACTTTATAAATCCCAAGCATAAATAAAAGACCACAACTAAATATTGTTGCTGTATTTGATGATAATAAATCTTTTAAAAGGTATCCAACTAAAAGAGAAAAACCTAGAAATGATGTGCATATTAAATTTATTAAAAATGCAGTTTTAAATGGAATTTTTATATTGTCACTTCCATAAGCAATACTTGCAACAAACGTATCTATACAAAGAGATAGAACTAGAATTAAAGACATTGATGATCCCCCCTTTTATAAATTATTAAAAATATCAAATACTTGTGACTTTAAAATAATATTTTTATTCTAAAATAGATATTTTATGTTAAAATATATTAAAAAGGAGTGATTTTATGGAATATATAGAAGGGTATTTTAAAGGTGTAGATGATTTAGATATATATTATAGAAATTATAAAGTAGAAGATAGTATTGAAACTATAGTTATTAGTCACGGATTTTGTGAAACTTCTGAGAAATACTCTGATTTTATAAAAGACTTAACTGATAAAAATTATTCAGTTTATATACTTGATCATAGAGGCCACGGAAAATCTGGAAGACTTGGAAAAGATAATAGTCAAATTTATGTTAATAGTTTTAATGATTATGTTTCAGATTTAAAAACTCTTTTAGATGAAGTAATTTTAAAAGATGAAAATAATAATGATTTAATACTTTTTGGTCACTCAATGGGTGGAGCTATAAGCGCTTTATTTCTACAAAATCATAACGATTACTTTAAAAGAGCAATTTTAAATGCACCAATGCTTGAAATTCATACAGGAAATTATTCAGAACAGTTTACAAAGATTGTAGCAAAAATTTATTGTTCATTAAAATTAGAAAAATCATACGTTTTAGGCCACGAACCATTTAATATAGAAAAGTGTAGTCTTAAAGGGTCTGGGACTAGCTGTGAAATAAGATATAATTCTTATATGGATAAAATAAAAAACAATGAACATTTAAAACTATCAGGTGCATCTTATAAGTGGCTTAATGAAGCTTTTAAGACTACAGATTATGTAACTGATATTAATAATATAAAAAAGATTGAAATACCTATATTACTATTTCAAGCAGGAATTGATTCATATGTTAAACCCTATAAACAAAATTACTTTGCACAAAATTCTAAAAATTGCACGTTAATTATAAAAGAGAATGCGAAACACGAAATATATATAGAAAAAGATGAAATAAGAGATGAATATATGACTGATCTATTTAATTTCTTAGAAGAATAAGGAGGAAATTATGAAGATTTTACATACTGGAGATTGGCATCTAGGTAAAAATCTAGATGGATACAGTAGAATAGAAGAACAAGAAATGTTTTTAAATGATTTTGTAAAAATAGTTAAAGAAAATGAAGTTGATTTAGTAATTATTGCAGGAGATGTATATGATAGTAGTAATCCTCCAGCAAGAGCTGAACAATTACTTTATAAATCATTAAAAGAAATCACTGAGGGTGGAAAAAGATTAGTTTTAATAATTGCAGGAAATCATGATAATTATGAAAGAATAACTTCTGCAAGCCCTCTTGCAAAATCACACGGAATAATTATGGTTGGAACACCAAAGACGATTGTTGAAACTGGAGAATATGGAAACCATAAAATTATAAATTCTGGAGAAGGTTTTATAGAAATTGAAATAAATAATGAAAAATCAGTTATATTAACTGTACCATATCCAAGTGAAAAAAGACTTAATGAAGTTTTATATGGTGATATGGATACTGAAGATATGAAACTTAAAAGTTATAGTGATAGAATACATGATTTATTTTATACTTTATCTAAAAACTTTAGAGATGATACTATAAATTTAATAACTTCTCACTTATTCGTATTTAAAAGTGAAGAAGGTGGATCTGAGAGAAGTATACAACTTGGAGGAAGCTTTATAGTAAATAGTACTTGTTTTCCAAAAGATGCAGACTACATTGCACTAGGTCACGTTCATAAGCCTCAAGTAGTTCCTGGAACTAATGGTATTGCACGTTATTCTGGATCTCCACTTCACTATAATAAAAGAGAGATTAATTTTGATAAAAAATGTTTTTTAGTTGATATAAAAAAAGGAACGGAAACTAAAATAACTGATATAGCACTTAAAGTGTATAAGCCAATAGAAATTTGGTACTGTGATAGTATAGAAGATGCAATAAATAAATGTGATGAAAATAAAGATAAAAATTCTTTTGTATATATAGAAGTTGTAACTGATAGGTATATTAGAGAAGATGAAATAAAAATTATGAGAAGTTTAAAAAAGGATATTATAGAAATCAACCCAAAGATAATTGGATTAAACCACATTGAAGATGAAGTTGATATTTCAGATAAATCTTTTGAAGAACTGTTTAAATCTTTTTATGAAAAAGAGAGAGATACTAAACCAAATGAAAATATTGTTAATTTAATATTATCTATAATTGATGAGGAGTACTAATTATGAAACCTATAAAACTAAAAATTAAAGGTCTTAATAGTTTTCAAAATGAACAAATAATTGACTTTGAAAAATTAACTAATAGAGGTTTATTTGGAATATTTGGACCAACAGGAAGTGGTAAATCAACAATACTAGATGGGATAACTCTTGCACTTTATGGAAAAATTTCAAGAGGTAATGCAAATTATATAAATACTAATTCGGATGACTTAAATGTTAGTTTTGATTTTGAAATAAATAGTACAAATAGATATTTAGTAGAAAGAAGCTATAAAAAGCATAATGACACTAAAAGATTACTTCATTGTAAGCTAATAGATTTAAATCAAAATATAATCCTTGAAGAGGGAATAAATAATGTTAATAATAAATGTATTGAAATAATTGGACTTAGTTATGATGATTTCACTAGAACGGTTGTATTGCCTCAAGGTAAATTTAGTGAGTTTCTAAAATTAAAAGGAACTGAAAAGTGTAATATGCTAGAGAGATTATTCAATTTAAGTGAATACGGTGAAGATCTTCAATTTAAACTAAAGAAAAAAGTATCATACGAAAATCAAAATTTAGCAGTATTAAATGGTAAATTAAGTACTTTTAATAATATTGATGAAAATATACTTGATGAAAAAAAAGAATTATCTTTACAATTAGAAAATAATTTGAAGAGTTTAGAAAAAGAACTTGAAATTATATATAAAGAATTTAAAGAAAGTGAAGAGATAATAAACCTACAAAGTGAATTAAATGAAAAAAATAATCTATTAATCAAAGAGCAATATTTTATTAATGATATAAAGGAAAAAGAAGAAAAAGTATGTTTAATTAAAAAAAGCCTTAAAATTGAAGATACTTTAATTAATTTTAATAAAACAAAAAATGATAAAAAAGAAGAGGAGAATTCTTTAAATAAACTAAAAACTGAATATGCCACTTTATCGACAAAAAAAGAAAAATTAGATAAAGAGTTTGAAGAATTATTAGTAAAATATAATTCATTAAGTCAAATTAAAAATAAAATTGAAAAAGTGCAGAAAATTATATTATTAGATGCAGATGTTCAAAAATTAAGTGATCAAATAGAAAGATATGAAGAAGCTTATAAAACTATAGTTAGAGATATTAAGTATTATGAAGCTGAACTTGAAAATACTATTGATATAATGAACAAGAAAGACTCTAAAATTAATAGTTTACAAAATGAGTATAATAAACTAAGTGTTAATTTTGATATTATGGAAGCTATACAAAAAGGGCTTATTTTAAAAAATAATATATCTAATTTAGAAGAAAATATTAAAAGTAAAAAAATTAATATAGAAAAAATTATAAATAAAAATAATTTATTAAATGAGCAATTAATTGAAATTAACGAACAAAAACAAATTAATGATAAAAAAATAGAAAAGATTCATGATGAAATTAAAACATATAAAATAAATAAAATAGCTAATATAATTCGAGAAACTCTTTCTAAAAATGAAGAGTGTCCAGTATGTGGTTCAACTCATCACAAAGAAATAATTTATAAAGAAGAAGAAATGATAAACTCAAAAGAAGAAGAGATTATTAATAAAGAATTATCTGAAAAAATTAATAATTTAAAAATTGAAATTGAATCAAATAAAAAAACATTAGCTAGTATATGTACTAAATCAGAAGAACAAAATTTAACAGAACTTATTAGTGAATTTAATAAATTAAAAATAGACAATAATATATCTGATTTTGAAAAAGAAAATATAGAGTATATAAAAATACAAAAAGAAAGAGTAATTTTAGATAATAATTTAAATCTAAAAAGAGGTGAACTGCAAAAACTTAATATATCTAAAGAAGAATTAATTAAAAATAAAGAATTTGAAATTAAAAGAGAACAAAAGGGAAAAGATATTATAACTGCAAGCACTATAGAAAAAGAGCTTAAATCAAAACACTTAGATGAATTAAAAAATAGTTTTGAAGAAGTGATTTGCTTTAATAAATTACTTGGTGATTTAAAATATGAATTAGAAACTACTGAAGAGCATTTTAATAAAATAAAGATGCAAAAAGAAGTAATAGATTCTAATTATAATCAAATAAACTCTGATTTGATAAAATGTAATGCTATTATCCAAAAATTAACTATTATTGAAAAAGATCATTTAGATAAAATTGAAGGTTTAATAAAAGAAACGGATTTTGAAAATGTTGAACACGTAGAAACTATTCTTAAATCTAAAAATGATTTAGATAGTTTGAAAAGTCAAATAGACAATTTCTATAAAAATATTACTAAATTAACCGGAATAATAGAAGATATAAAAATTAAATTAAATGGAAGGAATATAGAAGTTAATAATTGGGAAATTATTAAAAATAACAAACTTAGTAAAGAAAATGCACAAAAAGAATTACACGAACAATATATAAAATTAAATGAAGAATTAAAGTTAATTGCTAAAAATTTAGAAGAAATCAATAAATTATTAGAACAAAAGAAAGAAATTGATAAACAACTTGGAATGCTTAGTGATTTAGAAAAATTATTTAAAGGGAAGAAATTTGTAGAGTATATAGCAACTAATAGACTTAAATATATTTCAGTTGAGGCATCTAAAAAATTAAAAACAATAACTAATGGAGCGTATGAAATAGAAGTCGATGAAAATTCCAATTTTTCAATAATTGATAATAAAAATGGAGGAGCTAAAAGAGATGCAACAACTTTATCTGGAGGAGAAACTTTCTTAGCATCATTAGCACTAGCACTTTCATTATCAGCAGAAATCCAACTTAAAGGAACTGCACCACTTGAATTTTTCTTTTTAGATGAAGGTTTTGGAACATTAGATGACGATCTTTTAGAAGTTGTTATTGGATCTTTAGAAAAATTACATAATGATAAGTTAAAAATTGGAATAATCAGTCATGTTGAAATTATAAAAGATAGAATGCCTGTTAAACTTATGGTTTCAAAATCAAAGTTAGGAGCAAGTTACGTTAAAATTGAAAATAATTAAAGGAGCAAA
>JAWXUS010000019.1:0-7420 GCA_044426235.1 Peptostreptococcaceae bacterium | reverse complement strand
AAAATAATTAAAGGAGCAAATAAATGATAAAAACTCAAGCATTAGATAAAATCGGAAATTTATTGCTAATTATAAATGGACTTATATGCTTATTTTTTTCACATCACGTTTTAACTTTACTTCCGACAATATGTGGGTGTATTATTTTAGTAAAAGGTATAACTAAATTTGTTGTAGGTATTGAAAGTAAAGAATATAGAAGTTTAGAAAAAATAAATTTTGAAAAATCTATAGCAATAATTGCGATAGGTCTTGGGATTTTATTCAAGCAAGAAGATGCACTTTTTGTTGTAGGAGTATTTTGGGGGACTTTATGGTATGACTAATGCAGTTAGTGATTTTAATATAGCTTTTTATAATTATTTTCAAAAGGATAAATATATATTAATTTTAACAAGAGCAATTTTTGGATTTATACTTTCATTCGTATTAATATTTGATCCATTCGATAGCATTCATAATCATATATTAATTTTAGGATTAGAATTAATACTTGAAGGTATAATCGAATTTTTTAAAAAAGATAAGGAAGAAAAAATATAAAATCTAACTAATTTAAATCAATTCTAAGTGAATTATACAACATATAGTATCATGTATAAAAATAAATAGCTTAGAATTGATTTTTTGTTTTAAAGGGAAAAAGTAATCAATTTTTATTAAATATTATTTAAATGAGCCTTAATTTTTAAGAATTCAGGCTTTATTTGTTTGTATAAACTAAGTCCATCATCTTTATATTTAATTTTTAGAGAATTATGCATTTCAGATAACTTGTCCGAAATATTGATAATATCTATTATATTGCTATTTAAATATATGTGTGGAAATAATTTTTTTACATCTTCATAATCAATATCTTTTGATATATTTACTTCATCAGTTACAGCAACTTCAAGTGAAATCTCAGATACAGATATTACTTTTGTCTTAGGTTCATCTTTTAAAACGAATATATTAGTATCTGTTTTTGATTTTATAAAATCACAAGCAACTTCAAATCCATTATCATCGCTAACCACATAATAAGTGTAGTTAAGTTCTTTGTTTTCGTAGCATAAAATAGATAAATAAGAAACTAGTTGAAAATCTAATGCATTTTTAGTACCAACATTAACTTCTTCAAAAATACAATTTACATTACAATCAATCAAAGTCTTTACATATGATAAATCTATCTTTTTTGAATTAACACTAAAAAATATTACTACAGTATCATACTTATTTACGTTTTTATCATAAATAAAATTGAAATTTTTTATATTTTCGCTATCTACCAGAAAATATCTCATTTGATTTCCCCTTATAATTAATATTTTATTAATAATAACATAAATTGTAAAAATAGTAAATTAATATAATTTTACTGATTGATTTTACGTGATTTAATTATTAATACAATAATAAAAATAATTCCAATAACTACTGAAATACTTCCTGCAATAGAAATATTCATTTTGAAAGCTACTAAACAACCAATTATACTACTTAAAGTACCAAATAGCGCCCCAAGTATTATCATATGACTCAATTTATCAGTTATCAAATATGCAATGTTTGGAGGTCCAATCATAAATGCAATAACAAGGATTGCACCAACTGATTCAAAGGCACCAACTGCAGTTATAGAAACTATACCCATTAACACGTAATGTATTAATACTGGATAAAAACCAAGTATTTTAGCTAGGGTAGGGTCAAAAGTAGATAATTTTAACTCTTTAAAAAATACATTTATAAAAAATATATTTACAATTAAAATCAATAATGATGTATATAAAGCCTTTGATCCAATATCAGTTCCCAAAATAATTAATCTATTAAAAGGTGCAAAAACTAATTCTCCAAGTATAACTGAGTCCAAGTCTAAATGAACATTTTTAGTATATTTTGAAATTAATATAACTGCTATTGAAAATAAAAATGGAAATACAATTCCAATTGCAGAATCATTTGATACTAATTTAGTATTTTGAATAATTTCAGTCAACCACACTGTAAAAAGTCCCATTAATGATGCACCAATTATTAAAAAAGGGGAGTGTAGATCATATGTGCATAAAAAAGCTAAAACTATTCCAAGTAAAATTGTATGTGTAATTGAATCGGCCATCATAGACATTTTACGAAGAACTAAAAAACTACCACAAAGAGAGCACGCAACAGATATAAGAACCGCTATCATTATTATTTCAATTCTTGTTGACATTTTATACTCCTTTATTTTGAGACATTTTATTATAAATTTTATGAATTATACCTCTATTTGGTGCGAATAATATACTGAAAAAGCATATTAAACTAGCAATAATAACTATACAAGCGCCCGTTGGAAATCCTAATTGACTAGAACTTATAATAGTTCCAATTAGTGATGATACCATACCAAATATTCCAGATAATAAAACCATTTTTTCTAAACTATTAGTCCATTGACGAGCAGATACAGAAGGGCATATTAGTAAAGCGCTAATTAGTATAACTCCAACACTTTGAAGTCCTATAACAATTGAAATTATCACTAAAAAATTTAAAATCATATTTAATTTATCAGTTTTATAACCTAATACTTTTGCAAATTCTTCATCAAAGGTTATTAGTTTAAACTCTTTCCAGAAAATATTTAATACTACCAATAAAAAAAATACAGAAATTATTAGAATTTCAACATCTCTAATTAACATAGCCGATGCTTGACCGTATATATAAGTATCAAGTCCTATTTGATTGGCATTTTCTGTTTTTTGAGATATAGTAAGTAAAACCATAGCAAATCCAAAAAATACTGAAAGTACTATTGCAAGAGCACTATCAAATTTTACTTTAGAATTTTTAGTTATAAAATTAATTAGCATATATCCTAAAAAAGCACTAATCAAAGCGCCTAGCAAGAGTATTTCTAAGTTTTTACTTTTAGTTATTAAAAATGATAATATAACCCCTGGTAGAGTGGTATGTGCAATTCCATCTCCAAGTAAACTTTGTTTTTTAAGTACTATAAAACTTCCAAGTATTCCACTTATAAAACCCAGTAAAGAGGTTCCTATTGATACTATAATAAATGTATGATTAGTAAATAATAATTGTAAATTTTCCATAAGTATCCTCCTTAATTAACAACTTAATAAGTGATTGATGTTTTATAAGTCTTTTGAATGTTTGTTTCGTTAAAAGTAGTATCAACATCGCCATTATCAATTACTTGAGAATTAATCATAACAACCCAATCAAAATATTCTTTAACAGTTTGTAGATTATGATGAACTATAAAAATAGATTTCCCATCATCTCTTAATTCCTTTAATACATCTATTATTATTTTTTCTGTTTGAATATCAACACCTTTAAGAGGTTCATCTAAAAAATAAATCTGTGCATCTTGAACCAAAGCCCTTGCTATGAATATTCTTTGTTTTTGTCCACCAGATAATTTATTTATTTGTATATTTGAATATTCAAGCATATTTACTTTATCTAGCGCTTTAATAGCTAAATCTTTTTCTTTTTTTGAAGGTCTTTTTATCCAACCTAAACTTCCGTAAGTACCCATCATAACTATATCTAAAACTGTAGATGGAAAATCCCAATCAATACCTTCGCTTTGAGGTACATAAGCTATCTTATTTTTCAGTTCATTCCCTAAAATAGGGAATGAATAGTTTCCGTTACTTATTTGAACTAAATTTAAAACTGATTTTATTAGTGTAGTTTTACCAGCACCATTAGGACCTATTATAGCAACTAATTTCTCACTTGGCACTTCAAGATTTAGATCTAATAAAACTGGTTTTGAATCATAAGTAACAGTTAAGTTTTCTATTTTTAATGCTAGGATTTTTTGCATATTTACCTCCTCTTATTTAAGAGCATCAACTATAGTATTAATATTTGATTTTACAGTTTCTATATAAGTATTATGTCCATCGCTTGATGATCCTAGAGAATCAGAATATAATTCTCCACCAATTTCAATTTCAAAACCTTTTGATAAAACGGCCTCTTGTAGAGCCTCTATACTTCTTGAAGAAACAGAAGATTCAACGAACATAGCTTTGATTTCATTTTCAACTATAAAGTCTGAAAGATTTATAATGTCTAAAGTACTAGCCTCTGAATCAGTTGAAATACCTTGAAGTCCCATAACTTCAAAATCATATGCATAACCGAAATAATTAAATGCATCGTGCGCAGTAATTAATACCCTTTGCTCCTCGTTAACCTCTTCAACTCTTGATATAATATATTCGTTTAATTCATTTAATTCTATCAAATAATTTAGTAAATTAGATTCATATATTTCTTTATTTTCAGGATCAATTTCTTGTAAAGACTCTGATACATAACAAGCCGCATCTACCCATAATGAAACATCAAACCATACGTGAGGATCGTATTGATAATCTTCATCGTCTAATAATTTACTTTCATCTAATGCATTTTCTAAACACAAAATATCTTTACCTTGAGATTCTAAACTAGATAGGATTTCTCCCATTTCACCTTCTAAGTGATAACCATTATAAAGTACTACATCTGCATTTTCTAACTTTGTAATATCTCCAGCACTAGCTTTGTATAGGTGAGGATCTATTCCAACTTCCATTAAACCAATACTATCAACACTATCAGATCCAATAACATTGACAAGGTCGTGGAGCATAGTGGTAGTTGAAACTATATTTATTTTACTTTGATCACTTTGAGTATCATCACTGCTAGAGCACCCAACTGATAACATAATAATCGACAATAAAGAGATTGTTTTAAATTGCTTACTTAATAATTTTTTTATAGACATATTTATAATACCTCCAAATTATATTAGGTTTATTATAGTATATATATGATTTAAAAGTATAATAGTGCATATACAAATATATTTTTTTATATTGTAATAAAAATGTGTTTTGCGAAAAGAAGAAAAAAATATTCTTCTTAAAATACAATTTAAGACCATTGTAATAAATGTCATTTATGTTTGATCATTATTTATATAATCAATCTTAAATCGATTATTGATTGTATTTTTTTTAAAGATAGTGGGGGATTTACCTTGAAATTCATATTAAATTTACAATATTTATATTTTAATTAAAAATATACTTATAAAAACCTGATTTTACATATATATCATATAATGAATTTTACCACACATACATAACTAAATGCAATTAAATATTAAGTAATATTTAATATCAATAAGCGCTTTTTTATAACTATTCCTAAAAACAAAATTTTAGGAATAGTTATTCTTTTAAAAAACGTTGAAATATAGCCATTTAGTTTTTTTACCGATTTCACTATATCATATATGGTATAATATAAAAAAAAGGAGGTTTTTATGAATATTTTGAAACAATTTTCAGTAATACTTGTAATTTTAGGAATTGGCGAATTTATAAGTTCTCTAATAAATAACTTCTTGCCCGGAAGTATAATCGGAATGATTATTTTATTTATTTGTTTAAATTTTAAAATTATAAAACTTAAACAAATAAAAGAGATTAGTGATTTTTTACTAGATAATTTAGCATTCTTTTTTGTACCAGTTGGTGTTTCACTTATAAACTCTTTAGATCTTATAAAAGAAAATCTATTTTTGCTAATTAGTGTTAATGTAATTAGTACTTTTTCGGTTATGTTCGTAACTGGACTAGTCGTTGAAAAAACTATAAAGGAGGAAAAATAAATGTATAATATTTTAGAAACACCATCTTTCGGAATAATAATTTCAGTCTTATTTTTCAGTTTAGGTTTATTTCTAAATAAAAAATTTAAAAGTCCATTATTAAATCCAATTTTAATAGCCATAATTTGTATAATATCAACACTTCTAATATTTGATATTCCATATGAAAATTATAAAATTGGAGCCGATAGCATAAATTTCTTTTTAGGACCAATAACTGTTTTACTTGCAGTTCCACTTTATAAACAATTTGATTTACTAAAAAAACATTTCACATCAATTTTAATAGGTATAACCTCTGGAGTTTTGACTTCATTTTTAAGTATAACAATTTTAACTACTCTACTTCAAGGAGATTCTATTATAACAAATTCGCTAATACCTAAATCGATAACTACCCCAATGGGAATTTCTCTATCTAGAAATATTGGTGGTATTGAATCAATAACAGTAGTATCAATTATAATAACCGGAATAACGGGAGCAATAATTGCTCCAATAGTTTGTAAAGCATTTAAAAATCCAGTCGCAAAAGGAATTGGGATTGGAACGGCATCTCACGCAATAGGCACATCAAGAGCCATTCAAATGGGTGAAATAGAAGGTGCTATGAGCGGTTTATCAATCGGAATTAGCGGTCTTTTAACAGTAATCATTATACCATTATTAACTCCCCTATTTTAGGGGAGTTAATTTGTTATTTCAACTTCTAATTCTTCTATTTCCTCTACTTCAACCTTATGATACGTTAAATATATTGAAATTAAAAAAAATAGACTTGGCGGTATGAAAAATATATTTATTCCTACAAAACCAATTATCGTAGTAAAAATTATCACAAATGAATTAAACGACTCTAAAAGATCACTTTTGCTAAACTTTTTTCCATTTTTCATAAATGAAAGTAAAAGGCATAATATACAAAAAGGAAAAAGTAAAAAACTAGACATAGCGCTACTAATCCCTATATTTTCTAAATTATCACTTATATTTCCAAAAGTATATAAATTACCACAAAGATAAGAATATAAACAAACTACCATACCTAGTACACTTCCGATAGCTTGAGAATACCAATTAATAAATTTATTATTCAAATAATTCCTCCTAAAAAAACATATGTACTATTATACCTAATTTTATGTTTCTTGTGGGAACTTTATAACAAAAATATTTAATGTAATTTATGTAATTATTACTATATTAAGTTATTAAGTAATTTTTCAAGATTTTTTATTCTGTTTTTATCAGTTTGATTTTCAAGCATTTCTTTAGTTAAGTTTATTGCACTTTCTTTATTATTAAGTTTTACTGCCTCATATATTGCATCGAATTTTTCATATTCATTTTTTGCCACCTCTAACACCTGCTACTGAAAATATGGTCAAATATATATCCATATTGATATTTTTCCCTCTTCATAGAACCTCGCCTTGCCTAAGCTACTACGATTTGATATAGTTCTCCAAAGGCTTAAATTCCGAAGTTAGCCCACCGTACATATATAAGAGCCTTTTTAGTTGGACTACCTTATATTTTTTAGCATTTTTAAGATTATAACTTGCATTTAAGTCCCTATCACATATAAAACCACAACTACACATATATTTTCTATCTGATAGTTTTAAATTTTTTTTAATCTTTCCACAACTACTACAAGTTTTACTTGAAGGATAAAACTTATCAACCATCCTAAGTTCTATATTATTTTGTTTACACTTAATGGTTAAT
>JAWXUS010000139.1:0-2745 GCA_044426235.1 Peptostreptococcaceae bacterium | reverse complement strand
TCATATATTCCGTGAGATGCTCCATTTCTTATATCAACATTTGCCCAGTGTCCCCAAGTATCTGTCATATTAGAAGGATTTAAATGATTAGCATTATCTTTTAAGTATCTTTCTCCAAAATTAGTTATTTCAAAAGTTTGAACCATAACCTTCATAAACTCTGCACGAGTTATATTTTGATTTGGTTTGAAAGTTCCATCTTGATATCCATCAAGTATTCCTCTTTGTGCATAATCAGTTATATAATCATATGCCCAATGAGAAGTTGCAACGTCTGGAAAACTTCCTTTATTACTCATTTTCATTTCAGTACCTAATGATGATAATGACACTAAGTCATTTCCAGTCATTAATACCCCACTTGCTACAACTAAACACCCTATTGTAGCTATTACTTTATTGCTTATTTTATTTTTCATGTTATTTTCTCTCCATATTTTTTAAATTTTTTTATTGTGTTATTACTATATAATAACAATTAAAAAAATTAAGAAATATTTATAAGAGAACCACCTCTTTATAAATACCTACTATTCAGTGTGCTATTGCACTCCTTTTATTCTTAATGTGTTATTATATAATCCATACTTATAATTTATCACAATTTAGTTAAAAAAAGTTAAAAAAAGTGATTAATATGTCAAAATATAATTCTTGTAATATTTATAAATTTTAATAGAGTAGAAGTATAATAATATATTAAATCTAAAGGCGGTGTCTGTAATGGTATTTTTAAAAGGAAATTTTAATAAAGAAGACTTACTTCACGCAAGAGTTGCAGTTGATTTTATAAAGTTAATAAAAAATAGTGGATGTAACGTTTATTTTATAACTGAAGATAAAGAAATTAATTGCAAAAGTATGATTGGAATTTTAAAACTTAATATAAAAAAAGGTGACACTATCCATCTTAAAATAGAGGGAGAGAATCACTTAGAGCTTTTCCTTCAAATAGAAGAATTATTATTCTAAATTAAAAAGAACTCAATTTGAGTTCTTTTTTTTAATACTTGTTGTTTGCCTCAAATAGCACCATAAGTCCTATAATTGAGATATTTTTTTATTTCTCCATTTTATTCATCATAAATATATTTAACTTCTTTTAATTTAATATCTTCTTTAACTTTTCTAAGTGTATCTTTTTTTTAGATATATCTTTTCTCTCTTTAAATATATCAAATTCTTTATCTTCTTTTACTTTATCTTCTTTTAGATGATTTTTTTGCTTATTAAAGTCTTCTTTTAAATCTTCTTTAAGTCTCTCTTTTAAATCTTCTTTTCTATCAGATTTTTTAATGCCCTTAGATGGCTTACTTATCTTTTCTTCATTTTTAACATCGCTACTTGACTCTATTCTTGAAGTATTTGCAAATGATAAACCTGTGCTAAGAACTAACGTTAAAGCTAAAACTGGTGCGAATTTATTTATTTTCTTCATATATAAAACCTCCATTATATTAATTTGCCTTTCATACCCATAGCTAAAGCAAGGGGATTTTCGGCTTGTTTCAGTAAAACTATATATATCACAATAATATAGTTTATAATAAAATATATGGATAATAGTTTATTTTAATAACGAATCCTATATTAGTAAATATAAAAACTTTTCAAAAAACACATAATTTCCTGCCTATACCTTCAGTAACTATAATTTCACCTTAATTCGCTATGTATAATAATTCATTATAATTTAAGTTTAAACAGTTTTTGTAGCAACTGAAATTCCCTTATCCCAATCTTTAGCTATATGATATTTTGTATCTGCACTATCAAGCAAGAAATCGTCATGAGTTGAAATTATAGTTTGCTTTCCTGTTAAATTAACCAAATCTTTGAAGCTAATTGCAAAGTTTTCAGACAATTCACCTTTACTGATATATTTTGAAGGCTCATCAAGTATAAATGGTGCATAATTATTGTCTAAAGTTTGATTTAATCCCATTAAAAGAGAAAGAGATATAACATCAGCAAGTCCTCCTCCATCGTCATTTGAAGGGTCAATTTCAACCATTTTAGAATCATATTCATTAAGAACCACGACTTCAGCACTTGCAACTGAGTCTTTTGTTGTTATGTCAAACTTAACCTCTGTTGTTTCATCAAAGACTGATTGAACCAAGTTAGTTGATATTGAAGATAAAAGTTCTTTTGCTTCATCTCTTGCACTTTGACAAGATATGTCTATTAGCATTTTTTTAGTCAAGTCTCTTTGATGTTTAAGTTCAAGATTTTCTTTTTCAATTAACTTTTCTTTTATTGATTGATTTAAATTATCAAGCTCACCTTCTTTTTTATTTATAAAACTTTTAAAATTATTTACTTTATTTAAAATATCCATTTCAAAAAAACCACCTTAACAATTATTTGTATCTACATTGTACCACATATGGTACAAATATTCAACAATTCAATTAAATAAAAACAAAAAAATAGTAGCAACCTTATCTTCTTTTAAGACATCTCTTAAATATTTAAATGTCTTTATATGGTAACATCAACAAATACTTAATCTCAATAATTAAACTCAAAATATTAAATTGGATTACTTTTATTTATAGAGAAAGACATTCTTCGAAAGTAATCATTAAATTTAATTAAATTAAATATTTTTAAAAAAAAGCTTAAAAAACACCTATTTAATTAGTGTTTTAAGGTATTTTAATTAACCCTGTTTATGATTTGTCTATAAGGAATGGTTTTAGCGTTAGAGCTTAAAATAAGCCTCATTGCCTCAAAATCAAA
>JAWXUS010000138.1:0-2773 GCA_044426235.1 Peptostreptococcaceae bacterium | reverse complement strand
GTTCATCAATAATAACTATTGGATTAGTTTCTTTTATAATATCAATAGGTCTTTGGCCATTTAAAGAGTCTATTCTCCTATGTATAATATTACTTTTTTCTTCATCTTCTCCAAAACCTTTTCTAAATGCATCAATATTTATAATCATAATTTGTATATTTGATGAAGTTGCAAAGTTTCTAATCTTATCTAATTTAGAAGAATCGTAAATAAAATACTCACAAGGCTCATTATTATATTCGTCCCCAAAATGTTTTTTAGTAATTTCTAAAGTTTTATAAACACCTTCTCTAATTGCAACACTTGGAACTACAATAACAAATTTTTTGAATCCATAGTTTTTATTTAGTTCAAAAATAGTCTTTAGATAAACGTAAGTTTTACCCGTACCAGTTTCCATTTCAATAGTAAAATTCATATCATTCAATTTAATACTTTGAGGAAGATTGTTTTGTCTTTGAACACTTCTAGTATTTTTTAAAATGTCTACATTTTTTGATAGTCTATTTCCAATTCCCATATTATCATAAACACCCAAGGTATTATCAAGAATATCGCAAATCGTAAAATTAGAAGACATAATTTTTTGACCTTCAAACAAGCCTACAACAGAGTTTACGGCATTTTGTTGGTAATCTAAGTTAGAGTTAAATTTAAGTTCCATTTATATACTCCTAACATCTTTAATACCAAATTGTTCAAGGTTTTTGATAGTATTTTTCTTTAAAGCATCATCATTTAAGAATGCCGAATCTATAAATATTACCTTAGTATCACTATCTTCTGATTTATATTTTGGAATTTCCCTAACAACTTCTTCATTAATATCTTTTCCAAGGTATGCAATTAATGATTTATTACCAATTACGTATATATTTTTATCATTAATTTGTACTTTTTCTATGCTAGCAGTTAATTCTATCCCCATTTTAATCATTATTTCATAAAGTAAATCTTCTTCACTTCTATCTTCTTTTATATTATCAACTGCATCTAGTAGAGTTTTTTCAAGATTAAATTCATCATATTCCCACGATTTTATATTAGTATCGTCAAGTTTAAATACTTTAAATCCTACATCTAAATTTTGTATACCTTCTTTGTCTTTGTTTTCCTCTAGAATTTTTTCCCCTGCACGTCTAATACGTTCCTTACCTATTTCAGATAATATTAATGGTCTATCTATAGACTTTAAGAAATCAATAGATTTTTTTATAGACTTTTTAGATTCAACACAACTCTCCTCTAATATTTTATTCAAATTCTCTGGAAATTGAACCATAATAAACTTTCTATGCTTGTTATCTTTTAAATTATTTCTAAGTACACTCTCTGCCGTTGTAGATGAACCTGAGAAAAAATCAATTACTAAATCCCCTTTATTTGTTGATAACTCTACTATTCTATCTATTAATTTTAATGGTTTTTTACCATTTTTATAGTCTACATTTCCTTCAAACTCCAATCCAGTAGTAGTTATATCCATCCATAAATCTCCCAAACCTATGCTCAAGTTGTCTTCTGCAAATAAAACTTGAACCCTTGGACTATTTGAATCTTCTGAATAATCCGCTTTAGCTATATATACTATAGAATCCTTATTAGATAATACAGAAAAAAATCTATTATTATTTATTTTCTTTTTTTCATCAATTAATCGCTTTACACTTGTAGATGTTGCTGTTCTACAAATTCTATATGAATTTTCTAATCTCCATTTTAACTCATCTGATTTCAATATATTAAATTCTTGTAGTTTAGCCTTAACTGATTTTGTTTCAATCTTACTCAATATATTATCAATTAAATGTAAGCTTTCATCTGTTTTTTCTTCTAAATTAGATACATCATCAATTATTTTTTTATCTTCTCTACTAAAGTTCTCCAAGAATATATTGTATTCTTCATCCCATAATTCTTTTTTTAACTTAATCTTATTTAATTTAATTTCATTTTTTTTATATACTAAAACATATTCTTTTATCTTCGGTAATTTCTTTTCAGTATGTGCCATTTTATTTCCTGACACCTCGGACATCTTTACAACTATATTATTAATGAAATTAATTTCACCAAATATTTCATCACATATTTTCTTTAAATTTGTTACTTCATTATCATCTATTGATATAAATATTACTCCATCGTCACTCATTAAGTTTCTAGCCAACTTTAATCTAGGATACATCATATTCAACCAATCAGTATGATACCTTCCATTACTTTCTGCATTAGTGCTACTATTTTGATTAGTAACTTCTTTATAATTTTTAATATTATCCCTAAAATTATCCTTATACACAAAGTCTTTTCCTGTGTTGTATGGTGGATCTATGTAAATCATTTTTATTTTTCCAAAGTAACTCTTTTGAAGTAGTTTAAGCACTTCTAAATTGTCACCTTCTATATATAAATTATCAGTATCATCAAAATTCTTACTACTTTCTCTATCCGGTCTTAAGGTACCATTACTTGGTGTTTGACTCATCTTTATTGAATCATATTTTCCATTCCAACTAAAATCATATCTTTCATCACTCTTTTCAACATCTTCACCCAAAAGTAATCTTAACTTATCAAAATCTATTTTTCCTTCACAAAAAACTTCTGGAAATATATTTTTTAAATATTCTTTGTTACTATCAAATAAATTTAAACTCTCTCCCAATAATTTCTCCATATTCATTACCCCTCTTATTATAGTCACTATAAAAAATAATATATATATCTAAATTTGTCAATATTTACAAAAAAACTTCTTTATATATATTTT
>JAWXUS010000058.1:0-5889 GCA_044426235.1 Peptostreptococcaceae bacterium | reverse complement strand
CATTTATTTTTTTAGATGGTACGGTTTTTAAATATACCTTATTATCATACCTAATACCACACAGATGATCTAAATTATCTTGTACATTTTTATTATCTAATAAAATACAATCTGTCATATTTATAAATGTTTTAAATAATTTAGAATTTTCATCTGATAATTTAGGTAAATATATTACTACTATATTTTCAGATATGTTTTCTTGAGAATTTAAAATTGCAGATATATTACCTCTTATATCTATATTTCTCTTATCAACTATTTCATTTAAAAGAATGCTTATATCTTTCGGAGTTATTTCACTAAAAAAATCAAACTTATTTAATATATTTAAACTTTCTTCTCCATTGTAATATATAGTTGGTATTAAATTATTTTTTTCAAGATTAAACTTAGATTCATTTATACAAAAATCATTTAACATTATATTATTTCTTACTCTTTTATTATCACTAATAACGCCTATAACAGTTTTTCCAATCATCATAGGATACATTATAAATGAATTTATTACATTATGTAATTCATTTAATTCTTCTATAGACTTTGTTTTTTCTAAATAAGTACTTTTTTCAATAAGTTCTTCGTAATCTATATTAATTAGTTTTTCTAATTTACTTATATGTTTATAAATTTCATGTTG
This sequence comes from Peptostreptococcaceae bacterium, assembly GCA_044426235.1. GTDB lineage: Bacteria > Bacillota > Clostridia > Peptostreptococcales > Peptostreptococcaceae > JAGHEK01. The sequence continues at coordinate 5,246 of JAWXUS010000058.1, read as the reverse complement.
ATCAAATACATCTTCACTATTTAATATTCTTGAAATTAAATCTAATTCGCAGATACTATTACTCATGATACTCCTCCCAAAACTCATTTTTTTAAAATCTTTGTAAACTCTTTTATAATTTCATTCTTTATATTATAAAATTCTTGTTTCCTATCTTCATTTATACTTAACTCTTTACTTATTTGCGAATATATATCACCTAAACTTAGTATTTGATGTAAATCTTTAGATTCTGATATTGAATTCGATATTAATTTCTTCTTATCTAATAATTCACTTTCTTTACTAGTAAAATATTTCTCATATACTTCTAATTTACTTATTGCTAAACAGTCTAGATTATTTTCATTTTTATTGTTTTCTTTTACTTCATTAAAGAAATTAGCTATAGTAGAACTATAGTACTCCTTTTTTTGTATTGATGAATATGCAGCTATACCGTATACATTTATACTTTTCTCTTTCAGTATATTTTTTGTATTATCTAATATTTTTTTTATATCATCTTCACATTTTTTATCAGCTTTATTAAAAACAAATAAAACTGGCTTATCTAATTTCAAATTATCTATAAAGTTTAAATCATCATTAATTACAACACCATTTTCTATATCCATTAACCAAATTAAATAATCACATACTTTTAAGTGTTCTCTTGCAACACTTTCATCAGTATTATCTTCTTTTTTATGAGATTCTGCTTTAGTATATCCTGGGGTATCTAGTAAAACTATATTGTCATAAATATAGTTTTCATTTTCTATTACTATACTTTTAATAAAATTAGTAAAGCTTATTTTATATTCATCATAAAAAACATGCGATATAGCATTAATAGCATCATCATCTAATTCTACATTAAGATTTGTAAATGTATATGCACTTAATTTGTTACTTCCTTTTGCTATATATGTTGGTATTGATGTTGTTGGTAATTGATTTTCTGGTAATATATCATAGTCAATTATAGAATTTATAAATTTAGATTTACCCGCACTAAACATACCTCCTATACCAACTATAGTTTTATTATTAAGTAACTTTATCATATTTAGTTCATAAAGTTTATTTTTAATATCTTTTAGATCTAAATATGCATCTGTTTCTCCTTGCATATTTACTTTACACATCAAATTAAGTAAATCTTCTTCTATAAGCTTATCTAATTTAAAAATCCCTTTTTTCAACTTCTCATTATCTTTATTAAATGATAAAATTCTACTAACTAAATCCATAGCTTCATTCTTATCTGTTAAATATTTATTTACATTTTCAATTTCAATTGCTACTTCACATTCGTCAACTGCATCCCATAAATCCATGTTCAATCCCTCCGTTAAAACTTATAAACTACTCTTTATATCTTTTAATATATCTATAACTTCTTCGTATCTTTCTATATATTCTTCTTTACTATCTAATTGAATCTTAATTTGATCAATATTTCCTTCCAATGTTTCTACTAAATCCCCACTAAATGCCGAAGAATACTCATTAAATTCATTATTAATTTTACTGTATATACTATTTAATTCTTTGCCTACATCTTCAGATATTTTAACAAGAGTATCTCTTTGCTTTGATTCTAATTTATGTATTTCATCATTTTTCACAACAGATCCTGAGAAAGATTCAGATATTAACTTTTCATATTTATTTATGTCTAACTTCAAATCTTGTATTTTCAACTTCCTTAAAACTGACTCTATAGAATGAAGTATTTGTTCCTCATCTATACCTTTATCGTTTAAATCCAGTTCTTCTATAACTGCATTTTTCAATTTATCTTTTATCTTATTTGTGTCAATTATTTTGTCAAATCCATCTAAAGCACTTTTTTCTATATCTATTGCATAACTTCTTACATTGTCTACAACTTCCTTTATCTTTGCTTCATATGTAGTTACAGTCTTGTGTGTAGTAGTTTTCTTCATCCATAAGAAACCTCCACGAGAAGTATTTGTTTTAGTATCTGTTTTAGTGTTTACATCTAATATATCATACTCACGATACTTACTTTTTATATCTAAATTTAATGTCTTTACATGCTTCTCTATATCTACTAACTCATTATCAAATATTTGTATTATTCTAGTTTCTATCTTTGTAGTTTGTTTTCTAAGCTCTCTTAGATTCTCATCTAACTGTTTTTTATCGCTATTGCAAAGATTATCTAATTTTATATTAACGTCTTTATCTAATTCTAATAGTAAACTTCTTACCTTTTTACCTTGACCAATAAGCGTGTTATCTAGTTTTTGTGATAATATTAATTCTTTATTCTTACGAACTGCTTCTAATTTATCATTATGTATTTTATCTATACTAGAGAATTGTCTTAAAATATCACTAGTAAAATTAAATTCGCTAAATCTTTGTTTTAATCTTTTTATAACATGAGCCTCATTTTCATTTAATGAATTATTATCTTTTTTAGATATTATATAAGACATAGGTGATACGTATATAGGAGGTAAACTATCTTTTATAGATTTCAATATCTTATTACTTGGATCTTTTTGTATTTCTGTATCTATTATATCTTGAGCGTGTTTATTTAGTTTACTTGTTGTAATTCTTAAAGATTGTATAAAATCATTTCCACTATTATTATCATCTAATAATGCAGAATCAAATTTACTTCCTATGATTATTCCATTTTGAATTCCTTCACTTGGAAGAACTTGTGATAAAAACTGAACATCTTGTGATTTCATAAATTGTCCAGCATAACTTAAAAGAAATACTACATCACAGTTACCTAGATATTTTCTTGTAGCCATACTTCTTGAAACTATAGGATCATTAGTTCCTGGTGTATCTATAATTTCTAAACCTTTTAAATTTTCAAAATTAAGATATATTTTTGTACTTTTAACTATTGGAGTATATTGCCCTTTAGCTCCAACATAATTTTCAAGTCTTCCCATTAAATCGTCTACACTATTTATATTATCAATAATATCAGTTCCTCTTGAAATACAGCTATCAAAATCAATGTCACTATTTTCTAACATTTTCACTAATTCATAGCATCCTTTAGCTTGATCTGATACCTTACCCCTAATATATGATTGTAATTCTAGTTTATTTATCTTTACTTCAGGTTCTTGTTTATCTTTATCATTAAACTTAGATTTTACATGATTAGCAACATTAGTTAAGTTAAGTTTATTTTTCAATTCTTCTTTTTTTATCTCAATAAACTCATTTTTCAATCGTCTATATTGTTCTTCAAATTCATTGCTATACGCTACAATAGTTTGCCAATCTGATTCAGTATAAAACTCAACTTCTGCTTTTAATTGTTCTGAATAAACAATTTTAGTTAATGCGGCAGTCATAGGTGTAGCTGCTTGAGGTAAAATTTGTTTTCCATCAAAAATTAATGCATTTAAGAATGTTGATTTACCAGCCTTTACTTCTCCAACAATACCAAGCCTTAATAATCTATCTGTTTGTATAGCATCTTCAATTTTTGATCTTATATTAGTTGAAAATTGTTTTATATCTTCGACCACTTCTTTATTTAAAATATCCTCATTTGATTGTATTGAAGAATATATATTTTCATATTTATCCAATCTATTAGTAATATTAGTATTCATAATTCTCCCCTTCTAATATGCTATCTACTATTTTAATCATCTTATCAAGATTAGCATTTATTTCATCCATTTTAGTATTAAATTCTTCATTTTTCATATCTTTCATTTCTATAGCTTGTGTTAAACTATTTTCTAAATCAACCTTTTTGTTGTTAATCTCTGCTATCAATTCTTCCATAAATTGATCTTTCATAGCTTGTAATGATTTTTGTACTTCTGGACGTAGTTTATCAACAATTTGTGGTATAATTTCATTTTCCATTTTAGATTTCATTTTATCATGTTTACTATTTCCAGTAATACTATTAAATACATTGATTATATCTGGTAAAAATACTATTATTAATTCAAGCCATGGTGCAACTACCCCGGTAAATATTGCTAAACCTGTTGTTGCTAATTTGTAAAATTTATCAAATTTTTGGAAATTATCACTTGCCAAATTTATTTTTTCTAGACTACTACTTATTTTTTGAATCTTATCCATTCCTGTATCAAGCGAACTTTGAACATTATCAGCTATATTAGATACATTTTCCATTTCACTTGATATATTATCAATTAATCCACTAAAAAGAGGTTCTACATTACTACTAGTAGCATTTAAAAGTATAGGTCTTAATAATTCATTTAACCTACTTGTAAAAACATGTTCACCTTCCATAATAGCACTTGCTAATGTTGATGAATTATTTAGTAGAGATACTTTTATATCATTTATTATATTTTCTTTTGTTTGATTTTCTAATTTATTACTTAAAATTCTTTCTTCTTTTTCAATTTTTTTATCTAATTCTAATATCTTACTTTGTATATCATTTATTTTTTTATTTATATCATTAACATCAATATTGCTATTTTTAACAATAATGTTCAATCTAGATATTATTCTTGAACAAATACCTAATATTTTTTCTTCAAAACATTTCTTAAATATTTCTTCTTTATTAAAGTTATTGATTATTTTAGCAAACTTTTCTGAAGAATCTTCATTAAATATAGAAGTTGTTTCTACATATGCATCATTATAAATAGGCATTACAGTATCCCTTACCCCATCTACAATTAAATCTATCTCGCTAGAAATTTTCTTGTCAATTTTATTAACTACTACACCAAAATTTAACTGATACGATGATAGCTCATATAAAAATGTTAATAAACTAGATTTTAAACAACCATCTTCACAATCCATAACAAGTACAAAAGCAATACCATTCTCTAAATACTGCAATATAGCTTTATTATGATCTTCTAGCCTTGAATCAAACCCAGGCATATCAACTATTACTACTTCTTCCCCTAGTTTTCTTAAGTTTTCGTTATTTAAAAACACTTCTACATACTTAAACTCATTTGCATCTAAATTTTTCAATTCATCTAATGGTAACTTTTTAGTATCTCCATTAATAGTATGAGCCAATATCATAGCTGGTCCATATTTAATTTCGGCAGCGATTGCAGTTTCAGGAGTAATTTCTTCTGCAAGTATTTTTTCACCTAAAAACTTATTGATTAAAGAACTTTTCCCCGCATTAAATCCACCCACTAAAGGTATTTTAAATTTAAAATCTTGTATTTGTGATTTTAAATTATTAACTTCATCTTTTATATCACTAGAGATATCACTTTGATTAC
>JAWXUS010000137.1:0-2828 GCA_044426235.1 Peptostreptococcaceae bacterium | reverse complement strand
TTTTTTATTAAGTTTAAATCTTCCATGATTTAAGTTACTTAATTCAGTATACACATCATAAATGAAAAATATAATTAATTTAGTATTAATAAATAATAATTTATTTTTTTTATAAAAAAATCATAGTTTTAAGAATTTTTATGTATTGAGGTAATAATTTACCTCTCCTGCAAATTCATTATATAATACGAAATATTAAAGTGCAATATTTTTTTTAAAAAAAATATCATTTATTGATGAATTTTGTCGAATGTTATTAAATATATACATATGTGTATATTAAAATTTAAAAAAAATAGCCTAACTTCTTGAAGTTAGACTACATATAGTTAAGTTCTATTTGAAATTCTCCCCATAGTTAAAGGTTATTTTCACTTTTTAGAAAGCATTAACTTGTTCCGTTCCTATATAATACCATAATCTCTTTGACTTAAACAACTACATTCCTCTAATTCTTCTTAAATCAACCATAATTCTTTCTGATAACCCTAAATTGTTTTTAATTATATTTTGGATATCAGTCACTCCACTTTGTTCAATACCCATAATATCTCCAGAGCCTCTAAGCTTTAAATCTGCATCTGCTATTAAAAATCCATCTGTGGTTTTTTCAAATATGGCAAATTTAGAACCCTTCTTACTTTCTAAATAGCAATAAGACTGGTATTCTCCACGACCAACTCTTCCTCTTAATTGATGTACTTGTGCAAACCCAAATCTTTCGGCATCTTTTATTAGTATTATTGTAGAATTTGGTACATTAACTCCTACTTCAATTATTGTTGTTGCAATAAGTATTTGAGTTTTGTTTTCCTTAAAGCTAACAAGCTTTTCCTCAAGCTCACCTTCTTTAACAGAGCTATTTACATAGTCAACATTGTAGTTTTTAAATAATTTAGACACTTTCTTGAACTCTTCTTCTACACTTGTAAGTTCTGAGAAGGCGTTTTCTTCATCACTTTTTGATATTAAAGGACAAACAATGTAAACCTGCCTCCCCTTTTCAAGTTCTTTAAGCATTAATTTATAATCAAACTTATCAACTATTTCAGTTTTAATAGGCTTTCTTCCATTTGGAAGTGTTTTGATATTAAATATATCAATATTTCCATATGTAGACATTGCAAGTGTTCTTGGGATTGGAGTTGCACTCATACTTATGTTATGTATCGTTTTATCTTTTAGTAAATCTCTTTGATTAACACCAAACCTATGCTCTTCATCAATTATTGCAATACCTAAATCTTTAAATACAACCTTTTCTGTCATTAACGAGTGAGTTCCAACTATCAAGTCAATATTTCCAGACTCTAAATCTTTTAAAATCCTGTTAGCTTCTCTTTTTTTTGTTTCAGCTGATAAAAACTCAACATTAAATCCAAGGGGAGTTAATAATTCAAGAGCCTCTTTAAAATGTTGCTTTGCAAGTATATTAGTTGGTGCAACAAGACATGCTTGGTATCCATTTTCCATACAAACAACAGATAAAAGTATTGAAACTATTGTTTTACCACAACCAACATCTCCTTGAACTAATCCATTTACAGGTTGATTGCCTTTCATCTTACGGCTAATATCTCTCAAAACCTCTCTTTGACCATCAGTTAAGTTAAAAGGAAGTAAATCCATTAACTCCTTGCTTTTTTTAAAACTCTTTATTGTAGTCACCCTGCCATCTCTTTTTTTAACTCCCTGGTCTAATAAGTAATTATTAAATTCATAAAGTCTATCAAAATTATTTCTATAAACTGCAAGTTCACTATCTTTAGTATCTTTTGGGAAGTGAATTGAGCGAAGAGCTTTACTGTATGACATTAATTTATATTTAATTATTAGTTCTTCAGGTAAATATTCTTTCTTATCAACTAAGTTAATAGCACTTTTTATTGAGTTTTGTAAAAATTCATCACTCATGCCTTTTATTTTTGAGTAAATTGGAAATATCATCTTTCCATTATCAGTATCATCGGAGTAAAGTATTGGGTTAGAGATAGTCTTTGAATTTAAAAAGACAGTTACCTTTCCACAAAAAATATATTCCCTATTAACTTTAAATGAATTTGCAAGAAAGGCTTTATTGAAAAATACCACACTCATTAAATCACCAGTTTTATCTTTTATTTTAAGTTTAATTGTTGAGCCTTTAATTAAATCGCAACTAAGAACCTTTCCAATTATAGCATTATATTCATCAACCACTAAGTCTCTAATGTTTTTTGGATTTGTAAAATCATAATAACATCTTGGCTTAAATGAAATTAAATCTTTTAATGTAAAAATACCTTTATCATTAAATTGCTTTATCTTGTTTGCTTTAAGTCCTAAATTTTCCATAATATACACCTTGCTTTCTAAATAATTTATATAAACAATATAATAACCTACCCAAGTAAACTAATCAAATACTTTTTTATAAAAAAACCATAAATTATAATTATCACCACAAAAAATAAATAATATACATCTTTTTATAAATATTTTTTTATTGATATTCATATAACGTTGTTATAAAATAGCCTTTATTAACTTAAACTTTAAGAGGAGCTTTTTTTATGATAATAGTTAGAATTTTCATATGTTTGTTGTTGTTTATGTCTTTAAGTAATGCAGGTTCTTTTGAGTCTCAAAAGAATTTCGCATATTTAACCAATTTAATGTTTTTTGTGTGTTGCTTAAGCAATTATATTAATTTATATATTGATGAAGATAAGGATAAATTAAATTCATTTAAAATATATATCACATTTATAGGAGTGGTTATTTTTAATGTATTTGTTTTTCCAGCGATTATGTACTTAGAAGGTCTTAGGCCAATTATGTATATAGAT